>CAYUAI010000019.1:25685-56516 GCA_964442745.1 uncultured Chromatiales bacterium
CTATCGTTAATTAACGTGTCAGGTTGAGGGTGGCGTTTTTCATTCCACATGTGCTGTCAACCCGATTGGTCTATTTACGAAAAATATTTACCTATGGTGTAATCTGCAAGTTGCTAAACTCGAATGTGCAGCGTTTGTGCTATTTGCGTTGGTTTAACCAACATTGAGCAGCCTATCATTTAATCTCACTTGGTCCTTGATTCCACAGAAATTTTTCGTCAGTCGGCCATACAACTAGTCTTGCCTCCTTCAGAAAATCCCCGCTGAAATCAATTCTCCTCGCGATTTTCAAACGCTAAGCGGCCTAATGTCGGGTTTAACGTTGTTTTTTAGTTTGATTTCTATCGGTCCTTATTTCAAGTCATTACGCCAAATGAATCTGATTGGTTTTATGAAATATCGGTAGAAAAAAGGCCGCTTTTGTTGATTGAAATCGGTTAACTGCGGTACTTGAAACATGCCGGTTAATTGCTTAAAAAAATGGCACTGGGCTAATTCTTCCAAGTCTTGAAAGCATGTCTTCAAATTCTGAATAATTCGTATAAAAAAATAGAAGAAAAAACAATAGTTCATTCTAGTTGTCCGTTAATGTTATCATATGGATTCCGTTTTCACCTTTTGGTGTATTAATCGTATTGGACATATTTTGACTAAATTATTGCAATTCATGCGATTTAAGTTCCTTTTAGCCAATCGACCTAAATTCAATTATAGTGAATCTTCGAAAAGAATCTGCCTTGGCTAAGCGTAATTTGCCGAATCATGTATTTTATTGCCCAGCCGAGCGTTTTTTATGCATTTCTTTCATTAAGCGCTATGATAAGCATTGATCATTAAATGTCAATCTAAATGATAACATAATCAAACCTTTAAGTCTTTTTTATCGCCGTATGTCGCCATCAAATCAAAATAAATTACCACAGGTCCAATACCTTGAAATTGATCTTGCCCATGAAGGGCAGCGTATTGATAATTTTTTATTATCGCATTTAAAGGGGGTGCCCAAAACGCATATTTATCGCTTATTACGCAAAGGAGAAATAAGGGTAAATAAAGGCAGAATCAAGCCTACCTATCGGATTGCTGTCGGCGACTGTATTCGGTTACCCCCGTTACGACTTCCTCAAGCACAAGCAAAAAGTAGACCGAATAACCAAGATAAGCTATTGGATTTTATTAAAAATGCGGTCCTCTATGAGGATAAGGATCTCATTGTGCTAAACAAGCCGTCGGGGATGGCGGTGCATGGCGGTAGCGGTATTTCATTTGGCGTCATTGAAATGATGCGGATATTATACACCAAAGAACGACGTATTGAATTGGTACACCGGCTGGATCGTGAGACCTCTGGATGCTTAATTATTGCAAAGAAAACCAGCATTCTAAGAGCATTGCATCAATATATGCGCGAAGATCAATTGGACAAACGTTATCTTACTCTGGTCAAGGGACATTGGCAAGATAAGCGGCGGGAAGTCATATTCCCCTTAAAAAAAGGAGTTAACCGGTCGGGAGAGCGCTATGTGTATGTGCATGCGGAGGGCAAACCTTCGCGTACCGATTTTTATGTTCAACAAAAATTCGTACCGGCCACATTGTTAGAAGCACGCTTATTGACGGGGCGCACGCATCAAATTCGAGTCCATACTGCCCATGCAGGTATGCCCATTGTCGGTGATGAAAAATATGGCGATAAAAATTTCAATCAATCCATGCAAGCTTATGGACTACATCGTTTGTTTTTGCATGCACGATTTATCAAATTTATGCACCCAGCCACCAAAAAATTGGTGACAGTGACGGCACCACTCGATGGGATGTTGCAAAACGTATTAAATAATTTGTCTAAACCTACGCGATGAAGCGACTTAATAATCTGTTGGCAACACAGGTCAAATATAAATTATTGGTATTTGATTGGGATGGTACTTTAATGGATTCTATCAATGAAATCATTTATTGTTTTCGTTGCGCTGCCGATGATTTACATCTACCTTTACCCTCTGACCATCAAATAAAAGATATTGTTGGGTTGGCCATGCCGGAAGCCGCCAAGCAGCTTTTTTCTGATCAGTCTGTTGATCAGCGCCAGGCGTTAATTGAACGCTATCGGTACCATTATTTTTTAGCGGATAAAACGCCTTCGGTCCTGTTTGATGGAGTGCCGGAAATGCTCGCTGAATTGGAAAGTTCAGGATTTTTTCTCGCCATTGCCACCAGTAAAGGTCGCCGTGGACTCAATATAGTATTACAACGCATCGGTTTGCAGAAGCTGTTTCATGTAACTCGAACGGCAGATGAAAGTTTTTCCAAGCCACATCCACGAATGTTAATTGATATTATGGATTATGTGGGAGTGACACACCATGAAACTTTAATGATTGGCGATTCGGAATATGACTTGCATATGGCAAAAAATGCTAACGTGGATGCGGTGAGTGTTGGCGGCGGCGCATACGATGAAAAAAGACTATTGAATTGTCAACCGGTGATACATTTAACCAACACGATTGACTTATTGGATTGGCTAAAGAATTGAAAAAACTTATTTTATTTCTCAACAAAAGGATGACTTGTCAAGTTAATTATTACTATGATAGATAAAACCCCATCAGATAACAAGGAAAGTGAAAACCCTCAGCCAGCGGAAGACCCTTGGACAGCGCCGATTTCTGTTTCAGGCGATTCCGCAGGGAACGTAGGGCGACGCAAAAAATCGAAAAATACCATTGATATGGATAGCCCCGATTGGGAGCGTGATTTAGTCCATCGATTAGCTTTTTCTGCGATTAAAGAGCAACGGCGAGCACGTCGATGGAGTATCTTTTTTAAATTTCTTTTCTTTGCTTATATTACGTTAATTTTTATCTTATATCGATCGGATAGCACGACTGAAATGCCCATTGGTGGAAAAGACCATACAGCAATTATTGAAATTAATGGTGCCATTTCTAGTAATGCATTTGCCAATGCCGATACCATTATTTCCGGGATGCGCGCCGCCTTTAAAGATAGCCATACCAAAGGCGTGATTTTGCGGATCAATAGTCCCGGCGGAAGTCCGGTTCAGGCCGGTTATATCAATGATGAAATCTTTCGTTTACGAGAAAAATATCCGGCGATTCCAATCTATGCTGTGGTGACCGATCTGTGTGCCTCAGCGGCGTATTATATTGCGGTCGCTACCGATAAGATTTATGCGGATAAGGCGAGTATTGTGGGGTCGGTAGGTGTGCTGATGAATGGTTATGGATTCGTCGATACTATGAAGCGATTGGGTGTTGAAAGACGGCTAATGACCGCCGGCGAAAATAAAGCGTTTTTAGACCCGTTTTCTCCCACGAAAGAGAGCGATAAAGCGCATATGCAAGCCTTACTCGACAATGTCCATGAGCAGTTCATTAATGTGGTGAAAAAAGGGCGCGGAGACCGTTTGGCGGATGATCCCCGGCTGTTTTCAGGTTTGGTGTGGACCGGAGAGCACAGTCTTGAGTTGGGTTTAGTGGATGGTTTGGGTAGCTCCAGCTATGTGGCGAGAGAACTTCTGAAAGCCGAAAAGATTGTGGATTTTACCCCAAGGCCGAATTACCTTGATCGGTTTGCGGAGAGCATTGGTGTGTCCATGGCGAATGCGTTTTCCAGTTTGTTTTTAACACCCACTCAATTGAAATAGGAGATGGGCGGCGTGATCACTTTTCGAGATGACACTTGGGATTGGAAAGTGATTGCGTCGCTTTAATGGCCGATAGCGCGCAGCATTTGGGTTAAGCGAATCAGTGGTAGACCAACCAGAGCGCTCGGATCATTGCTCGTCATTCGATGGCAAAGGCTGATCCCTAAGGCTTCGGATTTAAAAGAACCGGCGCAATGATAAGCGGGTTCTTTGCTTAAATAGTCTTCTATTTCGGCCGTCGTGAGGGCTCTGAATTCTACTTCTGTTGTGATATCGTCAATCTGGTATTCGTTGGTGTGTGTGTTTAATACACATACGCCCGAGTGAAAAATAACCACTTTGCCCGATGCTTGGTGGAGTTGACGAACGGCCTTGTCATGTGTCAGTGGTTTTCCCAGATAATTACCCTCACAGACGGCGACTTGGTCGGACCCGATAATCAGGGTATTAGGGTAGTTTTTGGCCACAGCCTTGGCTTTTTCTATCGATAAGCGCTTAACCAGTAGTTCGGCCGATTCGCCCGCGTGTATGCTTTCATCAATATTGGGAGAAATGCTTTCAAAAGGTATCGTTAAGCGCGCAAGCAGATTTCGTCGTGATAACGAGCTAGAGGCTAAAATCAACGGTAGCATGGGTGGTTATTGAATTTCAATTAACGTTTCATCGGGGTTAACTGAGTCCCCTTTTTCAATATGTATCGCGACAATTTTCCCTTCGATGGGGGCTTGTATTTCGGTTTCCATTTTCATCGCTTCGGTAATAAAAAGGGCGTCGCCGGCCTTCACTTGATCATCGGATTTGACCAGCACTTCGACAATTACGCCGGGCATTGAGGTGGTGACATGTCCGGGTTTGGTGGCTCGGGGGCGTTTACTGCCACCTTTGAGACTTTCCGTATCGCCATTGGCGATGGTTGCGCCTGAAGCGGCCAAGGGTTGGGTGACAACTTCTGACAATGTTTCAATGATGATTTCTTCTGGTACCCCATCCACTGACATGTAAAAAGGGCGTTGTGCTTGAAAGCGGTGACCGCTGCCGGTGACTTTAATATGGTAGGTCTCACCGTGCAGCGTTGCGTTAAACTCGGTGGGGGCTAGACCACAAACATTGGCATTGGCTTCAGGCGGCGGATCAAGGGGTTCCGGTGATAGGGTGTTGTTGGCCCGTTGTTCCAGAAATTCTCTACCAATATCTGGAAACATCGCATAAGTTAATACATCTTCTTCGGTTTTTGCCAGCTCACCGATACCTTCCCGAAGGCTGTTCATTTCTGCGGGTAATAAATCGGCAGGGCGAAACTCAATGATGTTTTCATCACCAATAGCTTGCTGCTTCACAATTGAATTGACTTGACCAGGTGGCTTACCGTAGCGGCCTTGTAGGTAAAGTTTTACTTCATTCGTTATGCTTTTATAACGTTCACCGGTTAATACGTTTAAGACGGCCTGGGTACCAACAATTTGTGAGGTGGGTGTTACCAGTGGCGGATACCCTAAATCTTCTCGTACCCGAGGTATTTCTGCTAATACCTCGTTAATTCTTTTCAACTCCCCTTGTTCTTTGAGCTGGTTCGTGAGATTGGAGATCATGCCTCCTGGCACTTGATTGACTTGTACGCGGGTATCGAGACCCGTAAATTCACTTTCAAATTGATGATATTTTTTTCTGACTTCATGGAAATAAAAACCAATCTCTTGCAAGAGAGGTAAATCCATTTTGGTGTCGTATTCGGTGCCTTTCAGGGCGGCGACCATGCTTTCGGTGGCGGGGTGGCTAGCCCCATCGGCAAAGGCGGAAATGGCCGTATCAATCTGGTAACAGCCATTTTCAATGGCTTTGAGCTGGCACATGCTAGCAAGCCCAGCCGTGGCGTGAGAGTGGATATGCAGGGGTATCTTTACTTTTTTCACAAGTGCGCTCACCAGCTCCGTGGTGGCGGTCGGCGTTAGCAAGCTCGCCATGTCTTTGATGACGAGGCTATGGCAACCCATGCTTTCCAGGGTTTTTGCCTGGGCAACAAAATCTTTGATGGTATGCACCGGGCTGGTGGTATAGCAAATAGTCCCTTGTGCGTGTTTACCTGTATTCACCACGGCTTGGATCGCGACTTCTAAGTTACGTAAATCGTTTAGGGCATCAAAAATGCGGAAAACATCAATACCATTCTTCGCCGCGCATTGGACAAAGGCAATGACCACATCGTCGGAGTAATGGCGATAGCCCAACAAGTTTTGGCCGCGTAATAGCATCTGTAGCGGTGTGTTCGGTAAGGCTTTTTTTAAGGCGCGCAAACGCTCCCAAGGATCTTCTTTGAGAAACCGAATGCAGGCATCAAAGGTGGCGCCCCCCCACATTTCCAGTGACCAATAGCCTGCCATATCGAGTTTTTTGCAAATGGGCAACATGTCTTCGGTACGCATGCGCGTCGCGATCAGTGACTGGTGAGCATCTCGTAAAATAGTATCGGTGATTTTTACACTAGGCATAGTGGCAAGGTTCCCTTTTAAAACCGTAAGTGAGCGGCAATGGCGGCGCCAATCACGGCGGTGAGTTCTCGCGGTGATCGCCTGGTGGAATAGTTAACCAGTTCCGGATGAGATTCAACAAAGCTGGTGTCTATTTTTCCGCTTTGAAATGCTTTTGTTTTTAATATTTCCAACTGATAGGGGATGGTTGTTTTAACGCCATAAACACCCATGTCTTGTAAGGTTCTAATCGCACGCGGGATCAGTTCTTCCCAGGTTAAGGCCCAGACCGTGACTTTGACGCACATGGAATCATAATAGGGTGGAATTTCGTAACCGGAATAAATCGCCCCATCGGTACGAACGCCAGGACCACCGGGGGCAAAATAACGGGTAATGCGACCAAAACTCGGTAGAAAGTCGTTTTTGGGGTCCTCGGCGTTGATGCGAAATTCCATGGCATATCCACGCTTGGTAATATCTTGTTGTTTTATTTTTAATTTATTGCCATTGGCGATCAGAATTTGTTGCTTAACAATGTCGATGCCTGTAATTTGTTCGGTGACCGTGTGTTCAACTTGTAGCCGGGTATTCATTTCCATGAAGTAAAAGCTACCATCACTGTCCAATAAAAACTCGACCGTGCCAGCATTGACATAATTGACTGAGCGGGCGGCTTTGACGGCATATTCACCAATCATTTTGCGCTGGGTTTCGGAAATTTGTGGGGAGGGGGCGATTTCGATCAGTTTTTGATGGCGTCGTTGAATTGAGCAGTCACGCTCAAAGAGATGCAATACGTTACCATGAATATCCGCTAATATTTGAACTTCAATGTGTTTTGGATTGACCACACACTTTTCCATAAACACATCGGCAGAACCAAATGCTTTGGTCGCTTCCGAGAGGACCCGCTTGTAATTTTTTTGTAAATCCTGTGGCGTATCACATCGTCGAATGCCTCGTCCGCCTCCCCCCGAGGTGGCTTTTAGCATGATGGGATAACCGATCTTCTCCGCAATTGCTAAGGCTTCCTCCAAATCGGTAAGATTTTGTTCCGTGCCAGGGATGACCGGAACGCCGGCTTTGATCATGGTGCGCCGGGCTTCTGTTTTGTCGCCCATGCGCTGAATGACATTGCTCGAAGGACCGATGAAAATAATCCCACGACGCGCACAAGCTTTGGCCAAGTTCGGGTTTTCAGATAAAAAACCATAGCCTGGGTGCAGTGCATCACAGCCGGTTGCGACGGCTAAGTTGACGATACGATGGACATTCAGATAACCCGCAATGGAGTCGGGACCGATATTATAGGACTCGTCCGCTTTTTTCACGTGAAGCCCATGACGATCAGGTTCGGCGTAGATGGCGACTGACTTGATACCCATTTCGGCGCAGGCGCGCACGATGCGCACAGCGATTTCACCACGGTTTGCAATGAGAATTTTTTTAATCAACAGTTAGGTCCACACGTTAAATTTGATTCGTACTTTAAATACTCAGCCAGTTGATAAAGCGGCTTTGTAGGTTAAATAGACGCCAGCTTTACGTCGCAATGGTGGGCAGAACAATCTTGCCAGTCAAAACACCACTGTCCTAAAGGTACCATCAATAATGTCATACAGTCACACAAATATGAGCCTAGGCTCATTCGACTTTTGATTGACTTTTATAATCTGTTAATGTTCAATGCGTTGCTTGTTTGCCTTTTGGGCGGGCTAGGCATTTTCTACGTAATATAGTAGACCATGTCAAGTAAAGTTGCCTAAAGGTTACCAATGAGATGAATAACTCGCACAAACTTTGACACACTCCGTTTACATGATTATCATGCCACGCCATGTCAGCATCATTTCCACCATATCTCTATCCTAAGCGGTTACCTGCTGAAGGCGTTTGTGTCAGCGGACGTTTAAAATTACAGGATATGGAGCGTATCGCTGAGTTACTTGTGAAGCCTTTCGCCGATGATGTGCAGGTGGCATTAGAATTTGGACGAATGGGTAAATTTCGCACAATTTCGGGAACGGTTCGTTGTGAACTGCCGTTGCTATGTCAGCGATGTTTACAGGCTAAACCCTTGTTAGTGGATCATACATTTGCGCTGGCGTTGTTAACACATGAAAAAAATATTGAGCAATTATCGGATCCGTATGACCCATTATTGATCACTGATGATCCTATCTCGCTGAACCAATTAGTGGAAGATGAATTGCTATTAGTGTTGCCGCTGGTTCCTATGCATGCGCTAGCCGATTGCCAAGCAAGGTTTATTAGTGATCCTGAAGCTTCCGGTGGCGCATCGGTTAGTGTTGGCGAGGCCACAAAAAAACAAGCCAATCCTTTTGATGTATTAAAAAATTTGAAAACCAATCCGTAGCCGGCTGTGGTGTGATTCAGCGAATGCAGTAAGCGATTTGATCAGCTACAATGCTAACCTTTTGAGCGGTTACATTAAATTTATGTTTGAGGAGATTTTTTCATGGCAGTACAGAAAAACCGGAAAACCCGTTCCAAGCGCGGCATGCGTCGGGCACACGATGCCTTAAAGAGCCCGGCGTTTTCCATTGATCGTAATAGTGGAGAAACCCATTTGCGTCACCACATTTCTGCCCAAGGTTATTATCGAGGCAGGCAAGTCATTGTGGCGAAAGAAGAGATGGTTGAGGATGAAAATTAAACAATATTAATTAGGATTTAGTTTTTTAATGCATATCATTGCTTTAGATGCCATGGGGGGGGATCACGGCCCCCATGTGGTGGTTCCTGCTGCGCTTAAGGTGTTAGCCAGTCGTGAGGATTTACGTTTAATTCTGGTGGGTGATCAAACCGTGTTAAGCCAGGAATTGCGTGCTCAACATGCCCAAGTGGGAGAGCGACTTATTATTCAGCACGCTGCCCAGAAAGTAGAAATGGGTGAATTACCCTCCCAAGCACTGCGTAATAAAAAAGATTCCTCCATGCGCGTGGCCATTAACTTAGTAAAAAATGGTGCTGCCCATGCCTGTGTTAGTGCGGGTAATACCGGTGCGCTCATGGCCATCGCACGGTATGTGCTAAAAACCTTACCGGGTATTGATCGTCCCGCTATCATGAGTCGTCTGCCAACCATCCGAGGACATTCTTATGCACTTGATTTGGGCGCTAATGTGGATTTATCGGCAAAACACCTTTATCAATTTGCGGTGATGGGTTTTGTGGTGGTCAGCGCAGTAGAAGATCTACCACAACCCACTGTGGGTTTGCTCAATATTGGCGAAGAAGAAATAAAAGGCAATGAACAAGTGAAGGAGGCCGCTCGCTTGTTAGCCGATTCCAGCATTAACTACGTTGGATATATCGAAGGGGATGACATTTTCAAAGGGACCGTGGATGTGGTGGTTTGTGACGGTTTTGTGGGTAATGTTGCTTTAAAAACCAGTGAAGGCGTTGCGCAGATGATTCTCCATTTCATGCGGCAAGAGTTTACCCGGAATTGGTTCACAAAATTAGCGGTGGTGTTAGCTAAGCCAGTCTTAAACGCTTTCCGGAAACGCATTGATTATCGTCAATATAATGGCGCCAGCTTTGTTGGCTTACAGGGGATTGTGGTGAAGAGCCATGGGGGCGCTGATGAGCTTTCTTTTGCAAAAGCCATTGAGTATGCCATCTTAGAAGTTCAGACCAATGTGCCTCAATTAATTAGTAAGCGACTGGCGTCCTCCTTACTCGAAAGGCATGCCGTTTGATGTATTCCAAAATAACGGGTACCGGTGCTTATCTCCCCGATAAAATTCTCACCAATGCGGACCTAGAAAAAATAGTTGATACCACGGATAGCTGGATTGTAGATCGAACCGGCATCCGTGAGCGACGCATTGCCAGTGACGACCAATCCACCTGTGATCTGGCTGAAATGGCTGCCCGAGAGGCCATTGCTTCGGCACAACTTGTGCCATCAGATATTGACTTGATTATTGTAGCAACCACGACCCCCGATCTTATTTTTCCCAGTACTGCCTGCTTATTGCAGGAGCGATTAGGCATTCAAGGGTGCCCGGCATTTGACGTACAGGCGGTATGTACGGGTTTTGTGTATGCCTTAGCGATTGCTGATAAATTTATCAAGTGCGGTACCTCAAAAACCGCCTTAGTGGTGGGGGCCGAAGTCTTATCACGGATTATTGATTGGCAAGATCGAGGCACTTGTGTTTTGTTTGGTGACGGCGCTGGGGCGGTTGTGGTACAAGCCGGTGCTGAGCCGGGCATCTTATCTACGCATTTACATGCCGATGGCCAATATAAAGATTTGTTAAGAGTCAATGGTGGTGTTTCTTCGAATCGCGATACGTTTTTGCAACGTGAAGCGTATATCCAAATGAAAGGCAATGAAGTCTTTAAAACGGCCGTTAATACCTTAGGTGATATTGTTGACGAAACGCTCATGGCCAATAAGATGGATAAAACAGCGATTGACTGGTTAGTCCCTCACCAGGCCAACATTCGGATTATTACGGCGACGGCTAAAAAACTCCGGATACCGATGGAGCGTGTGGTGTGTACGGTGGATCGACATGGTAATACTTCGGCGGCTTCCATTCCGTTAGCCTTATCACATGCAGTGGCCGCGGGGGATATAAAACCTGGCCAAACCTTGTTGATGGAAGCCTTTGGGGGTGGATTTACTTGGGGGTCCGTCTTATTAAAATACTAAATGACAGCGAAATATGATGAAGCAGGCTTTTATTTTTCCTGGGCAGGGTTCACAATCACTGGGTATGCTATCTGAGCTGGCAGCACAATTTACGCAGGTGAAAGCGACTTTTGAGGAAGCCTCCGAGGTGCTTGGTTGGGATGTATGGGCACTCATCCAAGACGGACCGGAAGATCAATTGAATTCAACCGAAAAAACCCAACCGGCGATGTTGGCGGCCGGTGTCGCGGCTTGGCAAGTCTGGATTGATCAGAGTGAGGCACGACCTCAGTTGATGGCAGGCCATAGTCTGGGTGAATATACCGCCTTGGTGTGTGCGGGTGCTTTGGCGTTTACTGATGCAATTGCCTTAGTGGCTGATCGTGGTCGTTTTATGCAAGCCGCTGTTCCTCGAGGTAGCGGTGCGATGGCGGCTATTTTAGGCTTGGCGGATGATAAAGTGCAGGCCTTATGCGTGGCGCAGGCTGAGAATCAAGTATTGCAAGCCGTCAATTATAATAGTCCTGGGCAGGTGGTTATTGCGGGTCACCGTGAGGCGGTTGAGCGGGCAGTAGCGCAGGCCTCGTCCATGGGTGCGAAACGAGCGACATTGCTCTCCGTTTCGGTGCCGTCTCATTGCGCCTTAATGCAATCTGCTGCGATGAATTTGCAGCAACGCTTACAAGCCATTGAAATAAAAAATCCGACGATTCCGGTGATTCATAATTGCGATGTGACAATCCATAACGAGGCGACAGCGATAAAACAGGCGCTGGTTAAGCAGCTCGATCACCCGGTATTATGGGTTAAAACCATCCAATGGATGAATGCCCAAGGAGTGACGCAGTTTATTGAATGTGGACCAGGCAAGGTGCTCGCGGGATTAAACAAAAGAATCATTAAAAAAGCATCGGTGTATCCCACGCATGATGTTGGTTCATTGCAAAACGCATTGCAGGCTTGTTCCCAGTAAAGTCATCTGGATATGGGTAATATCTCACACGGCCAAAAGGAGCAAAATGGATGAGTTTGGAAAATCATATCGCATTGGTAACGGGGGCGAGCCGCGGTATTGGTCAAGCCATTGCCTTACAGCTTGGCAAGCAAGGGGCCACGGTGATTGGTACTGCCACTTCGCCAGCCGGTGCGGATCACATTAGCGGCTATTTAGCTGAACAAAACATCAAAGGGGATGGCAAAACGCTAAATGTCACTGATCAAGCGGCCATTGACGAGCTTGTCAAAGCGATTTCTGCTGAGTATGGCGCGCCTAGCCTATTAGTCAACAATGCTGGAATCACTCGCGATAATCTCTTATTGCGGATGAGTGTCGATGAATGGGATAGTATCATTGACACGAATTTAAGTTCGGTATTTCGCATGAGTAAGGCTTGTTTGCGGGGCATGATAAAATTGCGCCGTGGCCGAATCATTAATATTGCTTCGGTGGTGGGTGTCACAGGTAATGCTGGACAAACGAATTATGCGGCGGCGAAAAGCGGTATTATCGGTTTTTCAAAATCCTTAGCGAGAGAAGTAGCGGCGCGTGGTGTGACGGTGAATGTGGTGGCCCCTGGTTTTATCAATACCGACATGACACGTGGCTTAGCCGATACACACAAAACTCAGCTGATTGCTCAAATTCCATTAAACAGGCTGGGTGAGCCAGCCGATATTGCTGCAGCGGTTGGTTTTCTCGCGTCTGAGCAAGCCGGCTATATTACGGGGCAGACGCTGCAAGTGAATGGTGGTATGTGCATGACTTGAGGTGATTTTTTAACGAAAAAGCCGCTTTTTCAGATGATCATGTGATAGGTTTGATTGTTGATTTTATATGGATTTTTCATTGCTTAATAATCCAGTAGACCCCCGGCTTGTTTAGAAAATTCGTGTGAGATCAAAAATTTACGATTATCAGATAACTTCAGTGGGAAATGTGGGACAAAAATCGTAGAAAAAATGGATTGAGTGGTTAGTAGGAAAGTGACATAAAAATTATGATGAAGTTAGACTAGCGCTATATGGAAGTTTCCCATAAAATACGCCTCATCGGGTTTGTTTGAGTATTTGAACAACATGAAAAATAGGAGAAATAACTCTCTGTTTGTAAAATAATATTTGTAAGCGCTAATGATTGATTAGCTGCGGGTGAGTTTGGTTTGTAGAACGAGCAACTCGTGTATTGGAATACCTATCAATATAAGATAAGACTGGAGGAAAAGACAAGCATGAGCACTGTCGATGAGCGCGTAAAGAAGATCGTTGGTGAACAACTAGGGGTAAAGGAAGAGGAGTTAAGCAACGAATCATCTTTCGTAGATGATCTTGGTGCTGATTCCCTGGACACCGTAGAATTAGTGATGGCGCTTGAAGAAGAATTTGAGTGCGAAATTCCCGATGAAGAAGCTGAGAAAATCACAACCGTACAAGAAGCGATTACCTATATTAATAAGCATATCAACTGAACCATCATTGCTGATACGGTATGAACGGGCTGTCGTCGAACCGAGGACGGCCTTTTCTATTTATCTAGGTCAGTTAATTGGATCGTGATATCTTCTGATTTAACGTAATCATGTTGATTGTCTATTAGGCTACTATATTTGTTTTGAGGGTGAGTTTTGAGTAAAAGACGGGTTGTCATTACTGGCTTAGGTATTGTTTCTCCAGTCGGATTAAATATTAAACAGGCTTGGGAAAATATCTTAGCCGGTAAAAGCGGAATTAAGCCGATAACTCATTTCGATGTTTCGCAATTTTCGACTCGCTTTGGTGGATCGGTTTGGGGATTTGAAGCCGCTGACTATATTCCTAAAAAAGAAATCAAAAAAATGGATATTTTCATTCAATACGGTGTGGCAGCGGCTAAAGAAGCGATTGATGATGCGGGTATTGAAGTCACAGAAGCTAATGCGGAGCGCATTGGGGTCGCGATTGGCTCAGGCATTGGTGGTCTGACAGGCATTGAAAAAGGGCACAATAGTTTTCTCGCAAGCGGGCCGCGTAAAATTTCACCGTTTTTTGTACCCAGTAATATTATTAATATGATTTCCGGCGATGTGTCAGTGATGTATGGCATGAAAGGTCCAAATTTTGCCATTGTGACCGCCTGTACGACTGGCACGCACAATATTGGTGAAGCGGCCAGAATGATTGCTTATGGCGATGCTGATGTGATGATTGCCGGGGGCGCAGAAATGGCAACGTCGCCCACTGGGCTGGGTGGATTTGCTTCAGCAAAAGCCTTATCCAGCCGTAATGATGACCCGGAAACCGCCAGTCGACCCTGGGATAAAGATCGGGACGGCTTTGTATTAAGCGACGGTGCTGGTGTGGTCGTGCTGGAAGAATATGCCCATGCCAAGCGTCGCCATGCGCAAATATATGCCGAAATGATTGGTTTTGGCATGAGCGCCGATGCCTATCACATGACCGCCCCACCGCAAGATGGGGAAGGCGCACAACGATGCATGAAAAATGCGCTACGCGATGCTGGCATCAATGCGACAGACGTAGACTATATTAATGCCCATGGTACCTCAACACCGGTGGGTGACTTGGCCGAATCCATTGCTGTCAAACAAGTGTTTGAAGCGCATGCTTATCAGTTGGCTATGAGTTCGACAAAATCAATGACGGGTCATTTGTTAGGGGCGGCGGGTGGCATTGAAGCGGCTTTTTGTGCCTTGGCAATTCGAGATCAAGTGGCGCCACCGACAATCAATATATTTAACCAAGATCCTGCCTGTGATTTAGACTATATACCAGCAACGGCGCGGGAAATGAAAATCAAGACCGTCATGTCGAATTCATTTGGCTTTGGTGGAACGAATGGCACACTTATTATGCAAAAATTAACCTAGCCTGTTTTACCCGCTTGTTTGTTATTTGAATTTGACACCGAATTAAATGCGACTCTATGCACCAGTGGCTCAAAATGAGTCACATGTTTAGTTATCACTTGTTATCTGAAACGCCAGTGGATTTACTGGTGTTGCATCAGCTCAATCCTCAGCGTTATCCCTTTTTATTAGAAAGCGTGGCGGCGGGTCATGCCCATGCCCGCTTCGACATTCTATTTGCCTTTCCCCAGCAGACCATTGTGCTTGATGCGCAATATGGGCTATGGATTGATGGTCACAAGGCGAGTCATGACGATTTTCTTGATCAATTAGATAGGAGCTGGCAGCAAGAGCGGCAGTCCAGGCAGACGGTGATTGATCTCCCATTTCGTGGCGGATGGTTTGTTTATCTGGGTTATGAGCTGGCACAGCAAATTGAAACAACATTGGCCTTACCAACCATCGAAGATGATTTTCCCACGGCGTTTGCGGTTCGAATGCCCGCCGCTTTTGTTCAGGATCACTTGTTAGGACAGACCTATCTCATGGTTGAGCACGCTTTCCGTGATTTATCACCGAAAATGCAAAGCGATTTTTCACAACTTGATAGGCATCGGCGGGTGGAATACCCATCGCTAATGAGTATCGAATTGATTGAAGAAGCGCCGAATATTTACTTAAACAACATCGAAAAAATACTAAAATACATTAAAAATGGGGATGTCTTTCAAGTTAACTTATCGCGCTACTGGGCGGGTGTGTTACCGGTTGAATATTCTATTACCGACCTCTATGCTAAATTAAGAGCGCAAAATCCGGCGCCCTTTTCTGGTTTAATGCATTGGGGTGATTCTTATATCGTCAGTTCGTCGCCGGAACGTCTCGTGAAAGTGACCGCCGATAAGGTGCAGGTACGTCCCATTGCCGGGACGGCGGCTAGGTGGCCCCAGGCCGATGACGATGGGCGCGATCAAGCGCATAAACAGGCGTTGATTCAGCATCCTAAGGAACGGGCTGAGCATATTATGCTCATTGACCTGGAGCGAAATGATTTAGGGCGGGTTTGCGTCGCGGGTTCTGTCAAGGTGGATGAATTCATGGTGCTTGAATCCTATGCTCACGTACATCACATCGTCTCCAATGTGGTCGGCACGCTAGCCGCGCCATATAGTCCAGGGCGCTTGATTAAAGCGGTTTTTCCTGGCGGTACCATTACCGGTTGCCCGAAGGTGAGATGTATGGAAATCATTGCCGAATTGGAACAATCTCGGCGACGGGCTTATACCGGTTCGATGGGGTATTTAAATCATGATGGTGATTTAGATTTGAACATTCTGATTCGCACCATCGAACAGCATAAAACGGCTATTTCTTTTCGTGCCGGTGCCGGTATTGTGGCGGACTCGCAAGCAAGTCGGGAATTAACAGAAACCCGCGCCAAGGCCAAAGGATTAATGATGGCATTGCAGTCGTGACAGCACGTGTGTTAATCAATGGGGTGGCGGCGGATACGGTTCATTATACCGATCGTGGGTTTCAATATGGTGATGGTGTGTTTGAGACCATTGCCGTGATCAGTGGGACATTTTTGCTGTGGGAGGCCCACCTGGCACGATTGCATCAAGGTTGCCAACGCTTAAAAATCCCTCTGCCCGATGTTGAGCGATTGTGGGCAGAAGCTAACCAGTTATGGCATGGTTGTGCTTTTCCGATGGCACGCGGGGTGTTAAAAATTATTATCACGCGGGGACCTGGCCAGCGTGGTTATGGTGTACCCAGCGACGTCAGCGTTACTCGCCTGCTCAGCTTGGCCGATTGGCCTGACACGCTAATCCCATTATCCAGGCGACCTTGCACGGTGCGTTGTTGTCAAACCCGATTAGGATTAAATCCTCAGCTCGCTGGCATCAAGCATTGCAACCGGTTAGAAAATATTTTGGCTCGGGCAGAATGGAGGGATCAAACCATCGTCGAAGGGCTTTTATTTGATAACGATGATCAACTGATTGAAGGTACCATGAGCAATGTTTTTCTTGTTCAAGAGCAATGTTTAGTCACTCCGGCACTGGACCAGGTGGGTGTTGCCGGAGTGATGCGAGCACATATTCTGGAAATGGCTAAAAAATTGGGTATAAAAATCCACATTGGCGGCGTAAGCCGGTTAGCATTACATCAAGCTGATGAAGTTTTTTTAACGAATAGTCTCATTGGCATCTGGCCAGTGGCGACCATTATCCAACATGAGCAAAAGAAAATATTAAAAACGCATGCTCTGACCCGAGTATTACAGCAACAATTAAAACCGCTCTTTAATCCAGATGATTAATCTCCTCTTTAAAGTGATTGGCGTTGCAATGATTGTCATCAGTGCCTTTGTAGCTTGGCACTGGATGGGCATCAGTCAATTCGCCGACCAACCCATTAGTCTCACTGAACCGGTGGATTTTGATTTGCCGCGTGGCGCTCATTTGCGTGATGTTGCGCAACAACTTGAGCAACAGAAAATCATTGACAATGCCCAATATTTAGTCTTGTTGGCCCGATTTGAATCGCTTGATCGCAATATCAAGGCCGGTGAGTATCACATTAGTGGTGAGCTGACTCCTCGGACACTTTTGCAGCATTTTGTGAAGGGAAAGGTAAAACAATATGCCTTAACCGTCATTGAAGGATGGACATTCCAGCAACTCATGTCCGCCTTACGTGAACATCCAAAAATTAAACAGACGTTGCAAGACACAACCGGCTTGGTGGTGATGGCGAAAATTGATCGACCTGGTGAACATCCTGAGGGTCAGTTTTTACCGGATACGTATCATTTTCCCAGAGGAACGTCGGATGTGAGTTTTTTGCGGCGGGCGAATGTGGCGTTGCACCGCGTTTTAAATGAAGCCTGGCAAAATCGTCGGTTGGACTTGCCCTACAAAACGCCCTACGAAGCGCTGATCATGGCGTCAATCGTTGAAAAAGAGACCGCTATTTCAGCCGAGCGACCACAAATTTCGGGTGTTTTCGTCCGACGCTTGCAGAAAAATATGCGCCTACAAACCGATCCAACCGTGATTTATGGCATGGGGGACCGTTACCAAGGCAATTTACGACGCAAAGATTTGAGAAGGGATACGCCCTACAATACCTATGTGCGAAAAGGATTAACACCAACGCCCATTGCTTTGCCGAGTCGCCATGCGATTCAATCGGCATTGACCCCGGCCAAGGGTGATACTCTCTACTTTGTCGCCAAGGGTAATGGCTTTCATCATTTTTCTAAAACGCTTGTCAAGCATAACCAAGCCGTCAAAACCTATCAATTGACACCCTGCAAAAATTATCGCAGTTATCCGCAGCCATCGGTTGCCCAACATGAATCAGTTCAGGAGTCCTCGTGTTTATCACCATAGAAGGCGGAGATGGTGCCGGCAAGTCAACAAATGTTGAATACATTCGAGCTAAACTCAAGGCGGTAGGGAAGCCTGTTATCGTTACCCGAGAACCGGGCGGTACACCGTTGGCGGAAAAAATACGCCGACTCTTATTAGATCCAGAAAATAAAAATGTATCTGTTGATGCCGAACTTTTATTAATGTTTGCCGCCCGGGCAGATCATCTGGAAAACGTGATTAAACCGGCGCTCGCCCAAGGTCACTGGATTGTCTGTGATCGTTTTACCGATGCGACGTATGCCTATCAGGGCGGAGGGCGTGATGTCTCAATGCAGCGGATTGCCCTGATCGAGCAATGGGTGCAAGGTGGATTGCGGCCGGATTTGACCTTGTTATTTGACTTGCCGGTGAGTGTCGGTTTAGCGCGTGCTCGTGTGCGCGGTCAGGCTGATCGCTTTGAGCAGGAAGACATCATTTTTTTTGAGAAAGTGCGCGATTGTTATTTGGCAATGGCTCGCCAAGCCTCCCATCGTTACCGGGTGATTGATGCGCAAAAATCCTTAGCTGAAGTGCAGCAAAACATAGATTGTATTTTAGCCTCGGTGGTAGCCGAATGAGTCGCTATCCATGGCTGCAAGCGGTGTGGCAAGATTTGATATCGCGAGCCAAGCAACAGCGTATTCCCCATGCTTTGCTTTTGCTCGGCCCGTCAGGTTTAGGTAAAATGCATTTCGCCGAAAGCTTTGCTAAATTTTTCCTGTGCAAGCATAACGCCTCATTAGAGGAGGCTTGTGGTGATTGCGTTTCCTGTCATCTATGGCGTGCGGGAAACCATCCTGATATTTTGATGGTGGCGGCGCTGGAGAAATCCAAACAGATTACCATTGACCAGGTGCGAGAAATTCACCAATTTTTAAGTCTGACACCGCACCTCGGTAAACAAAAAATGGTGATAATAAACTCGGCCCATCGGATGAATCGTGCGGCTGCTAATAGTTTGCTAAAATCGCTGGAAGAACCCCCGGCAGATACATTGATTTTGCTAAGTACTCATCGACCCTCTGCATTGTTAGCTACGGTGAGAAGCCGTTGTCAACCGCTCACTTTTGCATTGCCTTGTGGAGACTTAGCGCAATCCTGGTTACAACAACAATTGCTTGATAAAACAGCCAGCGAATGTCAAGTGTTACTGGCGTTGGCGAACGGTGCCCCCTTAGTGGCTCTTGCGTTTGTTCAACAAGAAATATTTCAACAACGAGACGCTTTTTTTAACGCACTGATTGACTTGCAAGGCCATAAATCCAGCGTAATCGAGACCGCACAAGTGGCACTAAAGATTGGTTTGGAAGGGTCGTTATACTGGATGTCGAGTGGGGTGATTGATTTAGTCCGGCTAAAATTTGCACCGCAACCACCCATGATAAACAATCCTGATTTCATTGAGCCATTGCGCACTATCGCACGCCAATGTTCGGTGCAAGCGTTACTCAACGTCTACCAAAAATTAATGAGCGCTCAAGCTTGTCAAACCTCAAACCCGAATCCACTCTTATTGATGGAAGATGTGCTACTGAGTTTCGCCGCCATCAGTGACCATTCCCAAGCTAGGGGGAAATGAGTATGAATGATTATACTTTAGTATCCAGACCCGCTGCGGGTGGCGGCATGCTAAATATCACCGTGAAAGACAAGGCACAGCTTTACGCCGCCTATATGCCTTTCGTTAAAAATGGAGGATTGTTTATCGGTACACAACGAGATTTTACCTTAGGCGACAATGTATTTGTCTTATTGACGCTGTGGCAAAATCCGGAAAAAATACCAATTGCCGGAAAAGTAATTTGGATCACCCCAAAGGGTGCACAAAATAATCGATCCCCCGGTATTGGCGTCCAGTTTTTAGATGAGGGTAATGCACAAAAAAAAATAGAGAGTCAGTTAGCCGGTAAACTCACATCGGATCGAGTGACCTTTACAATGTAAATGGACGCATACCTAAAGATCATAAGTGCTTTTTATGTTTTCCATTATTTTTTTGCAATTCAGCGCATATGTACGTTAAGGATAGCCGATGTCGTTTTCGCTTATTGACTCCCACTGCCATCTTAATTGTCTAGCGGGCGCACATGACCGACAGATTGTTGATAATTATTTGGCAATGGCCAAGCAATCGCATGTTTCACAGTTTTTGTGTGTCTCCATTGATTGGGAAACCTTACCTGAGGTATTGTCCCTCGCGGCCGCTTATGGCGAAGTTTGGGCTTCGGTTGGGGTTCACCCAAACCATCGAAAAGGGGTTGAGCCCAGCTTAACTCAATTACTCGCCATGGCAGACAATACTAAAGTCATTGCCATTGGCGAGACCGGATTAGATTATTTTCGTAGCGAAGGTGAATTAGATTGGCAAAAAGCCCGCTTTCGTCGACATATTCAGGCGGCTAGGCAAACCAATAAACCATTAATCATTCACTCGCGTGATGCGAAACAAGATACGCTAGCCATCCTTGAGCAAGCGCAGGCGGCTGAGGTAGGCGGTGTCATGCATTGTTTTACGGAAGACTGGGAGATGGCGCAAGCGGCCATGGCCATGAATTTTTATATTTCATTTTCTGGTATTGTGACGTTTAAAAGTGCCAAAACGCTGCAAGATGTCGCCAAAAAGATGCCCATTGACAAAATATTGATTGAAACGGATTCGCCTTATTTAGCCCCAGTGCCTTATCGAGGTCAACCCAACCAGCCGGCTTATGTTAAATATGTCGCTGAATATATTGCGCATTTGCGTGGCGAACCGATAGCATACATTGCCGAAAAAACCACAGAAAACTTCCATCGATTATTTAATATTCCTGCGCGTGTTTGATCAACAAGAGGGAGGCGTAGAATCACGATTGAGGGAGATGAAACGATAAAGGAATTTAATAAGTACACTCAATACACCGCCTCACAACATGAGCTGTGAGGCGGCATAAGTCAAACAAACAACATCAATTAACTTTGTACAGTTACTTGAGTGGCTTGTGGTCCTTTAGGGCCATTTTCTACCTGAAAGCTAACAGTTTGTCCTTCGGCAAGGGTTCGAAAACCTTCACTGGCAATGGCAGAAAAATGGACAAATACGTCCGCACTACCATCGTTAGGTGAAATAAAACCAAAACCTTTAGACTCGTTAAACCATTTCACAGTACCAGTTACCATGTATTATTCCTCTAAAATCAAATAAGTAAAATGTTCAATTGCAAATCATACATGGCAACCCACAGGAGAAAACATGAAGGGGACTTCTGAAAAGTGCTGAATAAAGTGCAATGTTGAATAGCATAATTGGATATTTATCAAATCATAACTCGCTCCAATAATATAAGGGTATGCGGTATAAATTCAAGACCTAATGAGCAAAAAGTTTAAAAATCAGAAAATTTAACAGAATGATTCACGGAAAACTTGCATAAGTTATGGTTAATTTATGAGAGGCTTTCGGCGATGCACTGAGTCATTGTCAAGATAACGCCGAGATGCCAAATGGGAAAGTGATGGTGTCGCCCATTCCTTATTCGAACACAGTATGATTATTAGGCTTCTGCTGTATGGTCTGCCTAACCTTGTGGCGAAAGCCCATTTTAAAAACCAAATAAATCGCTTGGGAAAATTCCATAGATCCAGAACTTATCAGCGTATGTGTAACACCTTATTAATACTGTCTTTGGGTGATAACTGGTGATGTCATGGGATATTCAGACTTGTTCTTGATGGCTGTCACGCATTTCCTTGAGCGCTTGGTCAAAATTGACGATAGATCGATAATTCATGTGAGTTTTGATTTTTCCTATATTATAACGCCGTGATAAACTCGCAAAGGAATACTCGAAACGGGTAAAAGGGGGGGGGGAGGGGATATGCAAGCTTTTCCAGATCGTTTCAAAAACAGAGGCAAAAATTTTAGCCATATTATGTGGGATACTGCGCTCAGTTGGCGTGATATTTCTGGTTGCTAATAATAAACCAATCATTTCTTTCACAGTACGTGGGTGGTCGTCTGTCACATAATAAATGTTTTTGTTTTGACCATGGGTTAAGGATCGACAAGTGGCTTCGACCAGGTTGTCGATGTGTACGGTTTCCATCATGACATTGCCGTGATCAACCCACATAAATTTTCCTTGGGTAACTCGTTGCTGAATGGTTTTCAGCGAGGGTACGTCCGGTCCCCATAAAAATGCAGGTCGTAAAATAATACATTGGGTTTTCGATGGCGATGTTATTAATAAACGCTCGGCTTCTTGTTTTGCCGCGCCGTAGTTGGAATTAGCGGGAATAAAACGAAAAGTCTCGTCAACACCATCGAGCGGTTTTTCATGGTACACGGCTGATTCACAACTGAGGTAGATAAAACGTTTTGTTTGGTGTTTATTCGCCATTTTATATAATAACTGGGTTGGGCGAATAACATTTTCGTCAAAAAAACGCTGTGTCGCCCAATATTTGGCGGGAGTGGCTGCATGGACAAATATCTCATGATGCGCTATGGCGCTTTGCCAATTGGAGATATTATTTAAATTGCCGATGATGGGAGTCGCTCCGAGATGTTGCACAATTTGTGCTTTTTCATTCGATTCCACAACGGCACTGACTTGGTGTTGGTCAGTGATTAGACGCTTGATGAGTTGCTGCCCAAAATAACCGGACCCGCCAGTGACAAAAATCTTCATTAGAGATAGACCCTTAATCCAAAAGGTTAGCGTACATGAATAAAAATAAATCGATTGTAACACCATCAGCGGGTTTTTATAACTCAAACATGAATGGCCTGGTCTCGGGACTCTGATTTGCCAGGCCACTCAATATCCGCTTATTCACCGACCCTATTCAACATCATACTTTTTAGTGTGCCGTATTTATTTAACACAATACAGGTGATAACACTTAAGGATTAATGACACATGACTAGCGATAGTCGTTTAGTTTTTATGGGTTAATATATATCAAATCTCCTACGGCATTGGTTATATTATCAGTGTCAGCCACTTTGATTCCGACATTTGATAGGGTGTAGATGAACGTGTTTTGTTCATCACTCATGAAAACGGTTCGGTTGGGCTGCGTTCCCCAAGGCAGATAACCGGGTTCACAAGGAATTCTGGGAGCAGACGCTCCATCAGGCGGAAGCTTTTCGCACGGTGAATTAAAAAACTCATCGTGATCAATGGTGCCAATGAGGGAGATACCGTTTTCTAAAGAGATAGAGAAGAGACCAATGCCTGAGGTTTGTGTCCGGCTTTGCCAATTATTGTTGCTAAACGGAATGGCCAGCAGCTCTAACGGTGAGTAATAAGAAAACGCATGAGCGTTAAATAAGGCTTCACTCCAGCTATAATCCCCCTCACTATCGGCCAAGGTATGTACGGCGGTGCGAATGGGGTTGGTTAAATCGCTGACATCAAAAATTTGCAACTGTAGGGTATTATCTGCCCGAGTTTCATCGCCGCCTCGTCCAATCGTTAATAAATGCGTTTTATCGATGGGATGCATATATGTGCTAAATCCGGGAATTTTGAGTTCGCCTTTAATCACTGGCGCTTTCGGATTCGATAAGTCAAAGGCAAATAAGGGATCGGTTTGTCGAAACGTGACTACAAAGGCGACATCATCAATATAGCGGCTTGCAAAAATTTGCTCACCGGGCGCGAAATTTTTGACACTGCCAACGATTGCCAATTCACCCGGTTGTTGCTCCAGGATAAACAAATGGTTCGACATGATACTTTGATTGGTGGCAGGATCGAATCGGGATTCGGTGGTGGTGACACGTAAATAGTTTTGGTATTCGCTATAAGCAAACGAATTATTGGTGGTACCCGCGATTTGACCGGAAGCGAGGTAGATGGGTTTTTCAGCGGATATGTCAAATTTATGAATTGCGGTAGAAGGGGGTTCGTCGCTGGCCCAAAACCAGCCATCGCTGGCTTGAGAGACATAGAGATTTTTTTTCGAGGCATAGGTTTGCCAGCCGTTTTGCATAATGGCGGTGGATAAAATTTGCCCGCCATCGCTGGTCACGGTGGTTACGTTTAATAACTGTGGCGGAGTAATGATCAGATCGGGTTTTAATATATCAGCGCATTGTGTTAACAATTGTGCGGTACTAGTGTTGTCGGCGGCGATGGTTACTTGTGGTAAATAAGCCGCGATCGGAGATGCATCGAGTGCTTGTTGAATGGCTTGTTGAATCTCCGTTCTTAATTGGTCTCTTAATGTGTCATTTTCATTTTGTTTTGCCCGTTGATATTGGTTGAGCAGGTCATAAAATTCCGTGGTTTCTATTTTTTTATTGAGTTGGAAAAACTGAAAACCTGAAACCAAATGAATGCGATCGTCAATCAGGCGGCTACTAATGAAATTGCCATCAAGGTGGATGGTTTTTGAGATGATCGGTTGTTGTTTGTCAGCCATGTTGACAAAGGTTAGAATAAACTGGGGCGGTTCCATTTCACCAGGTTTTCTTGGCAAAATATCGGTGACAGGTAACACATCAATGGCGTCATTAGCATAAGGGTAAATAATATTTTTATTGCCGATGGCGATCACATACTGGTTTTGTTCGTCGATGTATAAGCCGTTAATGTTCATGCCGAGATCGATTTTGCTTAATGACTGCATGTTTTCCGGTGGGTAAGCGTTGACGATATATAGCGTGCTGGCTTGAGCGATATAGATATGACCCTCGGCATCGGTTTTAATCCAGTCCAGCTCGTCGACACCCGCTTCTTGGGTATTGGTTTTTGAGACATCAGTGGGGGAGGAGGGCGGCAAATTGGCGTTTATTGCATCGCTTTCTGCGCTGCCTGTGGCGGGGAATGGTCCTCGCTGATATCCGTAATAATTTTGTTTGGTATAATTTTCTAATAGTGCCTTGGTTAAATACGTTTGCAACTCATTGCAATTATCTGACGACGCGAGTGTAATTTGTTTACTGCTCACGGTCGACGGTGACAGCAGCTCGTTTTGCAGTTCTTCTATTTGTAGGCAAGCGGTCAGTGACAATGAGGTTAAAGTACCGATCATCAGGTATTTTAACTGGCTGGGATGGTTTTTCGGTTTTCGATAACCTATCCTGTTTTTCATGTTAATTCTCCTCCAAATATAGATAAAATTACTGGACACGTTCCATAATAAACGTGCCATCGTTGGAAAAACGCCCTTCAGATGTGATTAATGTCGGTGTTAGGGTATTGAGGGCATCGCTGGGTGTACTGGCGGTCGGTGGATGGTTATTATTCGTTGATTCTCCACCACTACCAGCGGCAAGATCTTGATGTTGTACCATTTGTCCATTAAGTTTTTTTACTGAGTTGTTGTCATATTCAAAAATGCCTTGAATGATGACGAGGGTATTTTCTAACGAATTCTTAAGTAAGGCGGCGGGGTGAATGGTATGAACTTGATCGACCAGAAAAAATGGCGATTGGTCTGTTGAGGGTATGGTGCTGCTGACTTGGACTAATTGTTCATTTTCCACCGCTAGTTGGGTTTGCGGGTCGACACCGCTGTAATCTAATCTGAGTTGTCCGATAGCAAATGTCTTTGCTGCCGTGTCCAGCTCATGAATAACACCGCTGACATAAAACGTGCTTGCCTCATCCAACGATGAATCGATTAATCGCAGGTGCGTGGCATAAATGGTACCGTTGCTGAGCGTAAATCCATGCACTTGTATAAAGTCGTCAATGGATAGCTCAACGAGACTTGATATTTCGGTAATTTCACTGTCAAAAAGCGTGGTGTCGGAAATTAAAATTTTCTGTCCCAGGCTATCCAAACTACCGATGCCTTGATCATCAAGATCCTGACGAGTGACAGCACCGGCAAGTGCGGTATTTACTATGATATTGTTAGCCGTTGCCCGGTTTTCCGTGTTAATATCACCAAGCACGGTGGCCACCATGCCCTTGGTTAAATCTTCAGGGGAGCGGCTGAGTCCATCTACCAAAATGCGGCTAGCATCGATTTGATAGTTCGTGTTATTTACCGTGACACCATCACGATCATCACTAATAACTCCGATGGATAAAATCGACGGTGGCGGGTCGTTTTCGATCAGGCCTGTACCGTCTTCACCACCGCCGGTACAGGCAAATAATGTGACACTAAACAACAAGGTCAAAACGCGAACGTTGTTATAGGTGATCATGATTGGAAACCTTGTGGGAGGGTTTTTTCAAAGTAAAATAAACCGATACCGGCGGCCCTACGTCCAGAGCCTTTCACGTTTGGGTTAATGTCTCGATCTCGCTTTGCCATCCATTGGTCGAGAAATTCCAACAAAGATTGGCCATGTTCCGCCAATAAGCTTTGCAACTCTGGCAAGCATTCACTGGGTAAATTGTCGTAATAAACTTTACGCTGAAACAACGGTTTTTCTTGCAAGTGGTAAATGTTGTGATTAATCGTGTTGAGTAAACCTGATACATCCATCCCCAAAATGCGCAATTTATCTTCATTACCCGTTTTAGGAATATAGGCACGTTCTAACAACGATATATTTTTGTGTTGATCGCAAGCAATCACCCCTGCTTGCAGTAGCTCATCTAAAATGGCGTGGGGTGGCATATCGCCACTGTGTTCTTTGACCAACCGGGAAAAGCTTTTTTGAGCGCCATCGAACGGCAAAATAGCGGTTTGATGGGGGGCGGCGCTGTATTTAGGATCATGCACCCAGCCATAAACAACACGAGCCGCTCGGTTATAGCGTTTGATTTGCTCAGACTCGTTATACGGTTCGATATTGTTTACCCGCTGCACTTCTTTGCGTGACAACCCCGTAATGGTTGCCACACGTGACACGGTTTGGCGTTTGCCCGTTACCGTGAATTCATTGGTCGCGATATCGATATAAACTTTTTTAACAATATCCACAAAAGCGCCATATGAGATGCCGTTATGCAACAAAATACGCACTAAAGGACATAGAATTTTGATGAGCGCAGACGTAAGAATTTTTTTTGAGGTCGATTCGTTCATAATTCACACTCTATTGGGAAAATTTTCCCATTGGCTATCTTTCAAATTATATACCTGTGGTTGCCAGAGTCAAGAAAAGAGAGAGTTTAATATTTAATCACTTCGTTGAGTCGATTGCGCTGTATACTTTAGTACTGTGATTGGTTGGGGGACCCCCCCGATACCTGAGAGTGAATGAAAGGCATGGAAACAGATAAAAATTTTGATGGCCTAGCCAGTCGATTTGAAAAAAATATTTATCACACAGCTAAGGGTAAGCTGCGCTTACAAATATTACAACACGATCTATGGCAAACCATTCCTTGCTTAACGCATAACAAATCGTTAAGAATCCTTGATGCCGGTGGCGGCTTTGGTTATTTAGCCAAACAACTCGCCGCCATGGGCCATCAGGTGTTGTTGTGCGATATTTCTCAGGAAATGTTGTCCATTGCCCAGCAATCTGAACGACCATCGTCAGGTTCAGGCGAGCTTCACTTTGTCCACGCTGCGATTCAATCGTTTGCGGCGGCCTGTGATGAGCCGTTTGATGTGATATTATGCCATGCAGTATTGGAATGGCAGGTTAACCCGAGACAAACATTAGTCATTTTGAAGCCATTGCTTGCGGAAGATGGTTATTTATCGTTGGCGTTTTATAATCTCGATGCACTTAAATTCAGAAATTTAGTACAAGGCAATTTAAGAAAAGTGAGTGCGGGCTGCTTCCGAGGCGAGGTCGCCAGTTTAACGCCGACCAATCCCATTGAGCCACGCCAACTGTATACCTGGTTACACGAGTTAAACTATCGCGTATTGTCAAAATCAGGCATTCGGGTTTTTTATGATTATATGCGTAAGGAAGCCCAGGATAAAATCAGTTTTGCAGATATTTTACAAATGGAGTTGAACATGTACAAACATCCGTCTTTTTTAAATTTAGGACGTTATATTCATCTCGTTTGTCAGTCGGGTATGTCGGCATAAGAAACTTAACAATATAAGGATATTTTTATCGTTTGATATGACTGATTAAATAATCTTAATTATGATGAACGGAACAATCATCGCCAATAAATATCTTGTGATACAAGAAATCGCACGTGGTGCCATGGGCATTGTTTATTTAGCAACGCATACCACTCTGGGTCGCCAGGTTGCCATTAAAACATTACATCCTCAGTATTACACAGACCCGGCCTTTACCAAGCGTTTTATCCGTGAAGCGCAAGCCATGGCGAAACTCGATCATGAAAACATCATTCGAATTTTTGATATTTTAAAAACCGACGAAGAATTTCATATCGTCATGGAGTATTGTTCTGGCCTGACGCTCAAAGACTATATGCTCAAGCATAAAGATATCCCGGTGGGTAAAGCCATGAATATTGCTTACCAAGTTGCGACGGGCTTAGCCTTTGCCCATGCTTACGATATGGTGCATCGGGATGTTAAGCCAGCCAATATCATGATCGAAGAAAGCGGCCGCATCAAAATTGCAGATTTTGGTATCGTCGCCGGGGAGGAATCTAACCTCACGGTGACTGGTGAGTTAGTCGGCACCCCTCATTATATGTCACCTGAGCAAGCTCGTGGTGAGTCAGTCGATAGTCGCAGCGATCTTTATTCGCTAGGCATTGTGATGATGCAAATGATAACCGGCAAAACACCGTTAAATGGTCATTCAATATTAGGTATTATCGGAAAATTAGCCTATAGTCATGAAGAGTATGATGTTGTTTTTCCACCAAAGGCATCTGATGAACTTGCGAATATTATTCGTACCCTGATTAAAAAAAAGCCTGACGATCGTTTTTATGATGCGCGCTCATTATCAGAGACGTTATTCCATTTAATGCATCAGTTGAGTGACGATCCTGGCAGCACTCGATTATATCTTTCAGAGACCGATCGACTATTTCGCCCTAATTTTTTAGAAGACACTCATGGAAGCCGCCATTTATTGAGCCATTCAAGCCAGCCTGGGTTTGAGACAGATGATGAGGCATCTACCCAAGTCATACCATTGCCACCACTGAGTGATTTAATTGATAACAAGCATCATTCGAATAAAAAAACATGGGTTGGTGTTCTGTTGCTATTACTATTCGCCGGGGTTGCAGGTGTTGTCTTTTATAAAAAACAATATCAACCCTGGCTATTGCCAGAAGATCACCCACGGCAAGTCCTCGTGCCACAAGCCAGTATTCCAGAAGATTTGATTGCCACTCAGTCCTCAATCGACAGGGCATTAGAAAATATTTCTTTTGCCAAAAAAAACGCGGCCAATGCTGACACGAGCACTCGGTCCACAGAAAAATTTCAGGAAGCTAATACCCTTGAAACAGAGGCCTCAAGTTTATTTGGGGAAATTGAAAACGATATAAAAAAACACCAATATGATGACGCACGTTTAGCGATGTCAAAGGTTTTAGCGCTGCTGAATAAAGCCCATCTAATATATAATACGGCTAATGAGGTGGCTGAACAAAATGATCTACAAGCGATTAAAAATGATGTTGAAAAAATCAAACTGGATGTTCGGAGAAAAAGAAAAGAAGCGATAAATCACTCAGATAATGCATTAATTGCCAATGCAGAAGTCTATGCGAAAACCACATTAGTTGAAGCTCGACAATTTAAAAAACTTGCCGAGAACATACGTCGTTCGGCGAGTGAATATGAAAGAGGCCAATATTACAAAGAAGCGTTGACCTTATATGAACAAGCACTCTTTTATTTTAGTCAAACCAGTCAATTATTCGCTGAGGCGGAGACACTATCTGTCAATAATCAACGTGATAAAAATATTAAAAAACTCATTGTGATGAATCAACAACTCATCAATGAATATAATACAATAAAACACCAAATAACAACGCTGGAAAATACACAGGGTGTGGTTAAGCATGCAGAAAAAATTTATCAAAATTCCTTGGAGTCTGCAAAATCAGCACAGAAATTTCTAGAAAATAATGCGCACGACAAGGCGTATCGTGCATACCGAAAAACAAGAAAACAACTTAATCAAGCCATCGCTGTGCTAGATGAATCATTGAAGACAGCGAATCAAGCAAAGATAACGAAAGAAATAACAATGGTTCAAACAAAAATAGCCAAGCAACAGCAAATGATTATCAATAAGCGCAGTCAACTGATAGCACTTAATGCTGACCGTTGGGCAAAACAACAAAGATTAAAGGCAGAAGCAAGCACGCGTATTGGTGAACAACAAAACACACAAGCGAATGACTCTTTGGCATCACGTGATTACTCAAAGGCAAAGTCAGAATATGAAGTATCACTGCAAACCTTAAAAGAAGCCATGGGCATGTATCATGCCGCATATAAAGCCGCTTTAGCCGCAAAGGTAGAACATGAGGCGAGTCCGTCACGCCCGGATGTCGATATCGTCGGTGAAAAACTGCAAAAATTTTTAATGGCTTATCAGTCGAAGGACTTAGGTGCCTTACAAAAAATAACAACCATGTCTTCCGAGCGTTTATCCTTTCTTAAGCAATTATTCAATAATTATCAAGAAATTGATCTCAAAATCGATGGTTTTACTCTGAATGTGGAGTCGGCTGTCGCGATGGTGGTCATTAACCAGCTTAAAAGCGTTGCCGGTGACGTGGTGATACCTTCAAAAGCCTGGCAAAAAGCAGAGCTTAGTCTAGAAAAACAGAACGGTCAATGGGGTAAAATTAGCTGGTAGCTTATTCCTTATGTAAGCCTTACCTATAGAGCCAGCCCTTTCAAGGTGAACAATCAATCGCTAGGCTCTTCACCGCGAAGCAAC
>CAYUAI010000020.1:0-56374 GCA_964442745.1 uncultured Chromatiales bacterium
AGTCTGGGCCGTGTCTCAGTCCCAGTGTGGCTGATCATCCTCTCAGACCAGCTACGGATCGTCGCCTTGGTGAGCTTTTACCTCACCAACTAGCTAATCCGACGTAGGCTCATCTTATAGCACGAGGTCCGAAGATCCCCCGCTTTCCTCCGTAGAGCTCATGCGGTATTAGCTTGAGTTTCCCCAAGTTATCCCCCACTACAAGGCAGATTCCTACGCTTTACTCACCCGTCCGCCACTCGCCAGCCAGAGCAAGCTCTGCTGCTGCCGTTCGACTTGCATGTGTTAGGCATGCCGCCAGCGTTCAATCTGAGCCAGGATCAAACTCTTCAGTTTAAACCTTGACTGTACTTTCAAAAGAATATACAGCTTACATCTTTGGTTCAAACACACCAACTTGCGTTAGCGTGTTCTTTTGACTGCTGATTCGATCAGCACCCAATGCAAGTGCACACACAAATAACTTGATTCAAATTTTTAAGGAGCGTTAACGAGATTCTTGCTCGTTTAAGGAGGGCGTATTCTACCCTCTCAGTCTGACCTGTCAACTACTTTCTTTGTCACCTTCGACCAGCCCTTTCTTTCAGTTTGCTGAAACCTGCTGACCAGCGAAGAGGTGCGCATTATACAGAGCTAGCCTCATCTGTCTAGCGCTAATTTTCAAAAACTTTAAATTATCTGGGAAGTGCGCTTTTAATCATCATTGGTGACGGATAATCACTTATTCGAAATACCTTACAAAAAACCAATGCCCTCTTTCAGTAAAGCTTCTCAACGAATATACCGACATAGACTTATATTAGCTCCCCCTGTTTTTACTGGTAGTTATATTATAAGTTATTGCATATGAGGATTGCCTATGACGTCAAAAAGGATAATGGTTGTCGATGATGCAGAATTTACTCGTAAGATGCTAACACTTGAGGTTGAGCAGGCTGGCTATAAAGTCGTCGCTGAAGCAGAAAATGGTTTAGACGCCGTTGATCTATATAAGACACACCAACCTGATATCGTCACCATGGATATTGTGATGCCAGGCATGGGGGGCATTGAAGCGGTTAAGAAAATCATTGAAATAGACCCCAACGCTAAAATTGTGATGTTGAGCTCCATGGGTGTCGGTGCCAGTGTACAAGAGGCCGTGGCTGCTGGCGCTAAAAATTTCATCCTCAAACCTTACAGCACGAGCCGACTTATCGAAGTGCTTGATAAAACATTAGCCCTTTAGCAATACCGGTAAATGGTTGATGGTGTCTGGCTAGTTAATTTTATAAATTTCTCTCTCCATAGCCCCAAAGATTTTCAAAACTCATATCTAAGGATAATTTTTCTGGGGAAATCACTTCAACGATAGGATTAATTTTACTGTCAACGTTGCGTACGTGACTTGCCTTATTCGCCTCCCCTTTCGATCCAGGAAAACAACGTACTTGCGACGCATCGGGCCGTGTTCCTCGACGCAAAATCACACCAACATCCTTATTTTTTAGAATAACAACCTTACCCGGAGGATAACAACCGACCACCTGCAACAATAATTTTTTGAGCGCACCCTTGTAACGCGGATCGTTGTCTTGAAAAAAATCACGCAATGCTTGGCTTTGGCTCTTTTTCTCGGAAGCATATTTACCGGTAAATTGATCACAATACGCCACCACCAAACTGAGTATCGCCGCACCCAGCGGAATATGATCACACATGAGTCCTTCTGGCAGCCCAGAACCATCATTATTTTCATGGTGTTTGACAACAAATTCTAGCCACAGACGATCAGTTACCCCGAACTCCTCTAATAATTGTTTACTCAACGTTGCATGGTTACTCATATTGGCCCTGGAATAAATAAAACCTATGTCCATCGTCAGCGCCGCGGCCACCAATGCCCGCCTGTCTTGCTCATTATATTGCAAAGCTTCCGTGATCAAGTCACAAATAATCGCCACACTCAATGATTTTTTTACGGAGTCCGGAAATTGCCTGTCTAAAAAAATCGTGGCTAAAATACAATCAGGGGTATCTTTTGTCAGCACATGTAAACGATCAACAAGACGATAAATCGTGGCGGAAAAATCCGTCGAATGCAAACGCCCGTCAATCACACACTGCAGATCCGCTTCTAGCTGCTTTATTCTGACAAATGGCGTCGGCATTTTATAAGCCGCAGCATTTTCCTCTTCGAGTTCTTCCTCGGTTTGCAAACCAGCTTTATTATCAACGCTCATGAGCGCAGTGATTAACTCTTTATCATAAGTAAATAACCGGTCATATTTTTGTAACAATAAAGCCTGCGTATCCGTTAGCTCAAGCCCCGCTTGAACGAGCAATTTTTCATCTTTATCATAAATGGGGAAAGGCGCATGCTTGCCAACCTTGATGGTATTTTTGGGTATTTGAACTAACCGATCATTCATAGATTACAACATTTTACCATTGAATTTTATATTAAAATAAACCCTATACCTTGTCTATCGACCTAAAAACTGTACCGCTTTATTTTCAACACAACAATGATGATAAGCACATCATAGGATAATTTTAAGTATACGTGTGAATCAACTGCTTGCGATTGGCATTCCAGCGCCAAATATTATCTCGAGTTAAATGCACCCCACCGACCCAACGATCAATGCCATTCATGTGTACCCAATCCTCATGATGATACAACACCAGCCGGCCCGCTTTGGTGATGCGAATGGTCATATTATGGAAATCTTGGCTATCTGGTGTACATAGGGGACTGAGAAACGGTTTTTCATCGGCAACCATCAACAAAGGTTCTGCACTATCAATCAAGTTATTTAAATAGTTCCAAAATAGCCGCGCATGCATAAAACGAAGCGTTTCTCTTTGCTGGACCTCTTCAAAAATATCCCAGGGTGACTTGCTATGATTCCCCAGGACTTTTAATATCTCTTGCTCTGTACGACACGTTCCATTTTGATTCAATGGATACTGCTCAAACAACCTTCGTAGTCCCCCCTTTAAAAAGGGTAATGCCGATGTATCGTTTTGATAAAGGTTCACCAGTTGGCGAGGATCCGGCGAGATAAAAGCTTGCCAGGCTTTTATGGCCACACTCCATTGGCTCGTGGTAACTTCTTGCTGTAAACCAAATAGGCTTGCTAATTGATGACCATCCAATGCTTGGTAACCATAGAAAGGAAATTTGCCCAAATATCGATCAATCGATATCATGCTCACGGTTGTTTTTGATAAATCCTGGGCAGCCAACCAATGCAGCAACTGCAATAAATGCAATTGTTCAGATAGATTATGACCAAACCAAAGAATAATTTCCTTAAACTGCTGAAAATGGCCAATCAGCTGATTGCGTTGTTTGATAAGATCAGGCAAATTTTCCGAAATAAGCGGTTGATAATGGGTAAAGTAATGGGTCCTTACCTGAGAGAACTGATTTAAATCTAAAACCGCAGGCACTGGCCCATCATATAAGACATCGATCCAGGCGATCGATTTACCCGGAATAGCGCTCTCAGCAATCTGTTTTGCCACGCTCTGTTCACTCGTAATATGTAGCATTGACAAGCAAATATATTTTAATTTTATATTGATTTAAGCGAATTCATCAGCACTGAACATAGATCCGCGATAGATACCGATTGATCAACAAAACAACACAAGCTTCACACAATAAATACTCGATGACATCAATGCGGGCTAGCGATAAAGTTAGGACACAGGTATAATCCTCGCCTTTATTTCGCTCGACGTTATTTAAGAACCCAATTGAGAACACCGAATGTAATGTGATTGAAGAAGCGACCCATTATAATCTGTGTCCTTTCATTTAGACACCCAAAAAATTTATTGAAAGAGCAAGCAAATGGCAAAAGAAGACCATATTGAAATGGAAGGAACTGTCGTTGACACACTACCCAACACCATGTTTCGGGTAGAATTGGAAAATGGGCACATCGTCACCGCCCATATCTCTGGCAAAATGCGTAAAAACTATATTCGTATTTTAACCGGCGACAAAGTCACTGTTCAATTGACACCGTATGACTTAAATAAAGGACGAATTGTCTACCGTGCCAAATAACTCCCCGCCAAGTTCTCACTATACTCTTACCCTTGGTGGTTTTTTGTTTATTTAAGCCTCATTCCATGAGAGCGAAGATCATCCATTTGGCACTAAAAAATTACCCAGGCCAAAACAACAAAAGCCAGCCTTTTTGCTAGCTTTTGTTTGTTTTATGGAACAAACTGTCTTCGGATCTTGACCCATCAAGCCCAAACATTGATACCTACATATACGACTAACAAACCTCTTCTTTTACCTGGAACTCGAAACTCAGTGCCCCCTCTTCGACAGTGATCAGAACACGACCACCTTCCGATAATTTACCAAATAACAATTCGTTGGCAAGGGGTTTTTTAATATGCTCTTGAATAATTCTAGCCATGGGTCTGGCTCCCATGTCTTTATCATACCCATGAATAGCCAACCATTCCCGCGCTTTCTCATCAATCGTTAGCGTCACCCCTTTATCCTCCAACTGCACTTCCAGTTCCATGGTAAACTTATCAACCACATGGGTAATCGTTTGAGGACTGAGCGCGTTGAATTGGATAATGGCATCCAGTCGATTACGAAATTCCGGGGTAAAGGTGCGTTTAATAACATCCAAATTATCACCTTCATGCGACTGCTCGGTAAACCCAATGGATGCACGATTCGAGGCTTCTGCACCACAATTGGTGGTCATGACAACAACCACATTACGAAAGTCTGTTTTTCGACCATTGGTGTCGGTTAACGTCCCATGATCCATCACTTGCAGTAACAAGTTAAATACATCTGGATGCGCTTTTTCAATTTCATCGAGCAATAAAACCGCATAAGGATGTTTATTTATTGCTTCGGTCAACAAACCACCTTGATCAAACCCGACATAACCAGGCGGCGCACCAATTAAACGAGAAACCGTATGCCTTTCCATATACTCAGACATATCGAAACGAATCAACTCGATTCCCAAGGTCAGTCCTAATTGGCGAGTCACTTCCGTTTTACCGACCCCGGTGGGTCCCGCAAATAAAAACGAACCAATGGGCTTACTCTCATCACGCAATCCTGACCGTGCCAGCTTGATGGCTGTTGCTAATGATTGAATCGCTTCATCCTGGCCAAAAACCGTCATTTTCAGATCACGCTCAAGGTTTTTAAGAATATCTTTGTCTGACCTTGATACCGTTTTTGGCGGAATGCGGGCAATTTTAGCAATAATGCTTTCGATGTCCCCCACTCCAATGGTTTTTTTACGCTTTGATTGAGGCAATAAGCGTTGCTTTGCACCGGCTTCATCAATGACATCAATGGCTTTATCAGGCAAATGCCGATCGTTTATGTAACGATCGGCTAATTCTACAGCACACTGCAACGCTTGCCGGGTATATTTTATATTGTGGTGCTCTTCGAAGCGTGACTTTAAACCGAGCAAAATTTGCACGGTTTCATCGACACTGGGTTCCAAGACATCAATTTTTTGAAACCGTCTGGCCAAGGCTCGGTCTTTTTCAAAAATACCCCGATACTCCTGATACGTCGTTGAGCCAACACACTTTAATTGACCAGAAGCTAACATGGGCTTGATTAAATTAGAGGCATCCATCACCCCACCTGACGCCGAACCTGCACCAATAATGGTATGAATTTCATCAATAAAAAGAATCGCATCTTTTTCTTTATTTAGCTGATTAAGTAGCGCTTTCAAACGCTTTTCAAAATCACCCCGATATTTGGTCCCTGCCAGCAAGGCCCCCAAATCAAGCGCATATACGGTGGCCTCTGATAAGACTTCAGGCACTTCCTTGTCAACGATTTTTTTCGCTAAACCTTCCGCGATTGCCGTCTTACCGACACCCGCTTCACCGACAAACAAGGGATTATTTTTCCGACGCCGACAAAGAATCTGCACCGTCCGTTCCACTTCATCCTTACGCCCAATCAACGGATCAATATGACCTTGGCGAGCCAGTTCGTTCAGGTTGATGGTATAATTCTCTAACGGGGTTTTACTACTGTTTTCCACGGCTCCTTCATCTTCTAGGGAGGGGGCCACCCCTTGCGAATCACCTTCATCATGGACTTTTGAAATACCATGCGATATATAATTCACCACATCAAGTCGGGCAATGTTTTGCTTATTGAGAAAATAGACCGCTTGTGACTCTTGCTCACTGAAGATAGCCACTAGTACATTGGCCCCAGTGACTTCTTTTTTCCCTGATGACTGAACTTGAAAAACAGCTCGCTGCAAGACTCTTTGAAAACCTAGCGTTGGCTGCGTCTCACGCTCATCCTCAATAATGAGCTGGGGCGTTGTCTCATCAACAAAATTTCCCAACTCTACTTTCAATTGCGGCAAATTAGCACCACAAGCCCGTAACACAGAAGCCGCCGCCGGGTTATCCAGTAGCGCCAGTAACAAATGCTCTACGGTAACAAACTCGTGACGTTTTTCACGGGCTTCTTTAAATGCACTATTTAATGTAAATTCAAGCTCTTTACTGATCATTTATTTAACAACCATGTGAGGGGAGGTTTAGGCTTGTTCCATCGTACACATAAGCGGATGTTGACTTTTCCTTGAATACTCGTTGACTTGCAACACTTTTGTTTCTGCAATTTCACGAGTAAAAACTCCGCATATACCGCGTCCCTTCGTATGCACCTGAATCATCACATGAGTCGCCTTCTCCCGGTTCATACTAAAAAATGTCTCCAAAACCTGAACTACGAAATCCATAGGCGTATAATCATCATTCAAAAGAATCACCTTATACAGCGGCGGCCGCTTTAACTTTGGCTTAGCTTCTTGGACATCGAGATTGTCATCAAGGTCAGTGTATTGATCGTCACTCATTGTCATTTAGTTTAATTGAATAGCATATAAAATATCGATAAACTCAGCGATAACTTACCTGGCCGTATCATATCGTTGATTTTTAAATTGCCTACATTGGCAATTCCCCTAGAAATAACAACGGCCTGTGCATTAAACGAAATATCTCGGTTGGCAAACAAAACTTTTTTTTGTAAAAAACAATCAATAATGAAGCCCCTAGTGACTAAATAAATTCTACCCACTGTGTGAAATACGACACTTGAGTTTGTATATTTTAACTGAAAAGCGTGTTGGGTTTAAATCGATAAAATACATTTTAACATTAGATAACCGTCGCCATTCAGCAATCATCAATAAACTTGTTTAAACTGCATTCTTTTCATTCAACCACACCAACAATTATGCTCAAATTCTCAGCTAATGCACTTTAATTTTTTCCACCAAGGATGTTGTACCTCCATTTTTCTGCCAGGCAATTTTAGGGATAAAAAAACGAGCCTTGGCCATCATTCACTCAAAATGAGTTAACGGTTAATACGAATATGAAGGTTTATTTTGCTGAATTCAATCCATTAAAAAAGCGACTAAATTAACCTAAAACTCACATTTTGATCAATTCCTGTCATTTATTTACCTAAAACACTTGACTCTATGCTTTGTCTATCTGTAAGTTTTACCTGTACCATTTGAGTACTGTGTTACCGCCGATAACAATAATGATAAAAATGATGAATCTTCCCCTGAAAAACCTAGCGTGGGTCAATCAATTTTGAATATTTGTCAATAAATAGAAGGAGGATTATTAACCATGACGACAGGAACAGTGAAATGGTTCAATAATGCGAAGGGATATGGGTTCATTTCACCTGACGAAGGTGGATCTGACGTATTTGCACATTTTACATCGATAGAAATGGAGGGATATAGGACACTAAAACAAGGGCAAAAAGTAGAATTTGATCTCATTGATGGTCCACGAGGACTACAAGCAACAAAAATATTACTAGAAGCTTCGATGAGCGCTGCAGCTTTAGCGTAAATTATAAGGTTTTACTTAGGTCGGGAAGCTAATCAAACACGCTGTAACACGAAAATAGCCCTGACAACACCCAGGGCTATTTTACTTTACCAGCATTACCGGCGACTGCCTGAAATGCTCCAGTATAGCGGTTTACATGTGATCAATCTTGTTTAATCAATGGGTAACCATCTGCACCGATATGACACCTGATCCCTTTTTCATTTCACCATCAAATCTGCCACTTCATACCACCGATACGTGCCGTGTTTCGATGGCTTCGACTTTAGGTTCACCAATATAATATCCTTGACAAAAATCAACCCCAATCGTGCGCAAATATTCGAGCGTCTCTCGATCTTCAACAAATTCCGCCACGGTTTGCTTACCGAGGGAATGGGCAACCTCATTCATTGATTTGACAATCGCCTGCTTGACATTATCACCCACCAGATCCTGCACAAAAGAGCCATCGATTTTCACATAATCAACCGGCAAATCTTTTAAATAAGAAAACGAGCAATATCCGACACCAAAATCATCCAGGGCAGTTTTAAAGCCAAGCTGTCTCACTTGCGTTAAAAACTCAATCGCCCCATTTATATTTGCGATAGCACCCGATTCGGTGACTTCAAATATAATATTCTGCGGCTCAATCCCAAGTGTTTTTGATTCGGCTTGAATAAGCTGTAGGATACCTATATCACCAATTGACTTAGGCGACAAATTAATAGAAAAAGTCAACCCCTGGTGATTTGCAAAGGTTTTAATAGCATTACGAATCATCCAGCGATCAATCTCAACAATCAATCCAAAACGATCTGCCGATGGTAAAAACCCTGCCGGACTGATCAATCCATTACCATTGCCATCTTCAGGTAAACGAATCAGCACTTCGTATCCCGAAATACGCTCTGTTGCCAATTGCATAATCGGCTGACAGGCCATCATGAATCGATCGAATTCAATACTATCCTTAATTCGATGCACCCACCCCATATCGGCAGACATGGCTTCTAGACTCAGCTGATCTTCCTTGTGATATACATATACCCTATTTTTGCCTCCTCTTTTAGCCATATGACAGGCGAGATCAGCCTGTGACAACAAATCTTCTTTATTGGCTATACCTGGCTGAAGTAATGCAACCCCGATGGAACAACCAATATCGACAATATTACTCTCATGCTGAAATCGATAATCAGCGATTTGGCGACGATAAGCATTAGCCACCACTTTTGCCTGGATACGGGTCGCATCATATAAAATCACGGCAAACTCATCCCCACCCAATCGAGAAATGAGATCCGTGCCACGTGCACGATTTTGCAACAAGATCGTGACTTCTTGCAAAACTTTATCGCCCGCAAGATGACCTAAGGTATCATTGACGTACTTAAAATTATCTAAATCAATGTATAATAATGCCACCTGATGCTCTTCGTTGCGCACTGCTCGCTCAACAATACGTTCGAGTTCATCCATTAAAAAATGTCTGTTATAAAGCCCAGTCAACGAATCTCTTTCCGCCAATTGCGTTAACCGATCGAGCATCACTTTGCGTTCACTAATATCTAATACCAGCGTGGTATATAGTATTTTACCGTCAATATGAATCAAACTAAGACGCAACGACATGTCAAACACCGAACCATCCTTACGCCGACCAATCAGCTCATACTCTCCCTCGACACGCGCTTCTCGTAAATCTTGTGTCAACTCATGTAATACACTTGGTTTCGTTTTTTTCGGTCGCGGATGATCGATTAACATTGAGAAATCTTGGCCAATCACGTCTGATTCTTGATAACCAAACAATTGCTGCGCGGCAATATTGAAACTTTCCAGGCTTCCATCGGCGTGAAAAGTAAATATTCCTTCGCCAGTATTATCTAAAATCGCCTGCAATCTCAATTGTCGTGAGCGTACTTGCTCGCGCATTTTCGAAAACGCATTCACTAGCATCGAGGTTTCTGATACATGCACGGAAATATCCGATGAGATGGATTCTCCTCGCCCTTCAGCTTCCAGCGCCCTAGCCACTTGCTGAATGGGTTTTCGGATAATATACTCAAACGCTAGATAACCGAAAACTAATAACAAACAAATCAAACCCATCACCAACCATATGTAATTGGATAACGTATCGGTAATCGCCGCCGAACGATACATTTCTTCCTCTGAGATATGATTAATCAATGCTTGCAAGCGAAAAATTTGCGTCCAAGTTTTTTCCATTAATGGATCAATCCCCTCGCGCAAAATGACTTGGTCCGCTCGCCAATTATCTGAATAATAGATCTGCGCCACCTGCTGAAAGTATTCTTCATATTCTCGACTTAACACCTGCATGCGCTGTAGCGCATTGACTTGCACAAACCGCAATTGTCCCGCTGATTTGGCTTTTTCTAGTTTATTCAGTAAATCCTTGACAGAATCATAATAGAGTTTACGATCACTCTCAGTCGCCGCCATGGTTTTTTTAGGCGGCCCAAAGGCACCGAGCCGATTAGCAACAAACACTCCTACTGAACTAATCAATTGTGCCCACAGATAACGCAAGTCCCGCAGTGTCGAATAAATCTCTCGTTGCGCAGGATCTTGCATGGCTTGTTTTGCCTCCTCTAACGCCTCCACGACCGCTGCCATAAAACGGGTATTGGTCGGCTGCATTTTATTCAACATAATGGGCATTCCCGGATAGCGCGCCTCGATATCCGATTGCACTTGCAATAAACTATGGATTTGTACGATAAGATGACTCAGGTTTTTTTCAAGAGAAATGGCGGGCTCAAGAAATCCCTCATTGACTTTAATGGCGGGTAATGACAGCAAACTCGCGACTTTAGTGCGCAGCTTATCTAAGCGCTCTTGCAATAAAAAAGATGACGTTTGCTCACTGAAAAAAGAGACCTGATACACAGCAATACCGGTTCGATGAAGCGCATCAGACAAACCACTGAGCGCCCAGACCAACTCTCTTTGCTCTGCCGATAAACGTGCATTCCGGCGCTCGGTATCCCTTGCCGCCCAATCCGTATACACGGCAATGCCTGATAATAAGGTTACAATACCAGCGACTAATAATATGAATCGCCCTCGAATACTTGTTGGTTGTAAAAACACCTGATACGAGTCCGTAGTCGATTTGTCCTGCCTTCAATGTTAAAACGACGAATTTTTCATCAAAATGATCGCAAGCTGATCATTCAACGCCTCTGTCTACACAAATAATACAAATCGTTGTCTATTGAAGGATGCATTTGTTTATAATAAGCCCTTATAAGATAAGTTTAGCTTTAATTTCAAATTAATACATACAGAATCCTATCCGGCTCATCATTCTGATTTTTTTTTGCTCGCACAGCACTAACTGTTAAAATAAAACCTCTACCTCTAAACTCTGAGTATTAAATATAGTATATAAAATGACATTACTCGTTAATTCACATGCCACGATTGGCTTATCAGGCGGCGTTGACTCCGCCGTTAGTGCGCTCCTACTCAATCAACAATGCGCCAGTATTGACGCTATGTTTATGAAAAACTGGATCGATACCGAAGGTGATGGCCATTGCCCCATTGCACAGGATTTAGAAGACGCACAACAAGTTTGCCATCACTTAAGGATCAAATTTAGCCAAGTCAATTTTGCCCCTGAATACTGGGATTATGTGTTCCAACATTTCCTCAGTGAATACCACGCAGGCAGAACCCCAAATCCTGACATCTTATGCAATAAAGAAATCAAATTTAATCGTTTTTTGAAAAAAGCACTGAGCCGAGGCGCTGACTTCATTGCCACTGGACACTATGCCCAAATTCGTTATACCGATGGATTGTATAGCTTGCATCAAGCTGTCGATCGTCAGAAAGACCAAACCTACTTCTTATATACGCTTACCCAGGCCCAACTCAGTAAGAGCCTATTTCCCATTGGCGGCTTAAAAAAAACGGAAGTGCGCGAACTCGCGCATCGTTCAGGTCTATTAAATTTTAATAAAAAAGATAGCACGGGCATCTGTTTCATCGGAGAACGCAAGTTTAACCAATTTCTCAATCAGTTTTTACCCGCCCAACCCGGTCCAATCACCTCAGATACCGGCAAACTCATGGGCGAACATAATGGTTTGATGTACCACACCCTAGGACAACGGAAAGGTTTAAAAATTGGCGGCCAAAAAAATAGTAACGGCCAACCTTGGTTTGTAGTCGGCAAACAACTCACAACCAACACCCTGATTGTTGGACAAGGCCACGACCACCCACAGCTTTATAGTCAACGTTTAACGGCAACATTGCTGCATTGGGTAAAACACCAAGCTCCCTCGCCACTCCCGTATGCATGTTACGCCAAAGTTCGTTACCGGCAAGAAGAACAGGCTTGCACCCTACTCGAAGTGAATGACACCGGCTGTGTCGTACAGTTTTCAACACCTCAAAGAGCCATAACCCCGGGCCAATCCATTGTTTTCTATCAGGGGACTGAATGCTTAGGTGGCGGAATCATTGACAACGTAGAAGGCATTCTTTACGAATGAGGAATGGAAAATAATTTAATCCTTTTTGATGTCATGAATTGACGTCATTGACGATTTCACATACGATCTTAGTTTTGTTTGACCATTTTTCTGGACGATTAAATTGAACAGCACTAAACACGATCGCATCATCGCACTTGCAGGTATGTTTCAAGCAGGCCAGCTTATTCGCCAAATTTCGCAAGATGGCACTGCTGATTCTGAACCTTTTGCAGCAAGTCTGCATAGCATCCTCAATGTAGACGCCGCGACCACAGAGGCTGTGTACGGTGGATTACAAGGCGTGACACTTGGTTTGTCCCTATTAAAAACACTGTTTGGTAGCACGGATAAACAACGTGACCTAGAAGTCGCCCGATATGTCTTTGGTATTATCCAACTTGACAAAAAACTTAATAAAAATCTAAAGATGCTGGATACCATCAGCATCGGCATTGAACGCGCCATCGCCCAAACCCAGCGATATGAACTACCTCATGAGAATGTCATTGCAAACCTAGCGGGCATTTACACAGAAACAATTAGCCTCTTGTCGCCCAAAATTATGGTATCAGGTGCACAGAATCACTTAACTAACCCAAAAAATGCGGATAAAGTTCGGACACTGCTGTTGGCCCTGATGCGGTCCGCCGTATTATGGCGGCAAAAAGGAGGAAGACGTTGGCAAATTATTTTTGGACGAGGAAGAATAATGCAAGAAGCGAATACCCTCTTGCTTACGATTGATAATTAATCAGTCTGCTGATGCTTGGTGATGCAGTCATTTATTGTCCGCGTTTAAGGTTAAAAAGATGAGGATAACTTTGGAGCAGAATCGTGACGCTAATTAAAGACGGGTCTTGCGACCCGTCTCTAGACTTTAGTCCTTTTCACTCACCCGTTTATCGCTGGTGGATATTGAATCATGTTTTTTATATTAATTTTTGCAAAACCTCTCTCAGCTTTTCATATTCATCTTCGATTTCCTTAAATTTTTTCTGTGCATGCACTAAGCTACACTCCATACTCATGGCTTCAAGGTGTTCACATAAGTGGTAAAGCGCATTGGCACCTAAATTACCGCTGCTCCCCTTCAAGCCATGGGCTGATCTCAATATCTCATCTCGATCTTCTTGCACAATAGCGGCGGTGATTTGAACAAGCTTTATCTCGGCATTGCGTTTAAAGGTATCAATCAATTCCGGAAATTGAGGCCCCATTAACATTTTTAGCTCTTGAAGTTTATTCGCATCCAGCACATCTGAGTTCATATCCACACCTAAATTACAATCAAATTGACGAAATATAGTCCTATTTAGCAAGCCATATGATTATATGCATTTGCTATGAAGAATCATCTAGAGTCCGCTCACTCATTGACTCCGTATGTTGCAGGCTGAAACGGCTAATTCAGTTAAAAAAACACAACAAATAACCCTATTGTGTGCTAGCGTAGCAAAATATTGTCCAGATTAGCTCGTTGACTCAAGTCGTCAAATACGATCCCGGAATCCATATTGAGCCAAAATCATGCACCCATCGCCCACGCCTTGGGTGCTGAACAGGCTTGAGTTTCTATTCAAAGCTAAAAAGACACAAACGATGAATAGTTTAAATCTTATTCATTTCCATTGGTAAACCACTTCGATGATGTTACCGTTTCCTAAAAAACGCAAATCTTCACATAGCGATTTAACTAATGGTATACCACGCCCTGCATGACCGCTATTGCTCACTAAATTTAAATTGAGTTTTTCAACACTAAACCCTTTACCGGAATCTTCGACTCTAAAAATCAACTCACCGCCCGTGTTTAGCGGACGATGGCTCACATTCAATCGAATGTAGCCATCTTCTAAGTTTTTTAACCGCTTTTCGCGTTCTTCATAATAGGCCGAAAATCCGTTGGCATCGATTTTCAGCGTGGAATCTAATTCTAGCAAGCCATGATCAAACGCATTATTAAAAATCTCAGACAGAATAACAAACAAACTCTCTCGATGCGGAGCCAAACCCTGCACATCAATAATTAACTGTACAATAACAGGCAGCGGATCAATTCGCTGAAGGGTATCTGGCAAAAATTCTAATTGAAAATTCCATTGTGTCGCTTGATACACTAAACCCATCGGCATTTTTTCATTCTGCATTTTTGCTAGTGCATCCGGATCAATCACTAATTCAAGCAAGGTCACATCATCGGCTTGCTCCTTTTCTTTTCGATATCCATCAATGGCACATTTTACTTTTTCTACCACATTACCATTAATATCCTGACGATTGAGAATAGACAGCAATCTCTCCATGCCAAACATTTCATTCTGTTCATTGCTTTGCTCAGTGACACCATCGGAATAAATATAAACACGATCCCCCTTTTTCACTTCTAAATGTGTCGTCTCAGTCTCCAGTAAAGCATTATCCACAACACCTAACGGCAATCGGGTGGACTCAATGTTTTGAGTCACTTGCCAATGTTTGTGTTCAAACACCAACACATCAGGCATACCGCCATTCCACACTGTCAAATAACGGCCTTTAGCATCAAGCTGTATTAATACCGCCGCCAAAAAACGTCCGACGGGTAATGTTTGTCTGAGCTTCTTATTCAACTCAGGCAACATATCCTCGATCCCAAAGCCTTTCGCAGACATACCGTAAAAAATATCAGATATCGGCATCGCACCAATCGCAGCGGCTAATCCATGTCCGGTAAAATCACCCACCAAAATATTTAAACCACCTAACAAATTTCTGGCAACCAAAATAATATCACCATTAAACGTCTCGGCAGGATTTTTAGAATAGTTGATCATCGAGAGATCAATATCACCTCGATTCGTGATATTGGCGAAAATTTTTTCGGCGACCTGCTGGCTTTGCTCGTTATTTTCTCGATACACCGCAAGCTCTTGTTTTTGAGTATGGACGGTTTTGTATAGCTCTCTGATCCGTGTGAGTGCTTCAATTTTCGCATACAATACCACCTGATTATACGGCTTCGACATATAATCATCGCCACCACTTTCAATGCACTCAGCTAAATTGTTTGCTTCTGCCATCGCTGTTAAAAAAATAATAGGGACGAAATGATCCGAGCATTTTTCTTTGATAATACGCGTCGCTTCCAAACCATCCATAACAGGCATCACCATATCCATTAATATCAGATCCGGTGATTCAGTTTCAAATTTCTCAACAGCAACTTTGCCATTTTCTGCTAAAATAACATGATGATTTTGCCTATCCAATAAACCTTTCAATACAGCACGATTTGTCCTATCGTCATCAACCACCAATATTTTCATTCATACCACTCCATGGATGGCCAAATATTAATACATTATAGGTTTAGCGTATGCTAAATAACTTTTGAAAATTGGATATGGTTAAAATTTTCTTTATCTCTGGTCGACATCCAACAATCGCAATGTCAGCACGATCACCACCGGCATGTTCGCGTAATAAGAGCATCATGCCAAGTGCAGAACTATCCATATAAGAAGTCGCACTCATCTCTACGGTGTACTTAGCATTACTTGGATATAGGCGATAAGCATCTCGAAAACTACCGTGATCACTAAAATCAAATCGCTCTCCAATACGAATTGTTATCAACTGATCATTATTTTCGGAAGAATTTGTCACAGCCATTTACATCATTCCTTATATTAACGTTCGAATTTATATTTTACGCGGACCTATTTATATCGATTTCAAAAGAGCTCAGCGCCCCCTTCAACCATATTTTTTTGTCGAACCGTGCGCTGATTTTCTTTAACGCGAGAACCTTGTATTATTTCAAGCTCTTTTTTAAGCTCAAAATAGGCGGGAGAAATATCACCTTGCATCACACTTATATTTTGCTCCGTGACACTGGTTTTAATTTGCTGACTAAGCTTATTTATGCCATTCATTCGCTGCTGAATGTGCTCAATCAGTTGCCTCAATATATCTTCAAATTGCAAAGTTCGAATGACCGTTGCTACATTGTCACTGATGTTATCTGAAATGTTTGACACCATTTCCAAACGATCTGAGACAAACTGATTGATCCTTGTCATATCCTCAAACATCTCGTCCACATGCTCTTTAGAGCGAATCGCAAAATTCATATCTTTCGACGCAATATTTCCAATGGTATTTTGCGCGGCTCTAATATTACCCATTGCTTTACTAACAACACTGCGAATTTCTTCGCTAAATTGATTCGAGTCCTGAGATAATTTTCTCACTTCATCTGCCACCACTGCAAATCCTCGACCGGCCTCACCCGCCCGCGCAGCTTCAATGGCCGCATTCAGGGCTAACAGATTGGTTTGGTCAGCAATGGTTTGCACATCACCCAGCAAAGAAACCACTTTATCCATTTGGCTTGCTAAATCATCAATGGAAAATACCATTGCCATACTATCTTTACTGATACCAACCACTTGGTCGACAAAAAAGCTCAATACATCATTGGTCTCTGTCGCAAATTGTTTAAAACTTATATTCGCTTTTGGATCCGTGTTATCCTCATTAGATGCCGCCACACTTTCTATTAGTGACAGTACGAGTTTCTCTTGTTCATGTGCTTGTTTGTTCAAGCCTTCAAAACTTTTTTGCAGTGAAACGATCACATCTCCGATCAAGGAGCGAGTCTGATTCAAGTCTTCTAGCGAATGATTCGCTTCTTCATTTAATACATCAGAAAATTTAATAAAAATATCACTGATATTTTGACTCGTATTTTCATTTTCATCCTGTGTCGTCACATTCACTCGCAAGGCTTGTTTCAATCGTAAGGTAGTTAATATCCAGCAAAGGCTGATAATAACGATAGTGAAAATAGATGAATAAATTCCGTTCCAAAAATACTGAGAACCTATCGCCGCCGTACTAATTACGAATGGAAACCAAAAACTATGCAACTTGCTTCCCTCTTCATTCCTGCCTATTATCCAATCATCTTCACGGCAAGTCGATCCTGATAAAAAACATGGATAATTTTTCATTATCCAGATAGATACCTATTAAGCTGACGCAACGAAGTGCATATCGGTACACCAATATGAAACTTAAACTTCTGCCTAAGGCTGGTCTATGCTACGTTCTGTTCATTTTTCATGCCCGAATTATAGCGATGGGAATATCTATGGGATTTATAGAAATAATGGCTCGTTAGAGAATCCAGTGGAACAATGTTATACGTTTTGTAATGATGAACTGCCGTCGTAAAAATAGGGTGACAAAATACTGACTAAGGTAGTCCGTTATCAGAACAAATCTACTGTCAATATTTTGTCATCGCCATCCAAAAATCCAAGATGACTAAGAGATGAGTCAGAGGTGAATTAACTATTTCAAGGGGGATTCTTTGGCCAACAATTTTAAATGACTTTTGTACATGGCATTAAAATCCCGCACTAAACGCCCTTTTTCATGATATACCATAAGTTGCTCATATTTTTCACAAGCGGCATCAAATAACGCGGCTTTATAAAAAGGTCCAACTTTCATTGAAGCCCGACTCACATAAGATTTGGCGGTTTGTGGGTTGACTGATAATAATAAACGATCAAAAGATTCTTTGGCAGAACGCTTTATGGCATCATCATTATCCTTAAGTTTTTCTTTTAACTGACGAATAATTTCTTTCAAAGAACAATTTAAAAATTTACGTGTCCCCGTCAACTCATATAACTCTGTTGTGATATCGCCGACTCCCTGTTCTAAATTTTTTAATAGACCGCCGATATCAGAGGGCAAATCAAGCGATTCACCATTAATTTTAACGATGATATCCTGTAAAACCTGCTTGGTACGCGCTTGCAATACCGCCTCTTTGCCAGTTAATGGTCGAGATACCTGTTGTTCCTTGACTTGAGGTTCAACCACCCCAGGCATCTCCTGAGCCACCACATCGCCTTTGGTTATCGCTGTCAAACCCGCCAACAATGAATTACAGATACCCTCGGCTCGTTCTCGACCACAGCCATCTAACTGATAGGCTAAACAGAACGCTAGCACTGCTTGTTTCTCATGACGTGGTAATTCACGACCATAAGCAAAGGCCGTTCTTAACATATCTGCCGTTTTTTTTGTCAGTTTGCCATTTTCATTACTTGTTTTTAACATAAGCGAACAGCCTTTAAATGATTAATCGTTTCTTTTCCTGGGTGATAACACAACGGTCTCCTCCAGGTCGATTTCTACGTCTTTGGGTATCTCATGGGACTCTGGCACTGACTGCATCACCATGGTGTGTTCTGGCGAGGGTATCTCATGGCTTTCGCGTACCACATCCTTTGATATAATTAACGTTTCATCCAAATTTTCTTCTAACAGCTGGCTGGGCTTACTCATCACCGTATCGTCCGAAGAAAAGGCATGGAGGGTTCGCTGTGCTGTTTCGTAACCGGGTTGTGAACCGGCCGGTGCTAAAGAGGTTTCAACAACGTCACTGGCTCGGATCGAATTAAGCACTTCATTTTTTTTCTCTAACACGCCCGTCAACCATTCGGGATCTTTGATAACTTTTGACAAAATACTATAAATGTCATTATCCACTTCAACACTTATTAGTTCTTGATTTTCCGTTTTGCTATCGAATAACTGACTGGACAACCGTAACATTACCTGTTCGATATCTGCGACGACTTTCACAATCGTTTGCCAACGCTGTTCATCTGCCGCACTGCCATCAAGATAAGTTAATTTTTGATGTCGACTCATCAACCGCAAACCAAGCAATACACTGGTGATCCAACTCATATCTGAGGTTAAGTAAAAATCATGGCTGGAAATTTTTTCTGGAAAATAAACCACATTAATTGATTGAAACGTTTTATTGAATGTATCATTTTTCGTGACCAACTCTTGCAATGCATGACTTAACTCCACCCCATCCTCTAATGAAGCAACCACATGCTCAAATTGATGTAACATATTAATACATATTTTTCGCACGTGTTGTCCACTTTGAGTGGCATTACATAGCAGTGCAGATAACAATATATGGCCTAATTGATCTAAGTCCCTTTCAATACCTGGTGCTTGGGTCACGACAAAAGAAATATCCACATAGGATAGATGTCTCAAAGTACGAAACTGTGTGGCAACATTGATATCGGTTAGCGCCTCCACTGATTGCAATATAAGCCGATCACCTTGTTGGCTTTGGATCTCAAATGCAATATCTATCTCAGGTGTAAATCCTTCACTTAATCCTAAATGAATGATAAAAATTTCACCATCCGCCGTCGTGTAATTTAACAGCGCAACAGAGCTGAGCTCCACGCTGACTTTCACCCCATGCGATTCATCCTCTCCCATCGCCTCAACCGAAGTAACAGACAACTGTCCAGAGCGGCGGTTGGCAGCCTGACTTGAAACCGAGGCCGCATTACTTTTATCAAGTATTGGTGGTTTTAACTTTACCTGGCATGAGCTCACCATTGGTGACGCCCTATTCATATCATCGACGATATCCAGCATCCCACCGTGAGCAAGACCTTCGCCATAAGGTGCTTGAACGTTTTGATGATAAAAGAGTAACGCCTTACAAAGTTTTTGAAAAGCAGACAACTTGGCCTGCAAGGTGGTTATCAATGAAACGGTTTGCTCGGGCTGAACGGCCAACGGGTACGCCAACCTATCATCATACTTAGCCCGTAAAAATTGTAACCGATCGTAATCACGACGCTGCTCCATCTCGTCGAACAGGCCTTGCCAATCTTGACCACCAATAAGACTCGCATATTCGTGAAAACGCAGTGGTAAATACTCATAAGCCACTAATTGAAAAGACTCAAACGAAAATGGCACAATAAGCTTAATAGCATCACCTACGCCAACCGCCGCAGTAGACTCAGGATAACATTGCGATTTCCCCGCACAACTCACACAAGGAAAACCAGAGACTTTTACATCCGAACGTCGCATTAATTCGCCAAAACCCGCAATTAAATCCAGGCGCCCCCCCACTCGACTGCTACCACCTTCCGTTGTCCCCACATTTCGATAATAATCAAACGTTGCATCGGCATTACTGCTTTTACAGGCAGGACAATACAATAAGTGGTCATTCAGCGGCGTTGTCGATGCTTCCCTATAATGATTTTTTAACGCTTTACCACACCTTGGGCAAGGAGGATGAAATAAGATTTTTTCTCGCTTACAAATGAACGTAGCGTTAAACATTTTTTTATTTTTTAAAGCACCGAAATCCAAAATATGTGCCATCGCACCGGAGGTATTCGTCAACAAACTGGCTTTCACCAATAAAGCACTGTCAGTCACCCCCGATCGTGGTAATACGTTTAACAGCACGTCTTGGTGATAAAATCCTTTGCCAAATTGCAGATTGGCTAAATAATATTTTTGGCCATCCGAAAAATTGATTTGGACAAATGGATCGGGCAATGCTTCAAAATCACCCCCTTCCGTCACACCGCGTAATGCGACCTCCATTCGAACCTCTAAAAACGAACTATCAAATAATAAACTACCAAGATCTACATAGTGTGAGGTGTTTTTTTGCTTCATCGCCAATCTGCCAATTTTTTGTCTATTTATTCGTATAAGGAATAGGCGACGCAACAACGTCCCATTCCTAACCAAACCACATCCCGCTAATTAAAGTAACGGGATAACACTCGCCGGAGTGGGTTAACGTTATTTTTTGTGATAACCACTTTTGTTCCATTCATGAGGTAAATACTTATCTTCCCAATGCTATCTGATTTGAGCTTGTTAATGAAGAACTCCCAGGCGGCATTGTTATTGAGATACCAATCGCTCTGCATTGGTGTATTGAGCAGCAAAAGATAATCGCCAAACTCATCGAAATCAAATAATTTGGCCATTTCGATGACGCCGAGCGGCGGCTTAGTGACGGCTGACAAACCGGCCAACCCGGCTAACAGACAATTATCCCCCCAGACTTTTTTCCAGGGAGATGGCTGAACAACGGGCATAAAACCACCCCCCCACAACCAAAGACTATTGAGGCTAAGTCGGCCTTGTTTTTCCCGGCATTGATTCACCGGGCTATTAAATAACACCATTTGTATTTCATTCATAGTCGAACGCCATTGCCGAGCATGGCGGCCCATGGGCATACAAGGCTGAAGATCCCTCTCCCTGGCTTGAGACAAAGGCGTGGTGGTTATCTCGGGATCATCAGCCATCCCTAAATACCATTGATTAGGTTGTTTGAATACAAATTGCCAATTTTCATCAGCAAAGTGGTTGGTTAACAATAACGTGAGTGCTTGCGCTTCTTGGACAGAAACGGCTAAATCCTTACCGTCCAGTATCACCCCACGATCACGAGTGGGCATTAAATGGACCGGATCAGCGTGAAACCACCAGCGTTTCCCCATCGCAAAACCATCACCATATAAGCTAAGCGCCGCACTCGGCCAATCTTTCCTCTCTTGTTTTTTATATTGAAACAAGGCAAACAGAAGGTCGCTCACATCCTGTTGTGCCACTGGATTCCAATCTCCCCGGCTTAGCAATATATTCAGATGCTTTGGTAACGACGCAGCAGGCACATCCGCCAATTTAGGTGCAATCACGCACAACTCTTTTTTTTCCTTAAATTTCATTAAATTAAACTACTGTATGTAAAATAAGTCGGCGCCTAATCGAAAATAACACCCATTAAATATTCGATGATATTTGACCCAACAGCCAGCTCTAAGGTAGGGTAACGCTTTTTCTCTTTATGCATAATCGAACCGGCGTGATCAAAAATAACCCATCTGTTTTCTTTGGCGTTGCATTTATCGAATTCGAAGCCCTCCTTGAACAGCGGGAAAAAAGGTACCGAAAATTAAAGCAATGATTCGTCATTTTCGTCAATGACATAAAACTGACCTAACAATGCCAGCAAGCTTTACAAAATGCAGAACAAAAAGTCAACACATGAATATAATGAAGAAGGTAAAGTGAATGTCCAACGCATCCATGGCGAAAAAAACAGCAGCCGTCAAGAGTAATTCTATGCCATCGGAAAATTTAATTAATGATTATCGGTCTCGCACTGAAAATATCTTATCGCAATTTCTTGCAGAAAACGATGGATCAACCACCAGTCGCTTACACACAGCCATGCAGTACAGTGTCCTGGGTGGAGGGAAACGCATCAGACCCGTTTTAGTCTATGCCACAGGTCAGGCGCTTGGCGCCCCACTTTCCCATTTAGACCGTGCAGCCTGCGCGGTTGAATTCATTCATGCTTATTCTTTGATCCATGACGACCTCCCCGCCATGGATGACGATGATTTGCGCCGAGGCAAAGCGACTTGCCACAAAGCTTTTGATGAAGCCACCGCTATTTTAGCTGGCGATGCACTACAAGCCTTAGCGTTTCAAATACTTAGTACAACCCCCAGCTCACAAGAAGAAGCCAGCAAAACACTTAAAAAAATCAGTTTATTAGCGTCAGCCAGCGGAGTACTAGGGATGGTCGGCGGGCAAGCCATTGACCTAGAAGCCGTCGGAGAAACCTTAGGACTTGATCAATTAGAAGCCATGCATGCAAAAAAAACGGGCGCTTTAATTCGAGCCAGTGTACTATTAGGTGCCTATACCGCACCGAGTGTTAGCGAAGCACAACTCAATAAACTCGATCATTATAGCCATTGCATCGGATTGGCATTTCAAGTTCGGGACGACATTCTTGACGTCGAAGGCCATACCCAGATCATTGGAAAAACACGCGGTGCCGATGCCCATAAAGGCAAGCCGACATATTCTACCCTGCTCGGCGTAGAAAAAGCGAAAAAAGTGGCGGAACAATTACACCGAGAAGCCATTGACAGCTTGTCTATCTTTGATGAAAACGCTGATGTATTGCGAGAGATCTCGTCTTTCATTGTGAATCGGGAAATGTAATTTCAAACAGCTCGTCGGCACAAACCGGTGAATGCCAAGTCATTTTATTGCCTGAAAAGCTATTTTTGTGAAGAAAAGATTGGGAAACCATCGTAACTACGATAAACTCTCGAGGGAAAATATATTAGGTATACTCAGCACGACCATAAAGTGAAATTTTTCGCGCCCAGATTTAGCCAATCTGATTGAACAAAACCGCAGGAATAGTTGTGCTATTTTGTGATTGAATATCGGCCACCAAAAGTAAGCGCTTTAGGCGAAGGTAGCCTAAAGATGGGTGACGAAAGTGATCGTTTATGGCCGTGCTGAATATAAACAAATACGATCGCTAACCGTCATTTAAAACACCTTACCCATTTGGTATGATACTCGTTAATACAATGAATATCTTAAAGAACACCGACCTGAATACCTATTTTCAGGCATAACAAAAAAATAACGGCTTGCCAAGTAATTAAATAATCGCCAAACCCAGGTTGCACAGTGAAATTGCCAAGAAGTCAAGGCCATAAAGAATATTCATTATTGGATCGTATTGAGAATCCGAAGGATTTGCGTCGACTCACGGATAAAGATTTGCCGCTGTTAGCCCAGCAACTCCGCGACTTCTTAATCGATTCCGTCAGCAAAACCGGTGGCCACTTATCCTCAGGGTTGGGGACGATCGAATTAACCATTGCCTTACATTACATTTTTAATACCCCGGACGACCGAGTTGTATGGGATGTGGGGCACCAAAGTTATCCCCATAAAATTTTAACCGAACGCAAACACTTAATGCCCACGCTTCGCCAAAAAGCCGGCTTAAGTGGTTTTCCAAAGCGTGATGAAAGCCCCTATGATACTTTTGGCGTCGGCCATTCAAGCACTTCCATCAGTGCGGCACTCGGCATGGCCATCGCTGCCAAAACCCAGCAAAGTGAACGCCGCACCGTCGCCGTCATTGGCGATGGCGCTATGACAGCAGGCATGGCCTTTGAGGCACTCAATCATGCCGGTGATATCGACGCCAATATTTTGGTCATTCTTAATGATAATGACATGTCGATTTCGCCCAATGTCGGCGGTCTTTCCAATTATCTTGCTAAAATATTATCGGGCAAATTTTATTCGCAAATGCGCGAAGGCAGTAAAAAAGTCTTGCAAGCGGTACCACCTGTCAGAGAAATCGCACGCCGTGCAGAAGAACACGTGAAAGGCATGGTCATACCCGGCACGCTATTCGAAGAGTTAGGATTTAATTACATCGGCCCCATCGATGGCCACGACATTCCCACCCTCATTGCCACCCTGAAAAATCTGAAAGAACTCAGCGGTCCTCAATTTCTCCATATCGTCACCAAAAAAGGCAAAGGCTACCCACCGGCTGAAAAAAACCCATGTGCTTATCATGGCGTCAGCGCATTTGATCGACAAACCGGCAAACAACACAAACCCCCCAGCAAAGGACCGACCTATACTCAGGTTTTTAGTCAGTGGTTATGCGATATGGCAGCGACCGATCAGCGCTTAGTCGGCATTACCCCCGCCATGCGTGAAGGCTCTGGATTAGTCGAATTCTCACAACATTATCCAGCACGTTACTTCGATGTCGGTATCGCCGAACAACACTGCGTCACTTTCGCCGCCGGCCTCGCTTGTGATGGACTAAAACCGGTCGTTGCCATTTATTCAACATTTTTGCAGCGAGCTTACGACCAGCTCATTCATGATGTGTGTATCCAAGATTTACCGGTGGTATTTGCCGTCGATCGTGCCGGACTCGTTGGTCCGGATGGTGCCACCCATGCGGGTAGTTTCGACATCAGTTTTTTACGCTGCATTCCCAATGTGGTTTTAATGGCACCTGCCGACGAAAACGAATGCCGACAAATGTTGTATACTGGTTATCAATGCAGCGGCCCGAGTGTCATTCGCTATCCGCGTGGCGGTGGCCCTGGCGTTGAAGTACAAAAAACAATGACGGAGCTCCCACTGGGTAAGGCACAAATTAGAAACAGGGGCGACCAAATCGTATTATTCGCTTTTGGCTCCATGGTCGCGCCAGCCGAACAAGTCGGCGAACATTTTGCCGCCACAGTGGTCAACATGCGCTTCATCAAACCTATCGATGAAGCCCTCGTCATTGAAATGGCCACTCAGCATAAAATCATTGTTACCCTGGAAGAAAATGCTGTAATGGGTGGGGCAGGCAGTGCGATTAATGACTTGTTAGCCAACATGGTCGATGCTCCAATGATCATTAATCTTGGCTTGCCCGACCGGTTTCTCGGCCAAGGCACACGTGAGCAATTGCTAGCGGAATGCGGTCTTGATGTGGCAAGCATCATTAACACCATTAGACACTCATTATCAGAAATTAACCCGCAAGCACTACCCGCGAGCACAAATTCTTAGTAAAATACTCAGATAAAAATAGTCTCCCATGGCAGCACAATACACAGTTAAAATCGTGACTGATTTTTCAGCCGCTCATTTATTAAGGGATTACCTGGGTGAATGCAGTCGGTTGCACGGTCACAATTGGAAAATCGAAGTTGAAGCCGTGGCAAGCCAGCTGGATACCATCGGTATGGCAATAGATTTCAAGGTATTAAAGCAAGCAATACGGCAAATCACCGCCAAATTTGACCACTATAACCTGAATGATATCCCACCTTTCAACGAAATTAACCCAACGGCGGAAAACATCGCCGCCCATTTTTATAAAGCGTTGTCAACCGTCATCAATACCACACGCGTCCAAATTAGCTCGGTCACCATCTGGGAAACAGAGCGTGCGTGTATTTGTTATTCAGAGGTAAAAATTAATGGCGATCACTGAAACAGGCATTGCCGATGTCCAAAACAGCAAAGATACACGTAAAATCGCCATCGACAAAGTTGGCATCAAGGATATTCGTCACCCCGTTCGTGTCAAAGATCGATCCGGTGGCGAACAACACACCATCGCCCAATTTAATATGTATGTGAATTTACCCCATAATTTTAAAGGAACGCATATGTCGCGTTTTGTGGAAATTCTCAACATGCATGAACGTGAAATATCGGTGACTTCGTTTAACACCATTTTGCATGAAATGATGGAAAAATTAGAAGCAGAAGCCGGTCACATTGAAATGAACTTCCCTTACTTCGTCAATAAGACGGCCCCCATATCGCGGGTAGAAAGTTTGCTCGACTATGACGTCACGTTTATTGGCGAAATCAGCCATAAGCAACCTAAGTTGACCATCAAAGTGGTTGTTCCGGTAACGAGTTTATGCCCTTGCTCAAAAGAAATTTCCCAATATGGTGCACACAATCAACGTTCTCATGTCACGGTAACGGTGGGTACCAAAGGTTTTGTGTGGATCGAAGAAATTATTGATCTGGTCGAACAAGAAGCCTCTTGCGAGCTTTACGGCTTGCTCAAACGCCCTGACGAAAAATACGTCACAGAAAAAGCCTATGATAATCCAAAATTCGTGGAAGATATCGTACGAGACATTGCAGCTAGATTAAATTCCGATAAGCGCATTTCCTCGTATACAGTGGAATCGGAAAACTTCGAATCCATTCATAATCATTCAGCCTATGCCTATATTGAAAAAAAATAATCCATCGAAAGCATCGCATGAATACCCTCAATACGGTTTGATGAGGGTCAAGGTTTTCTCGCTATTTTCCATTTTAAGCCGCTGCAAAAATGACATGCCTAACAAGGCGACGCTGGGATAATCTCCAACGAGAACGGCGGCTTCCACATCGCGCAATTCGATCGCACCGATTTTAACGCGCTTTAAGGGCACCAGATAAGCCGGCACCACACCGGCGGCGGTCGATACACGGGTTAACTTGCCGGCTTTAAAATCAATTCCTAGACGACGTGCTTTCACACTATTAATCGCCACCCTCGTTGCTCCAGTGTCAACCAAAAACTCAACCCAATGTCCATTGATTCGGCCTTTGATTCCGTACATGCCCATGCGATCCGCCAAAATTTTTACGGTGGCGACAACTGGCTGAGCGAGCTTGAAACTGGAAGCGCTGCCTAATTTAAATGCCCTTGTCGTCCCATTGATGTCTAATACGGCTTGGTCACTGTCGGCAGATACCAGTTTAATGCCTTGCTTCGCTAACCCATCGACCTTTAATCGCAAACGCTCCCCGTGATACAAAATAATGGCCTGATTTTTAAAAAGTCCTAACACTTGGATACGCGTATCCGCAAAGCTACTGCTCCCCATCAAGCTCCATAATAATAAAAACATGATCCCACTATTTTTGTTATTCCTCATTAAAATTATCACTCACTTCGATAACGTATCACCGTACCGGAACGACTCACATCATCACGTTGAAAAATCTCTTGTAACTGTTCTTTATCCAACTCTTTCGCCGACACTGGTACCGGCAATGGCAGCCGAGTAGGTTTTACTTCAATCTCCGACAAATCCATCCCTTCCCGTTTAAACATGTCATCTTCTGCTCGTTTTTTTAACACAATGATACTAATACGGCGATTCATTGGATGATAAGGATTGGCTGGGTCAAATAACACTTTAGATGCCATACCGACCACTCGCCCAATTTTTTTTGCGGGCAACTTTGCAACAATTAATGCACGTCGGCTGGCATTTGCCCTATCCGCCGATAACTCCCAATTACTATACCCATCCGTCCGCTGGTAACCACGGGCATCCGTATGCCCAGAAATACTTAATCGATTCGACACTTGATCTAAAATTGGCGCCATTTCCTGGAGAATGCGCCGTGCATAAGGCTTTAATGCGGCACTTCCAATATCAAACATGGGCCGATTTTTTTTATCGACAATTTGGATGCGCAATCCTTCTGATACCACATCAATGATAATTTGATCTTTGTGCTCCATCAGCTCCGGGGTTTTTTCGATGGCCTCTTCAATTTGTTCTTTTATTTCTTCAAGTTGCTCTAGCTCTTCTTGTTCAAATTCTTCACCGTAAGGGCTAACCTCTGGGTTATCCGCATCATCCGCATTAAAATCACCCTCTCCTCTCGACAAATTCATCGCCCCACCAAAATCAATCATACTGGTACTTGCCCCGCCGATACTTGCCGGCGACACCACACTTGGATAGTTAAAATAACTGGCAATCCCCACTTTAACATCATCGCTGGTGGTACTCAGTAACCATAACAATAAAAAAAAGGCCATCATCGCTGTCACAAAATCAGCATAAGCCACCTTCCATGAACCACCATGGTGTCCACCATGCCCGCCTTTTTTTATTTTTTTGATAATAATCGGTTGATTATCTTCAGCCATTTAAAGCGTCCTTGCGCTAAAATACATTTTCAGTCACTATTTTTTCTGTTTCACAAATTCTTCAAGTTCATTAAAACCAGGCCGCTCGCTGGGAAAAATCGCCTTACGACCAAATTCAACAGCCACCTGAGGGCTATACCCATTCAAAGAGGCCAACAATGCCACTTTAATCACTAAAATAAAATTGGCTTCATCCGCCGCTTTAAATCCCAAGGCGCCCGCTAAAGGCGCGGCAAAACCATAGGATAATAAAATACCAACAAACGTCCCCACCAATGCCGCACCGACTTTCGCACCAATCACGGCGGCACCTTGGTCAATGGATCCCATGGTAATCACCACCCCCATCACCGCCGCCACAATACCAAAACCCGGCAAACCATCGCCCATGCCTGAGACGGCTGCGGCCACTCGGCCGGCCTCTTCGTGGTGGGTTTCTAACTCCACATCCATTAAGTTTTCCATTTCCATAGCACTAGCAGAACCGCTGACCATTAAACGCAGATAGTCAGTTAAGAACTCAACCACATGATGGTCTTCCAAAATTTTGGGATATTTGCTGAAAATTGGACTTTTATCGGGTTCATCCACGTGCGCCTCTAAGGACATAAGACCTTCTTTGCGTGCTTTCGAAAAAACTTCAAATAACAAACCCAATAAATCTAAATAATTTTCTTTTTTATAACTCGCTCCCTTAAGTAAAGCAGGTAGTGCTTTAGCCACTTTAATACTGACTTTTGCCGGATTAGTCGCGATAAATGCACCGACGGCTGCACCACCGATAATAATCAGCTCAGGCGGATGCCAGAGTGTCAAAAGCACGCCACCTGACATCATAAATCCGCCAAACACACACAGAATGACCATGACGAAACCAATAATTACCGGCATTAACTCATAATTCCTTTGATGATCAATAAAAACACACGTAATTTAGTTACGCTCGTGCCTCTTATCGACACTTATTTTAAGCACTTAAATTAACACGTTAAGCCAAGATACAACTGATCAATAGGCGATCTAAAACAAGGCGAGCAATCACTTTATCGCTAAACTGCGAATGCATATTCTTGACCAGTTCGCATCATAAAAGCCGACAGGCAAGCTATTTTTTAGTATGATTGAATCTTTAACCGATGATTGTTCGGCGCAAACCTTGATCATCCAATCAACCTAACTAGCACCGTTACTAAACCATTTTTTATTTTATAAAAGATAAGGAAAATGATGAGTCGTTTTACAACCACGTACCGATTGATTTTTGTTCTACTGATGGGGATTACTTGTTCACAAAACGCGCAGAGTTACGACATTATTTCCGCGTTACCTGCCGATCCGATCATCCCCGAAGACAACCCGCTAACCCCAGAAAAAGTGGCATTAGGAAAGAAGTTATTCTTTGATGTGAGATTATCTTTCGATGGCACCGTCTCCTGCAACAGCTGCCATCACCTCATGAGCGGCGGAGATGACGGTGGCGCCGTCACCCAAATGGCCAATCGCCATATCAATCGATCTGCCCCCAGTGTCTGGAATGCCGCTTATATGTCAACACTTTATTGGGATGGTCGGGCGAAGAGTCTTGAATCACAAACCATTGATCATTTGATTGACCCCAACATCATGCAAATGGGTAGCTCGCAAGCCGTTGAGGCACGATTAAAATCCATTCCAGGCTACGTCGCCGAGTTTAAACAAACCTTTGGTGAAAATGCTTTAACTATACACAGCATCAGCCAAGCCATTGCCAGTTTTGAGCGCACCCTTAAAACACCGAATAGTCCATTTGATCGATTCATTAAAGGGGATGAAAATGCCCTCAACGCCGCGGCTAAACGTGGTTACCATGAATTCATTGAAGTCGGCTGCATGTCATGCCACTTTGGAGTGAACTTTGCGGGTCCAGCACCTGGCCCGGCTTTAAAAATGGGGGATGGATTTTACGAATTATTCCCCAATCATCTAGGCAGCCAATACGATGAGAAATACGACTTAACCAGTGATATAGGGCGCTACCAAGTGTCTTTGGAAAATATCCACAAATACATGTGGCGGGTTCCACCCATGCGTAACGTGATGTTAACCGCCCCTTATTTTCACAATGGTTCAGTGAAAGATATCGCGGAAGCGGTTCGGGTGATGGGATTAGTGCAACTCAAAAAACAATTATCTGAGCAACAGGTTAAGGATATTATTGCATTTCTTGAGAGCTTAACCGGGGAATTTCCAGAAATCACTCTGCCTAGGCTGCCTGATACACCAGGTCAAAGCTTGATCCCTCGTCTCGCTCAATAAAAACTCTTAGCGGTAGCGTCGTGTTAGCTTTAGTCTAACACGACAAAAACAGCCGCTAATACGCTTTTTCGTTCTTGAATCCTTTAAATAAGGTCCAAAAGAAAATCTTTAAATCTAAGGTGATGGACCAATTGCGAATGTAGTCCAAATCATATTCAACACGCTTTTCCATCTTATCCAGGGTATCCGTCTCCCCTCGCCAGCCATTAATTTGTGCCCATCCAGTAATGCCGGGCTTCACCTTATGACGTAACATATAACGGGAAATTTGCTTACGATAGAGTTCATTATGTGCCACCGCATGAGGACGGGGACCGACAATAGACATCCTACCTTGTAATACATTAATGAATTGGGGTAGTTCATCTAATGAAGTTCGCCGCAGAAAAGCGCCGAATCGTGTCACCCTTTTGTCATTTTTAGTGGCTTGCTGGATATTCGCCCCATCCTCACAAATGGACATACTGCGAAATTTCCAGACTTCAATTTCTTCCCCATTAATACCATAACGCCGTTGTTTAAAAAAAACAGGACCGGGTGATGAGAATTTAACACCTAAGGCGATAAATAACATCGGAATCACAATAATCGACAAGATGATGCTGGACAACACAATGTCTTCCATCCGCTTTAACCATGCATCAACACCATAGTGAGGACTTTCGTGAATACTCACCATCGGAACATCGCCAAACTGTATCCATCGTCCATCGAGAATATTAAGCGCATTGACATCGGGAATATAATAGATGGATGCTGTGGTATCCGATAACTGCGCAATCAGTGTTCGGGTCCGCTCTTCTGCTCTTAATGGCATGGTCACATAAACCGCATCAATCAATCCTTGTTTGGCATTCGCCACCAGTTGCTCAAAGTTACCCAAGACTGGCACTTGGCGAGTAATCTCCAAGCGCTCCTGATTCCGGTCATCGTAAAAACCAAGAAATCGTAAGCCCATCCAAGAAGCATTTTGTATCGTATCCGCTAAATGCACACCTTGCTCATTGATGCCAATAATAACCACGCTACGGGTGTTAAGACCCCGGCGGCGTAAGGCATGCCAAAAGTTGCGAATCAGAATTCGGGAAAAAGAAAATAACAGAGGAACCAAGATAAACCATGAACAAATCGCTAAACGCGAAAAATGCCAGCCTGTTTTAGTAATGAACGCCATAAAAACCAGACCGATAACAACCGCAAACCACACCACATAAATTTCTAGCAGCTCATCTAACACCCGCTTAATGCGCCAAGATCGATACAGTTCTTTTCGTTCAGAAAAAACAGCCATGAACACCATGGCAGCAAACACCGCAGCAGAATAATTGCTATCCCAAGGAATGTCATAAACAAAGCATACAAACAACAGACTGAAACAGATGATTAATAAATCAGAAACCCGATGAGCCAGCGACAATTTCCCCTGATGGCTACGTATCATGCCTTTTGAAGTGCCTATAATCATGTGATTCACTTTATTTAATTATTATGAGAAGAAACTACATATTACCAACATTGAGCAGCCTATCATTTAATGATAGGCTTGATCCTTGATTTCACAGAAATTTTTCGTCAATCGGCAATACAACAAGTATTGCCTCCTTCAGACCCTCCCCCCCCCGTGAAATCAATTCTCATCGCGTTTTTCAAACGCTAGACTGCCCAATGTCGGATATTATTACTTCATCTGTCATTAAACTACATCGTTAACCATAATGGTTAATATGATTGATCAGGTAATAAACATTATGACTTGAACTACGTCAAAAGATTCTAACTTAAAGTAAGTTGTTTGACACAAGCTACTTGAGGATATGTTCAAAATAAGTACAGTCACGTACTATCAACACATTAAACACGCAAAACCAAGCCGTTCATAAATAAACCAGAAAATAAACTCATGGAAATCCGCCGGAAGCCTGGCTTTTTTTTCTGTCGACAGGCACTTCACATGAAGGTAAGTTGCATGCTCATTTGACTTATGAGACCCACGGGACCAACTAAAATAGTAAGCCACTTCCCTGTGCAATGAATCCTTAGCTAATAATTATTTCAATGCATGAAAGAACTAATTAGTTATTCAACGTTTTGCTGGAGTTTACTTCACCCATCGTCGCAACATGACAAAACCTGTTGCGAATAACAGCAGTGTAACAGGCACTGGAACAGGCGCTGAGACAACAGCAAAAGAAACCGTGTCACTATAGTTGCCATCGAAATAAATATCCGCATTCCACATACCTGACATCAAAGGCCCATAAGTCGTCGGTACCCAAAGATCCGTCCAAAAAGAAATTTGAGTCAATGCCGAATCGGCTTTCCATGCATCGATATCCGACCAACTAACAAACATGAGATTGGAATCCACCCACGTGTCTGTAGGATCATACCAGTCCACAGACCATACCAGTCCAGAAATTGCAATCCCGTCAGCCCCCCAATAGTCCCAAATCAAATCGGTGGTACCTTCGTAAAAGTCTATTTTATTATCATCGTTTGCTTCATTCACATCCGCCAGAGAAATCGACTGGGCAATACGGATGGGATCCGTGGGTGAGAAAATCGATTGCGGCGTTGGCCCACCTGCCATATGAGGGGTAGGACTTCCGCTCACATCACCAATATAAGCCGCCGCACCTGGCAATACCGCTGAATTTTTTGAAGTGTCGATAATAGCAGCATTGGCACTCACTAAACATACGCTGAATGATAGACTAACTATTGCTCTCCAAATATTTTTCTTACACATTTAATTCTACTCCTTATATTTTTTTTTATCATCATATGCTTTTGGAAATTACAAACCTAAGTTTTGTTATAATAAAAAACTATAACATTAGAGCAGAATTTTGCAATTTCTTCAATTCTTTTTGAGAAAAACATCCTGACAATATCGCTTGTTTGTATCAGTTCGGCGAATATTAGCGCAAACTAAACCGAGCATTAAGTGGCGTTGCGCCACTATCGTCATTTCGGCCGGTTTTTTTTCCATACCATTCGCCACCATTTGCATCACTTGCTGCTGAGCTTGGGGATTAAGCTCACGCCAAACTGCTAAACCTGCATCAGCAATCATTAACTGGACTTTCCCATCATGTGCACCAAAATAGATGGCTTGCGTCATCGCATGCACAAAATCAACATCAACTTCGTTCAAACGTTGCTTGGTTAATGCCAGGCTTGCCCACCCATAAGGCCAAACAGGGCGTAACTCAACGGCACGCCGAAAATACTGTAAAGCTTGCCGACGCCTTTTCGTCGCGGCATCACCCGTTTGCTCGTCATCCATCAGCGCTCGCCACTCAAAAATCCGCCCGAGTACTTCAAAATAATCAGGATGTTCTGGGTGCAAGTAATGCGCCCGTTGTATCGCCCCCAGCGTAAACTGCCATTGTGTTTGCGTAGGCATTTGCTTTGTCTTTGTCCATGCCACCATCTGTTGCGTGGATTGACTCGCAAAAATATCAGCCAAACCTGCCCTGAATGCCAGTCCGATTAAATAAACTAACGATAGAATGGTAATCATAAGCACGGTATTTTTCACAGACCAAAAGCGTGCTGAAAAAATGACAGTGCTCAACAATACTTACCTCATATTTAATGGCGAATTAAGAGCTAAATGGTAGCCAGTCCATAGAATTGACTCCATAATATAAAGGAAGACCTTAACTTTCCTTAATATACGGAACATTTACCATGGACTGGCAAGACCAATTGATAACAGTGTTTTTTTGGAATAAATTGAGAGTCCGCTCTTAATTCACATTTTAGCTTGATTGCATCACAACCATTAAATTACGTGTCGTGATATTGATTAAGCAAGTCGGAACATACGCCAACGAAATCGTTGAATCCAATTATATTGTAAAGTATAGACAAGCATTTACTGATTTTAAATACAGTTATACGATTCAAAGACTGTTTCCTCAAGCGCAGGGTGGGCCGAGCAACTAAAATGGAATCAAATCAGAGAAAATATCAAACAACACGGCACTTTCGACTGCTAGATACGGTATCGTCAAATTGACTTGCAACAATCGACCAAGGATTACTAGCTACCAGATCCCAGGCAAGAGACTCCCCCACTATTTTTTCCGCGGCCAGGTAACCGGATTTAAGATCTGGAGGACGATGCTCAAGATTGTGTGCATCGGTGGCGAGCACCGTCACCCAGTCACGTTCCAACAGCTGTTGCGCACGCGCTTGACAAGCGGTGCCGAACATTCCCGCAATGGAACCGGCTGTTACTTGCAATAAACAACCCAAATCCACAAAGGGTGCAATTTTTTCGACATCACGCAGCACGTCTTTATTTCTTTCGGGATGAGCAATGATTGGACGAATGCCTTTATCCAATAACAAGCGGATAAGCTTTTCGCTACCTGGCGGAATATGACTGTGTGGAAACTCCAGAAGCATGACCTGCTTTCCATAATATTCGCCCAAAAAAGGAATCAGGTTTTTTTCTAGCAGGAGGATAATTTCCGGCCCAATACGGACTTCTGCCGCCATGCCAAGCAAAAGAGGAATATCGTGACAGACCAACGCCTCCTGTAACTCAAGCAGCTGTTCCTTGATAATATGGACGTCATTCTCATAGCGACCCGCATGAATATGCGGTGTCATCACCGAATGGCTGATGCCGTTGTCTACCGCCACTAACGCTAAATGCAAAGACTGCCCTAACCATTCCGGTCCATCATCAATACCGGGCAACAAATGGCTGTGAATATCTATCATCAAACTCACACCTAAACAGGTAGGTCGTGTTAGCCTGAGTCTAACACCATAAAAACTTCAATTGTTGAGCGTACGCTACCCCAACATCAATTCGATACTTTATGGGTAGGAAGGATAAGTGTAGCGCATCCATCCAACTTTAAGTCTTCGCGCACATCATGTGGATGCACTACGCTTATCCTCGCTACACTATGGAGCATCAAAGATAGCGTTTAACTTACCACCTTACTTTCCTCATTTGAAGAATAACCGTAATCATCATAATAACCACCATAGTACTTATAAGCACCATATTTCGCCGCTTTCTTGATATCCAATTGGTTTAACACAATACCGGTAATCGGCGCATTGGCACGTTGCAAGCGTTTAATGCCCGATTTTGCCACATGATAAGGGGTTGAATCGGCTTTCACCACATAAATTAATGCATTTGCGTGGGTCGCCATAATCAGCGCATCACTCACCGCTTGTACTGGGGGAGAATCAATAATGACCCAGCCGTAATGGGTTTCCAATAATTGCAATTTCTCTTTAAATTTGCTGGATGATAGTAGCTCTAAAGGATTCGGTGGTATGGAACCCGCCGATAAAATATCAATATTGAGTTCTTTGATCGACTGAATACAATCAGTTAGCTCGGCGGTACCTGCCACCAAATCCGACAAACCGGGACGATTGGCCGCAATGCCAAACATTTTTCCCACGGAGGGACGACGCATATCCGCATCAATCAACAGCGTGTTTTCCAGTTGCCCAATGGCCGTTGCTAAGGCCACCGCCACCGTAGTTTTGCCTTCAGCGGGTACCGAAGAAGTAATAACCGCCAACTTATGAGGATTATCTAAACCAGATAATAATAAACCGGTCCGTACCGTACGCACAGACTCAGTAAATCCAGGATGCTGCTTTTCACTGGCTTCTTTGACTGGATTCCAGGTACCCTTGCCTCGTGTTTTCACCATGGGCACTAAACCAAGCATGGGCAGGCCTAATTTTTCCTCAATCTCGGCACTGCCCTTAAAGGTATGATCCAAATGTTCAATTAAAAACGCCAACATAACACCCAAAATTAAACTCACCATAAACGCAATCATGATGGCCATTTTCTTTTTCGGCTTAGCCGCAAATTTTGGTGTCACGGCTCGGTCGAGTAGCCGAGCATTCACGGCATCAAAATCTTCCGTCGCCGAGGTTTCCTGAAAGCGGGTGAAAAATGTATCATACAGCTTGCGATTGGCTTCCACATCTCTCTCCAAACCGCCCAACTCATATTCTTTACGATTGATATTTTGCATTTTGCCCATGGCCCGCTGCATAGCCCGCTTCAAAGCCCGCTCATTTTGCTGTGCCACTTCATACTCCTTAGCAAATCCCGCCACCACATTGGCCATTTGCAAACTCAGATTATGCCGTATGTTCTCCAATTCTGATTTGGCCGCCAACATGGTGGGATGTTTTTGACCATAACGTTTATCCAGCTCGGCGATTTTGGTTCTGGCTTGCGACTCTGAGGTCTTAAGCTGTCGCACCAAATCATTACGCATAATGGCCGGTATCGACTCAAGATCATCACCCGTTTTCACTTGCTTAAAACTCGACTCGGCTTCTGAAAGACGCTCTCTCGCCTCGACCAGTTTACTGGTAATTTCTTCAAGTTCGCGAGAAACCAGGGTTTGCACACCTTTCACATCGACCAAATTTTCTTTATCTCGAAACGCTTGTAAACGCTGTTCGGCTTCCGTCAATTTAGTTTTTAACCCGCCCATGCGCTCGGTCAGCCAATCGGTGGCTTTCGCCGTCATCTCCAAGCGTGCCTCCAAATGACTCTCTATATAGACATCAGCCATCGCATTGGCAATATTTGCCGCCAATTTGGCGTTAGTCGCTTCAAAACTAATTTTCACCAATTGGGTTTTGCGCACCGGCGTAATGGTTAACCGGGACAAAAAATCATCAATCACCCCCTGTAATTTATCTTCATCACTGGGTTCGGCCGATGTTGAACTGGAAAATATAAAATTACTTGGCAACCAATCCCGCCAACCCGCCGCTTCACTCGGTTCAGCCTCCGCTGGGGTAGAAAATTCTGCATGGTTTGCTAATCCCATATTGTTAATTACTTTCTCTGCTAAACCGCGAGATTTTAATACTTCATACTGGGTCTGATAATACGTTTTATTGTTTGAGTCAATCCCATAAATTTCTTCAATGGACACTACTTTTGCTTGTTGCGCTTCGATCAATAAAGTTGCTGTCGCCCGATAGATCGGCTGCATTGAATAAACGGCCAATCCGGTCAACAATGAGACAATAAGCGCCAGACTGAGAATACTCCATTTGTATCGAGTAATGACATTCCAGTAATACCTTAAATCAATTTCCTCTTCTTGCATTAATGGGTTAGCACGCTCTTCTTTGACTGTTGTTATATTCATTTTCATTTTAACTATAAATAAAAGGCTAAAAAAAACTTTGACCGATGGTGATGATATCGCCTGGCTGAACCATCGAATCAAGTGCATACCGACGCACTTTCTTCTGAGAATCATCATTATGAATCACAGATATTTTTTTCTCGGAGGCGCGAGTAGTAAAGCCACCGGCTAAAGCAATCGCCTTACGTAACGTTAGACCGGGCGTAAAAGGATAACTTCCTGGCCTTTTGACTTCACCATTCACGAAGACTTGAGAATAAACCGGTACCGAAACGATATCGCCGGGTTGCAAAGGAGTGTCTAAGCTCGTCACTTGTGGTTGACCCGGATTATTCTCATGAATAACCGCAATCTCATCAACCGACGCTTGCTCAGTAAATCCCCCCGCCAGAGCAATCGCTTTGCGTAAAGTCAAACCGGGCTGATACGGATAACTGCCCGCATTATTCACTTCACCGTTCACAAAAAATGGCCGATATTGTACAATCGATACCGTCACTTTAGGGTCGATCATATAATCGCCTGTTAGCCCGCGAGTAATGTAGCTCTCCAACTCTTTCACGGTCATCCCGGCGGCTTGTATATCACCCAGAAACGGATAAGATATAACCGATTTATCCCCCAGCCATACTTCAATACTCAGATCTTTTTCATTAAACACCTGTATATACAGTTTATCGCCACTGGATAGACGATACTGCGCAATCCCGTCATTAAACGTCGCCTGCGCAGCCACCACGGTCGAACTATAAGCCATCACCAGCAGACATAAATAAAAAGCCATGCCTCTCATTTTACAATCCATCATCAAAACAATTCTCTTCAACATCCGCACAAAAAACAACATAACGATTCATTAAGCAGTACAAGCTAGCACTCCTTCCCACAGGAAAACACTAAACATCCCTGTAACGACCTAGTAATCATTAAGATTTTATCGAATTTTAACCTACCGCAAACAAGTTAAATCATAGGAAATAACACACGACAGCCGACCCATCGTATATGCACGAGGGAGTAATTGAACATCAATGTCCTCACATTAGCCCCTTATTTATCAACCTAACAACCCAAAATACCGACATCAGCCTGTCATTGCAAACCCACACTCTCCCATACATAGTAATGCTCGCTAAATAGCCGCGCAATTTACATGCAATTAAAACGTTATCAAAATTGAATTGATCCGTTAAAAACTACTTTTAATGAGCAAAGAAAAAACACGCTGGGTAAAATTTAACTTTTCGCCTGATGGGCTTGAGCGTTGTTGATGGCTAAACTTAAATCCCACCTGCCACAAACGCTGAATCGCATAATTCAGTTGCGCATTTAACAGCCAAGTCTTGTCACGGCGAATGTTTGGTTCATAATCCTCTCGGATAAAATGGCCTCGAATCTCGCTATCAATGCGATCACTCCAGGCGTGCCGCCATGATACGGCAATATTACGCTCATCAATAAAATTACTTACTCCATAAGGCTCTTGCGTCGCTGCTGAGGTCGTTAATTGAAAATGACTGTAACTTAACGGCTCCCACTGAATGGCCACATCCCAACTTAAGCCGTTAAAGCGCTGACGACTACCGGTTTTAAAATCCTTTTCTGCCGAACCAATTTTTACCGTCCCCGTCGTCATGCCAGTGATATCCCAGGTAACGCCAAACAAATATCGCTGCTCAACACTGTCTAAGTTTTGTTCATTTCTGGGATCGTATAAATATTCAATATTACCTCGTACAAACTCAAGTAATAGGGATGTTTTTGGCATCACTCGGTAAAAAAATGTCAAACCCGCATTCATACGATCCCGATCACGCTGTCGAAGCAGATCCCGGCGAGTCTGCTGGCGCAATGACAAGGCATTTAGATTCAACTTCACGCGGCCGATCGCCATTTCTCCTCCATAGGTAAACACACCGCCACCTTCTAAGACAGTATATTCGTCAGGTTTATCTAACTGATCTCCTCCCCCTAGACTATAAGCAGTACCGCGCGCTTCACTGCGGTTCGCATATTTGATATCAAGATCTAACAAACTTCGGTGACTAAACTCCCAATGGGCACCACCCGCCAAGTCATTATCAAAATAATTACTTTTAGATTCACTAAAAAAACGCCCGGCTTCGCCACCGTAGGAAAAATGATATATATTCGGTCCGCTTTCTAACTCCATCTGCAAACCAGCCCGTAACCAGGCCACCCAAGAGGCCCTCAGATCGGCATTTGAATACAATACATTATCATCGCGGCCCATTTCTAGCGCTACGCTCGGCAATAACCACCATGGACCCCTGTGCATACCGCTATCTTCAACTCGTGCATGCGCGGTCGGAAAACTTAACAACAAACCCAATAAAACAGCTGTTATGAAATGACTCAAATACATAGGTACAAAAAATGATTCCTGAGAGAAATAATTCGCTAAAGCAAACCCAGCGATCACCTACAAGACAGCAATAACATTAACTATTCCGCCTAATTCTAAAATCAACAGTCACAAGACAATCCAAAATTTCAGCAACTGCCTGGCACGCCATTCATCCAAAAAACATAATCACCCATTCCCCATGTAAAATCATCGCTGGGAAAATTCAAGACAATATACATGAGAAAGCATAATTTTTCCTAGAAAAATATATTCAGGTTTTTTGAGGTTGCATAACACAAATGCAATAAAACCTTGAGATAAGTTAATTCAAAACCTGGTTTCACTAGCATCTGTCCTTTAATAGCAAACGAAGTAACAATGAAACATCATCACCCGCAAGATCAACACACAAACAAGCAGAGAGTAAAGCATAATCAGTGCGGTGGCATACCGCCCTAAGTTTGGGCGATTTGAAAAGTTTTTTGCTGACTTGGCACATATAGCTTTCTAACATATGTTTAGCCATGAGCTACCCAAATTACACCCATTCCCAGACTTGTCGAAAATGTTTACACATTCCACCTGCGCACTCACTGGCAAAATAACCACTTACTTGATTTTTCTGCCATTAAAATGAGATGGATTGATTCTTGCTAGACCTTAAAAAAGGCTTATAAGCTATAGACAAAACACAACAAAATAGTGTAGATTCTCACCCGTATAATACTATGGAAATCACAAGCACAAATCAGATATGTTGTATGACACGGCAGGGCGGTAGCGTGGGGAAAGACAATTTACCCACTCCCCTTGTAAAAGCAGCAATCTTGATCCACCTATCGCACTTTAAGGAGGTGTTAGCAAATGTGGTACCCTTAATAGTTTGTAACATCGCGTTCGCAATTACCTACAGGACGTAGGCCAGGTTAACGCAACGTAACCCGACAATGGCAACGAATACCATCCATCCAAACCCAACGTTATCATCACCGAAATAAGCTATAGATCGGGGTGCATTCTACGCACCAAACAAAACCAATGAAACACAACATACACATCCTGCCATCCGATATCGAGTTTCAAGCAACAGAAGATAGCTCAATACTCGAATCGGCCTTGAAAGTCGATATTCATCTGGCGTACAGCTGCAATAATGGCAGTTGCGGTGCTTGTAAAGCTAAAATTATCAAGGGAAGCGTTACCCAAGACAAAAACCTGGAGGGTCTATCTCAAAAGGATGTACAAAATGGATATATCCTCACCTGCAGCGCCAAACCCCAATCCTCTCTTGAAATTGAAGCCACCTACTATCCCGAACTCGATGGCATTAAACCAATGGTGCTGCCATGTAAAGTGGATAACATTGATTTCCCAGTATCGGATGTGACTATATTAAAATTGCGTCTACCTCCAAACAACCAACTAAACTATCTGCCGGGGCAATATATTGATTTGGTTTATCAAGACTTGAGTCGCAGCTACTCTATCGCCAATGCCCCAACAGAAAATAATACGATCGAGCTGCATATCAGGGAAGTGGATGGCGGTGTATTCAGTCGATTAGTTTTTGATGAGTTAAAAAAAAATCAATTATTGCAACTAAAAGGACCGCTAGGCACTTTTTTCATCCGAGAGAGCAAAGCCCCCGTTATATTTGTCGCCGGGGGTACGGGCTTTGCCCCCGTCAAAGCAATGATAGAATATTTATTGACAGAAAAATCACAACGACCAATATATCTCTATTGGGGTTCACAGACCATCGAAGGTTTTTATAGTCAATTACCTAAACAATGGCAAAATGAGCATTCAAACATCCAATTTGTACCCGTGCTTTCTGGAGAAAACCCAAACTGGACAGGCCGACGTGGTTATGTACATCAATTGGTGCTGGAAGACTTCAATCATCTTTCCGCTTTTGAAGTCTATGCCTGTGGTTCCTCGGTCATGATTGATGCGACAAAACAGGATTTTATTGCAAATGGCCTAAAGCCTGAGCATTTTTTCTCGGACGCCTTTGTGGCTTCAAAGTAACGATAAAAAAATCAACGGAGTTTATCACTCATGAAAGCAGTCATTCTAGCAGGGGGTTTAGGAACGCGCCTAAGTGAAGAAACCGATTTGAAACCCAAACCCATGGTAGAAATCGGCGGTAAACCTATCCTCTGGCACATCATGAAAATATATTCTGCCCATGGCATTAACGATTTTATCATTTGCTGTGGTTACAAAGGTTATGTCATCAAAGAGTATTTTGCGAATTATTTTCTGCATCAATCGGATGTCACCTTCTGTATGCGTAGCAATCAAATGGAAGTGCATCAAAAACGCGCCGAACCCTGGCAAGTAACGCTGGTGGATACCGGTGACAACTCAATGACCGGTGGTCGATTGAAGCGGGTCGCTGAATATATAGAAAACGAAGAGGTATTTTTCTTCACCTATGGCGATGGTGTCAGTGATATCAATATTCGCAAAAGTCTCGATTTTCATCAATCTCACGGCAGGCTTGCCACACTCACGGCCACCTACCCACAAGGGCGATTTGGTGCACTGAATATCAATGCAACGGAAGTCAATAGCTTCAAAGAAAAGCCTAAGGGGGATGGCGGCATGATCAATGGTGGATTTTTTGTCTTATCGCCTAAAGTACTTGACTACATTCAGGACGATAGCACGACATGGGAACAATCCCCGCTCAATCAACTCGCCGCCGATAAACAATTGATGGCCTTTGAGCACCATGGTTTCTGGCAGCCCATGGATACCCTGCATGACAAACACCAACTGCAAAAGCTTTGGAAAGAGAAACAAGCGCCTTGGAAAATATGGGATTAATTAACGGCTTGAACCCTTGTTTCTGGAAAGATAAACGGGTATTTCTCACCGGCCATACCGGATTCAAAGGCAGTTGGTTAGCATTATGGTTACAGGATATGGGCGCAGTAGTTCAAGGCTTTGCTTTACAGCCGCCCACAGAACCCAACTTATTTGAAGCAGCCAGAGTTGCCCAGGGCTTGACATCCAGCATCGGTGACATTCGTGACTACCCTGCCCTCTCGGCTTGTATGGTCACATTCAAACCCAACATTGTATTTCACATGGCTGCTCAGCCTTTAGTACGTTTGTCTTACGATATCCCTGTCGAAACCTACGCAACCAATGTCATGGGCACCGTTCATGTCCTCGAAGCCGTGCGCAAAACGGGGGGCATAAAAGCCGTTGTTAATATCACCAGTGATAAATGTTACGAAAATCGTGAATGGGTCTGGGCTTATCGTGAAAACGAGGCCATGGGCGGTTATGACCCGTACAGCAATAGTAAAGGTTGTGCCGAGCTAGTCGCTTCCGCCTACCGCCAATCCTTCTTTAATAATGCACAACACCAACAACATGGCTGTGCATTAGCCTCCGTGCGCGCAGGCAATGTAATTGGCGGTGGAGATTGGGCATTAGATCGCCTCATTCCCGACATCCTCAAAGCCTTTGAAACTCACAAAAAAGTCGTTATCCGCCATCCGTATGCCATACGACCCTGGCAACATGTATTAGAGCCTTTATCAGGTTATTTAATGTTAGCAGAACACCTCTATAGCCAGGGACCTAAGTATGCAGAAGGTTGGAATTTCGGCCCCAAAGAAGAAGACGCCAAGCCTGTACAGTGGATTGTCGAACAATTAGTCAATCACTGGGGCGAAACAGCAAGCTGGGAACTTGATCCGGGTAAACAACCCCATGAAGCCCATTATCTGAAACTCGATTGCTCAAAAGCCAAGATGCAACTGGGATGGCAACCGGTTTGGAATTTATTAGACACATTACAGCGCATTGTCCACTGGCACAAAGCCTGGCTAGCAGGTAATGATATGCAAGCCCATAGCATTACCGAAATTCGAGCTTACATGAATAACAGGTTAAAAATAGAAAAATGACAGCAGAACAACTCAGAAAAAACATATTAGAACTGGTCAAGCAATATGCCGATACCGCCTTGGCCCCGACCCCATTCCAGGCAGGTAAATCCGTCGTACCTCCCTCCGGCAAAGTCATTGGCGCCAAAGAATTACAATTAATGGTCGAAGCCTCCCTTGATGGCTGGCTAACCACGGGCCGTTTTAATGATGCCTTTGAAAAACGCCTGAGTGAATATCTCGGGGTAGCTCATGTATTAACAACCACATCGGGATCTTCTGCTAACCTGCTTGCCTTGACGGCATTAACCTCCCCTAAATTAGGCGAACGTGCCTTAAGACCCGGAGATGAAGTCATCACTGTCGCCGCCGGCTTCCCAACCACCGTCAATCCTGCTATTCAGAATGGACTAATACCAGTCTTTGTTGACGTTGATATCCCAACCTACAATGTCAATGCAGACTTAATTGAAGGCGCCATATCCAATAAAACCAAAGCCATCATGATCGCCCACACCCTGGGCAATACCTTCGACCTCACGGAAGTCAAACGTATTGCTGATAAATACCAATTATGGTTAATTGAAGACTGCTGTGATGCGTTAGGCAGCACCTACAATGGCCAAATGGTCGGAAGTTTTGGTGATATCGCCACCGTGAGTTTTTATCCGGCCCATCACATTACCATGGGCGAAGGCGGTGCGATTTTCACCAAGTCTAAACAACTAAAGACACTCATTGAATCTTTCCGTGATTGGGGCCGTGACTGTTATTGTGGACCCGGCAAAGACAATACCTGCGGTAAACGATTCGAACAACAATTAGGATCATTACCCCAGAGTTATGATCATAAATATACCTATTCCCATATTGGCTACAACCTCAAAATTACCGACATGCAAGCCGCGTGTGGTTTAGCGCAAATGGAGAGCATCAACGAATTCGTAAACAAACGAAAAGCCAATTTCAATTACTTAAAAGAAGGTCTAAAATCGTGTGAAGAATTTTTGATTTTACCCGAAGCCACCAAAAACGCAGATCCCTCCTGGTTTGGTTTCCCATTAACCCTGCGTGAAAAAACTGGCATCAATCGCATCGATTTATTAACCTTTCTAGATCAAAACAAGATTGGTACTCGTTTATTGTTTGCGGGTAATTTAACTCGCCAACCCTATTTTGAAAACGTGAATTATCGGGTTCATGGTGAACTGACCAATTCGGATAGAGTGATGAATCAGACCTTTTGGATTGGGGTTTATCCGGGGCTGGAGCAAGATCATTTGAATTTTATTATTGAGAAATTTGAAGAATTTTTTGGGTTGAATTTTTAATGATCGATAAAGCATAACTTACTTTTTGGTTGCTTTGAATTACAACCGAAAAATAAGCAATTTTAAAATTTATCCAACCTCTTTTGCCTTCAAGGAAAAAATGAATAAACGTGCATTGATCACAGGGGCAACTGGATTTACTGGTTCCAATCTTGCCAGGAAATTATTGAATCACAAATGGAAAGTGGATGTGATTGTACGCCCATCTTCAAATATGCGATTAATTTCAGACGTTCAGAACAATTTAACAGTATTTGAGTTTGATGGGGATACCGAAAATCTGATAAATATTGTTTCGAAATCAAGTCCTGATATAGTGATCCATATTGCTTCACTTATTTTGTCAGAACATCGCTCCGATCAAGTTGAATCATTGATTCGTAGCAATGTTCTTTTTGGTACCCAGTTGCTAGAAGCCATGTCAATAGTTGGAGTACGATCCCTTATAAATACAAGCACCTTCTGGGAACATTATGAAGGCAATAATTATAATCCGGTAAATTTGTACGCAGCGACGAAGCACGCATTTGGAAATATTTTGAAGTTTTACGTCGAAGCAAAACAAATAAGCGCTATTACTTTAAAGTTATTTGACACTTATGGTCCAAATGACCCTAGGCCAAAACTGTTGAACTTGCTGTTGAGAGCCGCAGAAACTGGTGAGCCACTTGCAATGTCGCCGGGCGAGCAACAAATCGATTTGGTGCATATTGATGATGTTGTGCAAGCATACACAACGGCAGCACAGCGACTGCTAGATGGTAAGGTCAATGGACATGAATCATATGGAGTAACTAGCGGCAATCCTATATCGCTTAAAGAATTGGTCGCGCTACTTGAAAAGCAAATAGGGAAAAAGATCAATATCGCTTGGGGAAAGCGGCCATACCGAACTCGCGAAGTTATGCAACTGTGGAGTCGTGAGGGTACGATTGATGGCTGGTCACCAAAAATCAAGCTGATTGATAGGCTTCGGCAACTGATTTGTGAAATATTATAAAATTAATATTTCACAAATCAGTGCTTCCTCCATTGTTTCTACTAGAAATGAAATCACCCATGGATCACATCTATTCTCAAAGCCACAATCACGGAGGATTAGCACCATCCCAGTCGATCAAATGGGTGATGTAGATGATGAGGGCGATATTTCAAACCAAAGCGACATAATAATTAGGCGTGCTGGCCTCGAAAGCCGCACCCTCATCGCTGAGGTTTTTGCAGAAACTAACAAAGTTATCCACAGACCAAAATCTAACAATAATTTTATGATTTATTTTCCATTAATATTGATGATAGACCTCTTATCTTTTCACCCCTAAAATAAATGAAAAGGTCACAAATGAATTCATTTGGTGTTATAAATAAAGTAGTTAAAAAGATTTTTCAGTCTGTTGGGTTAGATATCATCCGAGAAAAAAACAGTCCGAGGGTTACGTTACTAGGGCTCCGTGAGTTGCCGTTTCGTACCATTATTGATATCGGTGCGAATACTGGTCAGTTTGCCAGAGAAATTTCCAACTTTTTCCCAAATGCCAAGATTTATTGTTTCGAACCTCTGCCCGAGCCCTTTAACGAGATATCTGAATGGGCCAAAACACAATATGGAAAGGTAGTGCCCTTCAATCTCGCTATAGGTAATACAGAGGGCAAGGTAGAAATATTTCTTCACGAAGATCATACTCCCTCATCATCGCTACTGGCGACTACTGAACTTACCGAACAGTATTACCCTCTTACTAAGGGGCAAAGACGCATAAGTATAAAGCAAACAACACTGGATCTCGCTCTTACGGAAGTGAGAGGTGAACTATCATCCAAGACACTAATTAAACTTGATGTACAAGGATACGAAGACCGAGTTATTGCTGGCGGCAGTGAAACATTCAGAAAAGCATCGGCATGTATTGTAGAGATTAATTTAGATGCGTTATACGAGAAACAGGCTGGGTTCATGGAACTACTAACAATGTTTGATGGTTTAGATTATCAATACGCAGGCAATCTTGAGCAGACTTATGCCGAAGATGGCCACTGTATTTATTTGGATGCTGTTTTCCTGAATAAAAATAAGTAAACCACCCCATGAGGGGTGGTTTTGGAATAACCCCTAGAAAGTTATCCCCAGTTAAATATTAAATTGTGCTATTTCAGCTAAAAGTCAAATTGGCTTTGTTCAACTGGCCGTTCTTTTTTCTCCTGATACAGCACATAAAGGCGAATCTTTTCTGCATCTAAACCAATGGTATCGCAACAGAATCCTCTTGCCCAAAAATGATTACCCCAATAGGGCCACTGCTTGAGTTCCTTGAACACACGGTATTGCCGTGCACCCTTTCACCGTACCGACATAACTCGACACCGCTATTTTTGGCGGAACCATCGCAATTAAATGCATGTGATCGAGTTGGATATTGAATTCCACTACTGCGCATTTTTGCTGTTCTATCAATGCTCGGATACACCAGTCTACGTCTCATGCCACATGGCCCAGTAAAATTCTAAATCTCCCAAACGATATGATATTGATGAGGTCAGAGTGTATGCGATAACTTACGGAATCGACTCATTGCTATTCCTCTTGTTTGTTGTGAGGGCAGCATCAAGCAATCGTTCAACCGGCAAAACCGTTGAACTCTCACCATGTGCTGAGCTCGTGGTTTTTTATATTATGAATAAAATTTATACGGATTCCATCCTACGGATACGAAAAACTCACAGAAGCCACTGCCGACAAGACCCGAGCAAAACTAATCGCTGAAGCCTTAAGAGGTAGCGGAAGAAAAAGCGGCAAAGGCTGAAAATACCGCCATCCAAGCGAATGTACGAGAATCAGAACTTTATGGAGAGCAATAGAGTGAAAGTTAAAGCTAGAACAGTGGTTAGGAAACTAGCAGCAAAAGCTGGATTCAACGAATTTGGCACCAGTTTTCGTTCAAATCACTATTTACGACATAATTCACGAAGATTAGAGCACCTTGCAAGTTTAGGAATACCTGTAGCTAATATGACAGTATTAGAAGTTGGTGCTGGTATCGGAGATCTATCAAGTTATTATCTGGACAGAGGATGTAAATTAACCATCACGGAAGTACGTTCTAAAAACATTAAGTATTTAAGAGCGCGATACCCTGACCAAGACGTTCAATATCTAGATATTGAGAATCCAGTAGAGATAGATAATTCACCATTTGATATAGTTCATTGTTATGGCCTTCTTTATCACCTCAGTGATCCTGAGCAAGCCCTTAAGTTTCTTGCTAAGAATACTAGAAGGATACTTTTCCTCGAAACATGTGTCTCATATGGGGAAAGTAAAGAAATAAATCTTACAGTAGAGAACCAGCATTCCCCCACTCAAGCATATTCAGGTATGGGTTGTCGACCTACTAGACCATGGTTATTTAATCAGCTTCAAGTACTGTTTGACTACGTTTATATTCCTAAAACACAACCAAACCACGAAGAGTTCCCACTAGACTGGAATGTGGATAAAGATACGTCTGCATTAAAAAGAGCTGTATTTATTGCATCTAGAGAGGCCTTGGATCATGAAATACTCACATCAAATTTAATCAGTAATCAAATACGGCATGAATAACTTCTGATTAGGCAGTGGGCATAAACAAACTGTGCGTTTTATTGATTTTCACATTGATTAATCTACTCTTTATGATTATGAAAAAAGACGAAAAAAAATCCTGATTATAACGGATTTAGGAGAGGGGTATCTTTTTTGAAATTGTCAGAAAATGTGCGAGAATAATTTCGCCTAAGAAAACACTTAAGCAAAAGACTGACAATGGATACCCCTCAAACGCAAGCCTACCCGGATTCATCGCGTAGTCACAGAGTTATTCGCCTCCCTTTTGTGCCAGACGATTACGCAGCAATTGTGACCGATTGCACGTTATTTCGAGCCTTCCTTGATGAGATGATTTTACTGCACCCAGAGTTGTTTCCCTCGGACATCAGCCGTTGTGGCATTGTTTTGAGGCGTTGGGTAAACGCGCCTTTAGCCAGCGGGTGAGACGCTTGTATGACTGGGCCTTTGATGCCACCAATGATTTACCCGAAGTGATCACCAAACCCATCAAAAAACTTAAAGATAATTTACGCGTTTATGCGATCAGTTATGATCATCCGGGCGCGCATCGTACCAGCAATATGTTGGAGCGACTGATGCAACGCATGAATCGGCATTTATATCACACCCAGTATTTTCAAGGCCATCTTACATCCGCCATACTGGGGATGCGAGCTTGGGCATTGATCTATAATTTCGCCCCCTCGAATCCAAATACAGTGAAGAAATATGGCGGTGAATTTAAATCACCCGCCGAACGACTCAACCAAAATAAGTACCATGATGATTGGTTACAGAACTTGCTAATATCGAGTTCGATCAGCGGTTATAAATCGCCACCCCTAAATCCGTTATAATCAGTTTTTTTTATGAATGCTGTTTTCCTGAATAAAAATAAATAAATTAGGTAGTTGTTAAAAATATGAATTTTGCTACACAAATGAAAAAACTAATTAGAAAGCGCTTTGTTCAAGTTAGAATGCTGAAACGCCCATCGGTTAGATATAGTATTGAAAATAAACTATTGCCAAGTATATTTTCTATGACACCCAGCAATACAATACGGGAGATGTTTCATCTTCCTTCTTCGGAATATCACACACAATTAAACCAAGATTTATTTGCTTTGCTGGTAAATCAATTTCGTGCTGGTTTTTTCCTTGAAATTGGGGCGAATGATGGCTTTACACTTTCAAATACGATTTATCTTGAAGAAAACTTCGGGTGGACAGGGATTTTAGTTGAAGCAAACAAAAAATATACGTCCTCTTTATTAAAAAGAAAAAATTCAGTAGTTGTAAATAAGGCCATCTCTTCTCAAAAGGGCAAGGCAGAATTTGTTGATGCAGGCTTATATGGTGGGCTGAAAGACAATTTGGATGAATCTCACTCTGTGTACACTAAAAATGCTGCATGTATTACAGTCGATTGTATAGAGTTACAGGAAATACTTAATGAAAATCAGGTACCAGAACAAATTGATTTTATTTCTGTTGATGTCGAGGGCGGAGAAATCCCTATCGTTGAACAAATGATATCAGTTAACCGGAGGTTCAAGTGTGGTTGTATTGAATACAATAATCGTAAGGATGACTACCTACGGATAGTTGCTTTGTTGAAATCTGCGGACTATAAGGTGGCTTGGGAAAACCAAACAGGACAAGATCTATTTTTTGTAGACGACCTACAGGTGTATACAAAAAAGTTCGCGTGACCAATAGCTATGCAAAGAAGACTTAGTAAAATAGTTCATAATAGTCCATTAGCTTGGAAAGTAGTGACGGGTGAATAAAAAAAAGACCGTTTGGAATGCAACAATTGCCGTTGTTCAAGTAGTTGTATCAGCAATAATGCTATTTGTTCTATATAAATACTTACTAAATACTTTAGGTGTTGAAAGTTTAGGTATTTGGTCAGTAGTTTTAGCAACAACTTCTCTATCTAATATTAGTCAGTTTGGTTTGTCTGGCAGCGTTACCAAATTCGTTGCTAAATATTTAGCTAGAAAAGAAGTTGAAAAGGTTGAAGGGGTTTTAAAAACTGCGTTTGTGTCAATTGGCGTAATTTTGTTATTCGCACTTACGCTAGCATATTATCCTCTAGCATGGGTATTAAGTAAGGTTATGCCCTCAGATGGATTAACAGTAGCGATGTCACTCCTCCCTTATGCATTGATTTCGATGTGGTTTAGTTCTATTTCTGGGGTAGTCATATCGGGATTAGATGGGTGCCAACGAATTGACCTCAGAGGGATATTAATGATTATTGGAATCATTTTGTTTACAGGGTTGGCTATTACGTTAATACCAGATTATGGGCTGTTAGGTTTAGCTTATGCACAGATAACACAGAATATTTTTGTGCTTATTGTTGGTTGGTGGCTTGTGAAAAGAGAAATCATCTCTTTACCTTTGATACCCATTGGTTGGGATTGTAGCCTATTTAAGGAAATGATTCGTTATGGAGTTAATTTCCAAATAGCTGCAATAGCAATGATGTTATTTGAGTCGATAACAAAAATGTTGATGACTCACTTTGGTGGTTTAGCAATGACGGGGTATTTCGAGATGGCAAACCGTATGGTTTTACAGTTTCGAGCGATTATTGTAGCCGCTAATCAAGTGATTGTTCCTGTCGTTGCAACGCTTAAAGAGAGAAAATCTTCACAAATAAAGAAGCTATATATAGAATCTTTTAGCTTGGTTCTTGTTTTGTCATTAGCATGCTATGGTTTTGTCATTGTCATTACTCCCTATATCTCTGTGATTTGGGTAGGAAATTATGAACCGATGTTCGTTTTTTTTGCTTTTATGTCTTTAATAGGTTGGGGGTTTAATACATTGAGTGGCCCGGCATACTTTAACAATCTTGGTACAGGTGAGCTTTTTTGGAATGTTATAGGCTCAATTATTATTGGGGTTGTTAATGCCCTAATGGGATGCTTCTTAGGATATTTTTTAGGAGGAACGGGAGTGGCGATGGCATATGTTTTAGCTCTCTTGGTTGGGAGTACTGTTATTGTTGCAATGTACCATAAAACACACAAGATAATGCTGGGAGATGTACTAGATAAAAACTCAATAAAAATAGTAGTTGCTTGTGTTATCGGATGTATCTTAGGTTTGATGATCTATTATACAACCCCCAAAATAGATGGTTTGCCTGCGTTGTTCATGCTACTTGTTGTGTCTGTTATTTTGTATTTGATTACAGTTATATTTTCATTAAGGAATAATGCTCAAGTTAATAAATTGTTGGCTTTATTCATGCCTTTCCGATAGATTGTCAAACCAAAGTAGAAATGTCAGCAATTCAGAAGATAGATCTATCAGACGAGTTACTGCGAATAATATTTAACGAGACAAAACCATCCCGCTCCCTCATCATTATGCTGATGGAGGTTGCTTATTACTCAGGTTGTGGATTCTATTTTATTGCACCACCTTTTGTTGTCGGTTACGCCCCGCTTGCCGGTGTGGGCGATGATCGGGGTCTTTATGTCTTAAGACGTATCTGAGTTTTTACGATCACTTGCTCAAGCAACATTCGCCCATCAATATCGCGATAGATCAATGCGCCAATCAAGTGTTTCCACAAATGTTTAATCGTTATTTTACCGCTGAGGTGTTGTTGAAACGAAGTGCTAAGTGTCAACAATTGATTGTAAGTTTAAACTGATTTCGGCAAGTTCTGGTAGGGTTGAACCTTTATCAAACACCTGGTACGCAATTTCCTTTCCCTCGTACAAGATAACTACCTCATGGCTGAATAGATCACACACGGTCACCTGTTTTTGTTTTAATCGGTGTTTTTTTCCTTGTATTTGTATAGATGGATTTCTGGTAGCTCAATTTCAGATTGTTTGAGAGCTTTCGTTTGCTGTGCAGTGATAATATCAAATCAATTTCACGCGCCTCGTGTAGGACTTTCCTGTGGGCATCTTATGTGTTTTTTGCGGGCTTCTCAAAGCGCCCATTGTAGCCTTTAATGAATTCAGGAAGAAACATATTTGCCTCTTCAATAGCGTTGATTCCTCGCCGTCTCATCTCCTTAATCAGACGGTCTTAAAGCGTTTTATTCGCTCGCTCAACACGCCCCTTTGCTTGAGGGGTACGTGCGTGAATAGCCTCTATATCAAGCGTATTTAGCGCTCGGCCATATTGCGTTAGCCCATGACCCGTTTGCGCTTCTGGTTATCGCGTGACGGCCACTGGACGTCCGTAGCGCTGCAAATGCTCCTTAGGAATGGGCATGGAATCACTTCCCGGTTTCTGATCTCATCGTTGGCCCATCTTCGCCTAAAGCGCCTACTGTTGGTGCTCGTTCTTCCATCAAAAAAACTCAAAATAGAACGCCTATTCTTGCGCTTTTGTTCATTCAGAACGAACACCAACAGTAGGCGAATACAAACTAAATCTGAGCGCGAAACAGGGAAGTGATTCCATGCCCATTCCTTTAGTGACCTCCATATGTAGGCTTGTGTTGTTTCGCTCGGTGTGAAGCGTAGTGCGGTGAGTTTGCTCGTGGCATCATCAATGATACGATTAATGTGCAATATACCCCTCGACCTTCAAACCAATCATGAGGCGAACCATCTATTTGGATGTGCTCACCGAATCTCTCTCGTCTTTGGCGCAATTGAAATACTGGCTTTTCTTTGCGTTTTTGTTTAGCTTTCCAAAGCCCTTCGGCAAGCATGATGTGCCGTACGCTTTCTACTGACAGCTTTTTAGCATGGATTTCTGTCAGCTTTTCATGGGCTAGCGTTGGACCAAAATCGCTGTATTTTTCTCGTACCAGTTTAGCGATTTCTGTCCTAAACTCAGCACTGAGTTGATTGTTGTTTTTTTTGCCACGGTGTTTCGAGATTAACCCTGCAACACCATCCTTCTGGTACCTCTTCTGTAATCGTCTGACCTGACGGGTTGACAAGCCCAGCTTGGTGGCTGTGCTTTGTTAGCTGATGTGCTTTGATTCTAACGACTTGATGATGTCAAGTCGGTCTATTTCCTGATAACTCACAATGCGAATACCCCTTGATCAATTATGTCTCCTTGGATATTACCCAAAACGAACATTTTAACTTTGCTCAAACCAGACATTACAGCTTTGCTCCTACAAGAAGACGAAAAAAGGTTTTCATTTTCTAATAACTGTGGTTTCATCAACAAGGCCTCTTTTGGTGGGTTTCTTTTGAGAGAAGAAAACTTGTTTTACACCATGGGAGGCCACTTTTCAATTGGTTTTTCTATAACTAATTGATTTCTCAATTAATCGTATTGTAGTAAAAGAGCCGCACTCGATGGCGGATATATTCCATCACCATTTGTTCATCTAACGCCATCGTTGACGCAAAATAACCCCTTGTCCGAAATATGATATTTAGAATCCCAGCGCGTATGGGACAAACTCTTATAATCTCGCATAGGTTTACTTCCTTATTCTCTTTGGTAAGAGAACTGAAAGTACGCGCTACCGTCATCTCGGTAAAACCTATGGGAGTCTCCCCAGCAAGCATAGCTGTGGGGTTACCCAATTTAATTATTGAGAATTCTATGAGATCAAATGTTACAATTAAGCAACGCATTGCCCCTACTGATAACTCAATATTTAAAATAGCCTAAAGTCGAGATCATGAAATATGTAATGATCGAATGTAAAGAAAAATTATTGTCTATACGATATATCCTCTTCGGGATTATATTTCTGCCGTTGGCACTCGATTTTAGAAGTAAGTTTACCGACCCCTCATTTTTGAGTCCAATTATTCAAATTATCTTCACGTCACTAACAATTTTTAGCTGCATAGGATTGTTATTCTTATTTCTTACGCAACGGTCGTACTTGGTTGCACCATCTCATGCTATTTCGCCAGCATTAAAACTTTGGGTATTGTTTCTTCTGTTGAGTGCTATCACCGCCCTACTAAATGCTGTCCCCGTTGAAACATTTGCACGAACCATGTTACCTTTCATTTTAGCATGGATAGGAATGTTAGCCGTTTATTTTCTTGCAGTCCAGGGATATAAGCCCGAAGCAATACTAAAGTTAATTGTCGCTACATCATTTGTGACAATTATATGGCAAGTGTTACTTGAATTAGGAATACGCGGTACACCTATAGACAATATTCGATTTCATATTATTGGGGCAGGTCTACCTATAGTGACAGCTTACAGCATAGCACTGCTTGTATTTTCTCGCGGTCGAAATATTATTGGCATACTAGGAATGCTGATTGTATCAACGATTATATTCTTAAGTGTGACACGAGGCTTACTAATTTCTGTGGTATTATCATTTATAGCTGCGATCGCAATTCATTTTCAGTCGCTCACCATAAAAAAACTAATGCAGAGACTAGTCCCTTCGTTCGTAGCTGCAATGGTAATTTTAAGTATTATGCTATATGCATCCTATTTGTTTGGTAGTGATGTCTTTCAAAATTGGATCGTCAGAATATTTGAACAACGTACTGATAGTGGTGTAGACGTTACCTCACTAGCTCGAATCGCTGAATATTCATCACAAATGGCATTACTAACACAGGATCCTATAACTTTGTTTTTTGGCCGTGGGTATGGCAGCTCATACAATTTAGATATGAATATTGCATATGAGCTTGAAGGTATATTGAGTCAAGACATAATGTACAGTGATCATATTGCTCTCGGTCACTCCTTATGGGTCTTCTCCTTATTTACCGGTGGCCTCTTGTCAGGATGGATACTACCATTCGTTATGGTAGCCGCTACAATTAAAGCTTGGAATGCAAGTAAATGTACAAACATCGAAAATTCTAGCGATTATATCATAAATATGACTATATTTCTTGCCTTGTTTCAAATTGCATTAAGCGCATTCGCTGGTCATCCATTTAGTTTGAGATACCTGGCTATATGCATAGGAGCATTAATTGCGCTTGCGTACTGGATAAGCAAAAGTAAAAAAGTGATCAGAAACACTTCTTAAAAAAATACCAAAATAATATCGAAATCAAAAAGGCATAGTTCTGCAGTATAGTTTCCACTAACATTGTGGTAACTTAATTTTCTGAAAATTAGTTTTACTATTACGGGTCTCATACGTTTGTGACACAGGCTCAATAGTCAGTTTTTTCCTTT
>CAYUAI010000021.1:0-53653 GCA_964442745.1 uncultured Chromatiales bacterium
AAAAGAGGTAATGGATATTTTTTCAGCTTTATCAATTCGAATAAAAATATTGGCGATTGTTGTTGGCGGCGTTATCGGTTTAATCGTAGCACAAGCCTATAATTACGGTGTGAGCACGCAAAATAAAGTAATGTTGGAGCATGTGCGAGATATCTATTTTCCTATTCTCGAACGCTTGGATGCCAATTTAGTTCGTATGGAAAAAATCAAAGAAAGCTATAGTATGGCGGTGATTTCTAGTGATGAGGATATGTTGGAAGATATTGCCAAAACGAGTGAAAAATTGAAGCAGGTATTAGGCGAAATCGTTGCTTTAAATAATAAAGAACAGCCTCTGGTTGATAAAATTTTGACTGATTTAGATGCCTATCTCCAAATCGCAACTCCCCTGAGTCTTGACCTGATTGAGGAAAACATTGAAATAACAGCGGTGCAACCAAAAATACTTGAGATGAATACGCGTGAGGTCATTGTGCATAAAGCATTAAACGATTTCCGTGAAAGAAGCTATCGGATTTTTAGTGGGACGATCAATGAGGCGAATAATGCTTCTGAAAAAGCGATTTTAATCGGCACGGGCATTGGATTTTTTATGGCTCTGATATTAGGTACAATCGGTATACTGATTAGCAACGCGATTACGCGTAATATTTCTGCTGTGAATCATTCGCTCAGAGAAATAGCTAGCGGTGATCTGACCCAGCGGCTTAAGAGTGAAACAAGCGATGAGGTTGGGGTACTGGTAGAAAATTTCAATGGTTTTGTCAGCAAACTGCAAGAAGTTATCGCTGAAGTCACAGGTTCAACCGGTCGTGTTGCCGAAGCTGCCGGTGAAATGAAGCGAGTTTCGAAAATAAGCGTTATGGGCATGGATTCGCAGCAGCAAGATATCAATCAGGTGATAACTGCCATGGCTGAAATGGCAAATTCAGTGGAGAGCGTATCAAACAGTGCGAGTTGTGCCGTGAGTGTAGCTAATACGACCAGTACGGAGGCAAATGATGGCAAGCGAGTGGTTGAAGAGAACATGCTGGCCATTGATCGACTAACGAATGAAGTAGAACACGCGGCTGAAGCCATCGAAAAACTGGAAGAAGACAGTGGCTCCATTGGCAAGGTGTTGAGTGTTATCAGTGATATTGCGGAACAAACCAATCTTCTCGCCTTAAATGCGGCGATTGAAGCTGCTCGGGCAGGTGAGCAGGGACGAGGGTTTGCGGTCGTGGCGGATGAGGTGCGTACACTCGCGACACGGACTCACGAGGCCACGGAGGAAATCAATACCATGATTAGTCGTTTAAAAAACGGTACGAAAAATGCCATGCAGACAATGATACAGAGTCGGGAGCAGGCTAAAGAAAGCGTAGCTCAGGCGGGTCGAGTTAGGGAATCCTTAGGGCGAATTACCCACGGCATTACGGAGATTAATGATATCAACCAAAAAATTGCGAAGGCGGCTGAAGAGCAAACGAGTTTTGCCCAAGAGATCAATAGCAACATCGTAAACCTCGGACAAGTCGTTAACCAGGTGGCCGATGAGGCGCGTTCAGCAGATGACGATAGTGAGAAGTTATTGGGTTTGGCTGGGCAGTTAAAAGGCCAGGTTTCGGTATTTAAAGTTTAACTTGGTTTAAGGAGAAAATATCAGTGATAGATAAAAAAAAATTCAACTTAAGTAAAGCCTTTCTACTCGGGTTTCTTCTATGGGGTTCGATGGCGATGGCCGAGGACTGGGTTGATCGCACGAATGTCTCGGGATTTTATTCAGCACGATATAGTATTGCAGATAAATCAGCCTATTTTCATGGTGGTAGAAGTACCGGAATCAATAAAGATGGCAGTTTCCAAGGTACTAAAATAGGACTGACGATTACCTCTCAAGTAACCGATTATCTCAGCGTAGCAACGTTGTTAATGTCGGCAGCTGATCATGATAAATACAGCACTCACGCAGATTGGGCGTTTGCCAGTTTTTCTTTAAACGATGAGTTTACCCTGCGTGCAGGAAAAATTAAGTTTCCTGTTGGACTGGTTAATGAATATATTGATGTTGGAGCAACCTACCCTTGGATTAACGCACCAACATTGCTTTATTCTGAAGAATCAGTTGGACCACAAGCGACCCGTGAAGCCTATACTGGTAGTAGCTTGCTTTGGGAGAGAAGCTTTGATGACTGGACACTGGGTGGGGATGTTTTTGGCGGTCAAGTCGATCTTGAAGACATGATAGTGAAAAAACTGATGGGCTTGACCGTGCGTGCTCACTGGAACGACAGCATTGAATTTCAGGCTTCTGCGTACCAAGGTGAAATGTATACCAATATTGGCGACATGGGCATGATCAACGATATGGGGAATATGATGGCAGCAATGAACGAAAAATCCCATTCGGCCAAACTCATTGGTGTTAAGGTCGATTGGCATAATATCATTGCCTATGCTGAATGGGCTAAAGTGACGATGGATGTCACCATGATGGGAAAAAAAATTGGTGATTCTGATTCTTGGTACGCCACGCTCGGTTACCGGGTAGGGAAGTTTCTCCCTCACATTACGCGCCAGGATTGGCTGCGAGGTAATGGTGATAACCATCAAATGTCCACCTTAGGGTTGAGCTATAGCCTCTCGGATGAGACGGTGATTAAGGGGGAATGGAACATTATCGAAACAGATAACTATTTGATTAATACAGGGCTATATGACGGTATACTCTCTAGCGGTACCACCAATATGGTAAGTGTTTCCATCGACGTTATCTTTTAGTAAGAGGCTTGATATGTATTGCAAATTAATCAAAAAAAACAGAGCAAGAGTTATTGTTTTGCTAATCGTTGTCGCCATTTTTGTGGTGGTAGCTCCAGTATCTGCCTTTGCTGATGTAGCGGTGGTAGCCAATAAAAATATTGGGGAAAAGTCAATTTCTGAAAAACAAGCTAAAAAAATCTGGTTAGGTAAAACAAAATCGCTTGGAGGGACTAGCTTGAAACCCGCAGATCTACCAAAAGGCAATGATTCACGGAAGAAATTTTATAAAGCTGTGGTAAAAAAAAATGAGAAAAAGTTAAAGGCTTATTGGGCTAGGATTGTTTTTTCTGGAAAAGGATCACCACCAAAATTATTTAAATCGGATGCCGAGGTGATCAATTGGGTTGCATCGACACCGGGCGCTGTCGGTTATGTGGACAGTGTTTCCATCAATGATTCGGTAAAGGTATTGCTGATCAGTAAATAAATATACCCGCTTGAGGAAATACGACCGGCCAGGATAATCGTCGCCTGATAATTTCAGTACTTTTTTTCGAAAATAATTTTGATAAGTTTAAATTGATTTCAGGAAAAAATAGACTTGCAGCGTGTGATTAAGCGTCGCGAATCCATCCTAAACCGGACTCGAAAATAGATTAATATCCCCTGGCATTATTCTCATTTCAATGGCATCATGGAGCATGATAACATCGCTCATGGCGGAGTGGATATTTAAAATAACATTGAGAGTAAAAAATGCAATATGACATCGAAACATTAAAATGCATTCTCATTTCTGCTGCCAAGGAAATATTACTGCCAGGTTTGGTGAGTGTAAAACGCAACTATAAAACCGATGGCAGCATTGTCACGGATATAGATATTGCCATGCAGCAGCGAATTGCTAAACAATTGCATGAGCATTGGCCAGATACAGTCTTTTTAGGGGAGGAAATGTCAATCGAAACGCAACAGCATCAGCTGGATACAGATCAGCCTGTTTGGTGTCTCGATCCACTTGATGGCACCAGTAATTTTGCGGCGGGTATTCCTTGTTTTGCTATTTCACTTGCTTTGTTATATCAAGGTCAAATTCAATTAGGCATAATTTACGATCCGATGCGAGACGAGTTGTTTGCTGCTTACCGAAATCAAGGGGCGACATTGAATGGCGTCGTCTTATCGCTGCAAGCCTGCGATTTAACTTTGAAGCAAGCCATGGGCATCATCGACTTTAAACGGCTGCCTGAAAAACTGGCCATGCGCCTTGTTCGAGAAACACCTTACGCGTCGCAACGCAGTTTTGGTTCGGTGGCATTGGATTGGTGTTGGTTGGCAGCAGGGCGAGGCCATATTTATGTTCATGGAAAACAAAAAATTTGGGATTATGCGGCGGGCTATCTCATTTTCCAGGAGGCGGGAGGGTATGCGTCTACCTTATCTGGAGAAGCTGTGTTTGTGAACGAATTAATCTCACGATCTGCGGTGGCGGCAGTCGACAAACCATTGTTCGATGCGTGGCAGCGATGGTTAGGGATAAATGATTAATTGCTGTATTTGATAAACATGATAAAAAATCCCGGTGAGTCATTAATGCATTAACTCACCGAGCTAGACCTCTCTTCTACGCTATAGCCTGCAAGTTAAATAATTGGCCATTAAACACACATGCTCATATTAACGACCCACTTTCATCTTGGAAACTGAAGACCACTCTACCTCAATATTTTCCATTTTTATAGTATCAAGCTGAGCATTTAACATTGATTGACAATTGAAGGGGAAGCAGGTAGATTTATTGAAAGTATAAAATGACTCTCGATGAAGCAAATCATGAGCAGTTATTCATGAGTATTTTTCTTGCAATGACTTGGTGTTTATTGAATAATAGCATTCGGCTCGTTGACCGCTCGTTACCCAATCAATTTTTTTGAAGTGAATGGGCTTGAGCAATCTGCTGAGAATAAAAATAACTAAAACGCCACTACCCCCATTCTTTCCTTACAATAACAATATTTCAGCATCTAATTTCCATTGTTTTTTTATTCTATTTTAATATGAATTCTATTATCAGCATTGGTTAAGCTAGCGCTTTTAGACCTTGATGCTTTGGTGTTTTATCGTGTTTTTTTGCTTGTTTCATGACATAAAAACCAGAATGAGAGCAAGTAATAAACGAGGTCAGTAAGCTTTGCCTGATGTGGCTGTGGGGATCGTGCGTTGATTCAATGCAGAGGATTTTTTTTGCAGACAACGGCGATATAAGAAAAATGTTGTTAGGGGAGACACAATATGATCAAATTCGATAATATTTCAGGTGTTGGTAGCTTGCATTTATCAGCCGATTTAGCGATAAAAAAAAATCAAAAATTCACTTATTATATTACGCTTTTAAGTTTAACTTACCTGTTAACAAATACTGCTATGGCGGTACCCGTAGCGGGTGGTTCGTTAGATCCATTAACTATTCCGAAGTACGTTTCACCTTTGGTCATTCCACCAGAAATGCCAAAGAGCGTGACAGACATGACCGTCGATTACCAAATAGGGGTGCGGCAATTTAAGCAACAGATTTTACCGGCCGGTTTCCCGGCCACGAAGGTATGGAGTTATGGCTCCATGGATCATCCAGAAACGTTTAATTATCCCGCATTTACCGTGGAAGTCACTGCAAATACTACGACCAAAGTGAAGTGGGTAAACGATTTGGTGAAAAATAATGGTAAATATTTACCCCATCTATTTGCGGTTGATCAAACATTACATTGGGCTAATCCGTCAGCGAAGGGTTGTCAAGATGGGACAAGCCGTACCGATTGTGCGGGGACCAAAAAGAAGCCTTATCGAGGACCGGTGCCTATTGTTACCCATGTGCATGGTGCCCATGTAGGGCCTGAAAGTGATGGTTATCCTGAAGCCTGGTGGTTGCCCGATGCGATAAATATTCCTACAAGATATGCAATGCGTGGCTCTAATTGGGGGCAAGCCGCTGGTTTTGCGCCGGTACTTGGCCAAGCGGTATTCCAATATCCCAATGATCAACCTGAGGCAACCCTTTGGTATCACGATCATAGCTTAGGTATTACGCGTTTAAATGTTTATGCCGGTCCGGCTGGGTTTTGGTTAATTCGAGATCCTGCGGGTCAAGAAATTGGACTTAATTTGCCCAGTCCAGCACCTCAGGTGGGTGATGCAGCGGGTACCCTGTATTATGAAATTCCTATCGTTATCCAGGATCGCTCATTTAATAAAAATGGTTCTTTGTTTTATCCAAAGAACCGGGCTTTTTTTGAAGGGGTTAGAAAGGGAAAACTCAGAATTCAATTTGCACCGAAATCCGATGTAGCACCCATTTGGAACCCTGAAGCATTTTTTAATGTGATGGTGGTGAATGGGGTGGCTTGGCCGTTTCAGGATGTGGATCAAACACGCTATCGATTACGTTTATTGAATGGCAGCAATTCGCGATTTTTAAATTTGAGTTTGCAAGTTGTCGATGGGAACGGTCAACCCACAGGGCAGGAGATCCCGATGTTTCAAATTGGATCGGATCAAGGATTATTATCTGATGTAGTCAAAGTGGAAACAGGCAGCTTTACGACTTACGATACAGAAACTGGAAATATGATTGTTGAAGCGGCGCCTGATCCAGTACAAGCCATGTTGTTAGCACCGGCGGAACGCGCTGATGTGATCGTGGATTTTAGTGGTTTAGCTGAAGGGACCCGTGTTCGTATGATCAATACGGCACCGGATGCACCGTTTGGTGGTTTTCCAGCAATACCTGCTGATGTACAAACATCCGGTCAAGTGATGGAGTTTGTGGTTGGTCCAAATGCAGGTCCAGTTTTTGCTGATCCAACGCAATTAATACTTGAGGATATCATACCTTTGGTACCGGATGCACCAGTGCGCGAACTTTCACTCAATGAAGAAGAATCACACATCGTCTGTGTTAAAATCAGACCGAATGGTACGATCAAACAAATAAGAAAAGTCAAGCCCGGACCGACATTTGCGGCCGATTGTGCAGCGGTTGGAGGGGTCCCTTTTGCACCGACCGCTGCGCTATTAGGAACCATGACCGCCGGTGTTGCAGCACCTCTGTTATGGAGTAATGCGATTACCGAAAATCCGGCGCTCGATTCCACAGAAGAATGGGCCATTAGTAATCTCACTGTTGATTCGCATCCCATCCATTTACACTTGGTGAAATTTCAGGTCGTAGGGCGCGGGTTACCGGGTGGTCAAATAAATCCAGCCTTGCCTAATGAACAAGGTTGGAAAGATACGGTGATTGCTTACCCCGGTGAGGTAACTCGTATCAGGGCAAAATTTGATGTGCCAGGTTTGTATGTATGGCATTGCCATATATTGGAACACGAAGACAATGAAATGATGCGTCCATTATGTGTGGGAGGAAATTGCCCAGCCATTTAGGAATGGGCATGTAATAATTTCCCGATTTGGCGCCCAGATTGGGTTTGTATTGGTTCGTTCTGACTGAACAAAAGGGCAGAAATCGTCGTTTTATTTCGAGTTTTTGTGATGGATGGCGACATGGATGTAGGTAATTAGAGCAATGCGGGAGCAATTCGAAGAACGGGCGAAGACAGGCGGAAGATGGGAGGCGAAACCGGGAGGTTTTTCTGGCGCTCATTTCTTAGTCATTCATCTTTAACCAAACTTCTCAACAAGTTGATAATTTACATTTATTCTGCCTGATATCGATTTGTTGAGAAGTTGTATTGTGTCACATATTTTGGTGCGACCTTAGTTAGCGCCTGTAAAATACGCTGTCATTGAGCCGGTCATGGCGGGGTGAATACTACATAGATAAGTCTCCATTGTTTCAGCGAGTTCATCGGTGAGAGTGAATTGAATAATATTACCTTGTTCTCGCCAAGCCACCGCATTATCTAACTCATAGCTACCGAGTTCATCTTGGCTCAATAAAACTTGCTCGGCGCCTAAAATGGCTAAGGGATGTTCGTTCGAGGTTTCATTCATGATTTCATAACGTAGTCCCGGCTTCAAAAAAAGGTTTTGGTTATTCGGTTTGGTGCTTAATAGATTCGTTTCTCCACCAGAATCGATGACTTCCCATTGATAAGTCCTGGTCGATTTACCCATTACTTTCAAGCGAACATCAGGTGTTGTTTGTGGTAATAATAAAGGTGTCACCGTAAAAGCTTGGGTTTGATGAATGAATTTATCTTCACTGGCATCTGCATAAAGTTTTGCAACGAGCTTTTCAGCTGAGATGATATTGCGATCTAATTGGAGATAAATATTTTCACTTACACCGTTTGGCACCGCTTCGCGACCCAATTCAATACCTAATATGTCATTTCGACTTTCAAAGACACGCACCCGGCCGGGTCCATTACTTTCAATTCGATTGATGACTATTTGATTATCAATCGGGGTTTCTTGATCTTGTACATCTATTTTCCCTTGCGCTATGGGGTCCGATTCGTTTTTACTAGAGCTAGAACAAGCGGCAAGTCCAATAATAATCCAAAATGCGATACCCATAAAAAAATAGGGCTTTAGTCGGCTAAAAAGTTTCAAAATACAAATACCTCCTATCACTCTAAAGTATGAAAACGTTGCTACAGCGGAACAAGCCAAATATGATCCCAATTTGACTCCTTCCTTTGCGGCGTGTTCCTTAGGGAGCAAGTTTAAACTGATTTCAGGAAAAATAGACGGGTAGTGTGGATTAAGCGCAGCGAATCCACCCTAAATCCGACTCGAAAACAGATCAATGCCGCCTGGGATAGTTTGGTGCATAATGCATCCGATTGAATTTTCCAAAGCCTAAGCATTTGATTTTTATAGGGTGCGTTATGCGCACCGTCGGGCGTTTAGCATCAATCCATACTTCCGTGTGAGTTTCCCTCTTCACCGTTGTTTGGTACCTATAATGCACCTTACGGTTTTGTTAATCCGGATTGTATTGCTGGTCGCCTGATATGTTTGGTTTTCCAAATCTCAACTGGCAGCGGAGCGATGACGGCGTATAGGTAGGCTCGATTTTTCTAAAACTCACAATGAGTGCTTTATTCTTTTTTGAAACGTCAGGCTAAATTGAACATTCCTTAATCGGACCGTCCAATTCAACCTGGACATAATCACAGTATAATGCCTTCGGCTCATTTTGTTAAGTATTGTTACAAATAAATTTGCCAGCCAAAAATTTCATCTTTTTTGATTTCCATTTCTTCAATTTTTCCCCAGGAAATTGAAATGGTATCAATTTCATCATCGTTGAGAATGCCCGCTGATTCCAGTAGATTTTTGAGTTGTCCCCAGGTTAATTTTTTTTTTGGCCTGCCTGATATCTCTTGGTTTGTTTGCATGGTTATATCCTCCTCTTAAAAATAAATGAGCCATCAATTTTTATTACTTTTTAATTAATCATACCAATTATCTTGTAATCATCAAGGTATTTATCTCTATGGGAAAAGATATATTTTTGGATAAATTTTAATTTACATAATAACTATTCAGTGTAGTCAGGTATAAGTTGGGGGCGACGGGTTTTTATGCCGTATGCTCATCGCTCATTAATATAGATTCCTGGGTTGGGCAAAGTGTTAACAAACTCATACAGCATTAAGGATTATTGTATGGCCGCTCAATGAATCGATCGTTCATACTGTTATGGTTAAAAATAATACATTCGATTAAAAAATGCTCGAATTAGACATTAATAATGACCCTACCATGCCTTTCGCTTTGACTAAAAATGCCATGGCCTCTTTTCTGTTCTGTTCGTTGCCGGATTTTTCAATTATAATTTGTGCTCGAATTCATATGGATTTTGAATAGTTATACCTATGAACAATAGGTATATTCTTTGTTGATAGTATAGGGTGATTTATGGTTCAAGAAATTTTTAAAAGAAGTGGCTTCACCGGTTTTTTTATGCTGGTGCTGTTAGCGGGGTGCAGCTCTTCCAGTGATGACCCTGATCCTCAGGCGCAAATTACTCCCGCAGTGAATCCTGCCTTTGATAGCATAGATCTAGTGGCAACCAGTGACAGTGCGGGTGGTGATTATTCCACAAAATTAACCAAAGATACGGATTATAGCTATGATGAGGGTAGCGAAAAAATTCAGTTGAAAGTCGGTGCGATCACGGGTAGTGGGTTGTATTTAAAAATCACGGGCAAGGCCACCCTGGATGGTATTCAAGATGAATATACCGTTTATACGTTTGTGGCGAGTAATGACAGCAAGGTGGCGGCTAATGAATTAACGAGTATTGCGGTGATTCGAGTGGCTAAATCTGATTCGGCGAGTTTCAATGAGGCGGTGAAGTATATCGCGGATAAAACGGGTCTGTCGGCCTCAGATATTACTGCCTCTAAAATGGCAAGAAATCGCAATGCTCAGGTAACTCAGACCATGCGGATGTTTGCCAACCAATTTAAAATTGCAAGTGCTAGCACGCCCGGCTTAACAAGTAGTTTGGCTTTTGCTTTTCAATCCGTTGTCGAATTGGAAAAAGTGGCGCTGGGTGCACAAGCGTATGACAACTGGCTGAAGATTTATGAGTGCAAACATAATAGTAGTGATCTTGAAGTCGATGTTGATATTGATCATGAGCATGAGCATGGTTGTGCTCGACCTAGCATACCGGCTGAAGTGGTTGTGAAAAAAAATGAAAGTGATTCGAGCACCTATGTGGATTTCGTACGCTGTGTGACATGCCATGGTTGGGATCGATTGGGCAATGACGGTGCATTAAAACATCAGATCCGCAACACCGCCTCAGAGGGCTATATCTCAGGACCTAATGCTGGCAAAGCGGCAACGGCCTCAGGGGCTGACGATACCAATACTAACTCGCGGAATCTTAGCACAGCGAATTTTGATGCGGCATCCATTACTAAAAGTACCAGTAATATTCGTTATGCAGGAAATGCGAGGCCAAGCGGCAACGTTACTCGCGTTGGGGATTGGAATGGCATTGTCAACACCACCGATGATAGCAACAATACCCTGAGTAATAAACATCCTGATTATGAGGGCGGACCCAACTCAGTGGTGCCTAATACCAAAGTGATTGAGGCATTAGTTGCTTTTTTGAATTATGATGACGGTGCGGCATCAAAAGTCTTTACAACAGTGAATGTGACAGATACCGATGTGACCTATGAATTAGTCGGTACCGCCAATGCTGAGAATGGTGCGAAATATTATGCGCAATGGTGTTTTCGCTGCCATGGTGCGCCAGATAATAGAGATCCTAATGTGTTAAATAGGGTTGAGAAAGAAAATTTTAAAGATTACCTGGCGACTAATACCAACTATGCTTCGCTACGTCATATTGCACAATTTGGCAAATCAGGCACCGCCATGACGCGTGCCCGTTTAGGTTATCCTTCATCAGCGAATGTCGCCGATATTATCGCGTTTTTAAATAACGTGAAAAGTGGGGTGGTCACTAGCGGAGCCGGTTTTAGTCATATGGGTAAGAAGGAAGCAGGCCAGGCGTTTTATGACAAAAATTGTGCTAATTGCCACAGTGCAGGCACTTACGACAAAACCCAGTTGTGCTTCGATCATACCACGAGTGCGACGAAGGATAATAACCTTTGTTCTAGCGATGATGCCGATGCACCTGATCTCGCCAAGAGACATCCATTAATGCAGTCGGATTTAACCGCCTCGGGGGTGACTATCATGTCTAAAGTGACCAAGCTGACGCAACAGAATATTAATGATTTAGCCGCGTTTTTTACGTCTGAGTTAGCTAATCCTTAATTGACATGTTGAGCACGGAGCATGCTCCGTGCTCAATTATTTAAAGCCGAAAAAGAAAAAACCTAATGGCATTGACTCGCCGTATTTTTTATTTTCTAAAAAATAAAATCGTATTAGTCGTATTGATCTCGATGGGGCTGACTGTGCTTGTCTTATCCGGATTGAATCACACGCTACATATGACCAACACCAATGAATTCTGTACGTCATGCCATTCCATGAAAATCGTTTTTGAAGAATATAAAGAGAGCATTCATTACAAGAATGTATCGGGTGTGCGCGCACAGTGTTCGGATTGTCATGTACCTAAATCATTGGGACCGAAACTATTGGCTAAATTATTGGCCGCTAAAGATGTGATGCACGAACTATTAGGCACCATTGATACCGAACAAAAATTTGAAGCTTTGCGTTGGCAAATGGCGAATCGAGTCTGGGACAACATGAAAAAAACCGATTCCAGAGAATGTAAAGTGTGTCATCGTTTCTCCGCCATGGAGTTGGATGAGCAAGATAACACCGCCCGTAAAAAACATATCAGTGCGGTGAAAAAACAAAAAACCTGTATTGATTGTCACCGAGGGGTGGCCCATGAAGAACCCATTGCTCCGGATGAATCTTAATATGCACAAGTGCCACCCGATTTATATTTATTTTCGAAAAACACGGCTGGTTCACATAGCTGGAATCACGTTATTATGGTTGTTAGTGGAGACCGTCAGTGCCGAAACAAATCACCACGTGTTGGCGTATTCTTGCGTGGCCTGTCACGGCATTAATGGCGTGTCGCGAGGACCGGCCACGCCGAGCATCGCGGGACTATCACGCAATTATATTATCGGTGCCATGTTGTCATATAAATATGCCCAAGATCTGGATCATGGTCAGGCAATTGTTGATGAAAATGATGATTTAGAAGATGTCGCCATTCGCGCTCGGCCAGCAACGATGATGTCTCAGGTGGCGCAAGGGTATTCATTGTCACAAATGAAAGCCGTGGCGGATTTTTATAGTCGCCAACCCATTGTGCGTATTACCCAAAATGCAAAGGCAGATCGTGCTAAAAATGGCAAAAAGTTGCATAAAAAATATTGTGATAAATGCCATGAAGAGGGCGGTCGTAGCACTGAAGATGATGTCGGATTATTGGCCGGTCAATGGGCCACCTATTTACGAGATACCTTGCAAGACTTTAACAATGAAGACCGGGAAATGGCCAAAAAAATGAAGAAAAAAATGCAGAAAATGTTGAAAAAACACGGTGATGAATCCTTGGAAGATTTAATTCAATTTTATATCAGTCAACAATAATACCCCTATTATGCTTAATCGTCGACAATTTTTACAACAAATCAATGGAGTGTTGCTCGCCGCTTGTTTAGGTATTGCGCCTGTGAGCTACGCAAAAAAATCAACACGGGTGCTCATCATCGGCGGCGGTGTCGCGGGTTTGACGGCTGTCCGACTGTTAAAACAAATCCACCCCGATGTGCAAATCACGCTGCTTGAAAAAAACAAAAATTACACGTTTGGTGTGATGAGCAATGCGGTGTTAGCCGGGATTAACCAGCCTCAGCAGATTCAGTTTGATTACCAGAAGTTAACAGCGGCAGGCATCAATGTCGTTTTTGATGAAGCCGTACAAGTGGATAAAGACTGGGTGGAGACAGCCTCGGGGAAAAAATATCCCTATGATTTATTGCTAATGGCACCCGGCGTACAAGCGCAGTGGGAAAACATAGAGCGGGTAGGCGATATTCCAGCATATTGTCAATGGTCAGGCGGTATCGGCGTGGTGGCATTAAGTCAGCAACTGGCAACCTTAAAAGAGGGTGGGCGAGTCATTATCACCATTCCTGAAGGAATGGTTAGCGGGCCGGCGGCGCCTTATGAACGCGCTTGTATGATCGCCGATTATTTGCAAAAAAATGGCAGAAAAAAGTGTAAAATTATTGTTGCACAACAACAAGCTCATAATGATTTCAGTCAACGCTTTGTTGATATTGGCAGTAAATTGTATCCGAATTTTCTCGAATTTAGAGATAAGCAAAAGTTACAGCAAGTTAATTTTAATACCAAGCAATTGACCTTTGCACAAGGCAAGGAAACCGCCGACTTGCTGCAGGTGATTCCTGTCCAGCAAGCGGCCGCCATCGCCCAGCAATCTGGCCTGACCGATCAACCGGGTTGGTGTGAGGTGGAAGTCCCTACTTTTCTATCCAAAAAAAATGACAAAATATATATTTTAGGCGATGCGATCCATCATCCGCTTGGCTTAAGAAAAACTGCTCAATGTGCCCGTTCACAAGCCATTATTTGTGCATTAGCCATGAGCGCTAAATTAGGCGGCAAGTCATTAACCGGTGAGTTGCCGCCCATACTCGATGCCGAATACAGTCTATTGCAAACCGATTATGCTATCTCCCATGTTCATGCTTATCCATGGGATGCCGCTGCCCAGCGTTTTGTTGAATCGAAAACAACAATCCTTGAAACATTAGCAACAGCAGAGGTGGCACGTAGAACGTTTGCTTATGCACAGAGTTGGTTTAATAATTTATCCTATGAACTTTTTTCCTCATAAGTGGATTTACCTGGTCGTTTTCATTGCGTTGTTGGGTTGGTATTCAGTGCCGGTGAGCAGCGAGCAAACGGTCGATGCAGACTGGCGTCAACAACTCGATGCACCGTATACCAAAAAGGGGGCTGATCGATGTTTGAAATGTCATGATGAAGATAATGAATATCCGGTCCTGCCAATTTTTCAAAGTAAACACGGTCAATTTTCCAATCCACTTTCTCCGATGTCAGGTCACCAATGCGAGACGTGCCATGGCCCAGGTGGTTTGCATATTAAACGACCGAAACGTGGTGAATTACGCGCCCCCATTATGAATTTTGGCAGAAAATCGAGTGCGCCAGCGACCGAACAGAATAAAGTCTGTCTGCAATGTCATCGGAGCAATGCCCGCCTCGGCTGGCATGGCAGTCGCCACGAAAGCCATGGTTTAGCCTGTGCAAATTGTCATACCATCCATATGGCACAAGACTTTGTGTTTGATCGAAAGCGGCAAGCGGGCATCTGTTATCGTTGTCATCGTAAGCAACGTAGTGAATTTCAAAAAGCCTATAGCCATCCGCTGCGTTTTGGTCAAGTGGTTTGTACGGATTGTCACAATACCCATGACGCGATGAATGATCATTTGCTGCAAGCCGCCACCGAAAATGAAACTTGCTTCCAGTGTCATGCTGAAAAACGTGGGCCTTATTTATGGGAGCACGCGCCGGTCACCGAGCAATGCAGTTTATGCCACATACCCCATGGTTCTAATTATCCCGCGCTTTTGAAAAAACGAACGCCACTCTTATGTCAAAGTTGCCATATGCAAAATAATGATCATACCAATCAACTTTATAATGATGAGGGTCGTCTGGGAGGAAACAATACCGATTTTCGAAACTTTATGCTGGGGAAAGCTTGTTTAAATTGCCATACCAGAATTCATGGTTCGAATCATCCTTCCGGTGTTAAATTGTTGCGTTAAGGAATACGCTGCGCATGAATTATTCAAAATTTGTCATCCATGTATTTTTTTTGTTTGTTGTTTATGCCGGGTTTCAGGTATGTGGCGCCGCTGATGAAGCCGTATCCGGCGATGATACGATTGATGGATGTAAATATTGTCCCGATTTATTAAACCCCAGCGTTGAATTAGCCATTGGTACATGGATCGCTTCAAGCGATGCCAGCAAATTTGATGAATATCGAGGTTTGCAAGGTCGCACGATTAATGTGGATCTGGGTGTGACGCTTAATTATCTCGACGAAAAGGGTCAGTATTTGTGGTTAGATGCACAGCAGTTTGGTTTGGCTTCTCGTTATCTATCGGTAGAGGGTGGCAAACAAGGCAACTATCGGATTGACTTCGATTACAAACAAACTCGGCATTGGCAATTTGGCGAAGCAAAGTCACCTTATCTGGGGGTAGAGAGTAATACACTTTCACTCAGTAATTCGTTAAAACAAAGTGTAAACGATGGCGATGATCTACAAAATATAACGGGTCAATTACGAAGTTTTGATGTGGCTCAATCCAGAAAACAGCTCGCTTTTTCTATCAACAAAACGTTCAATAAACGTTGGTCGAGTCGTATTGATTTTCGCTACCAAGAAAAGGAAGGCGTGATAACTACCGGCGCCGCCATTGGCAGTGCCTATTTAAATGCCAGGTCGGTGATTTTACCAGAACCCATTGATTACCAAACTCGAAGCATCGACCTAAGTACTTTGTATTCAGGTAACATCCTGCAAGTCCAACTGGGTATCAGAAGTCAATTTTTTGATAATGCCAATGAGTATCTTCGCTGGGACAATTTATTTGTTATTTCCGATCGTGTCACTGAACCCAGCGAAGGCCAGATCGCATTGCCACCCAGTAATCAGCATCATCAAGTTTATGTACGCTTAGGTGCTCAATTTTCGGAGAAAACTCAGCTATTTTATCAGCTCAATATGGGGCGTATGAGTCAAGATGATAGGTTGTTGCCTTATACGATTAATGCCCAAAATTCGAGTTTAAACCGCCGTTTGCCGCGTGAATCAACCAAGGCACGTGTTGACCATTTGCATAGTCAAGTGAAGCTTTCCCATCGTGCCACTGAAAATCTTAAATTAAATGGGGCGCTGATTTATCATGAACGGAACAATAAAACACCCACTGCGAATTATGATTATGTCATATTAGATACCGCTAACCGGGATGGAAGTAGAGCCAATCGTGCCTATGATTTTAAGGACTATACCGCGAAGCTTACCAGTCAATATCGCTGGTCTGAAGCTCTGAACTCAGAAATATTGTTGCGGCGAGATGTTAAAAAGCGCAGTTTGCAAGCCAGTAACAAGACGACCGAGGATATGTTGGGCATAAAGAACAAGTTAAAGGCCTTCGATTCGATGGAGATAAGCTTTCAGTATCGGTATAAAAAGCGTGACTATAATAATTATTTGGTGACATTAGCCAGTGAAAATCCGTTGATGCGAAAATATTATATGGCAAAAATGAAACAGCATTATTTGAGTGGCGAATTGTTTTATTTGTTAAGCGAATCAACCGACTTGAATTTATCTCTCGAATATGGTTTGACAGACTATAATGATACCAAAATTGGTTTGACAGGGGCTCAGAATTATCATTTACGGTTCGATATCAATCGTATTATTTTTGAGTTTTTAAATCTTTCGGGTTATGCCGGCTTGGAACAATATCGTTCAAACCAACAGGGAAGTGCCAATGGTTCAACCGCAGACTGGGAGGCCATAAATACTGATCAGATGGTTTCGTTGGGGGTCGGAATTCATGCCAAAGAGTTATTTGAGCGTCTCGAATTTGGTACAAATTACACCTTGAGTTTAGCCCGAGGCCAAACTGAATTTGAGACTGAATTAACCGGTGGTAATTTGCCCGATTTTAAATCTACACGGCAGACGATTAGTTTATACGGCAGCTATCAGCTCAAAGAGAATATGTCGCTGCGTCTGAGTTATTTATTAGAATTCTATGATGAAAAAAACTGGCAAACCGATGATCTAGCAGCGGGTGACATACCGCGAGCATTAACTTTGCTGAAAGAAAATCAAAATTATTTAGTCAATTTAGTATTTTTGTCGTATGCCTATCAGTTTGAGTGAGAGTGCTATTATTGGGCTTCAATTTCATTCCTTATCTCATTAGGAAGATGGGATTAACTCCGATCATTAACAAGTTTTTTTTCATTGATTTGTTGGTCATTGACTTCGACTAAATCGAAGAAAAATGTGGTGCCTTTATTGACTTCCGTTTTAAAATCAATGTGGCCCCCCATACGCTGGACTAAGGCTTTGCAGATACTCAAGCCGAGCCCGGTGCCACCTTTTTCGCGGGTACTCGATGAGTCCGCTTGTTGAAATTTTTCAAATATTCTACAGTGAAATTTTTCGGGTATGCCGGAGCCATGATCTTCGACGGCGACTCTGATTCGGTCTTGGTGTTTCAAAACCCGAATAGTAACGATACTGTGTGCTGGCGAAAATTTAGCCGCATTGGAGAGTAAGTTTGCCATTATTTGCATAAACCGTATGGCATCTATTTTTGCACTTCCTGGATAGCTGGGTTCCGCTACGATATAAGTCACTTGATAACGCTCAGCAAAGGGTTGATTTTCCTGAATGGCTGAAGCGACGAGTGGAGCAATTTCGTGAGTTTCTAAATTTAATTTCATTTTACCTGCCGTCAGTTTTTCCATGTCCAGCAGGTCGTTGACCAGTGCCACTAGGCGTTCGCAATTTCGTAATGCAATATCGACCAGTGACAAGGCTTGTGGGCTATTCAAATCTAAAGCTTGACCGGCGATTAATCCCATGGCACCACGGATGGAGGTAACGGGAGTACGGAGTTCATGGCTAATAACAGAAATGAATTCGTCTTTCATTTGTTCTAATTTTTTTTGTTCCGTAATATCGACAATGACTCCGATGAGGCGGGTGGATTGGTGTTGATCATTTCGATCAATGCGGCCTTTATCACACACATATCGAGTATTACCATTGGGAGTGATTAGTCGATATTCAATACGATACGACATGCTGTGTTCCAGCGCATGGATTATTTGTTGTTTTACATCATTACGATCCTCGTTGTGCATTTTTTTCAGTAAATATTCAAAGCTCGGTATACAGTGTAGCGGATCTTCTCCGAGCAAATCAAACAGCTCTTCGGACCAAATGACTTTATTGTTTGGGATATCCCAGTCCCAAGTGCCAACACGGGCGATTTGTTGTGATATTTTTAATCGTTCTTCGCTTTCGCTAAGCTGCAGGGTCCGCTGTTTTACCAGTTGTTCGAGTTCACTTTTGTAGTGTATGAGTTTCTGTTCGGCCATTTTATTTTCGGAAATATCTGTCGCGACGGTGAGAATTGAGTCTACTTTTTTTCCGGAAAAATAAAATGGCATTCTGACAACTTCAGCAATGCGGGTTTCATTTTTTTTGTTTTTATACATCAGTTCTTTGATGTGCTGAGTTTTTCCTTGGTGGATAATGTCTTGTACGGTTTCTGTGGATATATTGATTAATTCGGTGTTGTAGCTAAGGCTTGAGATGGAATTGCCAAGCAGCTCTTTGATTGATTTATCAAAAGCATGGGCCGTCGCTTTATTCACAATCAGTAAACGACCTTGCGCATCTCGAACCAGAATGATGCTTGGTACCAGGTCAATGATTTGACGAAATTGTTGTTTGTTTGCCAGCAGACGCGCGCGCCAGATAGCGAATAATGTGCTCAATCCAACTAATAGAAAAATTGAAAGCAGGGTTAAACTAATCACAAAATTGATGGTTTCGTTGAGATGTGCATAAGCTTCGTCAATATCGATTTCGGTGGTTAAGCCAAATCCATATTCTTTATCCCATAACCAGCTACCAGCGACCGGTGTACCACGGTAGTCTCGATACCCTGTGACGTTAATGCCGGGTTGTAATGTCGTTATTGCCTGGGAAGCCATTAGGGTTAATGGTTTTTCTTTTGTCGAGGTCGTTAGTCGGTCATCAGCGGATATCAGGTAACCTGGGTCTCGCAGCTGCAGATTGAATATGGCTTGGGTACCTTGAGACAACAGTCCTATATTCCACAAGTGTTGTTGGAATCGACTTTCACTGATTAATGTGCCACTGTCATTAAATGAATATGTTTTCCCACTGTCACCAATGCGTCCTCGTTGCAAGATTTTGCTAATATTGGCGGGGTCTAAGCGGAAGGCGAATACCGCTCTTACTTGATCGAATTCATCATAGATCGGTGCTCCAACAAACATGGTCGCGCTGCCAATCGGGCGTTCTCCATGCTGGGTGTACAATATTGTGTCGGAAGGTATCGGGTGGCTTACGACGATTTCACCGGCTCTGATTCGTTCGAGGAAATTGCCTTGTTCGGCCAGGATTGAAGGAATACCAATATTGACCTCATAATTTGAAGCGATATTGATGTTATTAGGCCCTATCAAAAAATAATCAAAATAACCCATATTATCAATAACAGGACTTAGCCAATAGCGTAAAATAGTTTGTTCTGCTGATGAGGTTAAACTTGTCGGATTGTGTTGTTCGTTAACTAATTTAACGGTGATTGTGCGAACGTTCGGTGTATTGGCCCAATTTTTTGCGGCGGATTGATACTCTTTTAACACGATTCGAACCGCCTGATGGGTGGTATTGAGCACGGTGGATAGCGATTTTTCTAACTGTTTTTGGGCATTTTCTTGCAGATGATTAATCACCAGCCATGAACTCATTATGAGCAGGATGGCGGCGGTAAAGGTAATGAAAATTGTTTTCCAAAGGCGATACATAACGTTAGATAGCTCACTTTTTGCTTTTGTTACTTCCCGTCACATGAAATTGTTTTTTACTGTGATAAAAATACCCCAGCTGGCACCAGATGGCGTTTAAAATGCGTGCTGGACTGCAATGTAAGTGGTACTTTTGAATTCCATTTCTGCCTGGGTTTTCCTGCCCGACAACCACGTTTAGAATAGCAAAAAAGCTTCTGTTTATTGGTTCAGAAAGTGGCTGTAAAATACTCGCCCTGATTCATGCTAAGAGTGATGTCCTTTTCGGCTATTTATCGGATTGACTTTAATCGTGTGTGAGGGGGGATGGGGGAGGGCCGAGATTGGACGGTATCAGTTTAACCAATCCCGGTATTATATTATGAATGTTTGGTTACTGGCTAATCACAACACTCGCTGAATTATTAAAAGGCATTTTTATATTTTGCAGCATAGGCAGCGTGGAATCTAACAACATGTTTCCTGTCAACTGATAGTTCAGTGGTGCTTTTGGGTTTTTTAACAGTGAAAATGCTGAAGTACCTATTTCAATAAAGTTAACATGGATGGGTATCGCGAGGCTTTGGCTGGCGTTTTCTTTGAGGGAGATTGATTCTGAAACGTTGCCTTTTGCCCAAGGCTGATTATTAATGTTCAATTGATAAACCAGATTTCTAATATCTACGCCAAAGACATTGGGATTGGTTAAATCCATTTGGATATTCAGTTTTGCACCGGTAAAACTCAGTTCATCAACACTAATTTTGTTAAGCGAGATTTTGGGTATTTGCGGAATGGGCAGTTTACCTTGGGTGGATAATGGTAACGCTTGCATGCCAAGAATGGGCAAATCGAATATGGCAGAGGCTTTAATTTCGTAATTAAGTTCTTTTTTGTCTTTCAGGTTGCTGATCGTGTCATAAAGCTCCGCAAACTTGAAGGCCAGGGGGATAGTAATTTCACTACTGCCATTGGCCTTGATGGATATTTGTTCCCTTTTTTTACCTTCCGTTAATTGTTGTCCATCAAACAATATCGCATAATCAAGACCGGCCATTTTTATAGGGATCGGGTTAGGGTTATCAACTTTGATCTTAAATGCTAGGTTTGCTCCATCGAGGGAAAGTTTGGTAATTTGAGTATCAGTGATACTTGTTTTCGGTTTACTGATATTAGCGACGGATTGAATATTCTCTAAAGAGGCGCAACCCGCCAATAGGCTTAACATAGTGATAACCAGGGGGCGGCGATATAAAGGGCTTGGTGAATGATTTGTACTCACTCATATACTCCAAAAAGTTATTAAAAGTTGAAGATTCAACGGGTATTATGTGGTGTTGCTGATTATATAGCGCCTGAGTGGCTAGGCTCAAGACAGTGTATGTTTTTGAGGTAATATTTCATCCTGAGATGTGGCTGATCGGACATAAGCTGAGCTCATATTAGCCGATATGGTTAAAATTTTCTCTTTCGTCGTTAGTCAGTGACGTTCACTGTTTGTCTGTCCACATGTCGGTCGCATTGCCAAACTAAGGAATAGCCAGGCTTATTATTATCCGCTCTTCGGTAAGTGAGGCCGCTCTAATTACCGATATTCTTCATCGATAATTAGAGCAAGCCAATATAGACTTAGGGATGTTGATACCGGTGGACGGAAACCCAACGAGTTGGTCGACGCCTAACTGGCGGGCTATCAATAATTTGATCGTTTTTCTGGGTAATTTTAAGAAACGCCGCCATCACTATTTTCTTCTTCAACAATGGGTACCACATATAACTCGACTCGTCGGTTCTCGGCACGGCCATTTTCTGTGTCATTGCTGGCGATAGGGTCGCTTTCACCTTTACCTGAATATTGCAGACGCTCGCTGATTACCCCTTGCTGGGCTAAATATTGATATACGGCTTTGGCACGCTTTTCTGACAGGGTTTGATTGTGAACTTCTGAGCCTCGACTATCACTATGGCCAATCACTGCCAGTTGCGTTTTTTCGTATTTTGATACGACTTTAGCAATTTTGTCCATGGTACTCTTGAAGCCTTCTTTGACATCAGAGGAATCGCTTTCGAAGGCGGTTTGGCTGGTCATCCGTACCATCAACACATCTTCAGGTAATTTTTCAATGTTGATGGCCCCTTGGTCGCGTTCTGCCGCCAATAGTTTTTCAAAATCTTGTTTTTGCTTATCCATATAAGCACCGACAGCGGCGCCGGCAACACCCCCGCCGACGGCGCCGATGAGTGCTCCTTTTTTCTTATCCTTGGCAAGTAAGCCGATCAATGCGCCGCTCGCCGCGCCGATTAGAGCTCCTTTTTTGGTGTTAGACATGCCGCCACCTGAGCCGTTGGTGGCACATCCGCTCAGGGCAATCGCAATTATTAAGCTTGTTGAGGTGAATAATTGAGCTTTATTCATAGACATTACCTTTTCAGTTAAAAAAACTAAATACGTGAGCCATCAATACAGATTGGATCGCATTGTTGTCGCTCAAATTTGTTGGAAATAACACCTGTTTTTTTCGACCGCTGGCCACGTTACCTAAATCTTGAAATTTATTACCCTTAAAGACGTGTTTATATTTCCTACAAAACGTTGGCCTAGGGAAGAGCATCCGGTCTATAAAGATAGTAAGTTTTTTTAGAAAAGTTAAGTTTGGATAGAAACATATCATATCAATTGGCCTTGCTCAATTAGAATACGTCAAATTTTTGATAATCAATTTTATAATTTGAGGGGGCTTAGTCGGCGTTAGAATAAACGAATCGCTTTAAAAATCACCGTTAATTACGTGTGATTCGAGTGCTGGGTATTTTTTCTTTTAGTGGCTCGTACGTTAACTTTCTGGCGGTTTACCGTAAAATTATATGTTAGCTTATCTATCCGGTTATGGAAAGTGTCTATGGTTTGTAGTGAATTATCCCATGTGGAGGGATGGATAAATCGAATAACAAATGAATTTCTTTGAATTTTATCTTTTTTTGCTGGGCATGGATTTGCTAGAATGCGCGTGAATGGTATGTAAAGCATACAAAATAGCCTTCGGGTAACGCTTGTTTGGTTATGTGCATTTATACTCAGTATTGCCATAAAGTGAAAATCGAGGGTTTATGATGGTGTTGGGTATGCTTGGAAATTGGATGATTTGGTAGGCAATTTTAATCAACCATCCTCTAGTTAGATGTATGCGCGAAATAAGTGAGTTACACTGTGCTTGGGTTTACTATCATTAGTAGGCCATTAATGGTGGACTGAAATTTATCCATGTTAAGCAAGTAGAACGTGAGGGGTAGGCGACGTGATGATTTCCCTATTAGCGCCCATATTTAGCTTGTTGTGATTAAAGAGCATGCGAAGACGCGCTGAAGATGGAATGCAAAATCGGGGCGTTATTGTATTACCTATTCATAAGGTCGATGATGGACGGCAAATTGATCAGCTTGTTTCGTATATTTTACTTAAATAATGCAATGGGATGGAAGAGATAATGGAAGGAGTAACTTGGTGAAAAAAAGCATGTTGATGGCTTTTATATTATTTTCTTTAATTTTGGTTGGAGCGCAATTAGGCGCCGCAGAATTGGATGAGCGTGTTTATTTTGTACCCGCCGTGTCTTTTATCTTTGCCGATAAAGATCGTGAGGCAGATGATAATTTTGGAGGTTACTTGGGCATTGGCAAACAAGTGAGTGAATCGATTAATTTCGAAGCCGCACTCATCTATGACGAGTTGAAGTTTGACCAAGGCGCTGGCGAATTTGATCAGCGCGGTTTGTTGCTCGATTATCTATACATGTTTAATCGTAACCCAGGTTTTTCACCTTATGCGCTACTCGGCGCGGGCGCGCTGCGCAACAAAGTGCCTGATAAGCGAAATGTGAATCCGATGGCCAATATCGGCATTGGGTTTATGCGTGAATTGACTGACAACGGTTTAAAATTTAGAGCCGATGTTCGCTATCGAATGGATTTTGATAGCAAAAGTTTGCCGGCGGAAGATCGCTTTGGTGATTGGGTCATTAATGTGGGTTTGGCGATTCCTCTGGGTAAAAAACCTGAGCCAAAGCCGGTCGATGCCGATGGTGATGGGGTGGTGGATGAAGCCGATGTATGTGCCGGTACACCGATGGGCGTTCGGGTGAATAGGCGAGGCTGTGAACTCGATAGTGATGGTGATGGTATTGTCGATAGCAAAGATCAATGTGCCACGACGACGGTGAGTGTTAAGGTGGATGCGTCAGGTTGTCCGGTTTTTGTCGATGAAGATGGTGATGGTATTGCTGATGGTGAAGATCGATGTGTCGGCACATCACAAGGTATCCAGGTGGATCGCCATGGTTGTGCAGTCGACAGTGACGGTGATGGTATTGCCGATAGTCAAGATCAGTGCTCTGGAACATCGCCTGGCACCAGTGTTAATGCGCAAGGTTGTGAGGGCGATAGTGATGGTGACGGTATTGCCGATAGCCAAGACCAGTGTGCTAATACCTCGACTAGCATGAAAGTGGATCATCATGGTTGTGCGCTCGATGGTGATGGTGATGGCATTACCGATAGTCAAGACCAATGCTCAAATACCAATGCCGGGGCTCAAGTTGATGCACGAGGTTGTGAATTAGATAGCGATAATGACGGCATTGTAGATAGCATGGATAACTGTGCCGATACTCAAGCTGGCATCAATGTTGACATTAAAGGGTGCAAAATACCGGAAATTGTTGTACTGGAAGGTGTCACGTTTGAGTCAGGCTCTGCGATATTAACCCAAGCTTCGTTGGTTGTACTCAATGATATGGCGGCGACTCTACAGCGTAATCCAGAAATCAAAGTTGAAATTGCAGGATATAGTGATGACCGTGGTTCGGTGGCGTTTAATCAACGGTTATCGGAAAAGCGTGCGATTTCGGTGCTGGATTATCTGATTAGTCAAGGTGTTGCCTCAGCTAATTTGGCAGCAAAAGGTTATGGGCCGATTAATCCTATCGCCGATAATCATACGGCAGAAGGTCGGGCACTCAATCGCCGGGTTGAAATGCATACAATAAAATAATGATCGACTGAGTACCCAGGTTTTCGAGCCTGGTTTGAGTGCCATGGAAAAGCAGCCAGAAGGCTGCTTTTTTCGATGGTTTTTTTGCGCTTTCCGCCTTCCTTCTTTGGCCAAACGCTTGGCGATGTGTTTAATTTCCCCTGATAGCTTTTACCTATTAGCTTAGATGAAATAATCAATTGGCCAGGATATTAGGTTTTATTCTATAGTCATTCATGTGATCTTATTTTTAACGATTGATTGAAGGAGAACATCATGAGTCAAACACCAAAATGTCCATTAACCAGTGCCAATGGCGCACCGATTGCGGATGACCAAAATAGTATTTCAGCCGGTGAGCGGGGTTCGTTAACATTCGACAATTGGCGGGTTTTTGAGAAGTTGGCGCACTTTAATCGTGAGCGTATTCCTGAGCGAGTTGTGCATGCACGTGGTTCAGGTGCGTATGGCAGTTTTACCTTAACGAAGGACCTATCACAATATACCGTGGCCCAGTTTCTTCAGGGTGAGGGTAAAAAAACGGATCTTTTTTTGCGATTTTCTACCGTTGGCGGTGGACAAGACTCCAGCGATTATGCGCGTGATCCTCGCGGATTTGCCATCAAATTTTATACCGAAGAAGGCAACTGGGACATGGTGGGCAACAATACACCGGTATTTTTCTTGAGAGATCCAATTAAATTTCCAGATTTTGTCCATTCCCAAAAGAAAAACCCAGCGACTAATTTACCGGATCCGGCGGCCATGTTTGAGTTTTGGGCAAATAGTCCTCAATCATTGCACCAAATGAGCATTCTCATGTCGGATCGTGGCATTCCTTATTCGCTTCGCCATATGCATGGTTTTAGTTCGCATACCTTGAGTTTTTGGAATAACAAGGGGATACGTTTCTGGGTGAAGTGGCACTTTAAGACCAACCAAGGCATTAAGTGCTTAACTAATGAACAGGCGGCGAAAATGTCACCTTGTGGAGCGCAGCAAGATTTAGTCGAATCGATTAAACGAGGTGAGTATCCCAGTTGGGCGGTTAAGGTCCAAATCATGAGCGACACTGAAGCGAAAGATTATGCCATCAATCCTTTTGATTTAACAAAAATATGGCCCCATGCTGATTTTCCTTTGATTGAAATTGGCCAGTTAGAATTGAATCGAAATGTGGATAATTATTTTGCCGAGACTGAACAAGCGGCCTTTAGTCCCGGCAATTTAGTGCCTGGCATCGGTGCTTCACCGGACAAAATGTTACAAGCACGATTGTTAGCCTATCCTGACGCACACCGATACCGAGTGGGTGCTAATGTGAATCAATTGCCGGTGAATTCACCTCGCTGTCCGTTCCATCATTATCAACGCGATGGTGCCATGGCTGGTATGCCAGCGGCTTTTGGTGATAATAATAATCAAGGAAGTGGCGTTAACTTTTACCCGAATGATCAAGCGAGTGAAGGTGCACCAGTCCCTAGACCGGAAGTGGCAGAGCCACCGATGCCTATTTTAGGTGACGCCTGGGTAAAAGCCTATGACACTCAAGATCAGGATAATTTTACTCAGGCGGGTCAGCTTTATCGATTGATGTCTGATGATCAGAAAAGCCAACTTGCCCATAATATCGCGGAGGGTTTGATTCAGGCAACGCAAACAGTAAAAGAAAGAATGTTAGCCCAATTTCAAGCGGCAGACCGGGATTATGCGGCGCGGGTTAAGCAGGCGATGATCGCCATGGGCTAAGGATTGATTCATGTTATTTTTCACCTGAAAATACCTTAGTTACATATTTTGCATTGTTATTGGGTTTCGCTGCTCCAGCGTTGCCCAATAAACAATGGTATTTTTCTGTACGGTATGGATGAATTGCTTGAGGGATATTTGACCATTCGTATACAGTTTGTATTGCCACGCGTATAATTTTTGCCTTCAAAATCTTGAGATTATCCTTATGTCACCACATGCGCCGAATTGTCCCCTTTGGTTGGTCAAAGTATTTCCATTTATTCGGTGGCTATATAAAGTCGATCGGAAAACGTTTAAAGCTGATTTTATGGCAGGTTTAACCGGTGCCATTGTGGTTTTGCCGCAAGGTGTGGCATTTGCGGCCATTGCGGGTATGCCACCCGAATATGGATTGTATGCCGGGATGGTACCGGCGGTCATCGCGGCGTTATGGGGGTCCTCCTGGCATTTAGTGTCAGGCCCTACCACGGCGGCGTCCATTGTGCTTTTTTCGGCTTTGAGTAATTTTGCTGAGCCAGGTAGTGTTGATTATGTCAGGTTAGCCATCACGCTGACTTTTATGGTTGGCGTAATTCAATTGCTGATGGGTTTAGTTCGGCTGGGTGCATTAGTGAATTTTATTTCCCATTCGGTGGTGATTGGTTTTACCGCCGGTGCGGCAATTCTGATTGCCGCGAATCAAGTAAAGCATTTTTTCGGGCTGGAAATGGCAAGAGGCATGCCTTTTTACGAAGTGATTCATCAGTTATTTGAGCAGTTCGCGCAGATTAATCTCTATATTACGGGTGTTGGTATTGTCACGTTGTTGGCCGGTTTGCTTGCGAAAAAATTTTGGCGGAGTGTGCCTTATATGATTGTTGCCATGACCGTCGGTTCGATTTTGGCTGTCGTGTTGGAAATGTGGCTTGGGCAGCAACAGACACAGATTGTCACCATGGGGGCTTTACCTGCTTCGTTGCCTCCCTTATCCGCGCCTGATTTAAGCTTGGAAACCATTAAGCAGCTCGCGCCGGCCGTCTTAGCCGTCACGTTATTTGCCTTAGTCGAAGCTGTTTCAATTGCCCGATCGATTGCCTTAAAAACAGGTCAGAACATCGATGGCAATCAGGAGTTCATTGGTCAAGGCTTGTCAAATATTGCCGGTAGTTTTTTTTCCGGTTATGTGGCGACGGGTTCTTTCAATCGCAGTGGTTTGAATTATGAAGCGGGGGCAAAAACACCCTTAGCCGCTGTTTTTGCAGGTATCTTATTAGTTTTTATTGTGCTACTCGTTGCTCCGCTCGCCTCTTATTTGCCTAATGCAGCAATGGCGGCGATTTTGTTTTTAGTGGCTTGGGGATTAATTGACTTTGAGCATATCAAAAAAATTATTAAAACCAGTCGTTCAGAGACCAGTATTTTATTAACGACTTTTTTTTCTGTATTGTTTTTAGAGCTTGAGTTTGCCATTTTTTTAGGGGTCATCTTGTCGTTGGTCTTATATCTCAACCGAACGTCACAGCCGCGTATTTGTTCGCGGGTACCAGACCCACGGTTGCCCAAACGACGCTTTAATACCGATTCGAGTTTGCCCGAGTGTCCGCAATTAAAGATGTTACGTATTGATGGGTCGCTATTTTTTGGTGCGGTGAGCCATGTACGTGATAACTTGCTTGCATTGGAAGATCGAAATCCAGAACAAAAACATTTATTGCTCTTGTCGCAAGGGATGAATTTTGTCGATTTAGCCGGCGCCGAATTTTTGAAGGAGGAGGCTAAACGCCGACGCACGAATGGAGGGCAATTATATTTTTATCGTGTTAAGCATGGGGTATGCGAAACCTTGAGAAAAGGCGGCTACTTAGACTTTATTGATCGTGCTAATATTTTTAATTCCAAAGCCGAGGCGATCGAAACCATTACTCAGCGATGCTTGGATCACAAGATTTGCCAGCAATGCGACAAACGAATCTTTGATGAATGCAGCAATTTACCGGGTGCATTCAATCGCTAGTACAGTAACAACTTTGTATTAATGGATGAATATTTTTCTGGTAGGGTGCGCTGTGCGCACCAATACCCAATTGCCCACCCAATATTGGTAGATAAATAGCAAAATTAATATCGAATATGGATAATAATAATCGTTTTAGTGCAATTAAGCGCGTCTATGGTGATGACGCAAGTGGTATGATTTCACAAATGCATGTTTGTGTGGTTGGCATTGGCGGTGTGGGGTCGTGGGCGGTAGAGGCATTAGCTCGTACTGGGGTTGGTAAAATCACCTTGATTGACCATGATGAAATTGCGGTCAGCAACATGAATCGGCAAATTCATACGCTCACCAGTACGGTCAGTCAATCGAAAGTGATGGTTATGGCACAACGTGTGGCAGAGATTAATCCCGATTGTGAATGCCAAGTTATTGATGATTATCTGACGATGAAAACGATGGCGGCTTATTTGTCACAATCTTATGATTATGTGATTGATGCCATTGACAGCATCAAATTTAAGTCCGCCATGATTCATCACTGCCAACGGCAAAAAATACGCATTATCGTGACCGGTGGGGCCGGCGGCTTAACGGATCCGACGGTTATCCAGGTGGCTGATTTGAGCCGAACATTTAATGATCCATTAGCGGCCAAGGTGCGTTCGCAATTGCGCCACAGTTATGGGTTTAGTAAAAACCCGAAAAGACGTTTCGGGGTAGAGTGCGTATTTTCCAGCGAGCAACCGGTGTATCCTAAATCCGATGGCACGGTGAGTCACCAAAAACCGGGTATTCACGGGGTGTCGCTGGATTGCCGTTTTGGTTATGGCTCAGTCAGTTTTGTGACGGCAACGTTTGGTTTTATCGCGGCGGCCCGAGCGATTAATAAAACCTTGCAACGAATAACACGAACTGCCCAGGCTTAAAGCTGTTTTTCAATGGTGCGACTGACGTAACGACGGGTTAAGCCACCTGGTGCGGCAGCGAATATTTTGCCATTTCTATCAATAAATATCGTATAAGGTAATACCCCAGCTTGGTTGCCATAGGTTTGAAGCAGTTGTACGGCGGCCAGATCGCCGATTAGCACCGGAAACTCAATGGGTATTTGTTGCATGAACTGCTTAACCGCTTGTCGATTATCGATGGCCACGCCAATAAATTGCACACCATCATCGCCGTACAGGGATTGTAGGCGATTGAACATCGGCATTTCTTTTTTGCAGGGGATACACCAGCTTGCCCAGAAATTAATCACTAATAATTTACCGTTCCATTCATCAATATGGCGCATTTTTCCCTGGATATCAGGGAGGGAGAAGTGAGGTCTTGATTGGCCGAGCAATGGCGTACGGGTTTCGTTGTTGGAGATGGCGCGTGGCCCTGTTTCAGCATCACTGTGTCCTATTATCATGAACAAAAAAAAAGTAACCCATACTCTGTCGGGGTAATAAATGGCGGAGTTGTCTTGGTGATCACAGATGATTTATCCCTTAAGAATGGGCACGCAATAACTTCCCGCTCTTCCATCACAAAAGCTCGAAATAGAACCACGATTCCTGCACTTTTGTTCAATCAGAACGAACTAATACGAACTAAATCTGAGCGCCAAACAGGGAAGTTATCACGTACCCATTCCTTATTGACTCGATAAATGGAACAAAATGACAATCGAATGGATTTTAAGTGGGTGCTTAAATTAATTAAATTTTGCCCCATAATCCCAATAGTATAAACCGTTTAAATGGAGAAAAATATACCAACTTATGATTATCGTTGTGAAACCAATGGCGAAGTGATGGAAGTCAACCACCGCATGAATGACGTCATCGCTCAAGGGCTCTGACAACTGATCGCACTCGTGTTTGGCACCCCTCTTTTTTATCTTCGTACTCAATTCCGGAAATTGCCTTCGGAAAAGACGGTGAAACTAGTTTTCTCGCCCATGGTCACAAAACAATTATTTATTCTCCACAAAAATGGCTTCATTCAAAAGATACGACGACTTTTTATGAGGCGAGAGAAGATATACCGGGAAACAACGTCAATCCAACCCCATCAATTACCGACAGACTTCTGTCTAACATCTAACCACTCAACTGACATAGTTACCACTTAAACGCTATATTAACCACTCACCCAATGACTCCTTTGCATCGACGTATCAAGTTGCTATGGTAATCCTTAAGTGGCAAATATCTAATTGATCTAGCTCAGAACCCTAGAATATTAAAGATTGAATCCAATGCCTGCTAACAAACTTGATAATAACGGTATTACAAAATGTTTAACGATTTTTTGCAAACACAAAAACAGCATATACCTATGAAATATACATTTTTGCTGTCCATTCTACTACTTACCAATGTATCAATGGCTGATAATAAAGAACTCAATTCATTGTCAATGGGTATTTGTGGTTATTCGACAAGTTACAGTGGAGACTTTCCATACCGCATTGATGGTGAATCAGGGACCATCCCATTATCCAATGAAGTTAATTTTGGTCTCAATCTGGAATACTCAAGAGTAATAAGTGCTGATTTTACTTTGGACTCATCACTTCACTATTCTTCAAGTACTAAGAGTATAAAGCGTTCAATTTGCCGGGATAGCGTAAGCAATATTCTGATTAGTTGTAAGATATCTTTAGAGGGTACTTTTTATAGTTTCTCCTTACTCGGTACTTACCGATACCCAATGGGTCCATTTGCCAAGGTATATTTAGGGTCTGGTGTCTCTGCTAATTTATTTAAGCAAGGCATATTATATGAAGCAAAGTGGTATGAAGAGAAATCGATAAACTCAAGGTCTTCATCTCCTAAAATAAATTTAGCCTTAAAATTAGGCATTTCTTTTAAAAAATTAAATATTGAGTACATATATTTAGGCGATACCAATAAAGCGAAAACAAGTGTTCTAGGGGTTAGTAGTATACCGGTGGGTTATATTTTTTAGGCCATGTGTTTCGGGTATACCCTCAATAGAGGATGAGTTGAAGCCTCTAACAAGAGATGTGTTTTGTTTTTATATCCTACTATACCCGTAGCGCTTGAGATTTAGGTATTGAGTACGAGGTATATTTTTGTTCTGACCAGGCGAAACGACGAGTAATGGCGGGATTATTGCGAGAAGATCCAACACAGTCAGGGCAAAAATAAAGCCTAAATCTCAAACGCTACGGGTATATGTTAATCTCCTATACTGAAATTGGCTTAGTATTGGATAGGCAATAAATTTTCCATGCCGTCGTCAATCAAGACGAATAGAGACAGACGCAATATGGACGTCAGGTTTCGAAGATATTGTGCAGCCGTTGTTTATGGAGAATAAATCCAGTGGAAGAGATTTTATTAATCAATAGGCTCTTATATTTGGCGGTTGATCGTGTCAAATAATGGATAAAATCACGAGAAAGTACGACAACAACATGGGCTAAACGTTGATAAGAAATCGCTAATTGTTCCTCTCTCGTTAGCTCATTCACACGGATACTTAATACGACAGACGTGGCTAAACTGACAATCATTGAAGAGAGAATCAGTGATTCACTGATGCTGTTATTATTCGAAGTCAACCATCTTTTATCCAGATTGAAGGATTGTTTACAGCCTTTGAACATCAACTTAATTTGTCATCGAACCTTATATAAAGAATAAATCACATAAGCCGCCACCATAAAATTGGTGATATACCAATGATATTTGTTTTCAACGGAATTACAAAAACCAATGACGCGGAATGGTTTCGTGACTTCATTCACGGTGACTTCAGTGAAAAACTCAATCACACATTAACTTCTTTCTTTGAGTTTTACGGCGGAAAAACACGGATCTACATAAGACTTGGAAAGCCCTGTGACTACCGATTTAATCATGAAGGTGGCATCGGATTTAACTCGCGACAAGAAAAAATTTTTCGCCACCGCAATGTCGATCAACAAACCATAATCCCAATCGCCTAAATCAAAAACGATTAATTGGTTGGCCAACGATTTGATGTCAGGAAATCCGTTCCGATCGTGGACCGAGGCGGCGGTTGTTTTGAACCCATCCATCTTTCCGGCGAATAAATCAAAACAAAGGTGCCATTTAATTCCAGCGTTCATAAAGGTGCCCGGATAAGAGCCACTGGCTCCATCCCAAAGGCTAATAATACTGGTGTCAACAAGCCGGATACGGCTCACGCTGAGTTTGTCCAAGATCTCTGAGCCAATTAACGCTTGAGCGGGTAATTTTTGCATAAGATTTTCAAGAAGATCATAGAACATTTTCTTAAGTCGATGGCCAGCTAATCGCTCCCAGAAGGCGCCCTTACTGAGGTAAATCACAAAAGTGCTCATGAGATCTCGACGCATCGACTCAAGACTCAAAGATTTGGTATTTCCTAAGAAGAAAAAAATCAAACCCGATAAAAATTCCAAATGGGGTGATTTTGCGTGCCCATCGTGTTTCGGTGCCACTTTTTCAAAAGATTGTTTCAGTGTGTTGAGTATGGTAATTTCCGTCATGGTGAACTCTTTCATATTGCCGGTAAATGATTTGTTGGCACAAGTAATTGACTCGATTTAAAGAGAGTTCACCATACTGTATTGAATTTATTTATAAAAAAACCCGAACACCTATGATCGATACGTGTAAAACTGTGCATACCAAAAATGAATGGAGTAATCTCATGCCGAAAAAAATGACAATGACGACCAAAATATTAATTTGGATGGTGGCAGGATTGATTGTTGGTAGTGTTATTAATGCGATGGCTAGTGATGTTGTATTCATTCAAGATTACCTGGTTAATGGTTTATTGCATGTGGCTGGTGCTATGTTTATCAGCTTGCTGAAAATGTTAGTGGTGCCACTAGTTACTTTTTCGCTTATTTGTGGTGTCTGTGGTTTGGGAGATGTTAGCAAGTTGGGTCGTGTGGGCTTGAAGTCATTCCTGCTTTTTTTGTTAACAACGATCTTGGCTATTTCCTTAGCCCTTGTTGTTTCTACGACTGCGGGACCAGGGCAGGGGTTTGAATTAACCGAGAATACTACCGAATTTACTACGCCTGCTGCACCGCCATTGACCCAAGTGATTATTGATTTAATTCCCAGCAATCCTATCGCCGCCTATGCTGAAGGTAATATGTTGCAGATCATATTTTTCACTATTTTATTTGGCATTTGTATCTTAATGGTGGGTGATGCAGGTCGCTCCATTACTAAGGGTGCTGAAAAACTGAACGCTGTCATGATGCAAGTAGTGACCGTGGTAATGCATATTGCTCCTTATGGGGTGTTTGCGTTGATGGCGAAAACCTTTGCGTTGCAGGGCGTTGGCTTGATTTTTCCAATGATGAGTTATTTTGTGGTGGTTGCATTAGTATCGTTGCTGCATGCAACAGGCACTTTAATGTTGTTATTGAAGTTTTTAGGGCGTGTGAGTCCAGTTATGTTTTTACAGAAAATGCGTACAGCCCAAATGTTTGCCTTTAGTACTTCTAGCTCGAATGCGACGATTCCTGTGACTTTACAAACCACAGAAAAACGGTTGGGTGTGGATAATTCCACAGCCTCGTTTGTCGTGCCTTTTGGTGCCACGATTAATATGGATGGTACCGCGATTATGCAAGGTGTGGCTACCGTATTCATTGCCAATGTGTATGGCATTGATCTTAGCCTCACTGGTTATCTTACCGTGATTGGTATGGCAATATTAGCGTCGATTGGTACTGCTGGTGTGCCCGGGGTGGGGATTGTTATGTTGGCGATGGTCTTCACTCAAGTGGGTTTACCTGTGGAGGGTATCGCCTTGATCATTGGCGTGGATCGTTTGTTAGACATGATACGTACGGCGGTTAATGTAACAGGTGATGCTGTGGTGATCACGATTGTGGCACGCAGTGAAAGAAGTATTTCCATGGAGACTTTTAATGATCCCAATGCGGGAGTTGTCGAAGAGGTACATTTGCCGCATGGTAAGGAGGAGAGGGGGGAGTAGTCACGTAATAACTTTTTTCGATAGGGATTTCCAAAATCTTTCACAAGGTAGCGACACCCTTAGCCTCTTGAGTAAATACCCGAAGCGTTACCTAAATGTCAAACGCTTCGGGTATTTTTTTGAAAGCCAGCGCCAAAAATATCCTTGTGATTGTGATTCACCTGTTAAGCAGTATAACAACGCGGGTTCACTTTCCAGGGTAAGCGTCATGTGACGCATGGCCTCAATCGTACCGCAAAACAAAATTTTATCGCCTAAGGATAAAGATAAAGTTTCATCGGGGAGTAAAATTTTTTCTTCTTTTTGTTTTGCCATGAGTGCCATGCAAGGTAAGCGCTTCGAATAGTTATGTGGGTCGTGCAATACTGTGCCTAACAATATTTGTTGTTGTTTTTTTATACTGGATGTTAAGGCAGGGGCATATCGATTATTGACTCGCAAAGTCCATGCATGAGGGATTTGATTGTCCGTCAATTTTTGGATACGCATCACCATGTCGTTGGCCCATTCTTCATCCTTGGTTTGGGTGGTACGCAAAAAATCAGCAAGCAGTGGTGTTTGAATACGCGACAACACACGGCGGGCAATGATGGTACTCGATTGCATGATCATGTCGGATTTAGCTGCTTCGAAGGTGGTGGTATTTTTTTGCTGATTTTGTCTTGCGACCGTGAATATATCGGGTTTTAATGATCTGGCGGTGATGATAATCGATAAATTATTGGCATCGTTATTGGTGCCTGCCACAATGCCAACCGCTTGCTCAATGTTGGCTTCCCGCAGGGTGACGGCCTCAGTACCACGTCCAATAATCGTGGCGGGTGGCGATTGGGTATTGTCGGGGTCGGCTTCGACGATGATTGTTTCGATACCTTCAAAGGTCAGAAATTTTTCGATGGCTTTACCAAAGCGGCCATAACCACAGATCACCCAAAGCCCTTTGGGTGGTTGAATCAATTGACTGCATTGCATGGTATCTGACGTGGTAAACCAGTCAAATAACAAATAAATACTCGGAGAACGAAATGATAACCCCAGTCGGTTAGCGAAGCGATGGTAGGGGTTAATGACATAATCGGTATGAAACGAGTCTAAGTTTGCTTCCATGTCTTCGGTTTCGGCGCGGCAGATGACAGGCTTCGGGGAGACTAACAGTTTGCTGGTTAAGGCGATCATCAAGTTAGTTTGTTCGTCACCGGTGACGGCAATGATACCAGCGCAGAGTCGGCTTCTCAGGCCTGAGGCAATGAGATTATCGGTTTCGGCGGCATTGGCGCAAAGCCCAGGGTTGACGACGCTTAAATCTTCAATGTCTAAAGCATTAATGCGGTCCTGGTTGATATCGATAACAACGCTTGAGATACCTCGGTCACTGAGGGCTTTAACCACCAAATAACCGGTATCTCCGTAACCACAAATCAGGTAAAACGGTTCTTTAATGCGTTTGACTTGCCGAACAAATGTATTGTGCGCGACGGCTTGGCGAAACGCCTGAGATTGAATGATGGTCAATAAAGAACCGATCGCATAAAGCCAAGAGACCACCGTGGAATACAGTGCAAAGGTTGTCCATAATCGTTGTGCATTCGTAAATGGATAGGGAATTTCACCAAAGCCGATGGTGGCCCCCATAAAACTTACGAAATAAAAAGCATGAAAAAAGTCCATTCGCCAGGGATGACCTTGGTCATCCATACCCGGGATTAAAACCAAACCTAACATGGAGACGGCATAACTTACAATTAATACGATTAATGGTAAGCGCATATGACGAAATAGATGGAACAAAACGTTTTGCATTATGCCGGAAATTTTTTTGTTTACCCTAATTTTTTTGAAATCTTTAGGGTGTGATTAATGACGAAAGCGCATCGCTTCAATGACTAAAATAACGGTGGAAAGTATATTCGCTAATAGCGCTCCCCCCGATAATGACACAATGCTGCTCATGACGGAGGGCGTTAAACCAATATCCATGGCGTAAACCGTTACCCCCCAGACTACAGCGGCGGTGATTAATTGTAAATCGGCGACTAAACTGGTCGCTAATAAAATCGCACCGGTATGAGAGCGGTCGCCGAATTTAAGAATCGTTGCGATGAGGCTCACCACTAATGCCGCAAAAAATTCAAACACATTGTGATGTGCCGGGTCGTCAATATCCCCAAGAAAAAAACCGAAGTTTAATGTCAGTGCTAAAACGATAAAAAATGCAAACGCTATTTTTTCAAAATTCATAAAAATGATTTGAGCTACTATCCTGATTGAAACCTTGCATTTCGCACCAGCTGCGATCTCGCTTGTGACCTGGGTTCCATTGAGGTTTTTCTTCCGTCAGCAATACACAAGTATTTGCCGCCTTTAAAAAATCTCGGAAAAATACCAGGTTCATCACGATTTTCACGCGCCTTGGCACGAAAGGTAGGTTGTATTAAAAATGCACGTTAGGTGAATTTTACGTATTGAGCTAAAAAATGACCATTTTGTTTAATTTTTAGAATCATTTGAGATGGCTATCAATTCAGCTAAAATTCTAAGAGAAATCCGAGCGACTATAAAGTGAAATTATTAATTATTGGTGGTTTCTTTGACTAACATCACTTAATTGGCTTATTTTTTAATCGATTCAAGCCTGGCGTAGTCAAATTTTACCGTTTTACCGAGCTTAATCGATCGTTTGATTATTCGGCTGGGTTTGTGATGGGCGACAACCTATGATAGAACCAAACAGTCTATAACAATTCAGCAATGCCTTTGCGTTTAATTGTTAATCAGTACGGGTGTTGTTCGACCAGTTTTACTGGAAGCCTATGAGGGAGCACTGTCGCTCAGCGCTCATTAAGATATCGTCTATCAAAATTAAGCACATAGGCTAAGGTGAACAGTTAAAGTGTACGGTGAATAAAAGCTCTGTGTAAAAACACAATGGATGATCCGCATAACGCGATAAAACAATAAATAATGAGGAAGCCTCGGTTTTGTATTCCGAAAATGTTGTGCGCTTTGTTAACGCACTCCCTGAACCGATGTTTGTCCTATCTGTGGAAGGGCAAGTATTAGTTATTAATTCAGCCGCATGCCAAGCACTTGGAGTCAACGCCTCAGATACTTTGGGGAAAGGGCTGCATACTTTGTGTGCAGATCCGTCTGATAAAATTGATAGTTATTTACGTATATGGAGTTGCAGTGGTACTTTTTTGCCGAGTTTGCTAAATGTCAACATTGCTGGCGGAGGCACGGCACAGTATTGTTGTGAAGGTGCATTTGTTAGACCCGAAAACGATTTACAGCCAATATGTATTCTTTTACGTTTACAACATAAAAAGGTTTATGCTGCCAGTTTTGTGACCTTGAACGATAAAATTGAGCAACTGACCAAAGAAGTCATTGAACGTAAGCAGGTTGAGCAAGGATTACGAGACAGCGAAGCACGCGTTCGTTTGTTATTGGATTCTACCGGGGAAGCTATTTTTGGTGTAGATGACAAAGGATCTTGTACCTTTGCCAATTTGGCATGCGTACGTTCGCTTGGTTATCAGAATCAGAACGATTTATTAGGTAAAAATATGCATCGGCTGATTCATCATCCATATATAGATGGCCAGTCTTACCCCATCGAAGAATGTCCGAGTTACCTATCGTTTTGCCAAGGACGAGAAATCCATCACGAGCATGATATATTATGGCGTGGTGACGGTAGCCGTTTCCCTGTTGAGTTATGGTCACACCCGATTCAACAAGACGACAAGCTGATTGGCGCGGTTGTCACATTTGTTGACGTCAGTGAACGCCACCAAGTTAACAATGCATTACAGACCTTAGCGAAAAGTACCATCTCTCTCGAAGATGATTTGTTTTTCCAAGACTGTGTGCTGAGTATGGCACAACTTTTTGAGACTTATTATGCCGTGATTGCGCTAATTACTGATTTTGAAAAAGGAGATGTAATCACTATCGCGGTTTGTGCGGATGGTAAATTGATGGACAATTTCACGTGTAGTCTTTATGGTTCACCTTGTGAAGATGTTTTGACTTCCGGTAAAGGCTTTATTATGACGGATGCGAGTGGGCTGTATCCTGACCATGAGCTGGTAGCGAAGTTAGCCATTGATAGCTGTTTAAGTGCGTCATTAATTTCATCGTCAAAAACCCTGTTGGGGGTGATTGCGGTGATGGATATCAAACCCATGTATATCAGCTCATGGGCTGAAACTATGCTTAATGTATTTGCGACGCGCATTGCATTGGAGCTAGAAAAGCGGGAGGCGAATAAAGAATTACATGCCTATCGTGATCATTTAGAAGAATTAGTGGTTGAACGGACAGCGGCGCTGGAGCTAGTCAATCGCGAGCTGGAATCTTATAGTTATTCCATTGCCCATGATTTACGTGGACCGTTGCGCAGTGTCACCAGTTATAGCCAAATTTTGATCGAAGAAACGGCCGAAAAATTAACGATCGAAGAACAGGATTATGCACAGCGTATTATCAAGTCGGCTAAGTATATGGCGCAAATGATTGATGATATGCTGAATTTATCAAAGATAACACGAGGAGATTATACAAAACAGTGTGTAGACTTGAGTGGCTTGGTTAATCAAGTCAAAAACGAATTACTTCGCCATGGGGTAAGTCGCGATGTCAAATTTATTATTCAGCCTCATTTGTCAGTGGAAGGCGATCCAAACTTATTGCGGCTTATGATCGAAAATTTATTAGAGAATGCCTGGAAATTTACGCGCAAGAAAACTTGTGCCATTATTGAGTTTGGCGTGACGGAACAATCGGGTGAAATGACTTATTTTATTCGAGATAATGGCGCGGGTTTTGAATCACAGTATACTAATAAGTTATTTATGCCTTTTCAGCGTTTGCATACGGTTAATGAATTTGAGGGGAGTGGTGTTGGTTTGGCCTCCGTGGCCCGGATTGTTCATCGCCATGGCGGAAAAATATGGGCGAGTGCTGAGCCTGGAGAAGGGGCCACGTTTTATTTCACCTTTCCGTATCGGGCATGTGAAAATCGTGACGATAACTGATTTCAACGGGGTTATCGGAAAGCATATTAACCATTCCTAATCCGACAAACCCTTGTGAATTCCATTCCATCGGCGTTGAAAATTTTGCGCACCGGGCTATATTTTTATTGTGGCTTTCTTAGTATTATTTTTTACGCAGTTTGGCTGACTTTTCCAGTGATATCCATGGTCAATGAGTGAATTGTTAGATAATGTTTTGTGGTGATCCCAAGGCTGTGATAGATCTGTTTCAAACATGAATGCATTGTTATCAATATCCGTCGAAGGCGTTGACCAGACAAGCAGTGTAAAATCATTGTCGATTGCTTGGATTGCCTGAGGTGTACTGGTTTCATATCCTGGCATGGCGATACGAGGCTCGGTATTTAGTTGACAAAGATTGACATAGCTGGTCGTGAATAAAAGACAGACCGCGATGATTGGTAACTTGGAAAATACTCGTTGTGTAATCCGCATAAGCACTTTCACCTCCCTCACATTTTAAATGGTTTAGCTCAAAAAATAGGCATTTCGTGTCAATTTTTGATCATTGTTATATTTTTAGGATCCGTTAAGCTATTTTAGTTTTTCTTTTGGGCGCTTAACGCTTCATTGCCTTACACATAAAGTAATAGCACATGTTTTTTAAATTCGCCAACAAACTGACGGCAAACCAGTGGTGGTATGACCACTGTTTATTGTGTGATCAATGCGGCTTTATTGTGACCATATATTCCCCACAGGATACGTTAGCATCCTTGATAATAAGCGGTGAATAAGTATATTAACATGATGATTTATAAAGCTTAAAAAACACTGATCAAGATTCATCTACTGATGTAACGAAAGCGGGATTGGCCGTCATTTAATGTATGTTATTTAACCTAAAAAGTTCAGTTTAAGATAGCTGTCAGGCTTAGATATTTTATTTTTTTTATTTAGCTTGACTGAATAATGTATCGTATTCAGCCAGCCTCATATTGTCTATTGCACTAAAAGCGCGAAGGAAGCTTGTGAATAATGATGTTTTTTCCTTCATACTCAATATAACCGCCCAAGCTTAATTCTTTTAGAATTTTTGATACCATTTCTCGTGAGGCGCCGACTCGATTGGCAATCTCTTGGTGAGTCAGGCGGGTAGTGATTTGCAACTTACCTTGGGTTTCAATCGCTAATGAATGCAAGACTTGAGCTATTCTGCCATAGACATCGAGTAAAGCGAGGCCTTTAATGTTATGGGTCAGTTCTCTAACTCGGCAAGCCAGATATTTTAACAGTCGGAAAGCCATTTCTGGATGTTGGCTCAGTATTTCTTTGAAGCTAACTTTTGACAGAATGGCAAAGGTGGCTTTTTCAGTTGTCATAATTGATGCTGACCGATTGGATTCTTCAATGATGGCTAATTCACCAAAATAGTCACCTTCTTTAAGGACATTAATAATAATTTCTTTGCCATTGGCATCGCCCAAAAATACTTTAACCGTGCCAGATAAAATGAGATATAACGAGTCCGAGGTATCGCCTTCATTAACAATCACCGTGTTTTTCGGATGAGTACGTGTATTCGATTTTTGGGTTAATAAATCAATTTCTTTGTCACTTAATAATGAAAAAAGTGAAATATCTTTAAGCAATTTCATATCTCAATCTCAGAAATATTTTTCATAAGGGTGCCGAGCAGCTTATTCTAAGCGAAAAAAAACATGGGAACCACTGGCGCAGCAAAAACATTGACGATGAGCCAAGGCGGATTTACCTGATAAAGACAATATTGGCAAGTTCCTCGTTGGTGTTCATGGCGCATTGTTTGCCATCACTTGCCGTGAATAACCTATTACCTAAAGAGATAGGTGGGTCGTCTGTTGGGTTATAAAATTGCAATAATTGATGATATTGTATTTGACTTCTTTCTCGACAATTAAGTAACCAATATTCTTCCACCTCATTTTGCAAATAGCTTCCTTGATAACACTTAAGTGCTTGCCAAGCATGGTGTTTACATTTTTCAGTGCGGTCATTGTTGTCATTAATAAAGCGGGTTTGACTGGCCAGTTGATAAAAATACTGAAATTCCCATAGATCGATCCAGATCATGTCGGAATTTAAGCAAACTTTTCCATTTTGCAATAAAATAAAACGGTGATCACCGAGCAATTTTCGCAGACGGTGCAGTGTCGTATGCAATACTTGCAAGGCGTTATCACCTTCTGAATCTGGCCACAAGGTATCGGTGATTTTTTCCAGATTAACATTAAAACTACCAAACGAAATCAGCATCTTTAATAGCGCCAACAGTTTTTTCGGGTGTTTTTTTTGAAAAGATAACGAATGACTGTCGCATTGGATAATAAAATTTCCGAGCGTGTAAATATGTAAAGGTTTTGCTTTATTTTTAGTCACATTGATATCTCCGTAAATCCAGCGCAGAAAAGAAGCATAATGTTTTATAATAATATGGCGATGATACAGAAATATTTTATGAACGACGATGAGCTATCCCACAGTAAATTTGTGAAATAATTACTTTTCTGGCGGGGTTTGATCTTCGGAGGCTAAACGATAGGTTGGAATACGTTGAGACTTTCCTTTCAGCGTGAGTTCACCAAACCATTCAACAGCAATGTCTTGTTGCACGAGATCGGCTGTTATGTTTGAGATGAGAATGGTACAGCGTTCCTGGGTAGTATTGGGTTGACACAGTGATTTGCCATAGTCTTCAAGGCGTGCCGCGGTATTAATGACATCCCCGATGGTTGTGTATTTCAAGCGTTGTAAATTGCCCAAGGTACCCGCAATCACCTCACCGGTAGCGATACCAATGCGCATTCTGATTTCAGGCAGGCCTTGGTTTTGCCATCTTTCATTCATTTTTTCCATTTCACAAGCCATTTCTTTAGCGCACAGGAGCGCATTGATGGCATCTTGTTTTACTTCATGGGGTTGGGTTCGAGCGATGGGGATACCGAACTCCGCTTTAATCGCATCGCCATAAAAATCATCAACCACCCCCTGATGTCGCATCACGATACCCGCCATGTGATCGGTATATTCTGTGAGCCATTGCATTAATTCCCCCGGTGGTAGTTGTTCGGCAAGGGGAGTGAAATCAGCTAAATCGCTGAATAATACGGTCACTGTCATTTTATGCGCGGCTAACCGACGACCCTTGATATATCGGTGACGCTGGCGCCAAATTTCTTGGGCTATGTCCTTAGAGACATGGCGAGAAAATATATCCATGAGCAGTTTACGTTGCCCTTTTTCTAAGGCTAATACGTAAGCTGTGACAGGGAGTAACGTGCCAAACCAGGCGAGCATGGCACTGGCCACAGGCAACCAGAAACCGGCAAGATAGCTGGCAAATGCCGTGGTGAGTAAAATCAATGTGCCAACCATGGAAGCTAGCATAAATTGCCACCAGGTGGTGGTATAAAAACTCATCGTTAAGGCCAATAGGCACCAAACAATGATCCAGGCTTGTTCTCCTCGCTCGCTAATCGGAGAAAGGATGGAGGTATTAAATATGGCTGACTCGATTAACTGATGGGTCATTAATGCATGTAATAAAATACCCGGCGTCGATTGAAAATTGTTAATACTGCGATTTAGCGGGGTAAAAAAATCATCTTTTACACTGTCTGCAATGACACCTATCAATACAATTTTGTCTTGGAATGCCGAGCTGGGTATGTCTTCATCGAGTATTTGTTGCAGTGTATAACGTGGGAATGCCCGGTTATGCGTTTTGAAATGTAACCAATATTGATAACCGCTAGCGTCGGCATTGATATAAGCGCCATCATTTTTTTCAAAGGGAATATAGCTGGTATGACCCAATTTAAGTACCTCAGGCGATTGTGGGTCAGGTTGTGCAAAAATATTTTTTTCCGCTAAATACCGCAAGGCTAAGCGCAAGGAAAGTGCATAATGTGGGGGAGTTCGGTAATTATCTAAAAAGAGAAATCCGCGGCGTATAATGCCATCTTGATCAATGGGTATGTCTGAAAAACCGACCTGATCGGTATGTTGCAAAACGGGAGGTGGGCTGATACGGTTAGTATGGCCATCGCCAAATTTTTCTATCATCACGAGTGATGGGTTATTTTTCAGTAGTTGGGTCAGTTTAGCGGTACCGGGCGGTACCGCTAAATCACGATAAATGTCAACCCCAATGGCGGTAGGCTGGAAGGATAAAAGCTTTTCCAGTAAGAGCGCCAACATTTGATCAGTAATGGGCCACCGCTGAATGTGCTGAATATCGGCTTCGGTAATGGCAACGATGGTAATCGGGGATAGGTTGGCCTGTTCGGTGATCGAGAGTTTAATAAAGTTATCATAAGCAAGAAAATCGAAGGGTTGTAATTGGCCACTATTTCGTAAAATTAACACGGCGAAAAAAATGAGGCCGCTCAGAGTGAGCCCAACAAGGATTTGTTCGATACGTGAACTAAGCATGTCATTATTTTATCCTGCATAACACCGTGGTACCATGGTAATATTCACTAAAACCGAACCAATGAATCCGGTATACTTGTTTTTTATGTCAAACTGATTTGGATGGATCAACATCATGACCGCATACCGTTTGTTTTCTCTTGCTGTTTTATTGGCGGGGGGTATATTGCATGCCACGGGGGTAGTGGCAAATGAAAATTCACCAAAAAATACAAAAGAAAAGGCATCCACAAAAAAAACATCGACACCACAGATTGTGTATGTGCCGCCAGTGCGCGGTGCCCCTACAACGCGAACCACAGGGGCCGGAACCCGTGGTAGTTATCGCCATGAACCCTTGAATTTATTAGTGATGGCCCCCGATCAGACGGGTTGGGCAAGTACCCACCAGCCAACCTTGTATTGGTATATTAATCAAGAGTTATTGGCACCTGTAGAGATTACGCTTATCAGTGAAGAGGCGGAAGATCCATTGCTGGAAACGATACTTGCGCCCACCCATCAAATGGGTTTTCATGATTTGTCCTTAAAGGATCATCATGTTCAACTCAAGCCTGGAATTGAGTATCAATGGTTTGTTTCAGCCGTTGTCGATGCGGAACACCGGTCTAATGATATTTTAGCTAGCGGTGCCATCCAATATATGACCGGTAGCGAACCATTTAATCAGCGCCTGGCTAATCAGTCGGCATCATCCGTTGCGATGTTTTATGCCAGCGAAGGCTATTGGTATGATGCGATACATACCCTTGAAACGGAGATAAAACACAATCCAGATGATAGCGAATTGCGAAAACAAAAAGCCCAGTTGTTAAGCCAAGAAAAGTTGCTCGGCGCATTCTTCACCGTCGCGAGCGCGGATTAATCAAAATTGAATTCAAGCTGTTGATAATTGGCTTCTGGCCCCGGTGCATTGCGAAAGTGTATCCCTAAGCCTAACAATCTGACCGGTTTAGCATCATCTTTATAACGTTTACACAACAAGGCATGATACATCGGGAATGAGAGTCGTTTGGCGGTGGTTTGTACTGTTGTCAAGGTAAAATCAGAGAATTTTATTTTGATAAAGAGCGACCGAATTTTCATGGAAGGTGTGTTTTTTAATCGGCTCATGCGTTGCTCTAACTGAGAAAACAAGGTGGGTAATTGTGAGATACAAGCATTCAAGTTAGGTAAATCGATGGAAAAGGTTTGTTCAACACTCAGAGATTTGCGTTGATATTGGGTTTCTACCGGTCGGTTATCAATACCACGACAGATTTGATACAAATAACCACCGAATCGGCCAAATAGATTGATTAAGTGCTGTACAGAACATGATTGTAAATCAGCACAGGTGGTGATACCGTGTTGTAACAGCTTTTGATGGGTGACTTTGCCTACCCCTGAAATTTTTTCAACAGGCAGATCTAGCATAAATGCCTCAATCTGTTTCGGGGTGATGGCGAATAATCCATTGGGTTTGTGCCAGTCACTGGCGATTTTTGCTAAGAACTTATTCGGTGCGACTCCGGCAGAAGCAATTAACTGGCTTTGCTCCGCAATTTGTTTTTTTAGTGCCTGGGCAATGCGGGTAGCGCTGCCTTGAAAAATTGAAGCACGACTCACATCCAAATAGGCTTCATCAAGGGACACGGGTTCAACAATATCGGTATATTGACGAATAATTTCGTGAATGCGCTGAGATTCGTGCTGATACTTCGGCATATCAACCGGGAGAATCAGCAAGTCCGGGCATAATTTAACCGCATAGGCTGAAGCCATGGCCGAACGGATACCGAATTGCCGAGCCGTGTAGTTACAAGTGCATAACACTCCTCGTTTATCCGGAGAACCACCGACCGCAATCGGTTGATTGCGATGCGACGGATTGTCTCGCATCTCAATGGCCGCATAGAAGCAATCCATGTCGATGTGAATAATTTTACGCATCCTGTTTATCTGTGCTTTTTGTTGAGCGGCATACGGGCCGATGGTACCGTTCAATCGCTTGCCCCTCATGGATGTGCAATTTATAACATTGTATTAAATTGTATCAAATTTTTTGCCCGCATGAACAATCAATCACCCTTTATTTTTTAAACAAGCTATTTTATGATGGTAAAATAAACGCTTTTCATCGGGACGGCGTCTTTAGTCATTGTGCATGGTATGATGTTTTGTGGTCATGGTTGCAGGTATCTACCGCTGGCAAATTGATTCGCTCTATCTCTAAATCTCGAACGCTTCGGGTATATCGCCGTTTAATGGTTTTTAACCGGTTTTTTGAAACGTTAGGGTTTCGTTTAGGAAGTGACTAAAATATACATGATTTAACCACGCGATTGATGGTCTGTGGTAAAATTCGATTGGCTAATTTCAAAGATAATACTTGTGCGTTTTTCGAGATTAAAATATAACACTTATTCGGCGATTCTCGTGTTCCTGTGCTTCTGTTTACTATCCGTTGCGGCACGATCGAATACCATTACATTATCCCCCAGCGGTGGTTTATCAGTCAATGAGGGGACAGCTCGATTGCAATTTGTTGCGACCTTAGTGCGTAATGACCCCGTGCCAGAGGTGATAACACTCTCATACAAAACGGGTTTTGCGATTATTGACAATGCAGCGAAAGCCAATGTCGATTATCAGCAGGCATCAGGGCAGCTAGTTTGGGCAGCCAATAAACAAGGTCCGAAAACCATTTCGTTAGTGATCATTGATGATGTGATTGCCGAGAATACGGAAGCATTTGAGTTGCAATTGAGCGTCCAAGGATCCGCAACAATTAATGGAACAGATAATGGAACAGATTCGGAAAAGCTATTAGTTTCCATCATTGATAACGAAAAAATCACCAGCATTAAACCTCCCGGTGCCGCCGATCAAGTCATTGCGCAGACGCTCAATATTTTCTGTTCGGCAAACGATATCAATACGGACATGACGAGTGCCCAGCAAGCTTTGTTAAGCACTTGCCAATTGCTTGAACAGGCCACGGTGGCGGAAATTGCCAGCGCATTGCGCGCCTTGTCGCCTGATTTTGCTATATCACAAACGTCATTAGCCCAACAAGTCTCCGGCCAACAAGTCAAAAATATAGCCAATCGTATCCTTGCCGTTCGTAGTGGTATCGCCAACAATGTGTTTAACAATTTTACTTTAAATCTGAATGGAAATACGGTGACACCGCTATTTACCTCGTTAACGGATTTGTTAAACAATCAGCAAAATGATTTAACATCCGACCGTTTATTTGGTTCAAAATGGGAATGGTTTATCAGTGGCACCGTTGAAATAGCCGAAAGAAAAACCACCGAGAAACAAACGGGTTATAAACCCAATACCTTTCATTTTACAACGGGTCTTGATTATCGATTAACCCCTGAATGGATTTTGGGAAGTGCTGTCGGTATCGCCAAGGGTGAAGCAACACTCGCGAATGATGAGGGTACGTTGGACTCCAAAGGTTTCAATGTATTATTGTATGGCACTTACTACCACGGCGAAAAAACCTATTTCGATAGCGTGCTCAGTTATGGTTTGATGGGCTATGACATGAGCCGACGTATTAATTTCACTGTGGATGAGACAGTGACCAATAAAACAGCAACGAGTAATACAGGCGGCAATCAACTCAGTGTGAGCTTGGGAGGGGGTTATGATTGGGCCAACGACAATACGTTTAATGTGGGGTTGTGGGCACGACTGGATTATCTAAAAACATCGATTGATAGTTATCAGGAAATAGGTGCAGATGCGTTTAATGTCGCCATCGGACAGCAAAGTGTCAATCAAACAACCTCGGTATTGGGGCTGCGTTTGCACAAGGCATTTTCAAGTTTTTTTGGGGTTATGGTGCCGCATGTTAGTGGGGAGTGGATACATCAGTTTTCCGGAGAAGCGCTATCAGTCTCTGGTTTTTTTATCAGCGATCCTGGCCGTACTGAATTTTCATTTCGTAGCGACGCCTTGGATAGCAATTATTTTGACCTCAGAGTAGGATCATCGTTGACGTTACCCAACGGTATTTCAGCGTTTGCTGAATATACTTCACGCTTAGGACAGCAGTATTATGCGGCTGATTTTTTTAGTGTGGGTATACGGTTAGAAAATATATTTTAGGCATAGGGAAATTATTTCATTCCTAAGTCATTGTTGGTGTGATTCATTGGGTAGAACTCCCTTCATTTAAAATTACAATAATTAGGGAAATAGGTATGGCTTCGATGGTAGATAAACAGGATGTTTTAATGTTTCATCATGTTTGGTTTTTGGTTTGTATTTTTTTTGTTTTATCTGGATGCGATAGGATGGGAGAGCTTGAAATACCAATCGAGCCAACTTCTCAGTCGCCGGTTGTTGATCAGCAACTGGCAAATTGTATTAAACGCAACACCGATGCGCTTGGTAATTCAGAAGCCAAGCTAACCGTCTTGCGATGTCCTGGCGAAAATATAGAAAAACTCAATGGTTTATTTTTGTATGCTGATATCCTTGAGTTGGATCTGTCGGATAATAATATCAGTAATATTACACCGCTTTATAAACTCCTACTAAAGCAACAGAAAAATGATCAAACTGATCCGCCGAGCATTAAAATATTATCTATTGACTTAGCGAACAATCAGCTCACCGAAGCGAATGGGTTATTTAGTTTACCCGAGTCTGTTGTGATTAATCTGAATGGCAACCCGCTAAATACCTTTCCAAAAGCAAAAAATGTAAATGTCTTTTCAAGCCAAGGTAAAAATGTACTGCGATGGGACCCGTTAAATCGGGTTGTTTCATATAAGGTATATGTGCGTGAAAATTCCCCGACCGGTCCTTATGTGACAAACTTTGATAGCATTAATTCAACACGCTTTGAGCATCAGCCATTAACTGATGGGACGCCTTACTACTATGAAGTCACTGGGATTTACCGTTATGGTGAAAGTACACCCACCGCTGTTGTTGAAGGGATACCTCGTCTAGCCAAGGCAGCGCCTCAACCATCGCCTTGGGTGAAAATTATTGATAATGGTGGCCAACAATTGCAAATCGATTGGGGTGAGGTGAATGATGCAGAGCATTATACCATTTATTTCAAAATTCAAGATGAAACTGAGTGGCAACAGATTGAAGATGCCAACCCTATTTTTGTTCACAGTGGACTGATTGCTAATAGTACCTATCAATACAAACTGCGCAGTGTAAACTCACTGGGAGAGAGTGGCGATTCTGAGATTGAGTCAATCTCAGTTGCTGATCGCCCTGTGGGACTATCAGGTAATAAAGCCACGTTAGCTGCTGACCCAGTGGATGGGGAAATTGTGTTAAATTGGAAAGTTGTACCGAACGCGAAAAGTCAAACGCTGTATTTCAGTACCTTGCCCTATGGTGACATTAAAACAGCCGCTGATTTTGGAGAAAAATTACCGGCAAAGACGCCGCCCTGGATACATGTGAATCTCAACAACAATCAATATTTTTACTATTTGTTGGTGACAGTACCTGAGTTAGGTCGACCAGAATACACCCAAGTACGGGCCAAACCGAACAAACGAATTGTCGAGCTGAATTTTTCAGATGATAATTTAAAAGACTGTGTTGATGACACCGGGGCAGAGTATGTTGCCGAGTTAATCAAATTGAGTTGTATCGGAAAACAAATCACTAATCTACAAGGCATTGAGTATTTAACTGCACTTGCCGAGGTGAACTTTAATCGCAATAAATTGCGCGATATTTCACCTTTGAGTCGCCTTCCTAAACTTATTCACGTCTCTTTGTTTAATAACCAGATTATTGATATAACACCTTTAGAAAAGTTAGCCTCTGTGCGGTTTTTGGAACTTCGTAAAAATAATATTAATGACATCACTCCACTGAGCCAACTTAGCAATTTAGAAGGTCTAGGGATTGCGAGCAATAATATAGTGACCATTGATGCACTCGATGGATTAGCTAATTTGAAAATGCTTGACTTGTCGAATAATGCCATTAAAGATGGTCAGGGGTTAGCTCAGTTAATCGCGCTGGAGAGGCTAGACCTGAAGCGTAATCGTATTGTCGATATTTTATTTTTAACGAATTTGACTAAGCTGCAATATCTGGATCTGAGTGAAAACGAAATCATTAATTTTTCCATACTTGATTTATTAATCGGTCTGAATTTTATCAGCACTGAGAACAATCAAGTGATGTTGGAGAGTTTTTCTGTCGGTGGGCAACTTGAAGGTTTAGCCGGTAAGGGCCTAGTGATTCGACTCAATGAACAGCATAATCTGTCACTGGATCGCCGTGGCCGTTTTGTATTCCCCGTTGGGTTGACAGCCGGCGAGAATTATCGAGTCACCATTGCTCAACAACCTTCCCAACCGAGCCAATTATGTGTGGCTAACAATGCTGAGGGTATTATTGCTGAGCAAGATGTGAATACAGTGAGCATCATATGTGAGACCAGCAGCACTCCAATGTTTGTCGTGGGAGGGCGTGTTTTAGGTTTGGTGGGGACAAATTTAACTTTAAGATTCAATGAGTTAAACTTGATAGCAATTGACGAAAATGGTGTTTTTCGTTTTTCTGCAGAATATGCTGATGCCACGGACTATCGTGTTATTATTAGCCAACAACCACAACAACCTGCTCAAACCTGCCGTATCGACAATAATGAAGGTCGTATAGATAGTCAGAATGTGCAGTCTATTCTCGTTACTTGTGATGACAATTTATACCTAGTGGGTGGCACTATCTCGGGGTTAACTGGCCGTGGTTTAGTTTTGCAGAATAACGGGACGGATAACCAAACAATTGCAGAAAATCAGTCGAATTATATTTTCTTTAAGCGATTGGAGGAGGGGGAATCCTACGATGTGAGTATTCTGCGTCAACCTCGTCAGCCCACACAAACTTGTGAGGTATCGTCTAATACCGGCGTGATCGATGCGGATAATATTGGCAATGTTGATATTGTTTGTACTACGGATTCCTTTGCTTTAGGTGGGCAAGTCGCAGGGCTTGTGGGTAGCGGCTTAGTGATCCAAAACGGTGAGCAAACAGTTAATATCGATCGGAATGGCAGTTTTAGTTTCGAACAAACACTGTCAGACGAAAGTCCCTATGATGTTTCCATTCAGCAACAACCCATGTCACCTGCCCAAACATGTGTGCTGGAGCAAGGGCAAGGCAATATGCAAGGTACGGATGTATCGGATGTGTTGCTGACTTGTGGCACAGACCGTTTTGCTATCGGTGGTCAGGTGAATGACTTGTTAGGTGATGGTTTAGTGTTGAAAAACAGCCGCAATGACGAAACATTATCGGTATCCAGTGCCGGAACATTTCAATTTGATACGCTATTAGAAGATGGTATTACCTATCAAATTTCTGTCATTACTCAGCCGCGTAATCCGGTGCAGATCTGTCATGTCAGCAAAGCCGAGGGGGGGGTGAATAGCGTTGCAATCAATGATATTGTAGTGAACTGCCGCACTGAGCAATATACCATTGGTGGCACGGTGGTCAACTTAAATGCCGCTGGATTAGTTTTACAAAATAATGATGCAGATGACTTGAATATCGACAGCGCCGGTGAATTTCAATTTGCAACGCCACTTGAAGATTTAAGTCAATATTTAGTCACTATTGTGCAACAACCACCCGCCGATACTTGCCGCATCGCTAATCCTTCGGGAATCATTAAAGGGAATCCGATCAAATCCATTGTCATTAATTGTGACCCCAATAGTTATACGGTGGGTGTTACGGCAACGAATGTCATCGGGCAGGGGCTTATTCTACAAAATAATAACGGCAATGATCTTGCCTTAGAGGGAGACGGAAATTTTAGTTTTACACAACCCATTGCCCATAGTGAAGCCTATCGTGTTAGCATTTTACAACAACCCACATCACCCACCCAAACCTGCCAGCTGAGTAATTACCAAGGAAACATTAATGCCGCCAATGTGACCAATATAACCCTGAAATGTGCCACTCAAACTTTTCAAGTCGGCGGTAGTGTGGAAGGTTTAATTGGCACGGGACTCGTGATCCAAAACAATGCACAGAACCCACTATTGATTGATAGCGATGGTGAATTTAACTTTGCAACGTCAATGGAGGATGGCCGCGAATACAGTGTGACCGTGATAACCCATCCGCAACAACCGCAACAAACGTGTAGGGTCATCAATGGTAAAGGTTTCATTCAAAGTCAAGATACCAATTCAGTTAACATTCGTTGTACAACAAAACAATTTAATATCACGGGCAATGTGACGGGATTGCAAGGCAATGGTTTATCATTACAGTTAAATCAAGACGAAATATTTACCGTTAATAAAAATGGCAGTTTTACTTTTCAAACCTTGCTCGATGACCAGGCTATATTTGATGTCGTACTAACCAGTGCACCGCATACGCCTGCGCAATCCTGTACACTCAACGGTGCGAATGGTATCGTCGATGGCCGAGATGTAGCATCTTTGCAAGTGGAATGTTCGACTGATTTATTTTTTGTTAAGGGGCAGATTAGCGGATTATCAGGCCGTGGTTTGGTATTGAGAAATAACGGTAAAGAAGAATTGTTAGTGGAGGCCACGTCACTTGATTTTGTTTTTCCATCCCCAGTGATCGACGGCGCGGCATATAATGTTGAGATTTTTAAACAGCCTAGTCAACCCGCTCAGCGTTGTACGATGGATAATGCGGTGGGACTCATTGATGGAGCAAATGTTGAATCTATCAATGTGCGTTGCGAGACACAGACATTTAATGTTTTGCTTAATGTGAATGGCTTGCTTGGACAAGGCTTGTTAGTGGCCTTAGGTGATCTAGAGGAATTTTCTATCAGTCAAGGAGGGTTGCATACTTACCCAGTATCGTTAGCCGATTTATCTTCCATACCGACATTGTCAATCGTTAGTTCACCAAGCCAACCGAGCCAACAATGTACCGTGTCGCAAGCGATATCAACCATTAATGATAGCGATGTGACGATTGATATTGATTGTCGTACCGATCAGTTCAAATTAGCCGGGGTTATTAGCGGTCTCGAAGGGAGTGGATTGGTGTTACAAACGAGTGGTGGAAAAAGTTTAATCATTGAAGAAAATGGAGCATTTCAATTTGTTAGTTTGATTGATGATGGCCAAGCGTATGACGTTTCCATTGCCAATCATCCCGCCGGGCCACAACAAATTTGTTATCTGACTAATGGTCAAGGTACTATCAATGGTGCGGATACTAATATTAATGTGATGTGTAACACCCAGTTGTATAACGTGGCTGTGGTTGTAACCGGGTTGCAGGGAGATGGCCTGGTTTTACAAAATAACAAGGCAGATGATCTTGTGGTTGATAGCCAGGAAGCTAAATTCCAAACACAGATAACTCATGGCAGTGCTTATCAAGTCACTGTTTTAGATCATCCTAAAAACCCTGATCAAACTTGCCAGGTAGCCAATGGCGGGGGCACAGTTAATGGCGACAATGTGATAGTAAGCGTTAACTGTGTCACCAATCAATACCCGGTGAGTGTGTCAGTGACGGGCTTAACCGGCAACGGTTTGGTGTTGCAGAACAACGGGG
>CAYUAI010000022.1:0-50915 GCA_964442745.1 uncultured Chromatiales bacterium
GGTATATTTTTGTTCTGACCAGGCGAAACGACGAGTAATATCGGGATTATTGCGAAGAGTGCCAATACCGTCAGGGAAAAAATAGAACCGCAATAAAGCCTAAATCTCAAACGCTACGGGTATATTGTGTCCGTCGCCCATTCTTTAATCTCCATATTCCTTGAGATAGACCAAAAAGCTCATGTCAAAATGCTAGCGATTGGGTCAACCAGGCTTATCTTAAAAAATTTACTAACATCATAGAAGATAAAAAATATGACATTTGATTTAGAAAAAAACACAATGAAGCTATTAATTTTATTGCTACTCGCTGATTGCGTTTTCATCTTACTGCACATCCCCTATACCATGCAAATGATAAGCAATTCTTTTTTTTCTATCGAAAAAGATTTAGGATATGCAGAAATATATCAATACATTAAAATCTATTGGATCATACTGCTGCTACTTTGCATTGTTGCCAAAAGAAAACGGATGATTTATTTTGCTTGGCTTTTATTATTTTTATATTTGTTAATTGATGATATGCTCAGAGTGCATGAAAAACTGGGGCGCCACTTAGTCAGTTATTTTGAGTATCAACCTGCTTTCGGTCTACGCGCACAAGACTTTGGTGAACTTAGCGTATCAATTTTTTTTGGGGCATTGCTTTTCACATTTTTAGCCATTGCGTATTTTCAAAGTGATAACAAAGGCAAAGAAAGATCAAAACACCTTTTAGCTTTAATCGTATTATTAGCGGTATTTGGCATTGCAATGGATATGATTCATTCAATGGCATCCTGGGGACGCGACCTATGGGGGCTAATCGAAGATGGTGGAGAAATGTTAGTGATAAGTATTATCGTGTGGTATGTTTTTAACATCGACCTATCCCGCAAAGACACCGATTCGAAGGAAATCAGTCAATAGAATGCAGTCCATTTTGAAAACATAATAAACAAATAATATAACCAATTCATTAATAGAGTGTGATCACATGCCAAATACTTTTCATATCGTCTGCCCTCATTGTAAAACAACGAACCGACTGTCTAAGTCACGCTTAACAGAACAGCCTAAATGTGGAAAATGCAAACAGGGCTTATTCAATACTCAACCCATCGCATTAACAAGCGCCGACTTTTCACAACATATCAAATCCAATGACATCCCGGTACTCGTTGATTTCTGGGCACCGTGGTGCGGTCCTTGCCAAATAATGGCACCCGCCTTTGCCCAAGCGGCCGCTCAGCTTGAACCTTATATGCGTTTAGCTAAGGTGAATACCGAACAAGAACAAGCCTTAGCCGCACAATATACAATTCGCAGTATCCCGACATTAGCCATATTCAAAGCAGGCGAAGAAATCGCACGCCAACCCGGCGCCATGAGTTTAACCGATATTGTGCGTTGGGCTAAGAATGCATAACAAGCCATAAAGGATGAAAATTAGATAACGAGCGTATGATGTAAAAGGGGGATAGGAACCGCGTATTAGAGTGAAACGGAAGGAAGCACGGCAATGTAAGATGACGGGGAAAAAATGCAATCAATACCAGAAGAATCATCCGCCCCAGACCCACCGTGGTCTGAGGCTGATGCATCTTGGTAATATTTGAGCTCTTCTTGCCACTCATCAATACCACCGTCAATTAAATCGCTAGACTGACGACGATTGGTACATTTTGCTTTTACATGTACGCCACCTTTTCGCATGATGGGATCACAGGCAAAGCGATTTCTCGCTTTTATCTTTGGTTTAGGCATAGCAGGTTGCTCCTTTTCAGTTTTTAGCCCTTGAGCCGACATTGGGCCGCCTAGCGTTTGAAAATCGCGATGAGAATTTATTTCACCGGGGGGTTTCTGAAGAAGGCCATACGTTGTTGTCTGGCCGGCTGACGAAAAATTTCTGTGGAATCAAGGACCAAGTGAGATTAAATGATAGGCGGCTCATATGGCGGCTTGAGACAAATAATTCTAACATAATGCCCATGAATTGATCAATATTTTTATCTCGTCTTAAATTCCACTATCTTTCCGGCGCACCCACTTATGGATGTTTCTTCCGTCGGCTATCATCAGAAATAACAAACAAAAATATGACAGTCTGATAACCAAATAGTCACAGAGATTTGTTTCATCTATTTTTTTGAATCAATGGCCTACTGACAGCCTCAACAACCAAACGAAAAACAGTGTAAAATCTATCGATAAACAAGATCACATACTCAAGTTCGAAATATAGGCGACAGGTACGAAAAAACTAAGAAACGCTCGTTTTATACCCAATCAACATATTCTCTCGCTAAAAAAACCGCTAGACTGGTTAGTGGATATCATTTTTGGTATAAATGCTACCTATGACAATCATCGCTTATCAATGCCCCCTTTGCCAACAGCCACTGATTAAACGCGCTCAGCAATATCGATGCGAACACAATCACAGCTTTGATATCGCCAAACAAGGATATGTAAATTTACATCTTGTGCAGCATAAAAAAAGCCGGGCACCCGGTGACAACAAAGCCATGGTGCAGAGCCGAAGGGAATTTTTAAACCGTGGTTATTTTGAGCGACTCCCTTTGGCATTAATAAAACAATGCCAACAATTACCTTTATTGAGCCATAACAGCCAACCATCGATATTAGATGTGGGTTGTGGAGAAGGGTATTATAACCGCCGATTAAAAGAAGGCCTGCCTGGGCAGCTGTGGGGCGTTGATATTTCAAAAACCGCAATAGCGAGTGCAGCAAAACAAGATCCGGCGCTGCATTATGCGGTGGCTAATAACTATCAGCTACCTTTTTTCGATGATAGTTTTGATGTTGTACTTAATATTTATGCGCCAGCCAGCGAACAAGAATGCCATCGAGTATTAAAAGCCGCAGGCCTATTCATTGTCGTCACCCCCGGCCCCGAACATTTATATGAGTTAAAGAAAATCATCTATGATCAACCACAAAAACATGAGGCACAAATGCCCGTGCTTGACGGCTTTCATGCGATTGCCAATGAAAGAGTCACCCAATCAATCCACATCAGCAATAATCAAGACATTCAACATTTGCTGAAAATGACACCGTATTATTGGCATCTCAACCCAGACCGACAAAAAACCGTATTAACTTTAGCGAACTTGCACACAACGGCTGATTTTTTAATCAGAACCTACCAAGCCACCGCTTGAGATCATTCATTTGTTCACCAAAAAACCAAAATCAGCAAGATTACCTGAATTATCTACCTCAACTTTCTGTTCAGCATTCATACGCCCCAACATGGATAAAGAACGACCTAAAGAAGAACTCCCACCTTCACGGGCACCAAAAGCACCTTGAAAACGATAGTTTCCATCGGGCGATAAAACAAGCTCACCCTGCGCCTCCAGAGGTCCGCCCGCATCGGAGAGTTGCACTTGGATGTCTTTATTGTCCAAAGTGCTTATTTTTGCTGATAAATCCCCAAGCACAAGTTTTTGCGGGAACTGAGTACCCGCACCGTACCAAACAATAACGCCGTCTGCATCAACGATGGTTTTACCATCAAATAGCATCTCTGGCATATTGACTTTCAGCTGGCCGTCCAGCTTGATCGCCGGAATTTTGAGAATGGCTAATAACGCTGCCATGGTAATCCGACCGTGGGTATTTGATAAGCGTAATGAACCATCTAGGTAACGCGTCAATAATGTTTTAGCATTACTGTCAGGATTTTGATAACTAGTCGCTAATTGCAAATGCCCCAATAACAATGGCATCATTTGTAGATTCCACTGCACGGATTGAAATAGTTTATCGCCCACATCAACCCGCTCTGCCCGACCTTGCCAAACCGTGCCTTGCACGCCATAGATGCTGATATCATGATCAGCGATTGAATCTTTCATCAATGCGTATAAATGACTCGCGGGAAACAACATCAACACAAATAACAAATAGGCCAATACACCAGCTAAGGTATATTTCCAGCTAAACTTCACGAACCCACCCTCCCGAAAGTCAAACGCGCATTCACCAAACCTGGCTCATCCTCTTTGTCCACCACCATCGAATTAACACGGATGCCGTACTCTTTTTGAACACTGCCAATCCATAATAGCAGATCATCAAATGAAGCGCGTTCTAACCAGACCCGAACACGCCTTGAACCGTCAGGCTCCACCCGCTTCATGCTCAAACGACGCTGTTTAGCGGTTCGATCAATCACAGCTAACATTGATTGGCCGCCTTTAATCTGCGACTTTTGCTGCTTATTAGCCTTCAACTCTTGCACTTCTAAGGCGGCCTGCTCCATCCAGGCCACTAAATCCATTTGGCCCGGAATGCGATCATTGAGCTGATCGGCCTTATTGACAAACGGCTCCCATAACAAAGCATACAACATCAACAGAATAATAAAGAGGCCACTCCCGATGACCAGTATACGCTCTCGAGGTTTTAACTGTGCCCAATACACCATCATGAGCGTGTACTCTTGATCTGTAAACGACCCTGAACTTTATTATCTTTGGCGGCGGCTGACTGTATTTCAACGTCAATAAAATCTTGTTTCGCCAAACGCTGCTTAACCTCATCTAACACTTGTAAACTGGGCACTTCCACCTCTAAGTTAAGTTCACCGGCCCTGTTATATCGCATACTTTTTAATACGAGCCCTTTGGTTTCAATTAATTTATCACTGCTACTGTGCAGTAATGATAATAACCCATCGACACCCGATGTCCCACCGTCTCGCAGCTCTGCCAGCTTGCGCTCCATCTGCACCTTAGGGTTAACAACCCTTTTTGCCTCGGGAAAGGTAGAGCGATATATTTGAATTGCCTGCTGCCTTAATTTTTCACTCTTATTTTCCAGTTGTATAGTCTCACTAATATTCATGCCAAGCTGTAAAATAAACCAAATTCCCGCTAAGGAGGCCGCAAATCGCCAAGGACGCCACAGTTTGCCTAACTGTTCGCGACGACTATAAACACCTTGCAACAAATTAATACTTTGCTGCACATTGATACCATCGCCAGAAATGAAAGAAAATAAACCGTCCTTACACGGCTCTTGAAGCACATTGATGGTCGGAGAGGCGTCAGGTTGCCAACTGTGACAGCCACCTGAACGGCAATCATAAATAGCAATGTCGGCGGGCAATTGTTCCTTCTCGGCCTTCAACATCAAGGATAATAAGATGTCAACATTGTGGCTATCTGCCACCAAAGACTGATCATTGCTACGAATAAAAGCCTGATCGTTTTCAAGCAATATATGCCACCTATCCTGCGTCGCTGGCATCACTTGCACATCGGGAATCATAAAGTGTGGCTGCAAACCAGCCACTCGCAATTTTTCTTGCCATTGCAAAATTGTCTCATGAGCCACCACAGCGACGTTGACCGTACCATCCTCATTGCGACTCCCAACCGCAAAGTGCAACTTGTCCACATCGCTCGCCAGAGACTCTTCCAGTGCAAATGGAAGCGCCTTGAGCATGCGTTGATGATTTTGGGTCGGTATGGCAATCCGGGTTAATAACACATCGGCGGCGGGCACTAAGACGATAACTTGAGTACCCAGTACTTGCTTAGAGGCTTCTTCAAGCGTGCTAAAAAAATTTTTTTGGACCGATTTATCATCAACTCTCAGCCAACTCACACGATCTGCTTCGTGTCCTGGCTCAAAACGAATGATCATTTGAGTTCGCATTACAATCCTCCGATGCCCTGAGTGCGGGAGACAGCAAATATTTTGCCTCCACCATTTGTTCGATAAATCAGGCTACTCAATTGTACATTTGCCCGCCCCACTTGCCCGCTGGCCTGCACCGTTAGATAGCTGCTCGCAACGGTTAATCCTTGCGCTAAATCTTTATTCAATTGAGCGCGATCCTTTTTCGTCAATTGATCCAGTGCTTCATGCTGTTTAAATTCACTCAACTCTTTAAATGGTCGACTAGCAATCATATCTTCTAGCATTTTTCGATCAAGTAACTTTGATAAAGACAGCAGCACCTCAACGCTGGCAGAATTGACATTGATTTCCGTCATGGTTTGCGGCAAGGCTGTCACATACTGTAACAAGCCAGGGATTTTTTCTTCGTCAATGGTTTTGCCATAGAGTATTTCGCGGTTAAATCCTTCAATCAATAACATTTCTGATGGACTGACCATGAAACGATTAGCGGCTCGATAAGGAATATCCAGGCTTAAATACGTACTATCTTCAGCTCCGCCTGGAAATGCAACTTCTTCATTCTCATCAATCCAATCGACAATTGCATTACTCAGCTCTTTGGCACGCCCAGTATCTTCATCCATGGCCTCTAACACCGGCGTCAATAAACGCTCAAATTTATCGAGTTGCGTTTTATTTGGTTTATCATTAAGGTTAATCAGACTATTTATATTAAAAAGCGCTTCCATATCCCGTAGCGTGCCACTCACAACCCCCCCTTCCACAGGAAAGGTATAAGGTACGTACATTAACGCTTGATCATCGTAAGCGTATTCTGAGGAATACTGCGATAATAACTGAATTGCTACCGTTTCAATACCTAAAGTATAAATATAGGCTTGATCGGCTTCCAGCATATTACCAGTACGCCTCACATCCACGAATTGGCGAGAGGCCATAGATACCGCCGTCAAGGTAGCAATGGAGGTCACTAATAAGGCGGTGATTAACGCAACACCTTTTGAGCGGAATCGGCCTATCGACATCATTAAATGCTCTCCATTACCCTACGCTAGGGTTGATTGTTACTTGCATTGTTGCCTGCATTGCCACCTGCGTTACCGGCTTGTCTTTGCGGTATGACAGACTCCCCCGGTGGCACTCGAAATATACGTTTGATAGGACCCATGTCACGGTATTCAACAGTAAACTCCACCGCCCTTGGCATTTGATTGGGCTCTTCATCATCGTCACTGACCGGCCATTGATTCTGCCATTGGAGCGCTGCATCGAGAAAACGCAGCTCAACACTTGTTACATTATCCAGCAAGGTTCTTACAAACGGCTCACTATTGGGCGGTTGATCCACCATCGGCCAGGTCAGTCGAGCCAGTGTCTGCTCTTCTAAACGGTAAGCCACTCGTTGCAAACGGCTCCGACGTGAACCTGTCGGATTACGCCATCCGCCACGCGTTAATTCCAGTAAGGTGCCACCGAAGGTACCGGCAGATAGGCCGGCCCGTGAATCGCCAAAACTATCTCGCGCACGACGGGACAACGCTTGTTCAATATCCCTTTGCAGAAAAGCAAAAGCCGTCTGGAGTTTCACTAAGCGCTTGGCGGCAGCGGTGGTATGTTCGTTAGCCACTAATACGCTTTGTAAACCGGTATAGGCCATGGTTGATAATATGGAAAAAATAACCAAAGAAATCATGAGTTCTATCAGCGTAAAGCCGCGTTGACCATACACGATTGAATACATTATACGAGGTGGATAAAATTTGGCAGGCTGTGACGTTATAATGGTTTACCCACTAATGCAATGATCGTTGCGAGCGCTTGTTTATCGTTACGGTTGCGCCGCACTTCCACTTGAATTTGTCGAATATCATCCAGCCCCGCATCATTAACAACCACTTGCCAGTTCCATTCGAAATTTGCCATCTGCTCAGTGCCACGATCGGTTCCTTTCGCTGGCCATTCATTGCGCACTTGCATTTCCGCCACTCGATTCATCGCGACCCAATGGGCAAAGGTACGGTCACGTAAATAGGCGGCGTTACTGGTATTCGCCGCCACACTCTGAATGATTGCCCCCAAAGCAATCGCCAATACCGCCAGCGCAATTAACACTTCCATCAGAGTAAAACCCGCCTGCTTTGCTTGGTAGCGATATCTCTGAGTCGTCATTCTGCGGCACGCCCTAAATAAGTAATGTTGCCGATAAAGTCACCCTGAATCCGATAACCTCCACGCTCTTCCGTGCGAAATTCAGCCATAAAAGGTGTCATTTCACCACTCGACAAAAGATAAATGATGGATTTTTCTCCTGAGTCGTCTTCTTGTTCACTGCTTGCTTCTTGTAAAAAAATTTCTTCACCGTTAATTTCTAACGCAATAAAAATACCATTCGGCATAACACGAGCACGAAACACGCCATCGCCCTCTTCCAATGGGGTCATTTTATTTCCATTACCAAGGAGACCAAATTGATAGCCCGTCTTATTAAATTCTAAGCCATACTCTTGCCCATTAATAATCGCTTCTTCGCCAGCTAATTGCACCAACCCGGTCAAACGTTGTGCTTCTTGCTGGAGATAACGATCCCCCCCCCCCACGCTTAACGACGCAAAGGTCGCCATCAAACCGATGATAAAGACCACCACAATCACCTCAATCAGGGTAAAACCGCGCATAAAATTTGGTATTTTCCGGCGGCGCTGACGTCGCGCATTTCGCTTGACTAACACGTTGATCTCATCAGAAATATTCAGCTATGGTTTGCGAAAAAATATACATCGTTCATGGTTAATCAAATCAGTGAATAGTCGCAGATGCCTATAAAATCTTAAACGGATAATGAGCTTGGCTTATGAGCCAACAGCCGACTAAGTGATATACAACCACAACGAGTAAAAAACAAACGGCTTACCACTTAACCGCCCGCTTGGCTCACCCAATTGCCCACATCAGCATTCACGCCTTCGCCACCTTCTTGCCCGTCGGCACCAAATGAATACACATCAATGCTCCCGCGTACACCAGGATTTAGATATTGATAAGCATTACCCCAAGGATCATTTGGCAAGGCTTGAATATACCCTCCCTCTTTCCAGTTACGAGGCTCCGGTGTCCCTGATGGTTTTTGCGCCAAGGCATCCAGACCTTGATCAGTACTTGGATAATTAAAATTGTCTAACTTATATAAATTCAACGCACTTTCCAAGGTGCGCACATCTTGCTGGACCTTAGCGTGACGGGCTTTGTCGGGATTGTCGATTAATCTTGGTACCACAAAACTCGCTAAGATACCCAAAATGACAATCACTACCATGACTTCAATCAGTGTAAACCCTGCATTTCTAAATTGTTTTATTTTGTTCAATTTAAGCTCCATCAACAAACTGTTCTAAACACGCCTTCAAATTTGACATAATAACGCTTTCCAAGTTTTAAAGAAAAAATCTTGAATATTACATTTTTACACAGAACCCTTTGCACAACGCATCACTGGATCATACCAAAAAGTTAAAATTAGACGAGTACGAGCAAAATCTGTTCCTTGGTCATTTCACTGCATACCCTACTGATACGCCCTGGATACTCCAACAAAATGTAGGCGGCTCATCTAGATTCTTCAATTGAACGCACCACACAAGGCGGCACCGAGGAAAAAAAGCAATATACGCTATTCATCCCGTAATAACTATACTCAGCGTTGCTGTCTATGAGCAAAAAAAAACCCGCTCAAGTCGTGCATTTACTTGGGCGGGTTTTGATCAATAGCAGAAAAAAGGTGTGTCAATCCATCGTCACTGGCAAGTCTGTCGTTTTATTGACAGATACAATCGATACGCTGACTCGCCTCGTGATAGGACGAAAAGAATCAGACATTAGTTTATTAGCAAATATAATACCAACCTATTAATCACACCATAATATCGTTATGCCATGGCCATACGGGATAAAAAAAACTAGCCATTAATAAACAATACGCTGAACAGCGTAATCAAGTGTTGGGCTGTCACGACGAACACACAACTCAATGAAAATATTGTATTAACAGTATAAAGCAATCGCACCACCAAAAATACAATACATGGCACTCAAGCAGGGAGATCCTCTTATACTAACGAGGTATAGATGTGCAACTTTGCTATCGACTTAACCAATTCGGTAAGCTAAAAATACCCATAGACGCATTGAATCATCTGGTGGGCTGCTTATAATAATAACAAACCGATACGTTCACCGCTTGGCGCTGGTAAGCGACACAAGGTCGTTATCCAGCAGGCGACTTTGAGTGGCGTATACAAAATTCGATACCATGACAATACTGAGTAGCAAAATATAAAATAACTCAACTTGTTTAATTGATAAACTTCTTTTTAAAATAAGGTAACATGAGGCATTGATGATATCTAAATCAAACAACAAACACCCAGTCTAAAAACTAAGCAATAATATTAAAGCCAACAGGCGTATTGTGCGTTTAACTAAAGCGCCCATGCATTCCATTAAAACTTTAGGATGACAACGTTTTTGCAAACACAAGCCTCTATCTCATCGCCCTATAAATTAAGCACTTCCATCAACGTAGTGCTGCTCGTGATTTTTGCTTTTCAAAATGCCAACGCGCAAGATCCATGCAACGATCCCCCTCAAAAACGCGTCAATTGGTCAGGCTGTGACAAGCAAAATGCGGCACTGGAAGGTGCAAACTTACGTGAAGCCGTGCTAGCCGGTGCCAATCTAAGCCATGCCAATCTGGAAAAAGCCAATTTAAACGAGGCTGATTTGGGTTTTGCCAATTTATCCAATGTCAATCTGGCAAAAAGTAAAGCGAAATCCATACGCCTGGTAAACGCTAATCTGGAAAAAGCGAACTTAAACCAAGCCCGCTTCAGCCATGCACAACTCGATCGAGCTAACTTAAAACAGGCCCAGTTAATTGGCACCCAGTTGAATGGTAGCCATTTATACGATGCGAATTTAGAACAGGCTAATCTTTCTCAAGCCAATCTTAACCAGGCGAATTTGGAACAAGCCAATCTCACACAAGCCAATCTCAAAGACAGCAATCTAGCGGAAGCCATCTTCAGTCATGCGAATCTCGAGGAGGCCAATTTACAACGCGCCAATCTTTCCAAAGCAAAACTCAACAATGCCAACCTCGTCGATGCCAACTTCAATGGTGCAAACTTGACAGGCGCGGACTTAAGTAATGCCGATATTACCGGGGCAACGTTTCAGAATGCCATTTTGGATTACACGCTCTGGACCAATCGAAAAAGGTGTCGGCCGGGTTCTGTTGGTCAGTGTAAATAGACTAAGGTTTGCTGGCCGTTTGTAACCGATAACTCTGAGCATTAGATAGCCATTGACTCATGGCGATGAGTGGTTGCAAACCGGCACGCACGACAGCACGTAAGATCGGATGACTTCGCAAATAGTCCGCCAAAGGTGGACTATACTGGTAATACCAATCGACCAACTGATTACCGACAGAATTCGGTAATAAATAATCGTCCCGAAACGCCCGTAAATAGCGCACTTCCGGCGCCATCCCGCTACCATAGGCCGCGGTGGCAATAAAACAACGAGGATCATTATCTTTAATAACCAAACTTGATGTTTTTGTGATTGGGTTATTTATTCCTGCATTTATTTCTGCCCAATGAATCTGTAACTCCACTAACAAATTTTCATCGTTCTCTGCTTTGTTGTCATCAACAATGGGAATCGAAAAAAACTGTTCCGCATCGCTCCCCTGAGACCAAACCAAAGTACCACTGACAGGCTGGTAGTCACTATTTTCCTGAGCGGTTTGAGAGAATGTTTGATAATCAACACGCAGTGTGCCCTGACTCCCCTCTTGCCGGATTAATGATATTCGAGCAACCGCTTGCCCCTCTGTCACCTGAAGACTTGCCTGCTTAAACAACACCGCCCCGCTAAGCGACCTATCATCATCGCCAATCACAATCTGCATGGCATTTAAATCACCGATTGTAGCCCCGCCTTGCGGATTCGCTAAATACAGAAAGAATGACTCATCTTGCTCTGCTAGAGTATCGTTCACGATAGGAATGTTAATTTGCTTAGGTGACGAATCCTCCGCCGGCCATTGCACTTGCTCAGTCACAAACACATAATCATTCGTCTGCGCGGAACCCGCTTGTAAAACAACATCAACCGCGACATCATTCGCAAAGCCTGCCATTCGTTGCAGAGAAATTCTGACTTCACTCGCTGACTCTTGAACACGTACTTGCGACTCAGAAAATTGCAGTTGCCCAGGAGAAACCACCGAAATTTTAACCGTATGTATGGTTTGCAAACTCGACAACAAACTATCAAATCCAATAAAGCGCACTCGATACTCACCTAATTCATGGGTTCCATCCCAGAAAAATCCCCCGGTTTGTTGATCAAAGACGGCATGCTCGGGTAAAATATCTGCGATGATACGCACTTGCGTCTGGTTAGCATCTGACACTTCAACATTAAAAGATAAGGCCTCACCTTGCGTCACAACAAACGTCTCAGGCAATAAAAAACGAGGCGCCACATTGATAACATCAACCTGCACAACCCCTAGGCTTTGAGTACCATCACTATAATCAGCGATCACTTGGAAAATCAGGAGGCCAGGTTTTTCTGAGGCTAAAAAGGTTACTGCACCACTTGGCAATGTCTTTAGTTCAGCCTGCACGCCGACCAATTGCTTCCATTGGTAGGCGCTCACCTTGGCAACTTGCGCATCTGCCAGAAAACTAGATAAATTAACAAATTCACCAGGCAATACCGATCCCTCTTTGCCCCTTAACGATGATACATGCTCATTTACCACAATGGATGTTAAATGATAAGCAGATAACCCCGCCGAATCCGTGACAGTTAACTCAAATACCAAAACACTGGCCATGGATGGCACTTGAAAATTAACAAGCGCTTGCGTCGCATCCGTTAATATAACCGGCTCACCTGCGATTTGCCGCCATTGATAAGCCACAATTTCATTTTCTAAATCATAACTATCTGCCCCACTCAACAAAACCCGTTGACCAACCGTCACCCACAAGCTTTCGCTCAGCACAGTAATCGGTGGGCGATTCATGTTAACAGTGACAATATCCGTCGATGAAAAACCTAAATTATCCACAACAGTTAGCTCAAACACCAATGTTTCAATGTCATCGGGTGCCACAAAACGTGCCATAACTAAACGAGCATCAATGATTTTAACCGGCCTTCCTGATCGCTGTCTCCAACGATAGCTTTGTATTGCACCATCGCTGTCAGCACTTTCGCTGCCATCTAAATAAACCGTATTTTTCGCATTCACCAACTGATCAGTACCCGCCCTGGCGATGGGTTTTTCATTAACATAGACTGTCATGCTGTCTTCACTAAATAAATTCCCTTCATCTTCAACACGCAATGTAAACTCAATCGCACCGGGCAATGATGGGGCAACAAACTCCGCGGTTTCTGTCAATGAATAATCAATCATCACCGTATTGCCGGATGATTGCCGCCAATGATATTGTTTGATGGCCAGGTCGTCAGTACTGTTTGAACCATCCAAGACAATCAAGGATTTTGGTAATACCACTTGATCACCACCAGCATTAGCCATCGGGGGCATATTGATTTCGACATGAATGTCAGTCGACGACAATGCCTTTTTATCATCGTTAGCCGTGAATCTAAAACCAAGACGTTGTGGCAATTCCGGGGCGACAAAATAAACAGATTTCTCAATACTACGTTCATTCAAAGTTTCATTCTCAGCGCCAAAACTCCCATCATCTTCAAGCAATGATACTTGCTCTCCTGAAATCTGAGACCACCAAAGTTCATTCACTTGACCGTCAACATCGTATGCACTCCCTTGTAACAGCACCCTATCCCCGCCATTGACTCGCTGTGCACTCGTCACTGAAACCATCGGTGGCCTGTTATTGCCTGCCATCATGAGCGCCTTAGCGGCATCAATAATACCTGCACCACACCTTAATTTGTCACAATCTCTAATCGTGCCTACCGGAAAATCACGTGCTGTTTCCTCAATGATTCGCCGCACATCATTGAGTGATAAAAGTGGGTTCACCGAAAGCATTAATGAGATAACACCAGCCACATGAGGCGCAGCCATACTGGTTCCCATCAGACTTTGATAACTTTGTGTTTCCGCGAGTGTATCGCCACGGTTAAACGTGGACATAATACCCTTAGACCAATTTCCACCAGGGGCGGCGACAGTAATTTTTTCTCCAATATTGCTGTAATAGGCCTGCGCTCCTGACGCGGTGACAGCGGCCACAGAAATAACATACTGACAATTAGCCGGTGTACTTTGTGCGACATTACCGCTTTCATTGCCGGCGGCAACCACCACAATCGCACCTAACTGCACCGCCTCATTAATCGCTTGTTGTTCCATATATCCACAATTGCCCACTCCACCTAAACTCAGATTAATCACCTTAGCTGGCGTCACCGTATTAGGTATATTGCTAATGTCTGCTCCGGCAGCCCAACGGATGCTATCTGCAATATCAGACATGTAGCCACCGCACTTACCCATTGCTCGAATGGACATGATTTTAGCCTTCCAATTAACACCAGCCACTCCGATGCCATTATTACTGACGGCACCAAGCGTTCCTGCGACATGAGTCCCATGCCATGTGCTACGACTGGCCGAAGAACCCTGATAACACGCATCTTGCTCAGTCCAATCTCCCACATCTGTTGGATCGTTATCACGCCCATTTCCATCAGCACCAATACGCGTCGAGGAAATCATGTCATAACCTGATACCATACGTTCGGTTAAATCAGAATGCGGCAATATGCCGGTATCAATGACGGCAATCACCATATTTTCACTGCCTGTGCTAATGTTCCAAGCCATGGGTAGATTGATTCCACCAATCACTTGAGTGTTATCATGATAATGCCATTGGTTTTGATAATATTCATCATTTGGGGTTAATTTGGGAAGAACAATACGGTCTGGCTCCGCATATTCAATTAACCCATCTTCGCTCAGCTGTTGAGTCATCGCATAAACAGTCTGCAAATCCATCATCTCGGGTAACTCAAACACATGCATTTCATTACCAGTGAGGGCTAATTTTTTGAGCGTTAAACCTAGTTTGTAACTCAACCGCTGTTCAATCGTTTGATCAATCCCCTTTTGGCGCACAGACGACTTAAATTTTATAATGAACCGATCGGTTTGTTGTAATATTTCATTATTTTTAACCTCATTCGCCATTGCGCCCTCAACGGATACCACAACAGCCACTAAGATCCCAATCCATAATAAATACGATTTTATCGGCAAGCGATGCAACGCATACCACAATCGAGTGATAATCGAATAAAAACTAAGTCGGGGTATTACTAACATAAAGGCAGAAATAACATTTCTATTGAAATGTCATTAGATGAATTGTTTTATCTGAAAAAAAATAAAACACAACGATATCAAATACAGGATCAACCAACATCTTTTCGGTATTCAACGACTTTCCCTGCCAAAACTAACTGTTCAAGTTCCTGTTGAGAAACCGGGGGACACAAAAAACATCCTTGCGCAAAATCACATCCCCAACTATTTAAGATTGTCCAACATTCAGCAGATGCAACCCCTTCGGCAATCACTTTGAGTCCTAAGTTATGTGCAAGCGTTATGATCGAATGAACAATGATTGAATCATTTTCATCATTGACCATATCAAGAATAAAAGATTTATCGATATTTAGTTCATTCACTGGAAATTTTTTTAAATAGGCTAACGATGAAAAACCCGTTCCAAAACCATCGACTGCCAAATTGACATCCATCGTACTAAGTAACGATAATACTTCAATCGTTCGTGCAGGATTATGCATTATCGAATTTTCGGTAATCTCGAATGTCAAACAATTAGCATTGACATGATAACGCGCAAGCGCTTCTTTCAAGCGTGTGACAAACACAACATCTTGTAAGTTGCACATCGATAAATTGATGGCCAGATTGATACTGATACCTTTCGCCAACCATAATGAAAGTTGTTGTAACGCGTTATCCAATACCCAGTAGAATAATACATTGGTCAATCCATTTTTCTCAGCAATTTGGATAATTTGCTCCGGAGGTATTTCTCCAAAAACGGGATGTTGCCAACGTAATAAAACTTCAGCACCTTGGATTTCATTGAGTTTTAACAAATATTTTGGCTGAAAGTACAAGACAAGCTGATGGTTTTTTATTGCCTCCCGCAAATCATTAGTCAGGGCTAAACGACCCACACTGTTTTCATCTTGCTGTGCGTCATAAACGGCATAACCTCGCTTTTGCCGCTTTGCAATATACATAGCAACATCCGCATTTTTTACTAAATTTTGAGCCTCTGTCGCATGATCTGGATAACTAGCAATACCAATACTCGCTCCCACATAGAAATGTACATTATCTACTTGAAATTGCTCTTCTAATATAGTGATTATTTTCATTGCAATCTGCATGGCTTGGGCTTGATCGGTATCGGCTAACAGTATCGCAAATTCATCGCCACCTAAGCGAGCCACGGTATCGGCTTGCCTCAAGCTATCCAATAAGCGTGCGGCGACCTGTTTTAATAGACTGTCTCCCACATGATGCCCCAAAGTATCATTGACTTCTTTAAAGCGATCCAAGTCCATCATCATTATTGTTAGCGCTTTACCAGACCGTTTAGATAAATTCAATGCATTTTCTAAACGGTCCCAAAGCAACATCCGATTAGGTAATCCCGTTAGCCCATCATGCAATGCCTGATACTCTAAAGCCAACTGCCTGCTCTGTACCTGATCACGCATATGTAAAAACGCATCAACTAAATTCCGGGCTTCCTTAGTCCTCGGAATCGGTAACTGAATATTAGTGTTGTCAATCCCGGAGATTAATGCCTCAGTCACTTTAGCAATGGGCCTAAGCACTGATCGTTCTAAGGAAAAAACCCCCATAATGATAAACAAACAAGAAAAACCAGCCATGCCCCAGAGTACACGCGTTTGATTTTCCGAAATGCGAGATAAAGATTCTAAGTCATTCATTGCCGATGCTTCAATTTGCTGATCAAAAGCTAATAAATGCTCCCATATCTCTTTTAACAAAGGGTTGATTTTATTATCAAACTGATAGGAAATACGCCGACGCGGGTTGATCAGATCGTTAATTTCACGCTCCAATTCAACAATGAACCGAGGAATGGCATTGACTATATTTCGTAATTCGCTAGAGGTAACCCGTGAATGACTCGCTAAGGCATTGCTCAAAGAAAGTGCCGTATTCATTGCGCGAGGGATAACGGTAGGAAGTGGTGTATTGGAAGGCTTCAATAAAAAAGCATTCAAGCCATTGCGTACTTGCCATATTTGGTCGCGGATATTGCCACTTTTCACAAGCAACTGATATCGCACACCGATATTCACTGTCGACAAGTACCGCACATCACTGACTTCTTTGTGCAAAAACCAGGTGCTAAATATGACAAAAACGAGTAATGCAGCGGCAACAGCAAAATATCGTCCACGGAGACTATCTAATCGCAATCGATTGTTATTCATCAACGTATTCTATTATCTGCCAGCACCATCGCATGTTGATCCCTTTGTTTTTCTCCAAGAGTGCAATAAGGAATGGACACGCAATAACTTCCCATTCCTAACCCAAGTCACATGTCGACATGGCGTAAGAAACTCTTAACCCACAGGTTATCGGTCAAGACTATTTTTTACTTAAAGATCGTTTAATATTTTATTGGAAAATCAAATGATTAGTCATGGGAAGGGTGCGCCTAAGAATGAAATCGAGACCCGCTTCACCCAAGCGGGCAATACCAGTAGCGATTGTTAGGAATGACCACGATTTTGATGATTGTGTGATGATGGATTATTCAATAACTGACTGAGCGATGAGCAGTGAAACAAAATAAAGGATAGGCACGGCACCTAATACGCGCCGATTCATCCTCCCTCGGAGGACAACATGATCGCTTGATCAATAATACGTTGATTTTTTTCTCGCAATTGAACATCACTCTGTACATATTGATTTGACCGAACGGCCATTTGTTTAGCCTGCGCATAATTCCTTTCCGCTAGTTTAACACGCGCTAACTTATACCACAGCAATGGGTTTTTAGGGTCAATGCGTAAAGCACGTTCCAGCAAAGACGTTGCATCAGCATAATTCTCGTTGTTAAGTGAGCCATTAATCCTGGTCAACATTTTTTGAATCACTGGCGATATTTGCTGGCGCGTTGTCGATTTTAATACATTTGGCATCATCACCTCAGTCGGTGTGTGTGACTTCTTTTTTTCTTTAATGTCATCAAGCCTTTCGTGTTGAGGCGGTGGGATCACCGTAGATTCCGCAGGCACGGTTGGCTTAGCTGACTTAATCGGTGATACCGTACATCCACTGGCGAATACAACGAGGAACAATAAAACAATCAACCTGAATACCGGCATAACAATCACCTACAGTAATCAATCAAAATTTGGCTAAAACACGAATAGACATGTCATCACGTCAGACTTGCTACGGGTATGATGCACACGATGCGAACTCACTCGGTCCAGAGTTTTTAATAAAGGGTAATACCACCACCATCTGGCATTCATCTCCGCCAAGCAAACCCGAGTCGCCTTCAATTTTCTTATACGTAATATTAGAAGGTCGAACTAATTCTAAGGGGCTTGGCGATAACTTAGCAAATATACTTCCCCAGATAGTCAATGCTCCGCTAGCACCGGTCAAATCGACATTGTTGTTATCATCCGACCCCATCCACACTACCGCCACACGATCACCGCTAAAACCCGCAAACCAACTATCCTTCATATCATTACTTGTACCTGTTTTACCGGCAATATTCAATGTTTTCGGCAGCCATTGAGACAAAGATCGCGCCGTGCCATATTGTACGACATGCTGCAATGCAATATTCAATAAGAAAATCGATTCAGCATCGAACTTTTGTTCCACACTTAAAGGATATCGTTGTAAGGTGTTCCCCTGCGCTGTGGTCACCGCTCGAATGGATCGGAGTGGCGTTTGAAAACCTTCCGACGCAAATGTTTGGTACATTTGAGATAATTCAAGCAACGTTAACTCAATAGCACCTAGCAATAAAGAAGGATACGCTTCCACTGGCTGACTAATACCTAGATCTTCTAAGGTATCGATGATTTTATCTAAACCAACTTGCATACCTAAATTCACCGTCGGAATATTTCTCGATTGGGCCAACGCATTATATAACAATATTTCACCTTGATATTTTTTATCATGATTATGGGGCGACCATACGCTCCCACGGCTCCCAGTGATGGAAATCGGTTTGTCTTCAAGTAAGGTAGCTAAATGATAATGCTCTGAATCATGCAATGCCGTCAGATAAACCACCGGCTTAATCAGCGACCCGATCGGTCTGCGTGCATCAAGTGCCCGGTTAAATCCCGCATATTTAGGGCTGCGCCCCCCGATCAAGGTGACAATTTCTCCACTCGCACTGTCACTGATAATAACCGCGGCCTGTAATGTACCTGACTTCAATTTCGTTTTTTTCTCTAAGGCATTAACGCGGCTAACTACGCTTTTTTCGGCCACACGTTGACTGATAAGATCAAGTGTCGTAAAAATGCGCAAACCACCGGATGTCAGATCGCTTGCCCGATAATCATTGACGAGCTGTCTTTTCACCAAATCAAGAAAAGCAGGATACGGGGTTTTCCCTTGCGGTTTATCTTGTAGAATTTTTAGCGGTGTTTGCTTTAAATTTTTAGCTTTTTGCTTATTTAATAAATTCGCTTGTAGCAATACATCCAACACCACATCGCGCCGTTGTTTTGCCCGATCGGCATGTTTACGAGGATTCAAAGCCGAGGGTCCTTGAATCATCCCCACCAATAACGCGGTCTCATCAATCGATAAGCTACCCAGCGGTTTAGCAAAATAAAAATAACTGGCTAGTCCAAATCCATGAATCGCAATACTGCCATCTTGCCCTAAATAGGTTTCATTAATATAGAGTTCGAGGATTTGTCTTTTGGTATAGTGCAGCTCCACCAGTAAGGCCATAATGGCTTCGTTTATTTTTCTCACCAATGAGCGCTCTTGGGTAAGAAATAGGTTTTTTACGAGTTGCTGGGTAATGGTGCTTCCTCCTTGCACCGTTCGTCCCGCTTGAATATTCGCGAGCAATGCGCGCAGTATGGACTTAAATTGTAAACCATGGTGCTGATAAAAATGGCGATCTTCTACCGCAAGCAGAATTTCAATCAATGTCGGCGGTACATCCGCTAATGCAACCAACACCCTGTCTTTTTTACTGGTTGGATACAAGCCACCGATATAAATCGGCTCTAGACGCACTATATCAAGCTCTTCTCGGGTCTCGGCATTCACCAATTGGGTAATCATGCCCTTGGCAAAACGAAGCTCAATTTTCCGAGCGTCAACACGACCGTCCCAAAAATCAAAGGCTCGTACATGAATGCGAAACCGATTTTTTTGTTGATAAAACGATCCTTCTCGAGCAATCGTTCGTTGCGGCTGGTAACCTAACTGACGTAATTCTTCAATCAGTTGTGCCATACTCAGCGATCTACCCATAAATAATTCTTGCGGACGCGCAAAAACCCGAGACGGTGCAGACCAACTTTTATTGTCTAGCTCTTGCTTAATTTGTACATCAAGATAAAAAACATAAACCATTAATAAAAGGCTGCTGAAAAAAACCGCTTGCACAAACAATCCCCATGGAAAACGCCAGTGTCGTTGAGATTGAGTTTTTTTCCGAGTCGCTTTTTTTGTTATTTTTTTTGTTTTCTTAACAACCATGTAAGATTAAAAATGATTCATTAACTAAAAATGGCTGATACAGCTCGCCCCACACTTTCAACAAAATTTTAACACAATGCAGCGCATTATATTCAGTCTTCATCACAAACCAACGCACAAGCATCAAACCTGCCTGGCTTCTAGTCCACAAGCAAGATCCCAACCTTGTATCTACTTAGTGAAAGTTTCGCTTAATTTTTAACCGCAGATAGCAGATTAGACGTTATCGATAAAATTCACTTTCTCCTCACCGTCAAAACCGATATCATGAACTCAATCAACAAGTTTATTTCAACAAAAGGAATCATAAATGACGGGCAAACACCAAATTCTAGGGGTATTTATTTTTTGTTTGATCGTAATGTCAGGTCCGAGCATGGCGGCAGATAACCTACCCAAAGTCAAATTACAGACAAACATGGGGGATATTATTATTGAGCTATACTCAGATAAAGCGCCCAACAGCGTTAACAATTTTTTATCCTATGTAAAAAGTGGCTTTTACGATGGCACCATTTTCCACCGCGTAATTTCTAATTTTATGATCCAAGGCGGAGGATTCAGCCAAGATTATAAAAAGAAAGACACCCGGGGGCCGATTAAAAATGAAGCAGATAATGGTTTGTCCAATAAGCAAGGCACCATTGCGATGGCCCGCACATCAGACCCTCATTCCGCTACCGCCCAATTTTTCATTAATGTGGTCGACAATTCATTTTTGAATTTTCGCTCGAAAACATCACAAGGTTGGGGATATACCGTCTTTGGGAAAGTCATTCAAGGGATGGATGTCGCCGACGAAATGCGAAAGACCCCAACAGGTGCTGGCGGTCAATTTCGACAAGATGTTCCGAAAACCCCGATCATTATCGAAAAAGCAAGCATTATTGAAGGCAACTAAGCCTAGTCTGCCGTGTTATTATAGTTGATCGCTAAGTAGTTTTAGGGGTTTTGGATTAATCAACAAATCTACTTAGCGGATAGAGATTTTGACATCCTTCTATCAGCGAAACTCGTATGCCGACTTTATTTATTTCTGACCTACATTTATCTGAAAAAACACCGGTGTTAGCTCGCCATTTCATCAAACTACTGTCAGACCAAGCCGAACAATGTGAGTCCGTATATATTCTAGGTGATCTATTCGAAGTCTGGTTAGGTGATGATGCCATGACCGCATCGCATCATGCCATACTCACAGCCATCCAGCAATTAACCGATCATGGTAGCTCTGTGTATTTTATGCATGGTAATCGTGATTTTCTGATTGGCGATCGCTTTGCAGCCCTGACGGGCTGTCAATTATTAACAGAAACCTCCGTCATTGATTTATACGGCGTAACGACCTTGCTCATGCATGGGGATCAATTATGCACTGACGACCTTGATTATCAAGCCTTTCGCCAACAGGTACGGCACCCATCATGGCAAGCTCAGTTTTTAAAAAAATCCCTTGATGAGCGTATACATTTAGCTCAAGCGGCACGGGCCGAAAGTCATAAAGAAACCCGTCAAAAACCCAATGACATTATGGATGCGAATCAAGACGCAATAATAAACGCTTTTAAGGCCCATCACGTCAACCAACTGATACATGGACATACGCATCGGCCTAATGTCCATTATTATGATATCAACGGTAAAAAAAATAGGCGCATCGTGCTCGGTGACTGGCGCAACCAAGCCAGTACTTTACTGGTCGAACCACATCATTTTACCCTGAACGACGAACGTGTTCAGATCAACGCTGCAAGCTTAATGGAGTAAAAATCAACCTGAAAGGGTTGTATTTAATAACGATACCGATGAAAGTAAGTGCATTTGGTCTCACGGATGTGGGCTGTCGACGCAAAAATAATGAAGATGCTTTTCTCGTCAGAGAAGACCTCAACTTATATATCGTCGCAGATGGTATCGGTGGGGCGGCGGCGGGAGAAATCGCCAGTGAGATTTTCACTAACAGCGGAGAAAAAGAGTTTGAAGCAGACTCAGGCTGGAATCAAGATTATGGCATGCGACTGACCCGCTGCTTCAAGAATGCCAACCAAGCGATTTTAGACCACACTCAACAACACTCAGAAACGCGTGGCATGGGCTGTACTGCCGAAGCACTGACCTTTCATGATGATCATTATTTCATCGGCCATGTGGGAGACAGCCGCACTTATTTATTGCGTAATAATACCATCCAGCAACTTACCAAAGACCATTCCTTTATTCAAGAGCAATTAGACCTCGGCTTAGTTACTGAAGAAGAAGCAGCAACCCACTGGCTACGCAATGCGATCTATCGGGCACTGGGACATAGGGACGATGTGGAAGTCGATTTAATTTCTGATCGCCTGCAGGATGGAGATCGCTTTTTACTGTGCTCTGATGGCCTCACTGATATGCTTGAGGATCACCGTATTCTAGAAATTTCCACCACGAAAATGCCATTAGCCTGGCGCGTCCAAAAGCTCATTAGCGAAGCCAAAGAAAACGGAGGCATTGACAATATCACCGTGGTGATTTGTGATATCACGATTGAGCCACCTCGCAACCTACTTTCTTCAATTAAAAAAAAACTACTAAAATCCTCACAAAATTAAAACTCAACTGACAATCCAATGCGTGCATTATTAGCGATATAGCTTAACTCCATGCCCAAAGTACCGACTTGAAACATGCGTCGATATTTTGACGGCAACAGACGGGCAATACCGGTGTGCAATAATGCCGTCGTAAAAAAATAAGTATTCACCCAATCTTTACTCGGGCACCGACCAATCACCGGATTAGTTTCGTAGTATCCCCCAGATTCACATTGACTAGCAATGTCTCGCGTTTGCCCCCAATCAGCAATATGTGTTGCTAAATACGCCGTTTGCCAAATACTGTCTTTTTCACTCCAAGCAAATGAAGTGTTACTCATAAAAATGAACAAAAATATACCTAAGTGTTTCGTAATACTTTTCATCGCCGTTTGCCATAAGCTCAATTTTTATCTTGACTTGCTTATGTTTTCGATGAATGAATAATTAACTTAAATTAAATGCGTGATTTAGATCGCAAAATTGACATATCCTTTTTATTGCTATCGGTAGCGACGTTGGCCAACCTAGTGGTAGAAAGTCACTAAGAAAACTGATTTCACAGATTTTTTTCTGAAAAAAATACATTCTAAATCAATGAGAAATAGATCGGTCATCTATTTTTTGACAACATTTCCCAACAACGGATGGGCGAATGCTATGGCATATCAACAAAGCTTAATGTCATTAGCAATGATTGATTAACTGCCTTGCATGTGCAATTATCAATCAAATAAGAGCCGAAAGCATGCGTATTTGCTCTTGCCAAAACAATAAGGCTTGCAGTTAATTCACACAGGAAACGTCAGTAAGCTAATAAAGCGCATGAATCTTGCTAACAATCAAAATCTAATGGAGAACGCAGTAAAAGTTAACTTCAGACAATGATGCTAATGTGCTCTAACATTAAATTAGCTCTTCCAAGCCATCACTAAAAGGCAAAAAAGATGATAACATCTGCTAAAAAGTTACCCAAAAATCATCTCCGGCACCGCTTTTATATTATGGTACTTTTCCAACTCATGCTGCTATTTTGCTATGCAGCAGGACAATCCTTAAAGGCAGCAACGATACTCTCCGCCACCAGCTCTCAAGACCAAATACCGACGCACATGTTAGCGGGTCAACGCTACCAGATATCGCTCACTCTAGAAAATAGAAGCTCGGCCACATGGAGTCTGAGCAATGGGTACACACTCACATTTGCCAAAGGTAAACGACCCATTTGGGGAATCAACCAAGTCAATCTAAAAGCGAATGAAAAAGTCCCACCAGGTGCCAGTAAAATTTTTCAATTCAGTATAAAAGCTCCGTCAACCCCTGGGCTGTACGACTTTCAATGGCAAATGACCAAAAATGGTACATCGCTTGGAGAACCAACTAAAAACTTAAGCATCGTTGTCGAAACTCCGAATACTCGTGTTAAATTTATATCTCAAGTGGTACCCACGAATATGAAAGCAGGAAAATCATATACCGCTTTCATTCAATACAGAAATTTGGGCAATACCATCTGGAGCAAAGCCAATAACCATCAGTTAGGCGCACGGGCAACAAATAAACTTTGGGGAATATCAAGCATACCTTTAACAGCTAACAGCTTTGTTGCTGAAGGAGAAATTGCCACTTTCCGGTTTACTGTTGTCGCCCCAGCTAAAGCAGGCACTTATGATTTTCGTTGGCAAATGAAACGAGGCAGCAATCGCTGGTTCGGGGAACCTACACCCAACCTACGCATTAAAGTTGAGGCACAAAATAATGTCACCGCTTCGGAATTTGTCTTTCAAAAATTACCTGGCCTACAAAAAGCAGGAAAATATTTTTCCATCCTAGAGGCAGGAAAAGTCTACCCTGTCACCATCACATTTAAGAACACAGGCACCACGACTTGGACAAACGCATCCTATCAACTCACCTCACAAAACCCGATAAAAAATATGACTTGGACGGTAGATCAAGTCAATTTAAGAGCAAATGACACGATTAAACCAAGCGACTTTAAAACGTTCAATTTTAAGATTATTACTCCGCTTGAACCTGGCATTTACGATTTTCAATGGCAAATGCATGCGAAGCATATGGGATGGTTTGGCGCATTATCGGATAATGTATCAGTCACTGTTCGATAACACGCTAAAAATAGGAAAGTAAAACGAATGAATCTACCTAGAACCATTGAACAACAATGGTTCTAAACTCCTCAATAAAACTAAGCCTCCTCTAGGGCCACCGCTTTCATACTCAAACGAATACGTCCTTGTTTATCCACTTCAAGCACTTTGACTCGCACGGTATCCCCTTCTGACAGCTTATCACTGACGTTTTCGACCCGCTCTTCGCTAATCTGCGAAATATGAACCAAACCATCGCGGCCTGGCAAAATGGTAACAAATGCGCCAAAATCCATAATTTTGGCCACTTTACCATCATAAATGATTCCCACTTCCACATCAGCGGTCAATTGTTCAATACGCCGCTTGGCTTCCAGTCCTGCCGCCTTGTCAATCGAGGCAATTTTTACTGTGCCATCATCATCAATATCAATGCTCGTGCCGGTTTCCTCGGTCAAGGCACGTATTGTCATCCCCCCTTTACCAATGACATCGCGAATACGTTCTGGATTAATTTTCAAGGTGGTGTAACGCGGCGCATACTCAGAAAGCTCATCCCTGGGTTGGCTAATTACCGCATTCATTTTATCGAGAATAAACAAACGTCCATGCTTTGCCTTTTCTAAAGCAACTTCCATGATTTCACGAGTAATGCCTCCGATCTTGATATCCATCTGCAGCGCGCTAATACCGCTTGAGGTACCTGCCACTTTAAAATCCATATCGCCTAAATGATCTTCATCACCCAAAATATCCGTCAACACTGCAAACTGGTCTTCCTCTTTAATCAAGCCCATGGCAATACCCGCCACAGGGGCTTTTATCGGCACACCAGCATCCATGAGAGAGATACTACTGCCACACACCGAAGCCATCGAACTTGAGCCATTGGATTCGGTAATTTCCGAAACAACCCGAACGGTATAGGGATAAGTCTCCATGTCCGGCATCACCGCCATCACACCCCGTTTAGCCAACCGGCCGTGACCAATTTCTCTACGCTTAGGAGTACCGACGAATCCAACCTCTCCCACGCAATAAGGGGGGAAATTATAATGCATCATAAAGGGTTCTCGATATTCCCCTTCAACCGCATCCACTAATTGCGCATCGCGATCTGTACCTAAGGTAGTCACCACTAATGCTTGAGTTTCTCCACGGGTAAACAGTGCCGAACCATGAGTCCGTGGCAAAATTCCCACTCTTACGCTGATGGGGCGAACCGTATCATTATCACGACCATCAATACGTAGCTCACCTCTGAGAATTTGGCTACGCACTGTCTTTTTTTCCAAACGCGCAACCGCACCCGAAATCGCCTCAGTAGGCCAAACTGGCTCACCATCGTCAGGTGTTAACTGTTGTACAACACTTTCCCTAATCGCCGACAATCGATCTTGCCTTTCGCCTTTCTCCCTGATTTGATAGGCAACCATGATGTCGTTAGTCGCTTTTTCTGCCACCGCATCAAAAAGTGCCACATCTTCGCTCACCGCTTGCCAAGCCCAAGCAGGCGCATTAACTTCGCTGGCGAATTCATTAATCGCTTGAATTACTGTTTGCATCTGCCCATGCCCATACATGACAGCGTCTAACATAACGGTTTCAGACAATTCTGCGGCTTCAGACTCTACCATTAATATCGCTGACTCGGTACCGGCAACGACTAAGTCAAGCGTAGAATCCTTAAGCTCCGTTGCCGTGGGGTTTAACGCATATTGACCATCAATATACGCCACCCGGGCGGCGCCAATAGGACCATCAAATGGTAAGCCTGATATCGCTAGGGCGGCTGAAGCACCAATAATAGCGGGGATGTCAGAATTAATTTCTGAATCAAGAGAAATTACTGAGGCAATAATTTGAACTTCGTTAGTAAATCCTTTGGGAAACAATGGCCGCAATGGACGATCAATCAATCGACTCGTGAGTGTTTCTTTTTCACTCGGTCGCCCCTCGCGCTTCAAAAAACCACCGGGTATTTTACCCGCCGCATAGGTACGCTCTTGATAATTGATTGTCAACGGGAAAAAATCACGTCCTTCATCAGCTTTTTTGTTACCAACACAGGTCACCAAAACAACGGTGTCACCCATACTAACAACAACAGCACCAGTGGATTGCCGAGCAATTTCACCAGTTTCTATGGCGACAGTCTGATTACCATACTGAAAGCTTTTTCTAATCTGGGTCACTATTCTTTAGTCCTTATGTTGACATCAATGTAAATTATTTTCGCAGACCGAGCCGCCCAATCAGCGATCGATACCGCTCAACATCTGATTTTTTCAAATAATCAAGTAGCTTACGTCGCGCACTTACCATTCTCAACAAACCCTGCCGTGAATGATGATCATGAATATGCCCCTTAAAGTGCCCAGACAAGCCCTCGATTCGTGCAGATAATAAAGCCACTTGCACTTCAGGTGAACCGGTATCGCTGGCGGCCCTCTGATAATCGTTAATGATATTCTGTTTGATTTCTGTCGTTAATGCCATGAATGACTCCTTAAAAAATACTCACTTTTAAACCGATCAGTTTGTTGCGCGTATGTTACTCTTACCAACCCTAGCGAACAAGTTGACTTTAACAAAAATATAGACAATAAGCTTATATTGTAGCTTCAACCAAACATCTATAAAGAGGTGACAAACGGCTAACTAATACCCTACTGACTTCAATAGGCTTTGGTTTGCATTGTTGGGAAAACCCACATATGAGAGACTAAACCTTAGGTTAACTCGATAATTATTAGGCTAATTAATACATCCCAGAATCTTAATTTACCACAGGGATAAACAAGCGAATTCAACCACAATTGACGACGCTTACGTACGCTGTACATTCGCTTTTTAGACGCTTTCGCGCCAAAAAATGCCGCCTCAATCTTTATTTGATTTGCTATCCGACTCAACCGCTGCATGAATGAGTTTTTCCAACTGATTGCCGTGCTCAATCGATGTGTCATAAACAAACCGCAATTGAGGAAGAATCCGCAGTCGAATCCGCCGCCCTAATGCATGCCGCAGGTAACCACTCACATGGTTTAGCTTATCAATGATCTTGTTATATGCATCAGGGGGCTGATTAAGTGCCGTCACATAAACCGTCGCATGAGCCAAATCTCGGCAAACCTTGACTGCAGCAACCGTTACCCAGTGTAATTGAGGGTCATTTAACTCTTGTTGAATTATCTGAGCCAATTCACGTTGAATTTGCTCGCCAATCCGCCTTGACCGATTTTCAGCTTGTGACATTAGAGTTGACGTTTCACCTCAACACGTTCATATACTTCGATTTGGTCTTTTACTTTCACATCATTATAATTTTTTACGCCAATACCACACTCATAGCCAAATTTTACTTCATTCATATCATCTTTAAATCGGCGCAAAGACTCCAACTCTCCTTCGTAGATCACCACATTATCACGTAACACACGAATTCGGTTCGTTTTACGAACGATACCCTCGGTAACCATACAACCCGCAATGGCACCGAGTTTTGGCGATTTGAATACGTCTCTTACTTCTGCCAAACCAATGATTTCTTCTTTAAATTCTGGCGCTAGCATGCCAGTCATGGCTTGTTTCACTTCATTGATCGCATCGTATATAACGCTGTAATAGTGTAAATCAATATTTTCTTCTTCAATGACACGACGCGCCGAACCTTCAGCACGCACATTAAATCCGATAATGATGGCATTGGAGGCAATCGCGAGATGGGCATCTGATTCATTAATACCCCCAACGCCACCGGCAACAATTTTCACTTGAACTTCCTCAGTGGACAGTTTCATGAGAGAATCGGTTAACGCTTCTAATGAGCCTTGTACATCGGACTTCAACACAATGTTTATGCTAGCAACATCGCCTGAACCCATCTGTGAAAAAAGATTCTCTAGCTTTGAAGCTTGCTGCTTGGCAAGCTTCACCTCTCTAAATTTTCCTTGCCTAAACAGCGCCACTTCTCGTGCCTTACGCTCATCAGCAACCACCACGACCTCATCACCTGCCTTAGGTGCGCCCGATAAACCTAAGACTTCCACGGGCATGGATGGCCCGGATTGATTCACCGGTTTGCCATGTTCATTCAACAACGCCCGGACCCGGCCAAATTCCTGACCAGCGAGCAACACATCTCCTTTTTTCAGGAGACCGTGCTGCACCAAAATGCTCGTTACCACTCCTCGCCCTTTATCCAATCGAGATTCAAGCACCACGCCACGAGCAGGGACATCGTGCATTGCCTTAAGCTCCATCATTTCCGACTGCAATGATATCGCCTCGAGTAGATTATCAATGCCCTCACCCGTCTTAGCTGACACATGAACAAACATGCTCTCACCGCCCCACTCTTCGGGAATAACATCAAAAGCTGACAACTCATTTTTTACTCGATCAAGATCAGCGTCTGGCTTATCTATCTTATTGATGGCAACAATCAGCGGTACATTACCAGCTTTAGCATGTTGAATCGCTTCTTTAGTTTGTGGCATCACCCCATCATCGGCAGCCACAATCAACACAACCACGTCCGTGACTTGAGCCCCTCGGGCACGCATGGCGGTAAATGCTTCATGGCCCGGCGTATCTAAAAAGGTAATCATGCCGCGCGCTGTTTCCACGTGATAGGCACCGATATGCTGGGTAATCCCACCCGCTTCACCCGCCGCAACTTTAGCACGACGAATATAATCCAATAGCGACGTTTTTCCGTGATCCACATGTCCCATCACCGTCACCACCGGCGGTCGAGAAATCTCTTGACCAGTCTCAGCGGGCAAACCTAACTGTAAGCCATCTTCGATGGCATTTTCCTTCATGATTTTAGCTTTATGGCCCATGTCTTCAACGAGAATAGCGGCGGTGTCCTGGTCAACCACTTGATTAATCGTCGCCATCGTGCCTAGCTTCATCATATATTTGATCACTTCAGCCGCCTTGACTGACATTTTTTGCGCCAACTCAGCCACTGTCATGGTTTCAGTAATGCTGACTTCACGTATCACTGGACCAACCGGCTTAGCAAAACCATGTTTAACTTCGGCGACCACTTTTGCTTTAGTTTTTTTACGCCGGCGCCCAACTTTATCCAGCGCATCCGGGGTCTCGTCAACGGCACTAAAACCATCGTATTCACTGCTGCCACGCGCTTTACGTTTTTTCGCTTTTCGACCGCCTGTTTTTTCTTCTTTTGGAGGAATAGCCGCGCTTTGCTTCGGCGGCTCTTTTTCATCTTGACTATGACCAGACGCTAGCCCTTTTTGAATTTCCTTTTCCGCTTTAGCTTGCTGCTCAACGACCTTCACTAACTCAGCTTCGGCAATGAGCTTAGTCGCGGCTTCTTCCTCGGCTCTCGTCACCACCTCTACCACCTGCTTCGCCACCGTCTCTTCCACAGTTTGCCCTTCCGTTAAGTGTGGTAGATTTTCCGGCTCGGCTCGCGACGCTTGTAATTCAATTTGCTTTTTGCGCTCCAACTCTGAAGTATCCGTTTGAGGCAATGGAGACTTTTCATTGACCTGAATTTCACTTCGCTTTACGTAGGTGCGCCGTTTACGCACTTCAACGCTAACCGTTCGCACCTGGCGCTGTACAACACCACTTTTATTAACATTTTGTTTTAGCTCACTGGTCGTTTTCCGACGTAATGTAATACGCTTAGGTGTGCCTGCTATTTCTTGTGCTTGACTTCCATGACGACCCCGTAAGTAACTGAGCAATTGCTTTTTTTCATCATCACTAATTGTCTCATCAGCATCTTTTTCTGCTAAGCCGGCGTCTTCTAATTGGGTAAGCAGGCGATCCAACGGAATACCAACTGCATCCGCAAACTGTTTTACCGTCACCTCTGACATACAAATGCTCCCACTAGAATTTTATTACTGCTCTTCGCTGGCAAACCACGGCTCACGAGCCGTCATGATTAATTTGCCTGCGGATTCATTATCTATGTTCAATATTTCAACTAAATCACCAACAGCCTGCTCAGCTAAGTCTTCCATAGTATATATTTCATCTTGAGCTAAGCGATTAGCTATGTCTGGTGTCATACCTGCCATTTCAAGCAAATCTTGAGCAGGTCCTTTTTCAACCACTTTTTCTTCATTCGCAATGGCTTGCGTCAATAAAACATCTTGTGCCCGTTGACGTAATTCATCGACGATTTCTTCATCGAACTCATCCACCGCAAGCAATTCCTGAGCTGGCACATAGGCAACTTCTTCAACACTCAAAAAACCTTCACTGATCAAGACTGCAGCAATATCTTCTTCAATTCCAAGCTGTTCCATAAACATATTGCGCAACGCCACAGACTCAGTCTCACTTTTTTGATTCGCTTCATCAAAAGTCATCACGTTCAATTCCCATCCCGTGAGTTCACTCGCTAAGCGTACGTTTTGTCCACCACGCCCAATCGCCTGTGATAGCTGTTCTTCAGCAACAGCGACATCCATACTCTTCGAATCTTCATCGACCACAATGGATAACACTTCTGCTGGCGCCATGGCATTGATTACAAATTGTGCGGCATTTTCATGCCAAGTGACAATATCGACACGCTCACCGGCTAATTCATTAGAAACCGCTTGTACCCGCGATCCTCGCATTCCTACACAAGCCCCTACCGGGTCAATGCGAGAATCATTCGATCTAACAGCAATTTTTGCGCGAGAGCCGGGATCACGTGCCGCACTCATAATATCGATAATACTTTCACCAACTTCGGGAACTTCCAGTTTGAACAGCTCAATCACGAACTCAGGTACCACTCGACTAATATACAGCTGAGGTCCCCTGGCTTCCGGTTTCACTTCCCGCAAATAACCACGAATTCGGTCACCGGGCCGCATCGATTCTTTTGGTATTAAATCGTCGCGTAACAACACAGCCTCGGCACGGCCGCCTAGGTCCACATAGACATTGCCCTTCTCAACCCGTTTGACAACTGAGGTGACCAATTCGCCTTCACGTTCCTTATAGGCCTCAACGATTTGGGCACGTTCTGCTTCCCTCACTTTTTGCACAATGACTTGCTTGGCAGTTTGCGCCGCAATCCGACCAAACGATGCTGATTCTATCGGTTCCTCAGTATATTCTCCAATATTAATTTCTGGATGGTGCTCGCGAGCGGCACTTAGTTTAATTTCACGGCTTGGAAATTCTAATTCTTCATCAATATCATCAACCACCAACCAACGACGAAACGAACTATAATCACCTGTTGTTCGGTCAATAGCCACTCTGACCTCAATATCGCCACCATGGCGCTTTCGGGTAGCCGTCGCTAATGCCGCCTCAATGGCTTCGAATATAATTTGTTTCGCCACACCTTTTTCATTGGAAACAGCATCAACTACCAGCAATATTTCCTTACTCATGCATATGCCTCCAAAGGGCTAGAATTGAATTTCGGGTACCAAATTGGCCTTTTCTATCATTTCTAGAGGCAATGTTAGTGCCTCACCTTCAGACTCAATAATCACATTGTCATCAGTTGCGCCTGTGATCACGCCTGTAATTCGCCGTCGGCCATCAATAAGCCGATACAATCGCACCTTACATTGAGACCCGATAAATCGTACAAAATGTTCTTTGTTAAAAAGAGGCCTATCCAATCCTGGTGAAGAAACTTCCAAGGAATACTGTCCGGGTATTGGATCTTCCACATCAAGTAACGCACTCACTTGCCGACTGACTTGTTCACAGTCTTCAACAGCGATACCATCCGTGTGATCTATATATATCCTAACGACTGAGTGTTTCCCCTGGCCTAAGTGTTCAACACCGACCAATTCATATCCCATACTTGTCACCACAGGATTGATAACATCCAGAACATATTTTGACAAACCCATTTGCTCTCTGTATACCTTCAGTAAACAAAAAGTGGGCATGTAGCCCACTTTAAAATATAATCATACCCCCAGTTTGGCGCTGGTTTTTGCACCTCAAGACTGGATTCAATATTCAAACGCATCTCGTACTAAATAGTTATTAAAGCATCGGAAATACTCTCATCGCTCATTCAATCCAAGTGCGCAAACTATTGAAGAAGGGCGTATAATAGTATAAAAACTCACCTATCTTCAAGATCTTTCGTGTATTATAAACAGGCTTTTTTCACATTGATACCCGATTAAAAATAGACGTAATTAGATATTCTCTCTTTCCGACACGGAACTGTCCGCAAATTAAACATGTTGACACGCTATAAAACCGCTCAGGACAAACGTTACTTAAGACTTTCACCGATCAGAATACAGTCATCAACTTAACAGCGCCTCGTATTGCAGGTTTTCTTTCGGTTATATTATAGTTCCGCTAAATATCATTTTTTAACTTTTATTTTCGTCAACATTCCTAACCAATAATAATAATTTTTAAAACTATTTATCTTCGAGCATTTGAGCAATGAGTATTGTCTATATCTATATTCTTATCGTCTATAAAATATACATATTCGCTCACACAATGCGCATTGAATATTATGTGTTGTGGCCTCACGACCCAGAATAGGCTGGCGTATTCTAACATAAAACTTGATATAACTAAGATTTTCTATGTTATTAGCATACAAAAAGCAACCATTTCTATTCATACTTTTTTACAAGCCAATTAATACATGTTTAATTTTTTCAGAATAATATTCATTATTTTCAGTCAGTTAATAAGCACACTCTCATTAATACCTATAAGCAGGGTTGATAGATATTTCATCACCCTCCCACAATAAAAAAATAAGATCAATCATCATTATTATTCTCATACGATCGGGGAGTTAAGGAGAAAACATATGACACGGGGTGGCATCGCTATAACCCTATTTTTCATCGCGTTACTAATCAATGCCTGTGGGGAACCATTAACACCGATCAAACTAATAGTGCCGAGCACCTATGATATCAAACAATATGAAAGTGCAAATAGCCAGTTAGGCGGCAAGTTGTATGATCAGTGGTTCCAAGGCAATACACCCACAGAACTCCATCCGATCTGGGAAGATGGTGATACCGATGGCGTACAAACAAATAATGGCATCGATTGGCAATGCGTCACTTGTCACGGCTGGAACTATAACGGTCAATATAATTTTCCCGGCTTACGCCGGGCGACACGAACTCGAGTATCACCTCAAGAAACCTTCGACTTTATAAAGGACGGCATTACCGAAAACGGGAAATCCCACAATTTCTCAACCTCGAAAATGCTCGATGCGCAAATCTATCAATTAACAAAGTTTATTGTCGAGGAAGACTTAAATATTGACTTCCCCTTGGCCGGAAACAACATTAAACAAGGCGAATCGATATACAAAAATAATCCGGCAACCACGAATCGCCGCAGCTGTAATGCCTCTTCATGCCATGGAAATAACATTATCATCAATGAAATCAAGCTCAAGACAATTGCTAACACAAATCCGATGAAATTCATCCACAAAGTTCGCTTTGGGCAACCCGGAAAAAGCATGCCAGGCGGTCTCGACATTACTGAAGCCAAAAATCTCGTCGCTTATGTACAGAAACTCGACTTAAACAATCCAAAACCCAACAATCCTGGCGAAAACCCAACCAGTTTTAATCAAACACTATTCACTACCTCAGACGAAATAAGAGGTGGCAAATTATATGACAAATGGTGGACAGTAAAAAACACCTCCCCTCCAACCTCCCCCAAAGACCACCTATTATGGGCCAGCCGAGCGAAAGATAACCAAGGCCAATACTTGAATCCTCGCAGCGACAGCGACAGCTGGCTATGCACAGAATGCCATGGCTGGGATTATAAAGGCAAAGCGGGAATTTACGCACAAGATAACAACCACTACACCGGCTTCGTTGGTATTTTGCAATCAGCCAAACAAAGGGTACTCGCTGAACAAATATTCAACTTTCTCAAAACGGATACCAGCCATTCTTATGGCTCCCACCTCAACGAAAAAGACCTTTATGATCTCACCCGTTTCATCATTAATCGTCGCACCGAAATATCCCTTCCTAACCCCATTGATAACAAAGGCCAAGCAAAAATCCAAACAGCTGACAACTTAAGCAAGGGGCAAACATTATTTAAAGCAGAAAAATTAGGCTGTGGCCAAGCAAGCTGCCATGGCAATGATGGAACAATGATCGACTTTCAGAAAGACACGCCGGACAAAATACAAGAATTTATCGATACGCTGGCTAAAACAGACCCATGGCAATTTATCCATAAAACCCGCTTTGGACAGCCTGGCATCACCGCCATGCCCGCCATGGCAGATACAACATTCTTCACCTACCAGCTTTCTGATGCCAGCGATTTATTAGCTTATGCACAAACTTGGTTAAACCCGGATACCCAGCGCGGCGGGCGCCTTTTCGATAAATGGTATGCAGAACGTAAAGTCGAAGATCCCGATTTTGCCGAACCCTCCATCGACCAACCCAAATGGGCCTCCCGAGAAACCGACCCAATGACGGGTAATAAAAATGCAGCCACAGGCGCAGACACTTGGCGCTGCAAAGAATGTCATGGATGGGATTACCAAGGCATTGAAGGGGCGTATCGGTCAGGCAACGCTCATTACACCGGCTTTAAAAACATTTTACCTACCGCCACGTCATGGGCAAATACCAATGAACTGCAAAACGCTTTCTTAAAAATTAATGGTAATGGCAACAACAACCACTCTTTCGGCAATACCATCACCACAACACAAGGCACAGTAACCGGCCTCACCATCAGAGATTTAGCTGATTTATCCAGTTTTATCATTAATGAAATTGGCGCACCCAAAGATGAAAATGGTGATGAAACGCTAAATGATGTAAGTTATTTTATTTCCGGGGTATTAACTGGAGATTCAGAGAAAGGATTAGCGCTTTACCATAATCCACCCGGCAATTGTGTGGCTTGCCATGGCACCACCGGCACAAGCACTCCGAATGTAGACATCGGCGATTTAGCCAATAACAAACCCGAAAGATTCATGCATAAAGTTCGCGTAGGAAGCCCCAACTCAACCATGACACCTGGGCAAAGTGGTTTTGAAGAACTGACAATTACTCAAGCCGCTAATTTACTTGCCTATGCCAGTGAACTACAAGAAGCGCCAAGTCAATCCAGCTATACCACCGCTGATGTGATACGTGGTGGTCGATTATTTGATACCTGGTGGCTTGAAAAAACCATTACCGAACCTGATACACAACCACCAAACAGTACCAATCCTCACTGGAAAAATCGCCGGCAATCGGGTCCAGACATCAACGAGAGAACAGGCGATGATACCTGGCGATGTAAAGAGTGTCATGGTTGGGATTATGACGGGGCCAATGGCGCTTATGGAACAGGAGATCATTACACCGGCTTCAATGGAATAGCCCAAATACTCGACGCCGAAGGGAGTCCAGCCGAAAGATCGCCTCAGGCACTATTTGATTATTTAAAAACAGGTAGACCCATCGCCAATGAAATCGTACATGATTTTGGACAATTCCTCAATAACCGTGACCTATGGGATTTAGTACGATTTATTAAAGAAGGACAAATTGATACTTACAGCTATTTATTCAAGGACTTTCATCCAATAACAGGTGAACCCATTTATTCCCCCAGGGGCAATGCAAGCAATGGCAAAACATTATATGAATCACCCATTGATGCTGACCCAACGGGTGGAAACTGCTTTGCATGTCACGGCATCAAAGGCGATACAATAAATTTCGGCCAAACCAACGGCCCAGCCGTCTATCTTGGCGATTTAGCCAGAGAAAATATTTGGAAGTTTATTCATAAAGCACGTTTTGGCCAACCTGGCACAAACATGCCTGGCACCATCAACACAAGCTTGAATACATTACAACTCATGGATATCATCGCGCACGCAATCACTCTAAACCAATAGCCATCACGCCATGAAAATAAAACATACGAAACCATATGGTTTCGTATGTTTTATCCAAATAACATAAGCTCCTCACCCATCAAGGGAAAACGTTGAGCAGCCGCTGAGTTTTCTATTCCCGCCAACCGCCTTAATGCCTGATGGATATGGCTTGGCGTCAGCCTTATTGCGGCAGGATTTTGATCATTATAATCAGGTCGCAACGTCACTGGGTCCAAGGCAATCGCACCCAAAGTATCCGTCGTTTCACCTAGCACACGATTGCCTCTGATACGTTGCGTATTATTACCGATGAACATCATACTACTAATGGGCCAGTGATCTTTCCCCCGATCTTTGTTGAAACGATTCATTCGACCAAAATCAGAACCCATGACAAGCACTACGCGATCAGACAACCCCAATTCCTGGGCTTGCAATAAAATAGCATCAATGCCCTGCAGTAAATCCATCAACAAAGGATAATGCACTTCATCATGTTTCACATGAGTGTCAAACCCACCCAGAGAAATATTTGCACTTGTCGCTACTCCGGCCTGATAAGCAGCCATCGCTAAACGACCTTGCTCGTAGACAGATATTGCCTTTTTCCGACCATTAAAAAAAGAGTTGGGAAAGGCAGAAAATGACGCTAAGTTGTTCGTGAAATCTTTCAAACGCTCAGTCCCAGTGCGTGACATGGCATGCTTTGTCATTGAGCCTTGTATATTTGGTAAATACTGTGTAGACCGAAGTGTATCGAGACGCTGAGCGACAGAAGCCTCAATGAGTGACAATATATTATCTGGATAATATTGGCGAATATCCATTGAACGAGGCGGAACACTTCGATTGGCATAAGCCAGTTCAAACAAGGCCTGCCTATTTTGAGAATCAATTTTTGTCGGAGGTACTAAATCTGCAGTATTTGAATAACCCCCATTGGTAAGGAAAGCTAAAGCTCTTTCCGGCGCTAACACACCCGCGGCTAAGGCAGAAAAACAAGGATAGCCCTTAATGAGCCGACCTCCCCAAGTATGTAACTGGCCATCAGAATGCGCAATTGTCCGGCAATCGATACCATTAATCACCAACAACTCTTGAAAATGACGAGTAAAAAATTGTTCCGCACTATACAATTTAGGATTATAACTTCGTTGTCCTGGCTGAAAATCATTAGGTGGCGGAGCAAATCGAAAGCGACCTACGGTACCAATATCTGCACGATTATAATTATTGATCCGCAACGGATTGTATGCATCACTATCATCACGATACCCTTTCGGATCACAAAAGCTGGTAGGATCCCAGCCTCCAACGGCGTTAATTGTTAACCAAAGCGGCCCAGGATAATCATTTTGATCGGCAAATAATTCCATGCGAGGTACAAAAGGTAACAACGTCCCTAAACCTGCCAAACTTGTCATTTTTAAAAATTGGCGTCGTTTCATCGCTTACAAACCCACCGGATCACTCGTAAAAAAATCGATAGTCAGAAAAAAAATAACTCAATACAGCCATCCAAGAGCGCACAGTTTTAAGCTGATCCTGGACAATCGGATCATTATCATTTAAAAATCCGCCACATTCTCGTACTAAACCAACACCGCGTGTTTGCTGCCAAACTTGCAACAAAAATTGGAAAACATGGTTCACTTCATTTGAACTAACCTCATATTGCTCACCTAAAACCCGCTTATACAAGTATTGTATATTTTTCTTAACCCTCACCAAACCCTGATCATTATTTGGCAAATCCTCTATTTCTACGAAAGGCAATAAAGCACGCTGGTTTGCCACCTGACTAAATTCTAAGGGCGCTAATTCACATCCCAGCTGCAAGGCAATTTTTTGCTGAATCGCGGCAGTCAAACCATTTGGAAGGACATTGCGTTGCGTAATATTGACAGAATCAATTCCACCATAAAGTAATTGATACGTTTTTCCATCAATCAAACTTTTTCCACTGGGAGAATACCAAGCATAACCATCTGTCACCGCAATAATCTTCCGGTGTAACTGCTCGGGTGATAGCAAATGGCCCATCCCGTACTCTAGCATCAGCTGGTTTGCACTCAATGGAACCGCATTTTCTGCACGAAAATACATGCTATTGATAACGGCTTTGATTAATACTTTAAGGTTGTAGTTACTACTGACAAACAGATTTTTTAAGTCCTCGAAAAAAACAGTATCTTGTCCTGGCTCTCTCCCCATCAAACTACGGTAAATTGTATGAACGGTATTTAGCGCAAAACGATTATCGGCAACAATCTTACCGGCAAGCCATTGCAAAGCAAAAGCGTTATCGCTAGCCGGTAACCATTCACCAATTTTTATATTAAAACCAGGAGCTAACATCCGTGGCGGGCTTAAGAAGCTAGGCCAAAGATTATAATCCCCGCGATAACGCCCAAAATCATCCCAATTTTTAAAGGCACCCGCCACCGGATCAATAACATCGTGGCAAACAGTACATTGAGGATCTTGTAATGTCGGAAATTCACCCATCTGGTTTGTTAAATCTAAACCACCACGATCAGCCAAGCCTTCGACATCAACACCCAAAAAATACTGAAAAACATAGCGGGCACGGGCACGATTTACATTCGTCATGGTCGATGGATATCGACTTAAGAATGGTAACGTAGTCAGTAGACCGGCATGAGGAATATAACGCCCAAACCGGTCCACTGTTTTCGCTGGTCGAAAGCGTTGAGGATCAACATTTTCGAAGCGATCGCCATAGCTAAAATTAAAGGCCGAATCACCAATGACTTCTCCATTGAATAGTGTCGCCGAGTAGGCGTTCACCATCAAATAATCAGCAGTTAAAATTTCAGTGAATGGTAAATCATGTTTAACAACATGTTTAATAAGCTCTAGCGGCGCTTGAGCAATACCATAATTCAAGTGACGTCTGATGGTTCGAGATTCATTTAACTGATACCCCTGCGCGGAAAGCGACTTATCACTGAAATATGTCTTATTGGAAAAATTATCAAATTTTAACGCTAATGCTCGCGTATCAGGGGTATACGCATCGGTTAGTAAAACATCATTGTAAATTTCTTTTACGCGCAAATAGAAGTCTTCTTCTGTCAGGATACTATCCAGCAAACCATCAATAATGATTTCAAGTTCTATCTCGTTAAAAGCGCTATTAATCGCTCGTTCTTCCCCCGGCGTAGGTAAACGCCCAGCCAATGCCAATGTCGTCTTTCGCCAACGTTCATAAGAGCCAGCTAATACTAATTCAGATTTGGCAATATTGTCTTCATAGCATATTTCCATATTATCAACCATCGCTTGCAAGATGAGATAATCGGGATGACGTTCATTAAGGATTTCTCCCGCCACATGGTCGCCGTTCACATTACTCGTTTTACTAAGCAGTAATGAATTGCCATTCAAGTCAGTTTTCACTACTCCTTGGCGAAATGAACGAAAATTAAGGGCTAACGCATTTTTAACAAGCCCTGAGACAAAATTCAAAGCCGTCGACGCACTACTTTTATTATGACAACCTAAACAGTCTCGCTCCAATACTGGCCAAGTATCCTGAGAAAAATTCGCTTCAAACGCATTACATGCTTGTTCCGTAACGACAACATTCTGGTAGGCCACACCCGCATTACCAACACTGTCTGTGGCGATCCAAGTCACTGTAGTTTTACCGGGTGGAAAACCATTTAGCTTAGCATCATTGCTAAAACTCACTTGGCCAATCGCGTTTTTCACCCCCGTTGGGCGCCCTAAAAACACTTCGGTTAAAGACCCTGTCGAACGTATTTTAATGTCGGAAGGGGGTGATAGATCAAGCAAAACCTGCACACGGTTAGCAACCACCACATCCTGGGTGATCCCCTTTATTGATGTCTCATGTGTGACAGGTTCTGAGCAAGCGCTCATAAAAAAAATACACACGAAACCCACATCAATCAACAAATAACGAATGATCGTCATTATCGTTTTGTCCGCTAAGCTAAATCGACGCCCCCAGAATTAGCTTTTGCGCCCTCCCCACCGTCTCATTTGTGAAATTTTTTTCGTTTTGGCAACACAAACGCCAATACATCATTTTTGATTAAATTTTTTCCGGTTAAATACTTTTGATGACAGATAAGACACCATCATGCACCCAAAGTCGTTAGAAAGCTGGAAAATTCAGTAACAGGTATGATGTTATATTTATTTTTTGGCGAATCCGCCACAATATTTAAACTCGGCATCTCCATTAGAAAACATTTTATTATTTGCTAGCCTAGTGATTATTATTGGGTAATCACATTTGTAATCTTAGTCTAATGAGCGTAAAAAGTCAGCATACAATCAACTAGCCCCCTACGTTAACCGATCATATTGTAGGCTCACCGCAACAAATTGATCAATCTACCCCTATTTATTGTATGATAACAAAATACTGAAAAACGATTATAATTGATCAATGCTTAATAAATTATTGTACGATATCACTGATGCAGTAGATAGAAATTGAGGAACTCAACAATAAAAGCTTGATTAAAGCCTATTCAAATATTATATTTTAACATGTTAAGAATACGTTAAGAAACACGGAAAATAAAGATCACAATCCTCTTTTCCATGGCGCTAAGTATTCATGCGAATAACAAAAATTACTTAAGATCGCTCGTTCAATTGCGTAATAACAAATCAAATTCGTCATTGAACATACTCTAAATCGTCTTTTGGCGCTTAATAAGGACATATTATGAAATACCTCACCTTGCCCACCATCGCCACCATCGCCTTCAGTTCTCAAATTAGCCTGGCGGAATTGGAACGCCATGACACCTCTAAAGTATCCGCCAAAATTACCCCTCGCATTGCAGTTCAAACGCAAAAAGCAAGCATCTACTTAGGCAATGTAATGCAAGGCGAATTCGATGGTGAACTCACCTTTTTAGTCCAAGCAAATAACGATGTAGTTAGCCTCTCAGTCGGCGCGACAGATCTCTATAAGGGAATGGATATTAACAATAGTGTGGCACCACTGAGGTTGTCCCATCAAGGCGCTTTTATTTTTGCAAATGGCGCCTCTCCCATTGATGGAGAAGATAATAATGCGACCTGGATAGGGAACGAAAATATCGGCGGCTTTCCAGCAATGCTCTCTGAGCCCATTTTATTTGAAAGCAACCGCAATGGCTATTTTGAGAATGAAATTGATGTACAGGTAAGGTGGAATATTGACAACCCCGGACAAACTGAAGGGACATATGGCGGTTATGTCACTCTATGGGCCGCCTTAGATGGTGCAAACGACATGGCAAGTATTGAGATTTATACAGATAAATAAAGCATCATGCCCTGATGCATAATGCGCAGCTAGCTACGTCCTCTCATCGCGGCGCATCCATCCTACATTCCACACTCAGACACCTGAGACTCATAAAAGAATTTGATTTCGCCTAAATTTTTCTCTGAGTCAACACAATACGGCTAGCATTGGGGGAGTGAGTGCGAAATATGGGATCTATGAGACATGACCCAGCTTTTCGAAATCATGAACCTTCATTGCAAGCGCATCTTCATAGTCTACATCTAACGACATGAGCAAGCGCACGACTTCAACTGGCGTTTTAACCTGCATTTTGTCTAGAATATTTTTTCTATGTACATCAACTGTTTTACTGCTGATCCCAAGATGTGCGCCAATGGCCTTGCTGAACCGACCGGATACGATTAAGTCGAGCACCTCTCGTTCTCGGTCAGATAGTTTTTTCAGTCGGGAAATAATTTCCCGGCTACGATGAGTACGGCCAAGCATTTTTTTACTTTGCGATATACTTTCATGAATACAATCAAGTAGCGCTTGATCATTAAAGGGCTTTTCAAAGAAATTCATGGCCCCCGTTCGCATCGCACGCACGGCCATGGAAACGTCACCGTGACCAGTAATCATGATAACGGGTAGCGGTATTTTTTTAGCCACAACCAATTGCTGTAATTCTAAACCACTCATGCCTGGCATACGCACATCTAGCACTAAACAACCTGGCCCAGCTGGCTTATAACCGTTCAAAAACTCTTGTGCTAAACTAAAACAAGCGGCTTTTAATCCAACAGATTTCATTAATAAGCTTAACGCATCACGGACAGAGTCGCTATCATCAACGATATATACAATCGGATCTTCATTTATTAACATATTTTTATTATTAGCGTGCTGCAGGTAAAGAAAATTTAAATGTCGCCCCTTCTGCCTGATTAGGCACCCACCACAGGCGACCCCCATGCGATTCAATAATGGAACGGCTAATCGATAACCCCATCCCCATTCCATTAGACTTAGTACTGATAAACGGATCAAATACCCGATCAACGATCTTCGGATCGATGCCAACACCATTATCGCGAATGCTCACTTCGACACAGCCTTCATCCATCGTTGAGATAAAAAATTGTCGTGTTTTACTATCACTCGCCACCACAGCCTCTAAACCATTGCGCAGTAAATTAATAACGACCTGCTCAATTTGTATGCTATCGGCTACAACGAGAGGTAACCCCTCCCCCAATTGCAAAGACAGACTAATATAATACCTATTCAGTTCCGGCTCAACAAGGTTTACTGCATCTTCAATCACAGCATTGATATCCACTTTACTTCTTTTCGAAGTATCACGCCGTACAAAACGCCGTATACCGCGAATGATCTCACCGGCTCGCGTCGCTTCCTGTGATATTGCTTTGATCGCTGAGGCGATTTCTTCACGCCCTCCCGTACCATAATTCATCATACGCTCACAGGCTTGCGCATAACTGGTAATCGCGCAAAGTGGTTGATTTATTTCATGAGCAAGTGCCGTCGCCATTTCATCAATAGTACTGACCCTGGAAACCCGAGCAAGCTCAACCAAGCGACTACTACGACGCCTTTCCGCTCGATTTTGTTCACTAATATCGGAAGCTAAAAAAACAACGCCCTTAACTTGCTCATCCTCCCCCAAATGCGGCAGGGCACTGGCGCTAATATAACGATTTCCCGTGACGCTATCTGAGACTAACGCCTCGAAACTTTGCTTATGACCGGCGAGCGCCTTTCTTACGTATAACGCAATCTGTTCACCAAGTACATGGGTCACGGTCCTCGCGGTAACCCCCTCATGTGAATACCCAAACCAATCTTCAAATGCCCGATTATTGAATCGAAAACATTCTTTCAGGTCCACATACGCCACCAACACGGGTAATGCATCGATGATTAAGCCAAGCTGCCTTTCTCGGTCTCTCAACGCCTCTTCAGTATAACGAATATCCGTGATATCCCGACCAATAATAGCCGCGTATTTCATCTCGTTATTCGGACCCGTTAACATCTTATAAGCACAAGAAATCAGTAATTTTTGATCGCTTTTTGTACGCCAAAAATATTCACAAGACTTGACATAACCCTTTTCATAGAAAGCAATTAAACTCTTTTTCACTCGCTCCTGGTTTTGTGTCGCGATAAAAGTATCCCAAAAATGATTTCCTAAAACATCCGTATCTTCATAACCAAAAACTTCTTTTAAAGACCGATTCACATGCATAACCTTGCCTGACTCATCCAGCACCAGCAATAATGTATCAGTAAAATCTAATATAATAGAAAGAATGTCGAAATAATTTTTTAGTGTCATGCCATCGCACGATGGAAGATGCTGAAAGCGAGCTAGCGCGTTAGCAGAAGCATGATCAACGATAGGTATATTTTGATTTTGCCCCATAAAAAACTCACAAAAAGCAGCAACACCTTGATAAGACATAAGCTGTGCATTCAGTTTTTCAATATGCGCCAGTAATTCACTTTTTGATAATTTGGCATAGTTTGTCATGACATCATCATCGCTAACCGTTCATTGGCAAACAAAAATACAGATAACGAAGCGTTCTGACAAATAGCACGGCTCACGCCAATGAAATGATCATTCATCCTCATCAAGCTCAAGCAGGGGATTTCGATCCCCCTTAAATTCTAAGCGAAAATTAATATTTTCAATATCATCAGGTTCAAATGAAGTCTCCAAGGTAATTTCAGGCTTTTCATCCGCGATTCGATAGCTACTTGGGACCGTCATCGGATCGATATCAACCCTATATTTACCGGGCCGCAACTCGCCAAAATAATAACCCCCACCAGAATCGGCAATGGAACGCCCCACCACTTGCCCATCATCGACCTTGATTAACAACACCATAGCGCCAGGCAGTTCACGCACCGGCTGACCAAGTCGAGACACACTAATCACACCCGATATAGAACCTAAGGCTGAAACACCCAGTTTGACTTGAGTGAATATATGCTCTTCCCAAATCGCTTCTTGCGCTCCCTGGGTTGGTGTATAAATTGCCGGGATATCTTCCAGATCCAAACTCAAAATTACTCGATCTTTAAACGAACGTCGATTAGTAAAAAAGAATCCATTGTCATCGCTCATTAACGTTTGGCGACCATCCACCAACACGGTCATATGAGGTATCCCCGGCTCCCCAGGCTCATGATGCCCATTGGCATTAACATCCAGATACACGAGTCCTTTGATGCCACCGGCTCGCGGATTGATCCGCCAATCATTAGGAATACGATTTATTCTGCCTCCCCCAGGAAAAAATAGTGAGCTGACCGTTAAATTAACATTGGCGGTAAAAGAACGACTCGCCTCACTATAAGTAATTCCGCCACCGATGACATTACGGCGACTGACATTTAAAGGATAATCAAAATCTAAATTTGCCGTCCCTTGTTTATTTTGCAAATCATAACGATACCGTAGAATAAAATCTAACACGCCCGTCGTTCGTCGAACACGCTGAAAAGTCACACCCGCATTCTTCTGGCCAGACTTTGGATCACGAAAATCAAACGATAAACGATTATACCGCCCAATAGAAAATTTGGATTCGACTTTTAAGCCAAATGAAAACGTGGACCCCATTAATGGAAAACTTAGCCCTGAGCGTAAACTACCTTCGGATGAATTATCAATAGCATCTCCCCAAACATATTCAGCGTTGAAACGTGCAAAGCGAGCTGGTTGAAAATTAACACGACTAGAATACATTTTCTCCAACGCTAACACACTAGAATTCGGCAAATTTTTTCTGACACTATCAACGCGCAATCTAAATTTCGTCGTCCAAAAATTTAGGGTGGGAAAATTTAATTCGGAGATAGCGAAATCTTCCTGCTGGTTATTGGATAATTTTTGAATTCTCGCGGCACTGCCTTGCAATGAAAATCCGGCCTGGTTTCTCCATTCACCAAATAATGAATAACCTTTTCGATCGCCAATATCTCGACTACCGTTAGTATAATCTTTATCATAAGAAAAAGCCGTCGATGACAACAGAATATTTTCTTGCCCATAATCAACAGAAACATCCCTGGCCCGTGGGCTACTCGGCGCATTTTCAATAAAATTTGCCGCAATCGCCCCTTTGACAATGAGATTCTCTAACATTTTCAAGGTAAGACTCTCACCTAAAAATACCCGCTGAGGGGCATCCTCCTGAGTCGAGGGATTATTGAAAACGGCGCCCTTAAAAAAATCGTCTTGATAAGCCGCTACCATGCCTAAGGTCGCAAAACGAGAAATCCCGTAATAAAAACCAACGCCACCAAAAATACCCTCTGCATTTAATCCATCATTGAGTTTTTTTCGTTTTGTGCCAAACCCCATGGAGTAAGCGCCCTGCTTCTCTGGCAATAGATCACTGGCGCCTAACAGCGTTTTTCGATACTCATCAATCGAACCATCGGGGTTTTCCACCGCAATCCTTATCTCATTCACTCGTTTCGATAATAATCCCACGCCAGAAAATACATATCGACCTTGCCCCGGTGGCGCCTCCTTAGTATCTTCCACCAGCACGGTATCTACAAGCCGACCATTAATAAATAATCGAACCGTGGCCCCTAATTGTTCAAATCCATCAAACGTCACTTCCGAGACAAAATTAAAGCGACTATTATTCAAGAAAACATTTCTATTTTTATCTGAAATACCGCCCGCAATCCCTCTCACCACTAAACCGGTAAAAGAGGCTGATGGCACAATCAAATGACTTAAACCCACATTGGTATCGCCAATTCGCATATTCGCCGTTTGACTTTTAGAAAACCACAAGCCACGATTAAACCACAAAGGGGCTTTCGGCACACGCCCTGTTTTTAAATCAATGTTCTCAGCCAAACGCAATACATAACTGCCATTAAATATTTGTCCATAAAGTGACACATCAGGCCGCAATTTACTTGATGAGGCTGTTTTTGAAACCCGACCATCCAACCTTATCCCCGCATCAATAAAAGATAACCATTCTCTTGAATTAGCGGGCATGCGTATCGATTCCGTGACGGGCAAATTTTCTGTAATTTTTTTAAATAAGCTAAAATCAATGCTCGACATTTTGTCATCGGGAAACACCCGTAATTTTTTTTTAGTGGTCAAAAAGTAGGTATATTCAGCATCATTCCATTGATAGTCAAAACCGAACAAATCACCTAAAGTTTCTTCAGGTAAATAGATTTCCTGCTCACCCGTTACCTCCGAAACACCGCTAATCATGGCGTACTGGCGACCATTCGATAAAATGGTGAATTCATTGGCTGCCACATTAATTTCTACCGAGTAAGTTGAGACCTTATCAATGGAAAATGATAACTGGTGGTCGGTCAATTTTCCTTCGGCTTGAAAAATATTTAACAAACGTAGAAAGGGGATATAACGCAACCCCTTATCGGTGGTAAACATATCAAAATCAAACACTGACACTTGGTGGCGCGCCACCCGGCCTCGCAGCGAAAAACCCACCACATCGACGGTCACTTGCTGATTCGAGAGTTGCAGATGTGTCGGATTCAAAGATTTTTCAGCAGAAAAAGTCTCGACAATATTTTGACTCCCATAACAAGGCTTAGCGAGGATTATTCCCAAGATGAGTACCATATAAGCAAAACGAAACAAAACCGAATGAATAGCAAGCTGAGAAAACATACATCACGACATTAATCAAATGACAAGTTTTGTTACCTAATACGAAGGGAAATCAGTGATACACTGAATAAATAAGTAGGCTGAACATACTTCGCCAAAGAATAACTTAGCGAAATGAAGTACAATTTAAAACGACTAGATAAGGAAATCAAATATTTACAATGACTGAAATCCGCCGAACTTCCCCTCTTAGGAAAATTGCCCAATCAAGCGTATCACCTAGATCCTGCCATCAATCATGCGCAGGATCTAGGTTTATAAACAGGTCTTAGCAAACAGCTTAAGCTCTACTACGTTTTAACAAACGCAATAGAGTTAGAAGGAAAACTCCCCTTGCCCTGACATCAAAACTTCAGGCCCATCCTGTTTTAACTTTAAAATAACAATATACTCGCCTTTAGGCAATTTTTCATCACTATGGAAGTTCAATAAGCGGCGATGCTTAGGAAGCACCAGAAACTTATCGATAGGTAATGTTTTAACTTGCTTGGCCGTATCTTTTTCAAATATTTGCCACTCCCCTCCCAGGCGTAATCCACCCTCACCATCGTTTTGAATCATCGCTTTCAGTCGTATCGTTTCCTCGACATTACGACCCGCCACTTTCAAAATCTGACCGCTGAATGATGTCTCAGGCACCAGCCCATAAATAGGGATAACGAGCTTAGTTACCACTTTAAAACCAAATTGCTTAACATTCTCCCCTTGCCCAGAATATTGCCTGCCTTCCAATGGAGAAAACTCAATCGCCCCCCAATACTCATGCGGTTCCAACTTACCTCGCGTCAATACCGAAAACCGCACTTTTCGGTTAGATTTCGGCGGTAATGTAAACTCCTTAGGATTAAACTTAATCCGATTGATCAATGAATATCGATCAGGTTTAACAGGAAATAAACTGCCATCTTCTTTAATCGTAAAATGCATAGCGCGAGCACGATAGGTTTGTGGTGTATCCGTTAAGTTGGTCACGGTAAAAGAACCCGACGGATTCCGTTTTTTCATATCGACATAAACGTAAGCCGGACTCACACCGATGCTCGCTTCAGAAACTGGACTATAAAAAGATAAAAGCGGGGAGAGAACAAGAAACGAGACAAAAAAAGAAAAATATCTAAACAACATGCGCGACTCCTATTATTCTTATAATTTTTTAATCGCCTAACCAACTATTGGTGAAAATTTTACCTGAGCAAAATAACCAGTGGCATTAAATCAACGAATCTTTCAGTCGTGACCAGCACTTTCTCAAAATGATACCAAAAGGCTAATGAGTTAGTTCGACACCATTACATATAGCACAACATATCCCCCATACGTTCCCGCCGGCTTGACTTGGTTGTCTTGCGTCCAGGTCACATGTAAGGCAATGTCCTGACTAAACAGACCATTCGCTTGGGTACTTTTTAGATTAATGGGAGCTGTTTTATAGCCTTGAAATAAACCTTCGGGCTTATTATAAGCCTCTGCTCCAGCATAAGGGACAAACAAACTGCCTCCATTAATGGGTTCTGCTGCCTCCGGCTCAACCCGCATCCCAATCCCATGTTTGACACGAATCGGTTTACGCGCCTCATTGGTCGGATCACTATCTTTGTATAAATGGGTTACGATTGAACGCAGTATAACAATATCAGCATTGGATTCCACATAAAAGGAGAAACTCCCTTTGACATCGCCAGCGGTAGCGACAGATCCAATATTGACCCGCTTTTCATAGGTATTAACCACCACATAAGGCTCAACATCCGTTTGCACGAAAAGATCGCCACTAAAAACCGGCGTTGACAGTAATAAAGAAAACAATATTAAGGTAGGCACGACACGATTGGCACTTATACTGGCTCGCACAATACGATACTCCTAGACATAACCCTTATATCCACAGGCAACAAAGGATACAACGGTGCGATTATAACCTACGCACGTATTTTCTGAAACACGCCCATTACCCATATTAGTCTAGTTCACACCAAAAAACGAACCATCGAGCCGTGAATACATATTGAAATCCAAATAAATTCTGCCGCTCCCCCCTACAAATCTCATTGGCTAACTTAAACTCTAGGGGATTTTAGCGTAATATTGACGAAAAACACATCCGTTACGCATTATTCTGAGGAAATGGGTTAATCATTTATCGAAAGCCAATTAAAGAAATGGGTGACACAAAGCCACCCATTTCTCAAACACGCATGGCGCTTAATGAAACGTCAAATTATGCTTCTTCTCCAGAATCCATAGCTGGAGCTGAAGCCGCACCACTAATGTAAACCCAAAGAGAAACATAACCGCCGTACTCACCTTCAGTTTGAAGCGTAGGAACAACCCAAGAGAAATCTACGTCAACATATTGATCCCAAATTTTGTCTTGGCTGCTTTCAAAACCACCTCTTTCAGATTTATATCCTTTCATGCCGGAGCTATGAGTCCATTCCTTAGTCAATGCTAAAGTATTGTCTCCGCCTTCAGCCATCAAACGCTGACCAGAAGTAGGAGTGATAGTCACACCACTGGCAGTATCAACCATTAAAGGATCAACGACGCTGTTTGGATCCATCCCTTTATATAAGTGAGTGGCACTAGCAGACATCCATACTTGCTCACGGTTAGACTGGACACTGAACTTCACAATTTTACCAAATGTACCAGACATTACATCACCGATATTGACGGCTTCTTTTTCTGGGTTCACAGCAAGATTGGAGGCAACGTTTACAAAGACAGTGGTTTCACTGTCGGCAACTTCTTGAGCTGAAGCAATACTGGCGAATAAAGCTAATGTAGAACCTAAAACTACTGCAGTTTTTTTCATGA
>CAYUAI010000023.1:0-50425 GCA_964442745.1 uncultured Chromatiales bacterium
TGAATTCAAGGTCGATATTCATGCTAAATCACAAGTTTGACCCACTACCCAATATTACAATTGAAAAACACATTCAGGCTATGTTGCTGTTTATTTTGTCAGAATTTCAATAAAAATCAAGATAGGATAATGGCCATTCTTTTCCCTTTTTAAATTAAATAAGAGACGCTATTCGTGTCAGACATTATAGTATACGGACGGAGAAAACTTACATTAATTGGATCCAATGATTTATTTTATTTCATGATAAGAAACATCCAAAAGACATGATAGAAGTCGAAGTGTCGATATTTTGACGTCTCTCGCCGTCGATAGTGAAGTGACCGCCAGCACTTGGAGAAAAGAAGAGGTCGCGGTATTTTTTAATGATTTTTCCTGAAATCAGTTTAAACTTACAAAAAATTAATGGGATAATTCAAGCCAAGAAAAAATAAGAAGGGGTAAATAGTATTCTCATGACAAAATATCGTACTCATTAATTATCCAATAAAGTTTAGATAACCTCCTTTTTTAATGAAAATAATCTGTTGTGCCGCCATGTTCCGCGTTTTTGCGGAAATTAACGCTTTGTCCACACGGAGTCTGTTGGCACAATTCATCAAATCACGATTTGTTATTTTTTAAAATAAACCGCCGCCGGTGTTTGATGATCTAAACTCTGATGTAGCCGCTTTTGATTATAGAAGTCAAAATACGCCTCGAGTCCATGGCGAAATGAGCTGTATTTCCTCATCGGATACTTGGGCCGGTGATGGATAGAACGTCGAGCGATTGAGCGCCCGCCGTTCACATTGGCGACGCACGCTAATGTGTTCATGCTCGTGTTCGACCCAGGCCCTTTTTTGTACCAACGTGCTATTCAGCATTTTTTTTAAGCCAGTCCAGTTCGATTTTTAATCGACCGATTTCTTTATACAATGGGGCTGTTAAGCTTGCTTCATCAAGGGCTTTCGATTGCCCCGACTCAAAGAGTTTGGTGGCTCCTGTCAGTCAACATTTCTTCCAAGTGCTAATTTGACCCGATGAGACTTTATGGGTTGAAATCAGTTCTGCCGATGGTTTGTCACCCTTGTGTGCTTCTAAAGCCACTTTAGCTTTGAATTTTGCGCGGTGGGTTTTGCGTTGGCTACTCATGCAGTATCTCCTGTTAATCAACCATTATTATGAGCTATATTGCTCCTTAAGGGGTGGTCTGATTTACGGGGTCCACTATACATAGAGCGATTGCTCTGTATCCATTGAGTGCTGACGATACCTCCAAAATTTAGTGTGGCAATGGTCGTTGGTTATTTGAAAGGAAAATCAGCCATTCAGATTCATCGAGAATGGCTTGGAGTGAAAAAAGGATTGACAGGTAAGAACTTCTGGTCGAGAGGGTACTGTGTAAGTACCGTGGGACTTGATGAGAAAACAGTTCGTGAATATGTAAGAAACCAAGAAGAACATGACAAGCGGCAAGATGAGTTTGATTTCGATTAATTAACAGCCCCTTTTAGGAGCTTTCCTCAAGCCACCCGCTATGCGGGTGGTAACTGACTTCTGTCAGCATCGGTGGCTCCCGGCATTTTTATTGGGTGGTTTTTTGGCAAATTAATCTTGCCACCTTTGCCTTTTGGTTTCCAGCTAATTTAGGTGCCGGTCAATTATTGATCAAAACCCTCGCGAAATGGCTAAAGCCGAGTTTAAGAAATGGGCATGCAATAACCTCCCGGTTTCGCCTCCCATCTTCCGCCTGTCTTCGCCCGTTCTTCAAAGCTTCCGCTCCTGCTCACGCCCCTTGCCTAAAGCGCCTACTGTTAGTACCTACTTCCCTGTAGGCAACCACAAAAGCTCGAAATAGAACGACTATTCCTGCATTTTTGTTCACTCAGAACGAACGAATACAAACCCAATCTGGGCGCCAAACAGGGAAATTATTACATGCCTATTTCTAAATGAATCTAATACCCGATATTGTCACTGTTGCCTAAGGAAAAACTCATCGATAGCCACATAATGATTAGCCATTGATTTTTTTTATCATAGTTCGATAAATGGAGAATGATAAGAAATGAATTAAATGAACTTTTTTTCCTTTTCTGACCACGAAAAACACACAAGCCAATTAATAATTTTGATCAGTCTTTGCTTTACTTAATGCATATAAAAAATGATTCATACTTAGTCTAAGGGATCTGTCTGCAACAACGCACACCGAAAGTCGCATTACCATCCTTCGGTATCTTGCTTAAGATTCTGATTAACTATTAGCGGGTATCAGTAGAACGGAGAAGGACAGGAGAAGGAATAAAGGGGAGGAAAACGCAATGGCCTTCCGTTTCACCTTAGCAATGAGCGACGTAATAACTTCCTATTACGTCGCTCATTGTTTATTCTGTTATCAGGGAAAGCGACAGGTCAATATTTGCCTTAAGATACCAATGCAACTTCAAGCTCGGCAAACGTTCGAGCCCTCGCATTGGGCGTAATATCAATACCCAATTGGGTACTCACTTGAGTGGTTGAAAAAATCCCTCTCACTTGTTCGGAGCCATTATCCAGGTCTTTTTCAATGACCAGGACATGCTGTCGCTGGAAACTTCGCAAGGTTTGGATAATATCACCCACTAAAGCTTCTTGTACGTCGCGATAATCTAATGCATCCATTTTTTCATGGAGTGTCATTATGTCACGGACTAAAATGCTGTTTCGCGTTCCTCCATGTTCCCGTATGTAATTAACAGGTTTTTCTCCAAGGACATCATTAGCGGTGATCACACCCAAAATAACATCATTATCATTCGTGACAAATAATAATCGTACACCGCACGCAATCATCTTTTCATTGGTTTCGACAATTGATGCTGTCGCAGAAACCGTATACGATTTTACTTGTTTCAGATCCGTCATCACTGTGGTTGCAGGATCATCTTCTTTGATGGTTCCAGGTAACATATGATTAGGTTTATAGGTAGTCACATTCTTGCCGAGGTTGGCGTAAGAAAGAGAATGATAGTGTTTGGTCATTAAGTACCCTCCCGCTATTATAATGGCAATGTCGTCCTTTTGCTGACGACTCATCATTCATAATATACGATGAAATTGGAAACTGCCAAGGTGATAAAACAGTTGAAATATAAGGGTTATATGGTCGTCATAATAAAATATTATGTCCGTGTTGATTTTTTTTAATATTGTATCAGGCAAAGCTGACGCTCATTCCGCAATGGCGTAAAAAGGTTATTGATTTTTTTTATTGTCAAGAAGCGCCCGCAATAAGCAAATATATTGTATGAACAAAGTCTCGGCGAGATCTAAAGCAATGCAAGCTAACTGTCGTTTTTGATGTAAACTGCTAGACTTAATAGATTTAGTTGTTTGTGTGTGTATTGACCAATCAGACAGACTGATCTTTTATTGATCATCCCAATTACGCACACAAGAATGGGTTTAAATCGACCCGGAAAAGGATGTCATTAGCTTGGTTACTACTTCAGGAGGAACAGTTGCCTATGCGCAAATTTTCGATTGGTTTCAGCTTAGTCAGCTTGCTATCATTAGTCGCTTGTAATGACGATAATGATATTGTCAAAGAACTCAATATTGACCGAAGCGGATTTACGGCGCGTTTTGATTTAGCGTTAGATGAACCCGAAATACCCTTTCCCAATAATTTATTGTTCAACGATGGCTCTTTAAACATTCCATTTGATCCCAATGACCCAGCCGCCGCTACCACCATGGCACTTAACGCACTCGATGGTTTTTCCACCGTGGCGCCGATGCGCACCACCTTTAGCAGCCCCATTGACGCCAGCTCATTAACCAAAACTAGCGTGCAAATTTTTCAAGTCAAGCTGAACTCCGTTGGTGCAGTCATCAGCACTGAACGTCAACTGGAGTTTAACAAGGAATTTGCGGTTTCCGTTTCCAGCCTCGATACTCATCCGAACCAATCCACCTTAGTCATTACCCCATTGATACCCTTCTCAGCCAAATCACATTTTTTGGTCATGCTAACCGATGACATTAAAAAGACCACTGGCCAATCCGCCAATCCATCCATACAATATTTGATGCTCAAACACACCCGCCCGCTGATTGACAACAACGGAGCCAGCCAAGTTAATATCTTAGACAACAAACAAGCCGCTAGCCTTGAACCCCTACGCCCGCTGGTCAATGCTCAAGAAGCCGCCTTAGCTGGCCAAGGCATCGACACTTCCACGGTCGTGCTTAGCTGGACTTTTAGTACTCAGTCCATCGGAAAAGTTTTACAAGCCGTGCGTACTGCCACTACCAGCACGTCCTCGATTAACGCGACGAGTATTGGTACAACAGCCGACCTATTAGGCGCCGGCCCTGGACTCGCCGATGTGTATATCGGTACCCTAGAGGTCCCCTATTATCTGACAAACGCAGAGGCCAATCCTACTGATCCAGTGACCACCTTTTGGCAAGGTGCTGGTGAATCGAATTTAACCCAATTCAATACCACCCCGGTAGCCACCGGCACTCAAACTATCCCTTTGATGCTATGCATCCCTAAGGCGGGAACCGCTCCCTGGCCAGTTGTGATTTATCAACACGGCATTACCTTGGAGCGCAGTACCGTATTAGCCGTCGCAGACAGCCTGGCTAGCCAGGGTTTTGCCTCCGTGGCGATCGACCTACCATTACATGGTGTTGACTCTGACGCCCCATTTCATACCGAATTCGAACGCACCTTTGAGCTGGATTTAATCAATAATAGCACCGGTGCACCACATACCACCGTTGCAGACGCGGATGGCGCTGATCCCAGTGGTATCCATTTCATTAACCTGAGCAGTTTGCGCACCTCCCGCGACAATATTCGCCAAGGGGTGGCTGACTTGCTCGCTTTAACTCAGGCCTTGCAAAGCATGGATTATGATGGTGGCGGAGCGGATTTTGATAACGATAATCTGCACTTTTTAGGACACTCGTTAGGTGGCATGGTCGGTTCCCTATTTGTTGCTCTGGAACCACAAATTAAATCGGTGGTGCTTGTCGCGCCAGGTGGCGGTATTGCCAAACTATTAGATGCTTCAGCCCGCTTTGGTCCACGCATAAGCGCTGGTCTCGGGGCCAAAGGTGTCATTAAAGGCACCGCCGCTTATGAAAGCTTTCTCGGCGCCGCACAAGCCGTGCTTGATGCGGGTGATCCGCTCAATTATGCCGCTACCATGACTGCCAATCGCAGTGTATTATTATTAGAAATCATCGGTGACCAAGTCATTCCCAATAATGTATTGGCTGATGCTCCAGCAGGAACGATACCCGCGCCTTTATCCGGTACCGATCCGCTGGCCATCGCCATGGGGTTAAACAAGATTAGCGAAACCACAACGGGGGAAAATTTAAACGTATGGATACGCTTTACTGAAGGTCACCATGGCTCGGTGTTAACCCCTAACAATGCTCAAGACGAGCCCGATGAAACAGCAAAGATAGTCAATGCCACCATGCAAACCGCCATCGTCAGTTTTTTTGCGAGTAATGGCACCAAGATCACCATTGATGATACATCAATAGTTGAATGAAAAATGGGCGACCGCTTTAATGGAGGGATTAATGACTCGATCGATAACAAGTAAATCGTCCGCCTGCAAAATTGCCAAACTCTCGGCGATTAGCATCAGCCTATCAACGGCAGTGTGGATCACACCTGCACTGGCTGTTGAGTTTGAATATGATGAAATCAGTGGTAGCTGGGACACCACCTTATCCTATGGTCTCGGTTATCGTGCCGACCAACCCGACCAACGAATTATTGGTATGGCCAATGGCGGTAGCGCGTTTTCCGTCAATGGTGATGATGGCAACCTGAACTACGATAAAGGGATTTTCAGCAATGCTATCAAAATAACCAGTGAAGCGGAAGTGAACTACCGCAACTATGGAGGTTTTATTCGCGGCAGCGCGTTTTATGATTACGAAAACAAAAAAAACGACCGTGAAAGAACCCCGTTGTCCGATGACGCCAAAGACTTAGTGGCCAGTCAAATCAAATTACTTGATGCCTATGTGTGGAGCCAATTCGATGTGGGCGACAACCCCGCCGAAATTCGCTTTGGACAACAACTGCTAAGCTGGGGAGAAAGCACCTTTATCCAAAACAGTATCAATGTGATCAATCCAGTGGATGTCAGTGCCATCCGGGTCCCCGGCGCCGAGCTGCGTGAAGCCTTAGTGCCTGTCCCCATCATCGCCGCTTCATTAAGTACCACCGAAAATACCAGCGTCGAAGTGTTTTACCAATTGCGTTGGCAAGAAACCATTATCGATCCGCCGGGTTCGTATTTCAGTACTAACGATTTTGCTGGGGAAGGTGGTGAGCGGGTCATGCTAGGTTTTGGTAACAAAAACATACCCGATACTATCCCACTGGGAACCGTTGTTTCACCGCCGGCCAACTCGGTTGTGGTGCCCCGTGGCTCCACGCGAGAAGCCTCCGACAGCGGTCAGTTCGGTATTGCCTATCGCCTGTATGCGCCGGAACTCAATGACACCGAATTTGGATTTTACTACCTCAACTATCACAGCCGCGTGCCGGTTATCAATGCCACTACCGGCACCCGAGCGGCCGCCGCCGGTCTCGATCCCCAGGGCCGCACCTATGTAGAGACCGCACGTTATTTCACCAGCTACCCGGAAGACATTAAACTGCTCGGATTTAGCTTTAATACCACCTTAGGTCGCTCGGGCGTCGCCTTGCAAGGCGAAATATCTCACCGCAAGGATGCCCCGCTACAAATTGATGATGTGGAAATATTATTCGCCGCCTTGGGTGCCCAGGACAACCTCAGCCCTGGCAATACGCGGGCAGCAGAATTCGCTAAGTCCGGCCAGCTGGGTTTAATCCCCTTTGAAACCGATATCCTAGGATTTATCAAACGAAATATCACCCAAACCCAATTCACCGTCACCAAATTGTTTGGTCCTGTTTTTCAAGCCAGTGAAAGTGTTCTACTCGGTGAAGTCGCATTGACTTATGTCCATAATATGCCTGACAAAAATGAATTGCGTTTAGAAGGGCCTGGCACGTATGCCAGTGGCAATACCGCCCTCGCTGCCGATTCCAGAGTTCCCGATCTTGTCGAATCACCTGATCGTTTCGCCAGCACCCGTTCATGGGGTTATCGTGTCGTTGGCCGTTTGGATTATAATAACGTTATCGGCGCCATCAATTTATCACCGCGCTTCGCTTGGCAACATGATGTGCAAGGTATTTCACCCGGTCCAGGAGGCAACTTTATCAAAGGTCGAAAAATTGTGACCCTAGGTTTAGGGGCGAGTTTTCAAAACCAATGGACGGCCGACCTGAGTTATACCCGCTATTTTGGTGCCGGTCGTTACAATCTGCTCAATGATCGAAATTTCATTGCCGCGAATATTAAATATTCATTTTAGGGAGAGGGGAGCACATGGCTGTATTTAGATATTTATTTATCTGCATTTATCCTATTTTGTTACTCACATTAACACCAATGATCAGCTGGGCAGGGCTCAGTCCTAATCAGATATCACGCTTAGGGACTGAGCTAACCCCACTGGGTGCCGAAAAAAATGCCAATAGCGACGGCAGCATTCCTGCTTGGGAGGGAGGCATTACGCAACCACCGGCCAGTTATCAACCCGGCAGCCATCACCCAGATCCCTATGCCGCCGACAAAATTCAGTTCACGATTAACGCGAAAAATATGGATCAATACGCCGATCGGCTACCCGCTGGATACCAGGCCTTGTTAAAAACCTACGCAAGCTTCCATATGAATGTCTATCCCACTCGCCGCAGTGCCTCGGCCCCTCAACGAATTTATGATGCCACTAAAAAAATTGCCGCTACCGCCGAACTCACCGGCCATGGCAACGGCGTGCGAGGTGCCATTAACGGCATTCCATTCCCCATCCCCAGCGTTGGCGTGGAAGTCATCTGGAACCATATATTGCGTTGGCGAGGCAATGTTGCCGCCCGTTATATTGCGCAAGCTGCCCCCACGCGCAACGGACAATATACGCTGGTTAAATTCGAAGACGAATTTTATGTTCAATACAGCCATGAAGGCATGCGTGAACAAGATCTCAATAATATTATCCTATTTTTTAAACAAAAAGTTATCTCCCCGGCCCGACTCGCCGGAAGTATTTTACTGGTACACGAAACCTTAGATCAGACCAAAGAACATCGCAAAGCCTGGTTATATAATCCAGGGCAACGCCGCGTGCGCCGCGCCCCTAATGTGGCCTTTGATAACCCCGGTACCGCCTCGGATGGCATGCGTACCAGCGATCAATTCGATATGTATAATGGCAGCCCAGAACGCTATGATTGGAAGTTAGTCGGCAAAAAAGAAATGTATGTCCCTTACAATTCATACAAATTACACAGTGACCAGCTCAAATACACTGACATCCTCACCCCGCGACATATTAACCCGACCCCTTTGCGTTATGAGTTACACCGGGTCTGGGTGGTGGAAGCGACATTAAAACCTGGCGTACGGCATATCTACAAGCGACGGACCTTTTATGTGGATGAAGATTCTTGGCAAATCCTTGTCGTTGACCAATACGATAATCGAGATCAATTGTGGCGAGTCTCAGAAGGACATAGTATCAATTACTACGAAGTCCCCACCTTCTGGACCACCCTCGAAGTCCATACCGACTTGCAAGTTGGTCGTTATATTGCGATTGGTTTGGATAATGAAAGTAAAAAAATGTATGATTTTAATGTGAAACGACGCCCCAGTGATTACACCCCAGCCGCCTTGCGCCGGGAAGGCCGACGATAATTAACGTTGACCATGACGTTCGACTTTCCGATTCACCGTCGCACTATACACGCTCGAATCTGGCAAACTAGCCTACTGCTGACCAGCGGCTGGCTAGTCGGGTTGGTGCCTAACGTAACCTCGGCTCAAGACACCGCCACGCCCATCGAACACTCTATACCATCACCGCTGGCCATCCAGTCACTTTTATTAGATGGCGTCACCATTGGCAAACGTGCCATCGTGGTCGGAGAGCGTGGCCATATCTTGATAAGTGACTCGCCCGATACCCAATGGGTACAACAGCAAACCCCCACTCAAGCCACGTTGACAGGGATTTATTTTGCGAATCCACAATTAGGCTGGGCGGTGGGTCATGACGCGATTATTCTGCGTACGCAAGATGGTGGGCACAACTGGCAGCGGGTTTATTATGACCCCGACGATGAGCGACCGTTACTCGATGTCTGGTTTAAAGACAAACAATACGGTTTTGCCATCGGTGCCTATGGCTTATTTTTAGAAACCCAAGATGGTGGCGATCAGTGGTCACCTCGGCAAATCATTGAAGAAGACTTTCATTTTAATCACATCAGCCACGCGGCCAATGGCAAATTGTATATTGCCGCTGAGGCAGGCAATATCTATCGATCCGATGATCAAGGCCAAACCTGGCTCGCGTTGCCATCGCCTTATCATGGTTCTTTTTTTGGTAGCTTGCCATTCGCTGACGATAGCCTATTGCTGTTTGGGCTGCGTGGCCAATTATACCGTTCTGAAAATAATGGCGACCATTGGCAAAAAATTGCGACGAATACCGAAGCCAGCTTAACCGAAGCCCGTATTCTGATGGATAACCGCATTATCATTGTCGGTCTAGCTGGCACCGTATTGCTTAGCCATGATCAAGGCCAGCGTTTTACCCAATACCCACAAGCCGACCGTCAAGGTTTATCGCAAGTATTACAAACCAGCGATGCACGTATTATTTTAATCGGTGAAGCCGGTGTCAAATCGCTCACGCTTAACAGTGATACGGATAACACGCCGCTATCCCTGGAAAAAAACCAATGAATGTTCGTGCGCTCATTGCCCGACTTGATCAGTTGATCTTTACTCATCGCCCCTGGGTCATTGGCCTGTTTGTCGTCATTACGGGTTACATGGCGTTATTTCTCGTGCCCAATACCCATATTGATGCGGGCTTTAGTAAGCAATTACCACTCAAACACGAATACATGGCGACTTTTAGCCAATACCGACAAGAATTCGGTGGTGCCAATCGTATTCTAATCGCCTTGATGGCCAAACAAGGTGATATCTTTACGCCAGAATTTTTTGACACCCTCAAGCTCGCCACCGATGATGTATTTTTTTTACCGGGTGTCGATCGTACCCAAGTGCGTTCCTTATTCACCCCTAATGTCCGCTTTACTGAAGTGGTCGAAGATGGCATCGCCGGGGGAAATGTCATTCCCGATGATTTTCAGACAACCCCGTCAGGCTTAGCTCAGGTACGCAAAAACATTCTCAAAGCCAACATTGTTGGCCGACTAGTCGCGAATGATTTCAGTGGTGCTATCATCAGTGCGCAATTACTCGAATTTGATCCCAATACCGGAGAACGCCTAGATTACATTCAAGTTGCGCATTTACTTGAACAAAATATTCGCGATAAGTACCAGCATCAAGTGGATATTCACATCATCGGTTTTGCCAAAGTCATTGGCGATATTTCTGACGGTACCACCCGCGTGGTATTATTTTTTGCGATCGCACTGTTAATCACTGCTCTACTGGTATTCTGCTACGCCCAATCATTTAAGTTCACCATGATCCCTTTGGTGTGCTCTTTGATTGCGGTGATTTGGCAACTGGGTTTATTGAATCTCTTGGGCTTTGGCATCGATCCCATGTCCATCCTGGTCCCTTTTCTCATCTTTGCCATCGGCATCAGTCACGGGGTACAAATGGTTAATGCCATGCGTGTTGAAATCGCTCAAGGCGCCACTAGCTTTGCTGCTGCTCGTGCCAGTTTTCGCCGTTTATTGATACCGGGCGGCATCGCCCTACTTAGTGACACCATCGGCTTTATCACCATTTTATTGATCGAGATCGAAGTTATACAAGAAATGGCTATTACCGCCAGTCTCGGTGTTGCCGCTATTATTTTAACCAATCTCATTTTACTGCCCGTCTTGTTATCTTATCTACATATTAATAACCATTATCGAAAAAAACTGGCTCAACGTTCTCAACTACTCACCCCCTTATGGCAAATACTCGCACATGCCGCTCAGCGGAAAACGGCCACCATCATATTGGTTATCGCGAGTCTATTGTTAGCCGTGGGTCTTTGGCAAGGCACCGATATTAAAATTGGAGATTTACATCGCGGTGTGCCTGAACTGCATAGCGATGCGCGTTACAACATGGATAGTGAAGTCATCAGTCAACGGTTTTCCATCGGCGTGGATCTTATTTCCGTCATTGTCGAAAGCGTGCCCGACGCCTGTATCGACTATCATATCATGACCCAAATTGATCGCTTCGCCTGGCACATGCGCAACATTCCAGGCGTGCAATCGGTCATTGATTTACCGGATATCGCCAAAGTTATTAACGCGGGTTGGAATGAGGGTAGTCTCAAGTGGCGAGTTTTGCCCCGCCATCCATCCACCTTAGTACAAGCCATCTCTTACATTCCCACCAGTAGCGGCTTATTAAATCGTGATTGCAGCGTCATGCCGGTACTGATTTTCACCACCGACCACAAAGCAGAAACCATTGCTCGAATTGTCACCGCCGTCAAACAATACCGGAAACAATACCACTCGGATGAGATCACATTTAAATTAGCTGCTGGCAACGTCGGGGTCATGGCCGCCAGCAATGAAGCCGTACAAGCAGCCCAGTTTCCGATGCTATTATATGTCTTTGGCGCCATCATTGTGCTGTGCTTAGTGACCTTCCGATCCATTCGGGCCACCTTATGCATTGTTTTACCACTCGGACTCGTCTCGTTATTAGCCTACGCGCTTATGAGCCAGCTCCAAATTGGACTCAAGGTTAACACCTTGCCCGTCGTCGCCTTAGGCATTGGCATCGGTGTGGATTATGGCATCTACATCTACAGCTGTTTTCAACACTATCTCAAACAAGGAAAATCCGTCGCTACCGCCTACCGCGAAACCCTGAGCATCACCGGTAACGGCGTGCTATTTACCGGCATTACCCTCGCCATCGGCGTCGCTACCTGGATGTTTTCCCCCCTAAAATTCCAAGCCGACATGGGCATCTTGCTCACCTTCATGTTCTTAGTCAACATGCTCGGCGCCATTATCTTATTACCGGCACTGGCAAGCTGGATGTTGCCGACACAAGGGACTAACGCTTCATTGAAGGAGAAATAAATTCGTGATAGCTGGCTTACGTATCAGTATGGAATAATGCTTTCTTAATATTTTAGTTTTTATATGCTTATTTTACGTTGGTTTTTTTTATTATCTATCATTTTAGTCTTTTTACCGTCTATTTCACTCGCATCGCCATATTCGCTGAATTGGAAAAACGAACGATGGTATCTCGCAGCTGGCGGAACGATGTCATTAATAGGTAAGTATAATGACAGTAAACGAGGCAAGTTGGATACGGCTGATGTGGCTAATTTGGATCGTTCAGATATTCCTGCGTTTGAACGATCATATGCAGGTCGCTGGAATACGACGGCACAGGATATTAGTGATGGGTTTTTATTACTCGGTTTTGTTTCACCATTGTCAATGTTGTTGACTGAAAAACATCAATGGCAATCAATCGGTATGTTATATCTCGAAACATTTGCGATCAGTTTCGGTGGGATGGCACTGGTAAAAGGCTCGGTCACTCGTTATCGGCCTTATGCTTATGGATCTGATGCTCCCGAAAGTGCATTAAATGACAAAAAGACAGCGCGTTCATTTTTCTCCGGCCATGCCTCAACAATCACAACAGGGTTTATTTTTTCGGCAAAAGTATTTTCAGACTACTATCCGAATTCCAAATTTAAAACCCATGTTTGGACAGCCGCCATTGCTGGCTCGATCATGGGCAGCTGGATGAGGGTTGAAGGTGGAATGCATTTTCCTTCTGATGTCGTGATTGGTATGATGTGGGGGGCTCTCGTGGGTTATTCAGTCCCCGAATTTCATTTGAAAAAGCGAACCTTTACCTATTTACCATTTGCAGATGAGCGATCGGCTAGTATCCGATTTTTCCATGTTTTTTAATAACGTGTTTAAAGTTTTGTATTATTCTCAAACGATTTTCTTTTTCCGAAAAAACCAAATCCAACGAAACCCAACCCTAGCAACGCAAGCGAAGTAGGTTCGGGAACAGAGTTCGAGTTAGGCACATCAATGTCACCGACAACACCGAAACGAATGTTATCGACAGCAAACCCCGCTGGCTCATCACCAATCAGGTCCAGGAATACACCGGCAATAGATTCGCTCTCATCCTCAGTGATCAGACCCAGAAATTCAATCCCTCCACTTTCATTTGAGACAGAGCCAAGCAAACGACCATTCCGATCGAAGGCGGTAATAGCGGTAGACGATATGGCGTTGAAGAACCCGCCATCGAAGCCGACACCAAGCTGATCTTTGTCAAATAGAATGGCAATGGGACCGTTAAACAGGGGTGAACCTGAGAGTACTGGCGATGTTGGATTGTCACCATCGATGACGATGGAAGTGTCCGGTGAATTCAGATCGAGTGAGAGCGTAGCCCCACTAGGCGAACCGATCACGCAGGCCGCCGCAGAGGCCCCAGGGCAATCTATTGCAGGGGTGGTACTTAAAGACTGTCCGGAGAAAAACCCATCGAAAGTGACTTCGGGATCCCTCGCCTCGCCACCATAGGTAACGGGCGCGTAGATTGGATTGATGGTTCCTACTGCAAATTCAGAGAATGTAATCAAGCCTGAACCAGCGTTAAAGTCACCTTCATTCACACGGATCACACCTGAGTTAGCTGACATCGCTGATAAGATAAGGAAAACTCCTGTAATTGCTGCAGAAATGTGCTTAGATTTCATTTTCAATTATCCTAAATTGTTGTTAGAAATATTTCAAAAATGCAACGAACAATATATTCGGCGATAATATTAATATGCATAGAGTAAGCCAACAAAGTATTGAAGGGGTTATTCAAACCATCGGATAAAAGGGTGAAAAGGCGTTTGCTTATTACTGCTCAATTATTTAGACTGAGTTTGACGAATTTTAATGGCGATATTTGCATCGCAGTAGGTTAAAAAATCACAGATGGCCACCCAACACATCGAGACACTCAAACAGTTTTTTGAAGCACCTCGCCCGCCAACAACCCAATCAGCCCAACAAACCGCGGTGGCACTTTATCAACGCGTTGTGCAACAGGTACCTGCCTATGCGCAATTTTTATGTGATCAAGGCGTTACCGACCCCAGCGCGATTTCCGTCGATACTTTTTCGCAGTTACCATGGGTCACCAAACAGAATTACGTCAATAGCTATCCATTGCCTGAGCGGTGTTGGGACGGTAAATTGGCACAATGTGAGTTTGTTGCATTCTCATCCGGCTCCACGGGTACTCCGAGCTTATGGCCACGTTCATTAAACCATGAGATCGCCATTGCCGAGCGTTTTGATGCCGTCTTTCGTGATAGCTTTCAAGCCCATCAAAAGCCGACTTTAGCGGTAGTATGTTTTGCACTGGGGACTTGGGTTGGCGGTATGTTTACTAGTTTCTGTTTGCGTTACTTGGCGCAAAAAGGTTACCCTATTACGCTTGTGACACCGGGCAATAATAAGACCGAAATCTTGCGCGTGATTAAGCAGCTCAGTCCTTTCTTTGAACAAACGGTATTGCTGGGTTATCCGCCGTTTGTTAAAGATGTGGTTGATAGCGGTCATACCGAAAATATTGACTGGCCCGCTTTTCAAATCAAGTTAGTTTTTGCCGGTGAAGTCTTTAGTGAAGAATGGCGTGGATTAATGTATCAACGGCTTGGTGCAAATGATCCCTATCACGATAGTGCCACTTTATACGGTACCGCCGATGCCGGTGTACTCGGCAATGAGACACCACTGAGTATTTGTATCCGTCAATATCTTGCCAAACATCCCGACGTATCACGAGCACTGTTTGGCGAATCACGTTTGCCAACCTTAGTGCAATATGATCCCCAGCAGCGGTATTTCGAAGTCACACCAGAACACACGCTAGTCATCACCGGAGATAACGGGGTTCCGTTAATCCGCTACCATATTGCCGATAAAGGCGGTATTTTTAGTTGCCAGGAACTACTGCAGCGTTTGCAAGAACACGGGTTTGATCCCATGGCTGAATTGTCGGCCACAAAAAAACCTTCATCCGATCCGTTCGTTTATGTCTTTGGTCGCGCCGATTTCACGGTGTCATTTTTTGGTGCCAATATTTATCCGGAAAATATTTCTGTGGCATTAGAGCAACCCAACACCGCTTGCTGGGCCACTGGAAAATTCGTATTAAGTGTGAAATCGGAGGCACAAACGCCTCATTTATCCATTGCTATCGAGTTATTGCCCAACGTCACCGCCGCCGAAGTCGATCAACAAAAACTCACTGATAGCATTATTCGAGAGCTGAAACGGCTTAATAGCGAATTTGCCAATTATGTCCCCGAAGCGTATCAAACACCACAAATCAGCCTGCACCCTTTTGCTGATCCAGATTATTTTCCGGTGGGGATTAAACATCGCTACACGCGAAAAACCTAAGAAGCACTAGCGTTGATCTATTTCTGCAAGCGGCAGACTTGCAGAGTAGATTAAACGCACTCATCATGAATAAAGCCGCTTTGAATAAGCTATTTTTGCCCGTCGCGTTTAACTCAAGAAAAAGTATCGGCAATAATACTGGTATACCAGCCTTGAGTATAGCGTGCTTCCGTTTTGCGAAAGGCGAGATCCGCTTCTTTAGGACTCACTCCACCAGAGCCTTTTACCGGGACAATTTGATTATTATTTAGCCGATATACCGCCGCAACAGAAATCGCGTAGTCCGGTCCGAGCAAGCTGTAGCAGGTATTATTATAGGTTGGCTCAGGCATATCAATTTGATTGAAACGGCTCACGATAGCAGCGGCACAGACTTTAGCTTGGCTATTGGCAGAAAATCCCGATTTAGGCATCGCTCCGGCTAAACTCGCATCGCCAATCACATAAATGTCTTTATGTAAGCTTGATTCAAACGTTTTTTGATTCACTGGACACCATCCCGTTTGATCGACTAAACCGGCTTGATGGGCAATCAGCCCCGCTTTTTGTGGAGGAATGACATTCAATATATCGGCCTTAACGACATCGCCAAGTTCATTGAATAAAGTGCGGGCTTGGGTGTCAACTTCGGTAATACGTCCACCCATGGTCCCGTCAACCCACTCAATCATTCCTAGATATAAAGTTTTCCAGCCTTGCATGAATAAAGCTTGTTTGGAAAATTTTGCTTTTGAATCCATGATGATAATTTTGGATTTTGGTTTATGCGATTTTAAATAGTGTGCCATCATGCTGGCTCTTTCATAAGGTCCAGGCGGACAGCGAAAGGGGTTAGCCGGGGCTGAAATAACAACAGTACCACCATCTTTCATGGCCTGTAATTCCTTTTGCAACATCAGCGTTTGCTCACCCGCCTTCCAGGCATGAGGCATGATACGACTGGCCGCCGCATCATAACCTTCAATTTCATTCCACTTAAAATCAATACCTGGTGACACAATGAGGTAATCATATGGGTAGGTTTTTTTATGCTGAGTGACTACCGTATGCTTGACTGAGTCAATTTCAGTTACTTCCGCGTGCACCACATGAACGCCGTGTTTATTGGCCAAATTTGTGTAATCATGCGTAATTGAATTGAAAGTGCGCAATCCGCCCAGCACTAAATTACTAAATGGACAAGTGACATATTTTTCAGCGCGTTCAATGAGGGTAACTTCTATATTCGGGTCATAGCGACGAATATATTTTGCACATGTGGCGCCCCCAAATCCACCGCCCACAATCACCACGCGGCCCATTTTTTTCATATTACTCAGTGCATAATTTGGCCAGACTAAGGTACTTAGTGCTGCACTCGTCAACGTTAATCCAGAGCGATATAAAAAATCGCGACGACTGATCGTTTTCATTATCACTACTCCTTGTTCTAATTTAAAAGGTTGTGTTGTGCGAGATCCTATTGCTTTGAGAAATAGTCAGCCAAGCGTTTAATATCGTCATCTGAATAACCTATGGCATGACGTATCATGACCGTGGACGGACGGCTACCATTTCTAAAGGCATGCATAGTTTCGATGAAATAATTGACTGATTTTCCAGCAATACTAGGAATGGAATCCGCACTTTTGCCGTCAGTCCCATGACAGGCTGCACAACTATTGCTAAGCATCGTGGTGCGATTAACGGTTTGAGCAAAACTGAGTGAACAAAATAAACTCATTATTAAATAAATGATAGGTAGCGTAATATTAACAATCGATGGAGTTTTCATACTTTGCATCCTTACATTATCATGAATCACAACCATCGATTATAACATGAAAAATTCATTTATCCGAAACGTTTGAAATTTAGGTATTGAGTGCAAGACCTATTTTATTCTGGCTTGGCGAAACGACAAGTATACTCAGCACGGTTATAAACTGGGGTTGTCGCGCCCAGATTTAGGTTAGATTTGACCGATCTGATGGACGACTGCATGGAAGCAGGAGGTAGAGCAACGCAGGAGCAGCTTGCCGAGCGAAACCGGGAGGTGATTGTGCCGCCCATTCTTAATGTAATGATGGCTCGTTTTTTGTGAGAAGTACTACATAATTCCCTTAAATTTTTCTATTAACGCATAACTTATTGAAAGATAAGTGGCACTCCTTTTAAAGCTCAAAATATTATTGCCGATACGGATACTGATCAACCATAACTGTTATTTATCACAATATGTTGGCTATTTATTGTTTGGTCAATATGGCAGGGGATCATGGCGGGATTGCACAAGATTCCAATGAATTGGTTGGTGGGCTTTAAACTTTAAATTTTTATTTTTTAATCTGGGAGTCAATAGATGACAATGAAGCGTTCATTGATGCTTATGGTAGCTATCATAAGTATTTTGTTTATTCTATCTGGTTGTTCGAGTGGAGGCGGGACAGACCTTGCTGCCATCAATGACGATACTGGTACCGACGATGTGGTACAAGCAGTGGCAACACGAATTTCTGGTAAGGTAACTTTATCTTCGGTGGTATCAGCTAAAGCACGTCAAAAAGTTCAAGCACTGAATAATGTGTCAAGCGGTAAACCAGGTAGCGCGCTTTATAAAGCCACCACTCGTGAAAAATCCAATGTTGGTGAGATCTCGCAATATCAAGGATTGCCCACGCGACAGGCGGGTGACTCTGCCGCTGGTGTCACTGTTCAATTATTTGATGCCGATCATCCTGAATGGTTATATCCTATTGCTGAAGCGACGACCGATGCAGCAGGCAATTATGAACTCTCAAAGCTGATCAATGCTGAGAAAAATGGTAACAAGTATAACGATGGCAATGACATTGCTGAAGGTAACTATATTTTAGTGGCCATTGAAAGAGATCAAACAGGTGCGATAGTTTCGGTGGCTAATCAAACCGTGGTGAATAAATTCGAGGGTGAGGTGGTGAACGATCTTGTGCCACAGAAAGTTACCGAAACTCCTGCCAAAGTAATCACGATGTTTGGTGTGTCAAGAAATACTGATGGAACACAAACCTGGGGAAGTGCAGGTCTCAATATCTCTCCTAATGCCGCATTACAAATTACTTTTAGTATGGCCATGGATCGCCAAACGGTGAAAAATGGCATCAGTATTAGCCCTGCGGTTCAAGGATTTTGGGCGATTTCTGCCGATGGTTTAACTGCGACGTTGTATCTTAATGAGGGCGTATCGCTTGAGCAAGGACAAAGTTATACGGTGACGGTGAAAGGTGACTCTGATACAAGCAACGCAATCAAAAATATGCTTGGTGTTGTATTAGAGAAAGATGCGGTCGGTTATTTTTCAATATTAGAGGGCGCCGAGGCGGATATTCAAGCGCCTAATGCACAAATGTTAAGCCCATCGTTTTCCCAAATTGCATTACCCGATGGCGTTGATATTATTACGCCGATACGTATTAGTGCTACAGAGGTGATGGATGTTAATGATCTTGTTTTATCGGCAACCCCGAGTTTAGGGGCTAAGCCTAATGTGACTTATCTTGGTAAAGCAAAATCTGGGCTTTATGAATATGAGTTTGTTTTGGGTAAGCCTTTGAAGCTAGGTACTACCTATACAGCAAAAATAAGTGGTGGCAAGGATTTAGCGGGTAATGAAATGAATGCATTATCTGTGTCTTTTACAACGGTATCTCATGTAGAAGGCATTGTAGAAATTCCCGCAGATGCCACCGTTGAAGAAAAAGAAGTGCTCACCAAAACAGCCAATGTGCAAGCTGAAGTGAAAGATGTCTTTGGCAAATGGGCACGAGCCATGAATGAATTTAATTTATCGCAAATGCAAAGCCTGATGGCATCGGATTTTGTTTTAGTATACAACACTAAAGATGGTTTCCATAAAAAGGATTTTAATCGTGATGGTCGTTGGGATTTGGCAGAATTTAGCGATATGATGGATGAATCTTTCCAGTTCTGGGATTATTGTGAAACGAGCATGACAGGTGATGTCGTCGGTGCTATCCAAGTGGTGGGCGACGAAGCCAAATTTGAGTTTAAATTGATTGGTCAATCTGAGAGAAATACGAAAGATTGTGCCGACGCAGCGCCTAAAAATTCGATGTTTGCCAAACTGCAAAAAATCAATGGGGCTTGGTTTATATTGCAAGCTTCAGAAGGGATTGATGCGGTCGCAGAAGAAGTCGTCTCCAACGCGTTAGTGATTGAGTTAACCAATCCACCGAAAGGCGCGGTACTTGATCTGGATGGCGGTACAACTGAAACATTTCAATGGACTGAAGTGTCAGCGGCATCCGCTTATGTTATGATGTTTATTGATGATCGTGATCCTAAAGCCGGTTTCGCGTTTATTTTACCACCTTCTTATCTTGAAATAGATATTCCGCCTAACGATGAAATATTGTTTAACGAAGCGAATCCAGTGGCGGCGGATGTCAGTAAAAAATTTGGCTTTACCCGAGAGTTTGATCCTCGTCCAGGTGTCGAAATTAATTGGCAAATCGCGGCATTAAGTAAGAACACAGTCAAAGATGTCATTGCGGGTCGAGCGACCGACTTAGCTAAAGATGTGATCGCGGTAAGTCATCTGTCTCGCTTCAAACTCGGCGGTGATTTTGAAGAACTCGAAGTAACGATAGCGTTTGCTATGTTGGATGACGATGGTAATGCAGTGGTCGTCGAAGCGGCTGATGAATTGACTTTTTCTGAGTTCATTGATGGTTATGACGCAAATGATGCCGATGCAGTGACTATTACGATCAACACACCACGCCCTGATCAAACCATGGGTATTGTAAATGTGCAGGGTAATACGTTTGCGCATTACCCGGTGATGTTGGCGCCAGTGAAAGATGAGCTCGGTAACCTGATCGGTGCTACGGGGTCTGTCACTGTGCAATTGAATCAAGGATTCAACTGGATCGAAGTCTCCGATGAGAATTTTCGCGCTAACGAGGGTGGTGATGCCGGTATGTGTGATCCAGCGATCGATCCGAATTGTGATTCTAATTGTGATCCCATGACTGATCTAGATTGTCCTCCGCCTTCAACTGATTCAGGTATGCAATCACAAGCGATCAATGAAGATGCTGGTGAAGAACGTGCCAGTCGTGAGTACGTCTTGATTGAATGGTTTAATGTGCAGACCACCGGTGGTATTACCCCGGTTGTTAATATTGACGATACGTTTGTGGATGAGATCTCTGGTGAAGTGACAGCTTCGGGTATAACGGATCAAGCGGGTACATTAATCGCTAATGATGGTTGGGATTTCTATGAAGCTAAAACAGCCACCTCTGTGACGATTACCGGTACTGTAGACACCAGTGAATTAGAGGGTGAACGCACTATTGATACACTTGAAGTCAATTTATGGAATGAGGGCATGCAAGCCTTTTCTTATCGTTCAGTGGATGTGGAAGACGATGGTTCATACAGTGTGAGCCTGGACCTGTATCAAGGTGAAAACTGGATCGAAATCGGTGGCTGTGCGCTAGACTCCAATGTCCAAGACGTTGAGCATTGTAATATGGAAAGCTGGTATAAGACTAATCTAGGAGTGTACACCGAGCTAGGGGTGGAATGGGTACCACCGATTGTTATCAGCTCAGTGGCTTATGCCAACGGTGAAGCGGTAGGCGAAGTGGTTCAAAAAGAAGTCTGGGGGGATGGTGGTAACTGGCGAGTTGTCCCGGTGAATATGGACGATCCCGCCACGACTCTTCTTATCCAAGGCACACTTGAGTTTAACAGTGATACCACTGATTCAAGTAATACGCCACGTTATAGCCATGGTAGTGAAGGGGGTTGGCTGGAAGACCGTTTGTCCGTAGCGTCGGATGGTAGCTTTGAGTTGGAAGTGGATGTTTTTACCGGTTGGAATAACGTGAGTATACAGGATGTCAACGATAACCGGTATGACATGAACTTCAATGTAAAAAGAGGTATGAGAGTCGTTCGACCAGAAATTGTGACCATTGACGGTGTGTCATTCAAAGAAGCGTTGAATAACCGGCGCGATTATGAGACGGAGCAGTGCTTTGTTGAGATTGAAGGGATGGCCACGGAAGGTGAAGTGCGTATTTTTTGGAATGGTCAAGGTCAGAAATTATCCGGTGATTGGAGTCAAAATTGGGAAGAGTTTGTGACCGAGACCAAAGATGATGGTGAAGGTAATTTTACTTTCAGTATGATTTTACCATTAATTGGTGGTGCGGAATATGAGTTTAGCGATAACTTTGTGGATATCAATGATGCTAACTGGAATTGGTTTGGTGTACGCATTGTTACCACCGGGGATTGCGCCTATTCGGCACCAACTATGAGTGTTGATACGGTCTCTGCCATCGTCGACTCTACCGTAACCATTCTGGAAAAAGCTGAGGCGTGGACCGGTTTCAACGAAACAGGAGATGAAGTTGAAAACGGTGCCCGTTTCGCGTTACCGGAGGTTGTGGATGTTTTCGTGCCCATTGCAACGGATATCGTTACTATCCAAGGTACCAGTTCAGTCGCGGGTCGATATATTGATGCTGAAATGTGGGTCTGTAACCGTCAGGTGAAATTACCGGCAGTGACTGCTGGGGATGCCACGAATGAGGCAGGCATATATCCATGGACCATGGATGTGAAAGTCTATCCTGACAATAACAGGATCGAAGTCAGAGATGGTCAGAATAGGTATACGGTGGAGTTGATCGTAGAAAATAGCAATACACCGCCCCCACCACCATTCAATGTGTCAGTGTTTGATGCAGAAAATAATGCCGTTGCTGCATTCGAAGAACCTGGAAAGATACCAGATGATACCATGGCGACAGCAGATCCATGTGCTGGAAGCGATACCCGTTTTAATGCGGATACGCTGGCAACAGTGACCATTACTGGTACCACCGAAGGTCGTGACGGTACGGGTGAATGGAATTCTGATGGTAATTTTGGCCGTTTTGACATTATTGATGGTTCCTTCTCTTTTGAGATCGATTTGTACGATGGACACAACAGTGTGAATATCAATGATGCCGATTGGAACAATATCAGTATCGAGGTATTTACTAACAATGGAAACCAACGTCCTCAATTTGTCGTGATCGAGTCCTATCAAGCGATTGAAACCAAGCCGGCTTCTTATAAAGCGCTGATGGCGTTGGTGGAATCAACTTGGACTGTCGATGATGGAATGGCGATTGCTCATGGTGATCAAGTTGCCCCTGGTTGGGTAGTTATTACCGGGACCATTTATGCTGACCCTGTCAATGCTGCCCAAGACGTAGGTTTTAAAGCGGATGTCGTTAACGCTTTTGTCCAATCTTGTGGCGCTGATGGGTGTGCTTGGGTCGATTATTCAAGCGATCCTGATGCCACTAAATGGGGAGCCAAGCGGTTAGTCGTCGGCCAACCGGATGACGATGGCAATGTCCCCTTTGGTTTTGTGACTAAAGTTCGCTCTGCAGGGTCTGAAAGCACCGAAGGAGCGGGGGATGCGGAGAGTAGGCCGCCGACTGATGGTGGGGGAATGGGCGATGATACGCAATCAAAAGCGAATCCAATGCTGGTCGAAAATACCTTAGGTGGTGCATCGACCATGGTTGAGGTGCGGGCGGATGGTCAAAATGAAGAAGCTATGTGGCAAGGCCATGGTCATAGTATTGAGCTAAACTCACTCATTGATTTCATGTGTCCTGAGTGTGGGCCTCAAGAGCGTATTTGGAAACCTGGTAAAGCGAGCAATGATCAGCGCTCGTCTAGTAAAGCGCTTGCGGATAAACGTTTGAAGGTGCTAAGTCATCGCTAATCAGTAAACTAAAGGAATGGGCATGGAATAACTTCCATTGACTCACCGATAACAGGGCGACAGAGATCGCCCTTTTTTTTATTTTCATTTCCGATCATTCGTTAATCTATCTCGAAAACAGATCAATATCCCCAGGCATTCTCCTCATTTCAATGCTCTATTGAAACATGATGATGTCGTTCATGGCGGAGTGAATTCGCTAGGCTTAATCTACACTTGTATAAAAGTCTAAAAATTAATGTTTGTACTGGCTTATGATCGGTATGTTTAACGATTCTAATTGTTTTTTTTAGCTATTTTGGTCCATGAGTCCCGTAAGGTGACAATGCGATTAATCACTAGTTTATCCTTGGTTGTGTGTTTGTTATCGATATAAAAATAACCTTCGCGTTCAAATTGGTAACGATCACCAGGGGTCGCATTCGCTAAATTGCTTTCGACAAAGGCGTTGTTGATAATTTCAAGCGACTTGGGATTGATAAATTGGGTAAAATCTTGGCCAGTCTCGTCAGCCTCCGGATTGGCGGTTGTGAAAAGGCGATCATATAACCTGATTTCTGCTGGCAGGGAGTGGCTCGCTGATACCCAGTGAATAACGCCTTTGACTTTTCGTCCTTCCGGTGCCTTGCCAAGTGTCTTATCATCATAAGTACATCGGAGTTCGATGATCTCTCCACTGGTTTCGTCTTTGATGACTTGTCGACACTTGATGATATAAGCATTGCGCAAGCGAACTTCACCACCGGCAATTAATCGTTTATATTTTTTCGGTGCGTCTTCGCGAAAATCGGCTTGATCAATGAATATTTCACGAGTAAAAGGTAAGGTACGGGTACCCAGACTTTCATTTTGTGGATGGCAGGGGGCGCTGAGTTGTTCGACTTGTCCCTCGGGGTAATTTTCAATGATAATCCGTAGTGGCCGTAAAACACCCATGGCCCTGGGTGTTTTATCCTCTAAATCAAGTCGTATACAGTATTCTAATAGCCCCATCTCGATGGTGTTATCGACTTTGGTGACGCCGATGCGCTCACAAAAATCACGAATCGAGGCGGATGTATAACCGCGCTGACGCAAGCCCGCAATGGTGGGCATGCGAGGATCATCCCAGCCCGATACCCATTGTTTTTCAACTAAGGTCGCTAATTTTCGCTTGCTGGTGATGGTATATTCTAAGGCGAGTCGGGAGAATTCAATTTGCTGGGGATGACGGTCGGCCGAAATATTATCCAGGCACCAATCATACAGTGGTCGATGATCGGCAAACTCCAAGGTGCATAATGAATGGGTAATGCCTTCGATCGCATCGGAAATACAATGCGTGAAATCATACATGGGGTAGATAACCCACGCGTCGCCGGTTTGATGGTGGCGGGTACGCATGATGCGGTATAGCACCGGATCACGCAGGTTAATATTGGGGGAAGCCATATCGATTTTAGCCCGCAGGGTATGACTGCCATCCACAAATTTGCCATCGCGCATTTGCATAAATAAAGTTAAATTTTCATCGACACTCCGTGTTCGAAAAGGGCTGTGACTGCCGGGTTTGGTGAGGGTACCACGGGTTTCTCGAATTTGATCGGGGTTAAGGTCACAAACAAACGCTTTACCGGCGTTGATTAATTCCACGGCATAGTCGAATAGTTGGTTAAAATAAGCGGAGGCAAACCGGATCGGGCCATCCCAGTGAAATCCCAGCCATTGCACATCTTCTTTAATGGCTTGTATGTAGTATTCGCTTTCTTTGCTCGGGTTGGTGTCGTCAAAACGTAAATGGCATTGCCCCTGATAATCCCTGGCAATACCAAAATTCAAGCAAATCGACTTGGCATGTCCAATATGCAAAAATCCATTGGGCTCTGGCGGGAAACGAGTCACAACTTGTCCATTGTTTTTGATATCTTCGTCAATGATATTACGGATGAAATTGGTTGGCCGATTTGGCTCAGTTGTTACCATGAATAAAATTTCCTTTTAGGCGAAATTCGAGTGTGATGGGTATATAATACAACGGATTAATCATGTCCATGGAAGCAAATTATGAAATTTTTGAGCGGCGGGTATTTTAACTTAAATTTTAGCCAAAAGATTTTCAAGATTCGACTTGCCTGTTTTTTGTTCGTTTTATTGTTGGCGCCAGCGGTTAGCCTGTCTGCGAATGAAGGGGTGAGTATAGCGAAAGCATTTTTTGCTGACCTTGTTACCTTGGAAGGTCATTTTTCGCAAAAAGTGCAAGGGGCACAACTGAATGTGACGGATCAATCCAATGGTTATTTTGTCATCAATCGACCTGGGCAATTTCGCTGGGTTTACACTGAGCCCTATGCGCAAGAAATCGTTGCTAACGGGGCTAAGATTTGGATATATGACGAAGATTTGGAACAAGTGACCATTAAGCCCTTTAACGCTACGCTGGGGAGCACACCGGCTGCATTATTAAGCGGAAATACGCCCTTACAAGAAAATTTCATCATGGAGGAAGTGGCGCCTGATGGTACAATGCGGCGGGTGCAATTAAGCCCGAAGGGTAGTGAGGCCAGTTTTACCCAAATTATTTTAGGTTTTGTTGGACGCTTGTTAGTGCGCATGGAATTGATGGATAATCTGGATCAATTAACCTTATTGACCTTTACGGAGATAAAGAAAAACCAGCCGGTTAATCCGGCATCGTTTCAGTTTGATACGCCAAAAAATGCCGATGTGTTTGATACCACAAAACAATGAATGAACAAAGCCCCTTTGTTTAGGGATGAGGCTGAAATTAAAGTGCCTATATTGCGCCGGATTTTTGTTTGTCGTTTTCACGGTCCCGTGGGGTGCCTAGTGAGCTAGATAACCGACGGGACCGTGGAAAAGACGGGCAAAAAGACCAGCGAGATGGGTGTTTTAATCAATGCCTCATTCCTTAGCTCACTGATTGATTAAAAAGTGATCCATTTATCAGCGCCACTGACCGCCCATGAAAAGACAACCGGTGAATATTTTTCGTATTCACTGTCGTTAAATCACGAATAATCGATGAGTGAGTTTGCTATGAAAAAGGGGATGAATTGACGCAAATTTGGTTGATTGCCGCTGGAGGCGCGGTGGGGGCGGTGGGCCGGTTTTGGGTGTCGCAAAGCGTGCATGCCTGGTTAGGGCGTGATTTCCCTTATGGCACTTTGTGTGTGAATGTATTGGGTTCACTGCTGATGGGTGTGTTGTACGTGTTATTAATCGAACGCATGAGTGTTGGACCGGAATGGCGAGGATTTTTGACCATCGGGTTGTTGGGAGCGTTTACCACGTTTTCTACGTTTTCTATGGAAACCGTGAATTTGCTGAATGCAGGAGAGTCATGGAAAGCTTTGCTAAATGTGATATCCAATGTATTGTTGTGCGTCATTGCCAGTGGTGTTGGTGTCATCGTAGCTCGGCAGGTCTGAGGTATTTTAAAGCCGTTTTTTTGAGATACTATCATGGCTGAGCAAAATGTCATGGTGGTACGCGTTTATTTTACCGAAGGTAAAGGGCGCTTGCGAAAACTGCTAAACTGGTTGCGTGATGATCAGCAGGTACGAGGGGCGACGGTATTTCGTGGTATTGCCGGATTTGGGCCATCGGGGGTGATCCATGAAGCGACCTGGACGGATTTGTCCATTGACTTGCCGTTGATTGTCGAGTTTTTTGATGAAGCTGACAAAATAACGCAGATTATCAGTCAACTTGAAGCACGGTTTGAAACAGGCCATATTTTATGCTGGCCGGCTAAAATTAGATGATATTTTATGCGTCATCTGCGTTTTGGCAACAGACTTAATTTTTAAGGCAACGAAAATGAAGACGAAATTTTATGCTTGATCCACGACTATTGCGAAATGAATTAGAATTAGTGACCCAACAATTAGCGCGTCGAGGGTTTGTTTTAGATGCGGATAAATTGGATGCCTTAGAGCAAGAACGCAAGTCCATTCAAGTACAGACCGAAGCGTTGCAAGCGGAACGTAATCGCCATTCGAAAAGTATCGGCAAAACCAAGGCGGCAGGCGAAGATATCAGCGCTTTGTTGACCGAAGTGGCTGATTTGGGGGGACAGCTAAAACAACATGAGCAACGTCTTAATGAATTGCAGGACGAGCTGCAAGGGATATTGTTTGGTATTCCAAATATTCCACATGAAAGTGTACCAAAAGGCTTGAGCGAAGAAGAAAATGTTGAGATACGACGCTGGGGAGACATTCCTCATTTTTCATTTGCCGCTAAAGATCATGTTGAGCTCGGGGAGGCGCTAAACCAAATTGATTTTGCCGCTGGGGCGAAAATCAGCGGTTCACGTTTTGTGGTGTTAAATGGCGCGATGGCGCGGCTACATCGTGCATTGATTCAATTTATGCTAGATCAGCATACGACGGAACATGGTTATCAAGAACACTACGTGCCTTATTTGGTGAATCCAGAGAGTCTTCGTGGCACCGGTCAGCTCCCAAAATTTTCCGATGACTTATTCGCCATTGCGGCCCATGACCGTGTGGCGATGCCGCTTTATCTTATCCCGACAGCTGAGGTACCATTAACGAATATGGTGCGAGATATGATTATTGATGCCGAAGATTTGCCGCTTAAATTGGTTGCGCATACACCGTGTTTTCGTAGTGAAGCCGGTTCTTATGGCAAGGATACGCGTGGCTTGATTCGCCAGCATCAATTTGAAAAAGTGGAGTTAGTGCAAATCGTTCGACCTGAACAATCTTACGAGGCTTTAGAGCAACTAACACAACAGGCCGAAATTATTTTACAGAAATTAAATCTGTGCTACCGTGTGGTGAGCTTGTGTGGCGGAGATATCGGCTTTTCAGCCGCAAAAACCTATGATTTAGAAGTCTGGTTGCCGGGGCAAAATAAATACCGGGAAATTTCGTCTTGCAGTAATTGTGAAGATTTTCAAGCGCGTCGTTTGATGGCTCGGTGGCGTAATCCTGACACAGGTAAGCCTGAAATGCTCCATACCTTGAATGGTTCAGGGTTAGCGGTTGGGCGCACGCTGGTTGCCGTTATTGAAAATTACCAAACGGAAGAGGGTCACATTAACGTGCCAGACGTGTTAGTGCCTTATATGGGAGGTATGACCCAGATTGCTGTCAAGGATCAACCGGCAAGGGTGGCGGTGCCACTGGATTAGTATAAAAATGGGGAGGTACATCTTCGGCTTCAAGTGGTTCTAATGCTAAAAAGGCACCAGAAAATTCGACTTGATCGGGACTCAAAATATTGACAGCATAGGTTTTCGGCACTTTACGATGGGCTTCGCCGTGCTGGTCGGCTTGGATACTGATGTGCGCTTCCAAGTCTATTAATACCAGGGTAGGCCCATCATCAAGTATCTCCACGACTTGACAAAAAACGCCATGATAGTGAACATAAAGGCCAATCATTTCCCGGAGCTGGTTTTGGTTGATGGTAATGCGAGTCATGTCGATGCTGTTTGGTTATTTGTAAAAGGGTTATGAAACAATATGAAAGCATCTGGCAAATCATTTTGATATCCTATCGGGCTTGCATTGCAGCTTACTGCCATTTTCATCACTTGACTGCCATCTGCTTTACAGTTAATAACATAACGTCAACCTGACGAGAAGGCAAGAATTAAGTGGATAGGATTTTTAATGTTCAATGGCATGCTAAAAAGCAATTGCCCAATGGTATTCTGAGCGTCGTTTAGGGACATGGCAATACATAGCGGCGGGTGTTTATTCAAAGGCATGTCTGTGAATTTCGCGCTAGCTATTTTCCGATTAAAAAAAGGGGAGCTATTTTAACGATGAATAAAGTTAATATTCTTTTTGTTTGTATGGGAAATATCTGTCGTTCGCCAACCGCCGAAGGGGTGTTTGCACATCATTGCGAACAAGCCGGTGTGCTTGATCGGCTATTGATCGATTCGGCCGGTACCCATGCTTATCATGTGGGTGAGCCCCCGGATTCGCGTGCCCAGCAAGCGGCATTGGCCAGAGGGATCGATTTAAGTCAGCAGAAAGCGCGCCGGGTGGGGGCGGATGATTTTGACCTATTTGATTATATTTTGGTCATGGATTCGGATAATTTGTCGACGCTGGATAATGCCTGTCCAGCGGCGCATAAGCATAAAATAAAACTGTTTATGGAATTTGCACCTGATATGAAAACTTTGGCAGTACCGGACCCTTATTATGGTGGGTCTAACGGCTTTGATCGGGTGCTTGATTTAATCGATGAAGCATCGAAAGGGTTGTTAGTACACCTGCGTCAAAGTGATTTCTAGCAATAGGATTTGGTTTGCCAGGGTGCCGGGAATGTATGAAAAAAATCAAACCAGCTCATAAAACTGCCTTGGTGCTTTCATTGGCATCGTGTATCATTCGTCATTGATCATCCAGGTTTCCTTTGTTGTTGCATAGCGTTGTAGATAAAATGATAGAAATAAATCCAATTACTTACCAAATTGCCGACCTGAAAACGCGAAGTGAAGCGTTGAGGGGGTATCTTTGACTTTGATCACAAAAGCGAAAAATTATTAGAAGTTATCCGTGAACTAGAACAACCGAATGTCTGGAATGACCCAGCGCGTGCCCAGGCGCTGGGGAAGGAGCGAGCCTCGCTAGAGCGGGTGGTCGCTACCTTAGCGCAGGTGGGGCAAGGGCTGGAGGACACTCAAGAATTGTTGCAACTGGCGGTCGAGGAAAATGATCAGGCCACCATTGAGTCGGTGATCAATGACGTGAATCAGCTCGCGCAGCAGGTGGCCGAACTTGAGTTTCGCCGCATGTTCTCTGGGGAAATGGATGTCAATAATGCGTATTTAGATATTCAGTCAGGCTCGGGGGGTACGGAAGCGCAAGATTGGGCTGAAATGTTATTGCGTATGTATTTGCGATGGGGCGAGCGGCGTGGCTGCAAAACTGAAATCATTGAATTATCCCCCGGTGAGGTGGCCGGTATTAAAAGTGCCACCGTGTTATTTACGGCTGAATATAGTTATGGTTGGCTACGAACCGAAACCGGTGTGCATCGCTTGGTAAGAAAATCTCCGTTTGATTCGGGCAGTCGTCGGCATACTTCATTTGCTTCGGTATTTGTTTCGCCGGAAGTGGATGAAAATTTTGATATCGAAATCAATCCAGCGGATCTGAGGATCGATACTTACCGAGCCTCCGGGGCGGGCGGGCAGCATGTTAACCGGACAGATTCGGCGGTACGTATTACCCATAATCCCACCGGTACGGTGGTGCAATGTCAAAATGATCGTTCCCAACATAAGAATAAAGCCTCAGCGATGAAACAACTCAAAGCGAAGCTCTATGAGCTGGAAATGCATCATCGGAGTGCGGAAAAACAAGCCTTAGAGGATACCAAGGCCGATATAGGTTGGGGCAGTCAAATACGCTCTTATGTGCTGGATCAGTCGCGTATTAAAGATTTGCGTACTGGCATGGAAACTGGTAATACTCAGGCGGTACTCGACGGTGATCTAGACGTATTTATTGAAGCGAGCCTAAAGAGCGGGCTGTAACAAACATAGCTAACCTATATTTATTTTATCCATGACAAACGAAAAGCAAACTTCAAAGACTGAATCAGAAATTGACGAAAATGAATTGATCGCTCAACGTCGATCAAAGTTAGCGGCGTTGCGTGAGCAAGGCACTGTCTTTCCCAATGATTTTCGGCGCAATAGTGTGGCGGGGGACATTCACGCCGCGTATGACAATAAGGATAGCGCTTTTTTTGAAGATAACCCGATTCGGGTGTCAATTGCGGGTCGAATGATGACCCGTCGGGTGATGGGAAAGGCCAGTTTTGCCCATCTGCAGGATATGTCAGGGCAGATGCAGTTGTTTATATCCAGGGACAATTTACCGGAAGGTATTTATAACAACGATTTTAAAAAATGGGATATTGGCGATATTCTCGGGGCTGAAGGGGTTTTGTTTCACACCAAAACAGGTGAATTGTCCATCAAAGTCGATGAGATACGTTTGTTAACTAAAGCATTACGTCCATTGCCTGAAAAATTTAAAGGACTCTCTGATCAAGAAACCAAGTATCGGCAACGTTATTTGGATTTGATCATGAGTGAAAAAACGCGTAATAATTTTCGAATACGCTCGCAAGTCATTGCTGAAATACGTCATTACCTGATCGACAAACAGTTCCTCGAAGTGGAAACGCCGATGATGCAAACAATACCAGGCGGCGCAACGGCGCGACCATTTACGACATATCATAATGCCTTAGGCCTTGATTTGTATTTGCGAGTGGCCCCTGAGCTGTATTTAAAGCGATTAGTGGTGGGTGGTTTTGAGCGAGTGTTCGAGATTAACCGTAACTTTCGCAACGAAGGCTTGTCAACGCGGCATAACCCTGAATTCACCATGCTTGAGTTTTATGAAGCCTATGCCAACTATCATGACCTGATGGATTTGACAGAAGATATGTTGCGTCAAATTGCGCAAAAAATATTGGGTACCACCCAGATTGTCTACCAAGGTGAAACCTATGATTTTGGTAAACCGTTTGTGCGTATGAGTGTGAAAGAAGCGATTTTGCATTACAATCCAGATTTAACCGCTGCGCAACTGGATGGCTTAAATTCAGCGAAGCAAATTGCGCAAGCCTTAAAAATTCCTTTGAAGGATAACTGGGGATTGGGCAAAATACACATCGAAATATTTGAAAAAACCGTGGAACACCAATTGAAAGATCCGACATTTATTACGGCCTATCCTACGGAAGTCTCTCCTTTGGCGCGGCGTAATGATGAGAATCCACAGGTCACCGATCGGTTTGAGTTTTTTGTCGGAGGGCGGGAGATTGCCAATGGTTTTTCAGAGCTCAATGATGCGGAAGATCAAGCGGAACGTTTTCGCAAACAAGTCGCGGAGAAAGACGCCGGCGATGAGGAAGCCATGCATTACGATGAAGATTACATCATTGCGCTAGAACATGGGATGCCACCGACCGCTGGCGAAGGAATTGGTATTGATCGGTTAGTGATGTTATTCACCGATGCGCCTTCCATCCGGGATGTATTATTGTTTCCTCACATGCGTCCGGTAGTTCCATCGAATTAGTATTACCATTGCTGAATAATAAATACGGGCTTGAGTCGTTTTAATTGGTTTTTTACTTTTAATGCAATAAATACGGGCTTGTTTTTCTTTTTGACAAAATCGTGGGTGATACGACGGCGAAATCTCGATTTTTGTGCATCGAGTCCCTGGATTTCTGCAATTAATTGATAATTGCCAGGCGGCAGTGTGTCGTTGCTATAGAGTGGGTGTACTGCGCCTTTACTTAACGCGTTTGTTTCCAGGGGCGAATAACGAATTTTGGCGATGGGTTGTTTGTTGAGTTGCACGTTAAGGGTATTGACGGAAAAAAAATCGCCTTCGTCGATGACCAGAAAAACATGCACCTGATTTGGCGTGGCCGAGAGCAGTTCTTCTTCAAATGCAGCCAGGTCACGTTTGATTTCACGGGCTTTCGTGGTCACTGAGCTTGCATTGATTAAACTAGTAAACGTTAAGCTAACAGCAAAAATTATCAACCAAGCGATGGTGAGCCGTGGTTTGGTTTTCATCATTTTACTGTTTGGCATGACCCAGCGTAATCTCATAAGGTAAGTCCAGTAATTTGATGGCAGCGCCGGTTGGACTGCCGAGATGGATATTTGAATCCGTCGCGCTCTTGGTTTGCAAAACACACAAGGCTTGGTAGCCACCTTCGGGGGCGGCTTGGGCATCGACGAGGGTGCCAATGCTTTGCGTGTTGCTGCTGTTGGCTTCGTATAGCTGAGTGCCTGGCAGCGGCCTTTCGGCGCTATCAATTTGGGTTAGATACATGCGTTTTTTTAGGTTGCCTAAATAATGCATGCGTGCGATGACTTCTTGTCCAGGATAGCAGCCCTTGGTAAAGCTGATGCCTGCGATGGACGGAAAGTTGATCATTTGCGCGACAAAACTTTCTTGGGTTTCTGGGTAGAGGCTGGGAATGCCTGCCTGGATGTCTAACAGACGCCAAATACTTGTGCCGGCTTTTTGATATGTCTTGGAAAGCGTACGCCAGCTTTGTTGTAAAGGTTCCAGCTCGGCATAGAGGATAGCGCGTGCTTGCTGTCCCGGAATGCGTAAACAATGTATGTCTGGCTGGGTACTGATGTCATAAGTCTGTGGCGGTAATTGGAGTCCGATGCTGTTCAGTGGTGCGACAATGTCTGGCCCGCTGATTCCCATGGCGATCAGCGTCTCGCTGACATCATCCAAGGTTACTTTAGCGCGTAACACGAACATCCGGAGTCGCTTAAGGGTGGTCTCTAAAATGGCGTGCGGTAAATGTAAATAAAACGCCTCTTGCATTGGAAATAAATAAAAACTGGCAACCATGCGTCCTTTCGGGTTGTTATAGCTATTGAGCTGGCCTTTGTGTTCGTTGATCAGGGTGAGATCATTACTGAATTGACCTTGCAAAAAGGTTTGCGCTTCTTCGCCTTCGATGCGGATAATACCTAAGTGGGAAAGGTCATAGATCATATTTTGGGTGGGTGAGGCCTGCAATTCTGCGGCGAAATCCCCAAAATGATCCACCTCACCCTGATTGGTTATTTTGGCCCCTTTTTCGATCATAAAATTTGTCCAAGTGTGCTTCATGTAACCTTCTTGTTTAATTTGTATTCATCAACGTAAATGCATTGACAAAATTATCAACGATAGTTACTAATGAATGCAAGGTCCAATTAAATTTAGCCGTGAGACTGGCTTGATGGTTATGTTTAATGTGACAGGATTTACTGAAATTTCTGCAACGAAAATTAGTTGGGCAAGGCCACGAATAATCATCTATGATTATGTAAGTCTTCATTATTTTACCAAGGGACAGTATCATCGCATGCGGACGACCCTGAACAAAGACCGACCTAAGTATCTTAATTTGCTTCGTATTCGTTTGCCCATTACCGGCGTATTGTCCATTGCGCATCGTCTTTCAGGGGGACTGTTGGTGGTGGCGATTCCCTTTTTTATTTATTTATTGTCTTTATCATTGGGGGGTGCTCAAGGTTTTACCGATGCCCAAGCACTGTTGAATTTATCAATCGTAAAATGGGTGTTATTGATTACGTTTTGGGCATTGATGCATCACTTTTTGGCCGGCATTCGCTTTCTATTGTTGGATATTGATATTGGTCACCATCGAACTCAAGCTCGGCAGAGTGCTTGGGTGGTTTTTATCGGGGAAATGATGGCGGTATTGCTATTGCTAGGCTGGTTGTTATGAGTTCATCGTCAGGCGGATTACGACCTTGGTTAATGCAGCGTTTATCGGCGGTGTATATTGGTCTTTTTTTGATTTTTTTTACCGCGATGTTAATTGGTAATCCGCCACTTGATTATCAAGCGTGGCGGCAGTGGGTAATGCACCCATTGAATAATGTACTTTTCTTGTTATTTTGGTTGGCACTGCTGTTACATGGCTGGGTGGGTATTCGCGATGTATTAATGGATTATATTTCCATTTTTGCATTACGTCTGCTGTTATTGGCTTTGTTTGGTTTATTTTTTATCGCCATGTTTGCATGGTCGGTAAGTGTCTTATTAGGCGTGGTCGTCACATGAATGTTGCAAAACGCAAATTTGATTTATTGGTCATTGGCGCGGGTGGCGCTGGCTTGCGGGCGGCGTTACAACTGGCTCAAGCGGAAGCCAATGTGGCGGTGGTTTCTAAAGTGTTTCCGACCCGTTCTCATACCGTGGCAGCGCAAGGTGGAATTAATGCCGCGTTAGCCAATGTGTTACCCGATAATTGGCATTGGCACATGTACGACACCATTAAAGGGGGCGATTATCTGGCGGACCAAGATGCGGTAGAGTATATGTGTCGTGCCGCTTCTCATTTAGTATACGAATTAGAACATGCGGGTGTCCCTTTTTCTCGATTAGATAACGGTAAGATTTATCAGCGTCGTTTTGGTGGCCAAAGCCAAAATTTCGGCGGTGAGCAAGCGGCGAGAACCTGTGCCGCCGCTGATCGCACGGGACATGCTATTTTGCATGCGTTATATCAGCAAAATATCCGAGCCAAAACACATTTTTTTGATGAATATTTTGCCATCGACTTGATCAAAGATAAAGAGGGTTTTGTGTTAGGGGCGGTGGTTCTGGATATTGAAACCGCTGAGCCGTTGGTGATTGAGGCCAAGACGACCTTGCTGGCAACGGGGGGCGCCGGCCGGATTTTTCGCACCAATACCAATGCGCGAATTAATACTGGGGATGGGATGGGCATGGCGCTGCGGGCTGGCGTTCCGTTGCAAGACATGGAGTTTTTTCAGTTTCATCCCACCGGCATTGCCGGCAAAGGTATGTTGATATCGGAAGCGGTGCGCGGTGAAGGTGGTTACTTGCTCAATAAAAATGGCGAGCGTTTTATGGAAAAATATGCGCCTAATGCCAAAGACTTGGCCAGTCGGGATGTCGTGAGTCGGGCGATTTATACGGAAGTGAAAGCGGGTATGGGCTGCGGGCCGAACGGTGATCATGTCTTATTAAAGGTGGATCACTTAGGGGCCGATGTGGTGAAGCAGCGTTTGCCTGGGATAAGAGATCTGGCGCGTACTTTTGTCAATGTGGACCCTGTGGAAGCGCCTATTCCGATTTATCCGACGGCCCACTATGTGATGGGAGGTATTCCCACGAATCGTTTTGGGCAAGTGGTTTCTCCGGTGAAGCAAAGTAGTGAAGTGCCGTTGCAGGGCTTGTATGCGGTGGGGGAGTGTGCTTGTGTGTCGGTACATGGCGCGAATCGTTTGGGAGGCAACTCGTTATTGGATTTAGTGGTATTTGGTCGAGCAGCTGGCAATCATATTATCGAGTTTCTGGCGCATAATCGTTATCATCGGCCTTTGCATCAAGCCAGTGCTGAACAATCTTTGAGTCGTATTGCCCGCTGGGATCAACAAGGGAGTGGCGAAGATGTGGATTGCCTGCGCAACGAATTGCAAAAAGAGATGGAGACCCATTGCGGGGTTTTTCGTACTGAGGCTTTGCTACAAGAAGGTCTGAAAAAAATTCAAAATATTAAAGCGCGCTTGGTGGATGTGCGCCTAAAAGATCATAGTAAAATATTTAATACAGCAAGAATTGAAGCGTTAGAATTGGAAAATCTGGTGGAGGTGGCATTATCAACGATACATAGTGCCTATGCCCGAAAAGAGAGTCGTGGTGCGCATAGCCGGGTGGATTTTCCTGAGCGTGATGACATTAAATGGATGAAGCATACGCTGTATTTCATGGAGAATGAACAGATTGATTATAAGCCGGTGCGCACGAAACCATTAACGGTAGCGTCGTTTCCTCCGAAAGAGCGCGTGTATTAATGTATTAGCCGGGTTGCCTAGAAGTGATAAGCCGATGAAAATTTCCATATACCGATATAATCCAGAAAAAGATACCAAGCCCTACATGCAAGATTATCTGCTCGATGATGTCAGTTCAGACATGATGGTGTTAGAAGCCTTGGTCAACATAAAGGCCATGGATGAAACCTTAAGTTTTCGTCGCTCATGTGGGGAGGGGGTGTGTGGTTCCGATGGCATGAATATTAACGGTCGCAATCGATTGGCTTGTATTACGCCGTTAAAAGATTTAAAGCTACCGATTGAAATTCGTCCATTGCCTGGGATGCCAGTGATACGGGATTTGGTGGTGGATTTAAGTCAGTTTTACGATCAATATCGTGGCGTAAAACCTTATTTGGTTGTCAATGATCCCATTCCAGAAATTGAATTATTGCAAACACCGGCTGAGCGGGAAAAACTCGATGGTTTGTATGAATGTATTTTGTGTGCTTGTTGCTCTACGTCATGTCCGTCATTTTGGTGGAATCCAGATAAGTTTCGCGGTCCAGCGGCGTTATTACAAGCGGCTCGTTTTTTAGACGATAGTCGAGATCAAGCGACCAGTGAACGGCTGAATGATTTAGAAGGACCGTATCGGCTATTTCGCTGCCATACCATCATGAACTGCACTGATGTTTGTCCTAAAGGTTTAAATCCAAGTAAAGCCATTGGTGACATAAAAAAGAAGCTCATTAAAAATATTGTTTAGAATGTTAGAAACAGATTGGTTGTTAGCAAAAAAGAAACCGAAGGAAAATTTACCCCATGGCCAGCTCCGCTGGGCCTGTCGTCGGGGTATGTTAGAACTTGATATTTTGTTGGGCGATTTTTTTGACCTGCATTACGCTCAATTAAGTGAATCAGATAAGCAAGCCTTTGAGCAGTTGTTGGGTTTTTCTGATCAAGATTTGCATGGGTTTTTTCTGGGTGATAATCAACCGGTTGATGGAAATATAATACGCATTGTCCAAATTATACGCCGCCCCTTTGTCGATTGAACTGAGTGCCTCACCTTGGCTCATCGGTTTTTTCAGCTTTTTTTACCTTTCAACGATACTGGTCACTTGGTTGTTGCCACTGTCTAATTTTTACCGAATACCACTGGATGTCGTGATTATTTTATGGCTTGTCTATCATGTGCAACAACAGGCGCGCCGAGTATTGGCTAAGTCTATCGTGAGGCTCACTTGGGAGGCCGATGGTGATTGGTGGTTATGGACTTATAATCACCACGAATATGGGGGGCATTTGTTAAAGAGTAGTGTTTTTCATTCGCATTTTGTTATTTTAAATTTTAAATTAACCGGTCATTGGTTAACACAATCTGTTATCATTACGCCTGATGCATTGCCTCAGGCGGTGTTTCGAGCACTCAAGATTCGATTACGACTGGAGGGCGCACGTCAGTCGGTGTAAGGATGGTGTTGGTGGGTGTTTGTTTTTTGTTTGTCTGAGGATAATCTAAGGTATAGTGCAAGCCTCGGCTTTCTTTTCTGGCCATGGCGCTAGCAATGATGAGTTCAGCAACCTGTACGAGATTTCTGAGCTCGACTAAATCACTGGAAATGCGAAAATTGCTGTAATAATCGGAGATTTCATTAGACAACAGTTGAGCACGACGTTGGGCACGTTCCAAACGTTTGTTGGTACGTACAATGCCTACATAATCCCACATGAAGCGTCTGAGTTCATCCCAGTTGTGTGAGACGACGACCTCTTCATCCGAGTCGGTGACTCGACTGTCATCCCAGTGAGGAAGTGGGGGAGGCATTTTTGCGTCGTCTAATTTGGTAATAATGTCTTGGCTGGCAGAGAAAGCAAACACTAAACACTCAAGTAAGGAGTTGCTCGCCATACGATTGGCACCGTGCAGCCCAGTGAATGCTGTCTCACCAATGATATAAAGACCCGGCAGGTCACTTTGACCTTGCCGATTTGTGATGACGCCACCGCAGGTATAATGAGCGGCAGGAACCACCGGAATGGGGGTTTTTGTGATATCGCAACCAAATTCCATGCATCGCCGATAAATGCCAGGAAAATGATTCTTTATGAAGGCGGCCGGTTTATAGCTAATATCAAGTAAGACATGAGCGGCACCCAATCGTTTCATTTCGTGATCGATGGCTCTGGCAACGATGTCGCGTGGTGCGAGTTCGCCGCGGGCATCAAATTTATGCATGAATGGTGTTTTGTCCGGTAATAAAAGTTTGCCGCCTTCACCGCGGACCGCTTCTGATATCAAAAAAGATTTCGCTTTCGGGTGATATAAGCAAGTTGGATGAAATTGAATGAATTCCATGTTGGCGACTCGGCAGCCGGCTCGCCAAGCCATGGCGATACCGTCACCGGTGCTAACATCCGGGTTGCTGGTGTACAGATAAACTTTACTGGCACCTCCGGTCGCTAATAGGATAAATTTGGCGCGAAAAACGACAACTTTCTGACGGTCTCGATCAAGGACATAGGCACCGACACAACGTGGCGATGATTGATCTGAATCGGCGACTCGGATAAGATCGACGACAATATGATTTTCATAAAGCTCGATATTGGTATTGGCTCTGGCTTGTTGCTCTAAGGTGGTCGATACGGCATGGCCTGTGGAATCGGCCGCATGCAATACACGACGAAAACTGTGTCCGCCCTCACGGGTTAGGTGGAAAGTTTCATGGCCGTTGGGGCGGGTTTCTTTGGTGAAGCTAACGCCTTCCTGGATGAGCCATTCGATGGATTGCTTGGCGTGTTCGATAGTGAATCTGACGGCTTGTTCATCGCATAACCCAGCACCCGTGCGCATCGTGTCAGATATATGCGACTCAAGTGAGTCATTTTTATCCATTACGGCAGAGACGCCACCTTGTGCGTAAAGGGTGGCGCCTTCCGTCAGAGAGACTTTGGCGAGGAGGGCAATTTTTGTGCGGTTTGCTAGGCGCAAAGCGGCTGTGAGGCCGGCGGCGCCCCCGCCAATGATCAAAACGTCATATTGATATTGATTTTTCATAAAGAGGTCTTGTATTTTAGCTCGATTTTAGTTTATTTTTCACAACGTTATTTCTTGTCGTATTGTGTATTGGTGATAAATGTTCTTAAATACGACGTACCTTCAACCCTTTTATGATTACATAATACGATTTAAAGAACTAAATTAAATGCGAGTGGTCTATGAAAATGATAAATGGATTTGCTTCGCAATACGTGGGGACAGACCAAATGGCCGATAGTAATATCGACCGCGAGTTGGTTGAGCGTATCCAGCGAGGAGACAAGAAGGCGTTTGACTTGTTGGTTTTGAAGTACCAGCATAAAATCGTCAAATTGATTTCGCGTTATGTTCACGATCCGGATGAAGTCTTGGATGTGGCTCAAGAAGCCTTTATTAAAGCCTATCGAGCCTTGCCGAAATTTCGAGGGGATAGCGCGTTTTATACTTGGTTGTATCGAATTGCGATCAATACCGCAAAAAATTTCTTAGTTTCACAAGGGCGGCGACCGCCTGAGTCAGATATCGATGCGGAAGAAGCGGCCCAGTATGAGGGCGCTTCTAAATTACGAGAGATCGCAACGCCTGAACGACTTTTGCTAAAGGATGAGATAGAAAGAGTCGTTTATAAAGCGATTGAGCAATTGCCTGAAGATTTAAGGACTGCAATAACGCTAAGAGAAATGGAAGGCTTGAGTTATGAAGAAATCGCACATGCGATGGATTGCCCAGTCGGAACGGTGCGATCAAGAATTTTCCGGGCACGCGAAGCCATTGAAAAAAAACTTGCCCCCTTACTTTCGTAATGTGGTGTACACCCTGTCACGAATACATTCAGTTAGATGCAAATTATCATGACAAGCTAAATTTATCGTTGATGAGGATGGACACATTTTCCTAATTAGCTGTCTAAATAGCATGCAGTAGGGGCTTTGGAATAAGAATAATTAACTGGAATTACAAAGCGGGAATCTCCCCCAGGTTATTTAAGATGTCAAAAAGGTGGAAAGCATGTCGAGTAACGTAGATCTGCATTTGTCTGCACTAATTGACGGTGAATTAGATGCGGCAGAGTACGATAAAATTATTAAGCAGCTAAAAGCGGATGCAGCATTGAAGGGTAAATGGATGAGGTATCACTTGATCGGTGATGCCATGAAAGTCAATCTTCCTTCAGTTGCAGATCACAGGTTGTGTGATCGTGTCCAAAAGGCGTTAGAAGTCGAACCTACATTGCTTGCGCCTGCGCCACAGGTCCAAGCCAAACGCGAAAAACCGGATTCGCTGCTGGAAGTTAAGAAGCCGGCGGCGGTAGTGGTTGCTCCTACATCATTCCATTCGAAAGGATACGCGGTTGCCGCTTCTGTTTTGCTTGTGTCGGCGTTAGGGTTCATGTTGATGAATGAATCTTTTGATCAGGACTTGGTTCCGTTGCCGCCCACCGCCGCGATTGCACCGCAAATAGCGCCTGTGGGCGCCATGCCGAGTGAGGTTGTGCCGGTCATCGACTCGTTACCTGCTGAAGCGTCAAGTCTAGCAACGCAGTTAGCCAAAGTCTCGGCTGACGACGAACCAAAAGATGTCCAAATAGTGAAGCAGAATAATGTTCCTCCGCGCATTTTTCTGGATCAAACGTTGGCTCGAGATGATCGTTGGGATCGATTAGACCCTATGCGGGTTATCCCTCAGTTAGACTCTCATTTAGCTGGGCGGGGTGAATTATCCTCAAGCACAAGCCCGAGTATTTTTCCTTTTGCTCGGGCGGTGAGTTTTGGAGACAGCGAGACTGAGTAATGCGCCAATTGCCCGCGGTGATACGGTTAAGGCTTACCCCTTCTTTTTCGTTTTAACCGGACACATAGCAGCACTTTTAGAGGCTGGCTGGTGGCTAAAATTAAAGCCACCGTTTCGCATCAGCAAAACGATGGAAGGATCTACATCAACAGAACTTGAAATCACTTTAACTTTATGTCTGTCGTAAGTGAGCGTCTAATTTTTTTAAAGAGCCAATACATATTGGCCCGTAAGACGTGGATGGATTATGTAATAATGTTAGGTGGATTTTCCAGCGTATTAATATGGGTTAAAAAACGGACCGATGATTCTGGCGATAAATTACCAGGGTCGTTTTGTAAGAGTGCGATTTATGCCCATTGGGCAAGATCATAAAGTGGTGGCAATTAGCGAAATTCCTTTCAATACTGTTCAATTAATGTCTCATTCTATTAACTTTCTTTCAGGTGCAACAATTCGGTGATTGAAGAAAAGGCGACCGTGTTTGACGTGGTTGGTCAATTTGTTTGGATAGAAACTCAGCGAAAGACTACTTGCGGAACTTGTGCAGCAGAAAAAAGCTGTGGTAGTGCGGTATTGCAAAAGGTAATGGCTGGAAAACGGACTAGACTTAGGGTGTTTAGCGATATTGATGTTCGTGTGGGTGAGTCTGTTATCGTTGGTATCCCTGAAAACGTTTTAGTGAAAGGCTCCTTTGCTGTGTACGCTGTGCCACTCGTTGTCATGTTTATTGCTCTGATAATAGGAGCAAGTTCTTGTTGGTTGCTAGCCATTGAGTTTTCTGAAAATTTACAAATTTTGCTAGGTATGAGCGGTTTGCTGGGTGGATTCTGGTGGTTAAGCGAATATACTAAACGCATTCACAATGATGTATGTTTTCAAGCAAGAATTTTGCGTAAAGATGAACAGGTGGTTCAATTTCCAGGACGATGATAAAGCCTGCCCTAGCTTATTTTGGAGTGAATATGAAAATTACGACGATGACCGAGATAATGCGTCGGTCTATTATTTTTTACATTGGTTTGTCGTTGCTTGCTGTGTTTGCTTTGGCAGCAGAATTACCAGATTTTACTGTGCTGGTAGAAAAAAATGGGCCAGCTGTTGTTAATATCAGCACAGTACAAAAAGGAAAGCCAAAAAATGGACGCTTAAAGCGTTTTCCTGATATGCCCGAAGATGGACCCTTTGGCGAATGGTTTCGACGCTTCTTCGGAGAGGAAGGTGGAGGCATGGAAGAGCGTAAAGCCCAATCGCTAGGCTCTGGTTTCGTGATCTCTAAAGATGGTTATGTACTTACTAATAATCATGTGATTGAGGATGCAGATAAGATCATTGTTCGATTAAGTGACCGGCGTGAATTAGAGGCAGAATTAATTGGCACTGATCCACGCAGCGATTTGGCGCTGCTAAAAGTCAAGGCGGAGGATTTGCCTGTCGTCAAGTTAGGTAAATCAGCGGACCTTAAGCAGGGTGAGTGGGTGCTAGCCATTGGTTCTCCTTTTGGTTTTGAGTACTCGGTGACAGCCGGTATCGTGAGCGCTATCGGTCGCAGTCTACCGCGTGAAAATTATGTACCGTTTATCCAAACGGATGTGGCCATTAATCCGGGCAATTCAGGCGGACCATTGTTTAATTTAGATGGTCACGTGATTGGTATTAATTCGCAAATCTATAGCCGCACTGGTGGTTACATGGGCTTGTCCTTTGCGATTCCCATTGATGTGGCATTGAATGTGGTTGAACAACTGAAAAAGTCAGGACATGTTAAGCGCGGTTGGCTAGGGGTATTGATTCAGGATGTGACGCGAGAACTGGCAGAATCTTTTGAAATGGAGAAACCGCAAGGTGCCTTGGTGGCGCGGGTATTGCCCGATAGTCCCGCCGAAGCAGCAGGTTTTCAAGTGGGTGATATTGTGCTCAAGTTTAATGGCCACGAGGTTGTTCATTCTTCAGATTTACCACCGATGGTTGGTATCACGCCAATCGATAAAAAAATTCCTGTCGATATCATGCGTAAAGGAAAAATGACGACCATAACCGTGGAAATCGGTGAATTACCCGATGAAGATGAGCTAAAAGTATCCAGTTCTTCTGCGGGGATCAATGAGCAGGTACTTGGCTTAGTTGTGTCCAATTTAACGGATGAGCAACGAGAGCGATTGGAAATTAATGGTGACAATGGCATCTTTGTCATGCAGGTAGACAGTGGACCTGCCCGTACAGCGGGTATCCAGAAAGGCGATGTGATTCTGATGATAAATAATCAAAATGTAAGCGATGCAAAACAGTTCCAGGACATTATTAAGGCATTGCCCGATGGTAAATCAGTGCCAGTTTTGATTCATCGTCGTGGTAGTCCTATTTTTCTGGCATTAAAAATAACCAAGAACTAGGGCGTGCCAATTTTTAGTGATGGGTTATATTCGATGTTGTCGGTAATGTAGGATTTATCGGATATAGTTTTGACGATGCGATAGCTATTAGCGGATGAGTAAATAGGTCTGAGTTGTTTATTATTTGGTCTTCCGTGTGCGTTGTTGTATTGGTAATTCTGCTAAATGCAAACAAAAAGGAAATTTATAGTTAAAAATAAAGGCGCTACCTATATAATGGGGCGCCTTTATTGATTGAGCTGGATGATATTTGCACTATGAAGCGTTGGTTAGCCGTTCATACTAAGCCTAAGCAAGAATGTATTGCTGAAGAAAATTTAGCACGACAGTATTTTGAAATTTACCAACCACGTATCAAGCTACCGCGTCGGCGGCGAGGTAAATGGAAGGATGTGATTGAGCCATTGTTTCCGCGTTACCTCTTTATACGTTTAGAGTTTGGCAAGGATGACATTAGTCCAATTCGTTCCACCACGGGTGTGATCCGCATAGTGCAGTTCGGCGGTCAACTTGCTACGGTACCTGATGCGTTGATTGATTCTCTCAAAACCAGGGAAGACCCGGCCAGTGGCTTGTATTTGCTGGATGAGCCAATTTTTAAAAAAGGTGATGAAATTATCGTCCAGCGAGGTGCTTTCGCCGGAGTAAAAGGCATTTTTGAGACAACTAGCGGCGAGGAGCGCGTGATTATTCTATTAAACTTAATGGGCAAACCGCAGCATATTAAAATATGTCGAGATGATCTTGTCCTTGCTTGATTTTTTTGTGCGTGAAATTTGTACCCCTAGTTAAAAAAATGACTGTAGAGAGAGGGGGATTAGCAAAAGGGGTCAATATTTTGTATGAAAAATAATCGTCGGTTTGTGTGGTTGGCTGTCAATTACAATTTCGGGCTTTATTAAGAGATTGGCCTAACGATAATGTCTGGTTGCCATGGATTCTAATTTTCGTCTATCCTGCTAAATTTTCCCCTCCTTATGGTTTTTAACCCTTTCTGCTAATTCATCTGGATAGCTGACTAATATGGACATTTTACTGTCGAATTATTTTTCAATACGCAGATAATTAAGCAGTGTAAGTCGATAGATATATTTTCCAGGTTAATTTATCAAGTCATCAATTGTGTGAAAAGTATATAATAGCGTGTGTTGGAAATTGTGTGATGTGATTTTAGTTTTATCGCTATGCTGTGTTAGTTAGGGCGCGGCAGGGCGGTAGCATGTCTGTTAGATTAAGTCAGAAAAATCTATGTGATTAACGCCGGATGTAACCCTGTGTGTTCAAGCTGTTGAGGTATGCCATTAAAACAGATTCTTGTTAAACAGGGCAATGCGGTTGTTGAAGAGCTGCCGGCACCTTTGATTTAAAGTGTAGTTTTCGGCTAAAAAGCGTGCAATCAGAGAGAAAAGAAAAAGAGTTTATTTGCTTAGTTGTGTATTGTGAAAAAAACAATAGAATTGCTAAAAAACATGTTTAAAAATGTATTAAAAGGTTTCTTTCACCGCTTAACTGAAGTCAATTTACAATCTGATTTTTTTCGCAAAGTGATAATAACAGTGTCCACTCGTATATTACTTTTAATTATTGGAGTGTTAACCACGATTGCGATTGTGCGTCTTTTAGGCCCTGAGGGTAGAGGACTGTACGCATTAGCTATGACCTGTATTGGTATAGGCATACAATTAGGCACACTAGGATTCCATGCCTCAAATACTTATTATGTCGCGCAGGATGCCTCTCAATTATCGGTGTTATTAGGCAATTCATTAGTGTTAAGTGTAGTGGCGGGTGTGGTGGCAGCTTTGTTAGTATTAGTCATCATCGCCGTTTGGCCTGAGCTATTACCTTTTGATAATACACTTTTATTTTTAATATTAATTGGGTTCCCTCCATCATTAGCTTATGTTTTAATTCAGTCATTAATTGTTGGCCTACATGAAATTCGTTTTTATAATATAATTGAGTTACTAAATAAAACATTAGCTTTATTGTTTATCGGTTTTTGCGTATTAAGTCATATTGTTACTGTTAGCAGCGTTTTTATGACTGGCATATTAGCGTTAAGCGTTGCATTGATTATGTCGCTATTTCAATTGAAAAAACACTCTAAGGAGCTGCCAAAATATTCCTTTCATTTTTTTCAGTGCAATTTTGGTTTTGGATTTAAATCTTATCTTGTCGCATTTTTTTCTTTTCTGGTGTTGAGGTTTGATCTATGGATGGTGCAATATCTATTGGGCACTAAAGAAGCAGGTTATTATTCTATAGCTACTGCAATGAGTGACATGATTTATGTATTCCCTATGCTTGTTGGTAAATTACTTTTTCCGAAATTGTCAGCAGAACAAGATATTCGTGAAAAACAGAGAAAGACAAAGCTAGTAGCACTTTTGATTACAGTGATAATGAGTTTTATTGGTTTTCTAGTAATGCTTGTTATCGAGCCAGTAGTGCGAGTGGTTTTTGGTAGTGAATTTTTATTTTCTGTACAACCTTTCCTGTGGTTACTTCCTGGTATCATTTGTTTGTCGATTAATGCGATATTTATGAGTTATTTTGCGTCGGTTAATATGCCACCAATTGTTGTGTTTTTCCCTTTTTTTTCCTTTTTGCTGAATGTTTTCTTAAATTTATATTTTATCCCGAGTTATGGCATAGTTGGGGCTGCATTTAGTTCATCAATTGCTTATTCAGTCATGTTAATTTTTTCTTTAATATATTTCAGTGCCGGATATAAACAGCGGGTTTTCAGCTAATGCACATAATTTTTCAACGCTTATTTGGTCTAGGTAAGTTTAGCAGAATATATTTTCTAAGGTATTGCAATTTCATAGGGGTATGGAAGCAATAAACTCTTCTTTTTTTACTTTTAGCGAACAGCAAATATCGACGGTGATTAATTTATGAAAAAACTTTTTTGGGCGGCGAATACTTATTGGAATTCGCCTTTCCAAGTGGGAGCACAGCATTTAGCAAGACAGTTTCTTGCTGACGGTTGGCAAGTCGTTTTTGTTTCTGATCCTATTTCTCCTTTTCATTTTCTGCAATCATCTACTGCATTTTCAGCGAAAGACAGATTTAAATCTTGGCATATGGGTGGTCATAGAGATTGTTCGGAGAATTTAATTTTCTATAGCCCATTGACACTGGCATCACCACATAACAAACCCTTGTTGCGTTCATCATGGGTGTTAGACCATTGGCATCGGTTAACTGTGCCAAGCCTCAAGAATTTTTTACAAAAAAATGATTGTCAAAAAGTTGATTTATTGATTAGTGATACAGTGACCGGGCATATATGGAAGCAGCTGATTGATGCGGGAAAAAATGTGTTTAGGGTCACCGATAACAGCGTGGGTTTTTCCAAAACGACACCGCCTATGCAGGAAAAAGAGCGGGATTGTATAAAGTCTGCAGATTTAGTGACTTGCACGTCAAAAGGTATCGTATCGCAATTGCGAGCTATGGGAGCGAAGAGTACGCTTTATTTACCTAATGGCGTTGATATCGAGCAATATTCACAGCCTGCAGATGAGCCTCCACAAGAATATAAATCGATAAAGCGGCCGATTGCTGTCTATGTGGGTGCGATTGATGAATGGTTTGATTATCAACTAATAAATTATGCCAGTGAAATACGTCAGGATATTTCTTTTGTGTTGATTGGGCCGGAGGCCATGGCGCGTACTAAAATCGTTAAACGTCACAATGTTTTTATCTTGGGTGCAAAGCCCAATGCAACGATATCTAACTATTTGAATTATGCAGATGTTGGGTTAATTCCCTTTGATATCAAAAATCATAAGACTTTGGTTGACTATATTAGCCCGCTCAAATTATATGAATACATGGCCAGCGGCTTGCCTGTCTTATCGGTAAAATGGCAAGAATTAGCCGGGTTAAATAGTCCGGCTGTCTTGTATGAAAATCAGCATGAATTTTTCTTAGGCTTAGATAAAATTATTGCCAATAATTTTTCATGGGTTCATAAAAATAAGCGGAATTTTATTGAATATTCACTGAAAAATTCTTGGCAGTCGCGTTATCAAGTGTTGAGTACTGAGTTAGCTAAGTTGTGAGTGTAATGCAAATGAATCAAAGACTATTATCACCGGGAGCACCACAGTTGAAATTTTATGATAGATAGAACGTTAAATTATGGGCGGCATCATCTGGAAAAATTCATGATGATATCCATGCCTTACCTGAACGTATTAGATGTGGGGGTTGGCCGGGTATTGCTAAGACAGTTAATGCGAATGCCGAATTATATACGATGGAAACGACCGAACGGCATGTCAATGTTTTAAGCGCGATGGGTGTCAATGTTCAACAAATAAATATTGAAAATAACATTTGGCCATATAAAAATGATTTTTTCATCTCATATCTTGGTGAGCAATGAAATACCGTGATATGTTTTTTATTAACGATAAGTTTTAAAATAACCATTTAATGCCTAAATTATCTCAATCCTTACAGCATCGTCTCGATGTTATTTACGTGCTGACCCAAAAAGAAATGAAAATTCGCTATAAGCGGAGTTATTTGGGTTATCTCTGGTCTATTTTGCAGCCATTAGCTTTTGCGATGGTTTTTTACCTAGCGTTTAAAGTGATTATGCGTATTCCAGCAGAAGATTACGCATTGATGTTAATCGCTGGTTTGTTTCCGTGGCAATGGTTTGCGAATTCTTTAAATTATGCGCCCAGTATTTTTTTGGGAAATGCTTCTATTATTAAAAAATTGAGTTTCTCAAGAAGCGCATTAGTTTTTTCAACGGTCGCACAGGATATGATACATTTTCTATTATCCATTCCTGTGCTGGTGATTTTTTTGTTTATTTATGATAAATCGCCGTCGCTAAGCTGGTTTTATATCATACCGCTATTACTTTTGATTCAGTTTGTGATGGTATATGGTTTGTCTTTACTGGTTTCCTCTATCAATCTTTTTTTTCGGGATCTGGAACGCTTGGTTGCCATATTGACCATGATGTTATTTTATTGTACGCCAATCATCTATCCTGTGACGATGATTCCTGAGCAATATCGAGACGTGTTATTGTATGCTAACCCAGTGGCGCCATTAATTGTGAGCTGGCGAAATCTATTTCTTGATGGGAATGTGAGTGTTCAATATATTTTAGTTGCTGGGATATATTCGATTTTGATATTTTCTTTGGGTTATTATACATATCGAAAACTAACGCCTAAATTTGCAGAAGTGCTTTGATGCTATCTTTATTAGATGTAGCTCCATGCCGGTTATTAAAACAGTTTCTTAATTTCCCACAGAATCAAAAAAGGGTATCCGCCTGAATAAAATAACAACACAGCAAACAACCCCAGGTTTGATTTACAATGCGAGCAATATTGGTGAGAATTTGACGGGTATTGGGCGCTATTCGCTGATTATCGCCCGTTATTTGTTACAGCATTGGCAGCAGCCATTTACCTTATATATTAATGCCAAAGCAAAAAAACATTTTGCCGACTATGCCTCAGCGGATAATATTCGGGTGATTAGTGGCTTGACGTCACCGGATTTGCGATTTTCTGGACACTTGCTGCGTTTGTTGTGGACTAACAAACTTTCCATCGGTGATCAACGCACGATTATTTTTAATAGTTCACAATTGGAAGCGTCAGTTTTTCATTCGCGCCAAATTATTACGGTGCATGATTTAATTCCTTTGATTTTTCCACGTTATCACTTAAGGCAATATCATTTTCTGAAACATGTACTACCTCATGTGTTACGAAAATCATTGAAAGTGATTACTGTGTCACAGCATACCAAAGAACTCATGATGCAGTATTATGGGATTGATGAGCGTAAAATTGTGGTGATCCACAATGGTGTGGCATTTAATATTCACCCCCATGAAATCGAACAAGCAAAACAAAGCCGTCATGTGGATAATCATCGACATTATATTTTATATGTTGGGCGATTGTCACCCACCAAGAATATTGAGCGTCTCATTAAAGCGTTTGATTTATTTTGTCAAAAATATCAGATTGACTGTGATTTAAAATTGACAGGCATAAGAACAAGGCTGAATTTAAAACATCTGAATATATCAATCTCAAGTCAGTGTCGTGTTCATTTTTTGTCCAGCGTGTCTGATGCAGCATTGAAAAAACTTTATATGAACGCGAGGTGTTTGGCATTTCCTTCATTGTATGAAGGATTTGGTTTACCGCCTTTAGAGGCGATGGCCGCGGGTTGCCCGACCTTAGTATCTAACGTGGCGAGCTTACCTGAAGTCTGTGGTGACGCCGCTTATTATGTGGATCCTTATGATGTGGAAAGTATTGCGGAAGGGTTTTATCAGCTTTTTGTCAATCAAACGTTGCGTGAATCATTAATCGACAAGGGGTTTGAGCGAGTGAAGGCTTTTTGTTGGGAGGACAGTGCCAGAAAGCATATTGAAGTATTAGAGCAAGTGATAGGTTGAGTCAATGAAAGTCGCCATCGTGCATTATTGGTTGATCAATAT
>CAYUAI010000024.1:0-50308 GCA_964442745.1 uncultured Chromatiales bacterium
TAACCAGAAGGGATGAAAATTAAATTGAAAGGCTATGAATTTAGAATTGCTGCTTCATCCGCGCTCGGCATCCGATTGTTGCGACGGAATAATAAATGATTCATTCCTTACCTTCCATGTTTGATAACTTGGCTTCTGACTCAAAAAACACCCGCATCGATCTTTTTTAAAGCACAAAATAATCAAAAATCCTACTTAAGTATCCGCTTAGTTCATTTATTAAGCAAACACATACTCTGTTTTTTCCTGTTCAGCCCGCGTTCAGTCGATCCCTTATATCCTGCTAATTATCCAATCACACATAACCTTTAAGTTAGCCGGAGACTTTGATTGGAAGTGAAACCAAAGAGTATTTGCAATCTAATTTCAGAGAGGGAACCAATTATGATCAAAATAGTAAGTTTGACTGGCGCTGCTTTAATACTAACTAGCATCTTATCGAGCAACAGCTATGCAAATCAAGAAGAAGGTCTTGCATTGGCGAAAACAAGTGGTTGTTTAGCTTGCCATAGTATAGAGAAAAAAATAGTTGGCCCCGCCTGGAACGATGTAGCAGCGCGTTACAAAGATGATGCAAATGCTAAAGAAACTTTGATTTCAAAAGTTAAAGTCGGTGGTAAAGGTAACTGGACAGAAGAGACGAAAGGTGTTCCCATGCCTCCTTACTCTCCCCGCGTAAGCGATGCCAACATCGAAAGCTTAGTTGATTTTGTCCTTTCTTTGAACAAGTAATATTTATACTTCCATCCAACCTTAGTTTAACTCTGCATAAATTTGGGCACCTCATTTGGTGCCCATCCCCCTTACCATACTCCTTAGCGTCCGTTCGTTATCCCCTTAGCATCGCGAAATTGATCTATCCTATGAAAGGATAATATACTAAAGAGATATTTGGGAATAAGGCTTTTATTAAAATACCCACCTGGCTGGTCTTTTTGCCCGTCTTTTCCACGGTCCCGTCGGTTACCTCGCTCACTAGGCGCCCCTCGGGACCGTGAAAACAACAAACAAAAATCCAACGCAATATAGGTAATTTAATTTCAGCCTTATCCCTTACCCAATGACGCGGCCAGTCTTTAGTCTATCAAACAACATGGTGAACAACAGGTGCGAATATTAGTGGTAGAAGATGAATTCACGTTAAGACAACAATTAGTGAATCGCTTGACAATGGTTGGTTATGCCGTTGATGACTGTGGCGAAGGGGAAGAAGCATTATACCTCGCTGCCGAAATCCCCTATGATCTTGCCATTGTCGATTTAGGTCTCCCTGGCTTACCAGGCATTGATTTGATACAAGAACTTCGCAAAAAAAAAGTGACATTTCCAATACTTATACTAACTGCTCGGGCAAAATGGCAAGAAAAAGTCGATGGTCTAGAAGCCGGTGCAGATGACTACTTAACAAAACCCTTTCACATGGAAGAATTACTCGCCCGGATACGGGCACTACTGCGCCGCGCCGCCGGCTTGTCTTCCACGACCCTCGAATTTGGCGAACTAAATATCGATACGTCCTCTCAAACCGTCAACGTCCAGCAACAACCTATCGAATTAACGGCGTTTGAATATAAAGTCCTCGAATATTTAGTGATGCACCCAGGAAAAGTTATATCAAAAACTGAGCTTACTGAACATATTTATGCCCAAGACTTTGACCGTGACAGTAACGTCATTGAAGTATTTATTCGGCGACTAAGAAAAAAACTCGACCCGGACAATCACATCAAGCCCATCGAAACCTTACGCGGCCGCGGCTATCGTTTTACCTTGGAAATGCAATAGCAATTAGCTGTCATACAAAGCCATCGATGAACCGCTCAGCCGATCAGGACAATCCACCTAAAAAATGCCAACTCATAGATATAACACAGAAAAAACAATTACTTACACAGCGAAAGCTAGCACCCCCTCCCTCACGTAACTATTCACTATGTCGCTCTTACTTCGTCTTTTTATCGCCGCCAGTATCGTACTCGCCGCCTTTTTAGGGTTAACTGGATATTTACTTGATCAATCCTTCCAAGAAAGTGCTCAAACCGCCACTCGTGATCGATTACAGGGCCATCTGTACACCCTCATCGCCTTCGCAGAAATCACACCTTCTGGCACCATCGTCATGCCAAAACTCCAACGAGAAGAGCGATTCAATCAAGTCAACTCAGGACTATACGCCCAGATACTCCGAGATGATGGTGAAGACTTATGGCTATCCATTTCATCAAAATATAAAAACTTACCTAAAATATTTGGCCTTGATCGAGCCCAGCACTACTTTGATAAAAGCTATGTGGATGATGAAGAAGTTTTCGTGTTTGCTTTTGGGGTTTCTTGGGACCCCGGCAATCCCAATCAAATCTATACCTTCAATGTCATTGAAAATCTCAGCTCATATCATGAAGAAATTAAAAAATTCAGAAAGCAATTGTGGTTTGGATTGAGCAGTGTTGCATTTTTTTTACTCATTGTACAAACCCTCACCTTGCATTGGGGATTGTCACCGCTCAGAAAGTCAGCATCACAGATAAAACGTATTGAACAAGGACAACAAGAACTCATTCGCGGTCACTACCCTGCAGAGCTGCGCAGCTTAACCGATAATCTCAATCAATTACTGTCCAGCAGTAAAGAACAACGAGAGCGTTATCGCCATTCACTCGGTGATTTAGCGCATAGCCTAAGAACACCGCTCACGTTGTTACAAAATTCCATGGAAACCGAAACTGATTGCCACGAACTTCGTTTATTAACCGCTGAACAAATTGAGCGAATGCGGCAAATCACAGACTACCAACTGCAGCGTGCCGCGACATCGGGCAGCAAACCCTTAGCTAAGCCTATACAAATATACCCAATTGCCGAAAAAATATCCCACAGCTTGGCAAAAATTTACCAAGAAAAAAAAATTGTCTTTATTTTACAGATTCCCCAATCATCAGAGTTTTATGGCGATCAAGGAGATTTATATGAAGTCCTTGGCAATCTATTGGATAATGCCGCCAAATGGTGTAACCAGAAAGTATCCATTACCATCGAAACACACCAAGACAACCACAAAGCGAATCACATATGCATCGAAGATGATGGACCAGGCATTGACAAAAGCTTACAAGAAGAAATTATTAAACGCGGTGTCAAAAGTACTGGTCCAGCAGGGGGCAGCGGTATCGGACTCGCGATTGTGCAAGATATAATTAAAGTCTACCAAGGACAATTCCAGGTTAGCTCAAGCAAACTAGGTGGTGCCGCATTTATTATACAGCTTCCCTGAGATTCATCGCGAGGAAAAGACCTGGTTTAGACAGAACAATTTTACCTAAAGGGACCATATATCCCAAATCCTAAGGGTTCGACAAGCCCATTAATAACAAAAATCACGCAACATGATGACCGCCTCGCTATCAACCTATAAATTTCGTATCACCTGCCGTTAATCGATCACCCATCGCAAAATTATCAACGCCCATTTCTGCCGGTTTGTACAATGAACTCGATCAAACCTGAACGAGATCCATACCGTTATCAAAAACAAGTATTGCTTAGTTGTGCAATCATCACTGCAACAACTACACTTAATAGAATTTAGTTAGATAAAATTTCCATGTGCAAAAAAATCTGTTAGTATTTTCTCACACCATTAATTTTTATCTGTAAAAAAAGGAAACTCCGCAATGGCAACAAGACCCGCAAGCAAAAAAACCAGTACTCAACCAACTGTATCAAAACAAATCATCGCTGCAGTTTCTGGCGATACCAAAGCCCAGCAACTGCTACAAAAAAATATCAATCAAGCCACCGCAGCAAAAAACAAAATAGAGGATAAACTAACAAAATCTTTGAGAATCGTTATCGACAAACAAAAAGCATTAGAAAAAGCGACCAAAATCGCGGCAAGCAGAAAAACAGCAGCCACGGCTAACGCAAAAAAGAAAACAACAGAAGCCCTAAAAAAAGCAAAAACCCTCGTCACTGAGAATAAAGCAAGCATGGCTGTGGCAACAAAGCAAGTCAAAGAGACAGAAAATTCGCTCAAAGAAAATAACAAACGGCAAACAGCTAGAGATCAAGCATTGATAAAGTTTTTAGCTCAATGGGATAAAGAATACGACAAAAAAATAGCAAGCCAACCAAAGAGACAAACAAGCACTAAAGCCAAACCCGCCGCGAAAAAACCTCTGCAAGCAAAAACAGCGACAGTAAAAACCACACCAACAAAAGCAAAGACAACAAAAGCAACCACTAAAAAAGGACCGGCCAAAACCATCGCTAAAAAGACAACGAAGCCAGCCACCGCCGCTAAACCTGCCACAGTCAAGTCGAGCAATGCCACCAAAGCTAGCAAACCACAGCTAAAAAAGGAAAAATCAACGGAAGCCGTGAAGATGAAAACCGAGATCCAACCACCGATTCAATCTTCGCTTCCCATACCGGCGGTAAATAACACGCAAAATGGAGAAAATTTACGTCCGGAGAGTTAAGTCATATTGATCCTTTGTTGTGAGCACAACCGACCACTGAAACTGCCCAACCTATAAGGTTTAGAGAAATAAATATGATCCCAGTCTGCCCTCTCGTATCGAGAGCATAGCGCTCGCTTGACTGACGAGACAGACTGTTTTACAACGAAAACACGGATAGAAAATCACCGCCGAGTTGTTTCACAAGGTGGTGGTTTTTTTATTTCCAAACAAACATCAGAAGTCAAAAAATACATTAAAAATCAGGCTCAATATGGACTCCAGGGTTGTGAAAAAATTAGCTCGTTGACTCAAATCGCCAAATAAGACCCCGGAATCCATATTGAACCAAAAATCAAAAGAATAACACTATTGCTGTATCCTCTCTAAGTTCTGCCTCTTATTAATAGCACGATCGCCGAGTAGGGTGGATTAAGCGCGGCGAATCCACCCTACCCTATTCTCACCTGCACATTAAACGCTGGATTAGATGCTTAATTTAACTACCTAGCTATAGTAATCAGTAAATGCATAGAACAAATGAACGTGCCGCCTCTTCTGGCTAACACTCTGGTCTTCAATTTTGCGATTAATCGCATGTACCCTATTATACGCTACGGCTTTGCTTGCCCGAAAACAAAATCATGAATTCCTCTTCCACTGGCGCTTATTGTCTTTTTTTTTCACGACCATCGGACATCAGAAACCTATTCATTATTTCTGATATTATTTTCATTGACGGGGCAATTGGTTTAGAAATGATCGAAAGTTATATCGCTGAGGCAGGTTTAGCGGAGCATCGACCTTCCATATAAGCCGATCGGCAAAACATCATATAGGATGGGAAAATATAATTGAAATTAAAATTCAAGAAGGCTTATTTATTGTGCAATTGACTACCTCACATTGTTCGCAAGCAATCTCCATCGCCTAATATGCACAAAAATAAACCTTCTCATCATAAGCATAAATCCATGACTCATCACCACCAGACTCCATTTTCAACCGCTTGTTGATAAATTTGCTATCACGTATGAAAATAGAAAAATTATATTAATTCCAGTCTTCGCCAGTGAAATCATGAAATTCATCTAAAGCATAAAGATCATCACCAAAGGCCGCTTTACAGTGCGTAAAAATCTCCATCTGAAGCATCGCATCGTCGTTTGCAAAATCATCATCCAGCGTCGTAGTAAAATCATCCATATCAAATGGCTGAGCGGGAAAAATTTCATTGGATTCATGTGAATTATGGCTTCTATTCATGGTATTGCTCCTGATTTAATCTTACTGTTAATCGATTGTTAGATATATTTTTATTTAACCAAAGATAACCAAGAACAAGGTGTGAACTAGGCCACACAACCAAAAATTTATTTTACTCAGCAATACCAGAGCAACTCAATCACATACTCCGTTTCCGATCACTCAGAGTTGAGTTAGACTGAAACAACTCAATAACGCCAAACCAAAAGAACCATTCAATGTAATCTTGAAGAAACGGTGATTGGAGATCAATCACGGCTAAAAGAAACGAAGATTAAATCTTCCTATCATGAAACTCTTCCGATGCTGGCGTCAAAGGGTATACAACTAAAATGTCTCCATCGGTACCAACCACTCTAACCTTAGTACCCACTTTCATTTCAGGCCCTTTCAGCATGTGAATTTCACCGTCGAGTTCAATTTCGGAAAAACCATTGATCATTGCCGAAGTCAGTACCAGCTCATTACCTAAATAATTTGTCAAAGTCTCTGCGTCAGTAGCACCTGCGAGCATTTGTTTTTTCTTTAAAAATGCGGATAAGGGTAAGAAAATAATAGTCGTAATGGTTCCAAACAGAACTAACTGAAGCCCCCAAGCCATCTCTGGATTTGCCCAGGCAACCCCACCGGTGATTAAGCTGCCCAGCGTCATCGCGGCAAATAAACCAGAAGGGGCAAGCGCCTCAATTACCATAAAAATTAGCGTGAACACCCACCAATGCCAGAATAATAATTTGAACATTTTCTACCTAATTTCACATTTAACAAGCTGAAGATAATATAAACAATCGGATACCAACACAAGCTATCATTTCTTTATGATTAAATATTCCGACAAAAAATGATACGCTACTGCCAATATTCTGGGCAATATACAACATACCATCTTTCCCATTTGAGTTAAAAATAATCAAATATGAAAATAAATCCGCCAATCCGTCGATTTACCTACTTTTTGCTCATGACGCTTTTTGTAACTCAACCGCTCTTCGCCGCGCCACCCTGGCAACTACAAGGCCAAGTCCTGGAACAAGGCCGTGGTGCTCCCATTGCCGGGGTTAGTGTGCATATCGCCAACAGCGATGCTCTGCCTACCACGAGCAATGAACAGGGCATTTTCCAACTAACCATTCACCAGACGACACCCTTTCGATTAAGCTTCCGCCATAATGAATATCAACAATTGGAATCTGAAAAAATTACCCTCGACGATAAAATCAATAACGACTTTACTTTTTACCTAGCCAACGTACTAACTTTGCCAGAAATCGCCATTGAAGCCACCGCAGAAATGGATACGGTGGCCAGTCGCACCATTGTCACCGGTAAAGAACTTGAACAAATTCCAGGCGGCGGCGGTGATCCGTTTGCCGCCTTGAGAGTATTGCCAGGCATCACCACGGCAAACGATGCAGAACCGACGATTGCCATACGCGGTTCAGGCCCTCAAGACAATATGACGCTAGTTGATTTTGTTAACATCGGTTATTTGTTTCATGGGTTTCCATTAACCAGCGTACTGCGCAGCGACTTAGTGGAAAGCTTTGATTTATATGCAGCCGCCTTCGGACCGGAATACGGCGATGCCATTGGCGCCGCCATTGATGTCAAACAACGAGACCCTCGCGAAGATCGCTTTGGGGTCGTATTTAACGTGAGTTTCATTAGTAGCGATTTTCTGATTGAAGGTCCGGTGACTGAAAACAGCTCATTTTATTTAGCCGCACGCCGCAGTTATATCGATTTAATTTTACCCGATGATGCGCTGGATAATGATGACGTTGAAATCAAAGAAATCCCCGTCTTTAGTGATTATCAAGGCAAATATGTTTGGCGGGTAAATCCAATGAATACCTTACGGCTACAACTGCTTGGCGCCACCGACAGCATTAAACTCAATTTCCCTAAAGATTCTGATGAAGTGAAAAAAAATCCCGACTTACTTGGTCAAACCAGCGTCGCCGTTAACTTCCATAGCCAAGCGTTGGTATTAGATTCCGATATCAGCGATCAATGGACCAATAAATTTGCCATTGATCATTTAGTGGAAAATCAAAAAACACGCACCGGAGAAATCAATAATGCGAATGCCGGCGAAGCAAATGTCACAATCGAAAGTTTTACCGCGCGTGAAGAGCTCACCTGGTATCCCGACGCACCTCACCAAATCACCTTCGGCGCCGCGCTGAGTAAGCTGAATGTGGACCTTGATCTAGACATCAAAGACGCCATCTGCACGGAATTTGATCCCGAATGTGATTACAATAGCGCAGAGCGCCAGCAGCTGAAAGAAGACTTTCCTATTTTAGCCTGGTATCTATCTCTGCGTGACCAATGGCGTATTTCTCCACAAATCACGTTGAGTTTAGGTGCTCGTTACGCGGGCGATGACTATTTAAATGAAACCTATTTGGAACCCCGCTTAGGATTGGAATGGCACTACTCAAGTCATACCATTTTCAACGCGGGATGGGGTAAATTTCACCAATTCCCTCAAGGCGCGCAAGTCGTAAAAACCATTGGTAATCCCGATCTCGCCAATTTAAAAGCCAAACATAGCGTATTAGGGGTTGAGCATTTCATCAACACCGACTGGAGCATCAAGCTGGAAAGTTATTATAAAACCTTTGATGACTTAGTCGTATCTACGGCAACGGAAGAAGAACCGCCTTTTGCTAACCTCGGCTCAGGCAAAGCGTATGGCCTGGAACTTTTGGTAAAAAAAGACTTACTTAATCGATTATCGGGCTGGTTATCGTTAACTTATTCAAAAAGTCAACGCACCAATCAGTTAACCAATGAAACCTTTCCCTACCAACTTGACAAACCCATTATGGCCAACCTCGTCGCGATTTATAAATTGTCCAACCGTTGGACACTCAGTAGTCGCTTTACTTTTACTAGTGGCGGCGCTTATACGCCCGTAGTGAACCGTCGAGAAGAACAAGTCAAAGACCGCGAGGGTAATCCTGCCACCGACCAAAACGATAATCCTATCACGCGCTTTCGACCTGTTTTCGGTGAATTCAATTCTGATCGTTTACCCAATTATCATCGGCTCGATGTCCGGGTAGATTATGACTTAAAACTCAAAAACCAACAAAAAATGGAAATCTACCTGGAAATCATGAACCTTTATAATCGAGAAAATATCAGCGGGTATTCATGGAATCCAGAAATCACGGAGAGAAAACCCCAAACGCAACTCGGCACCCTCCCTTTTATCGGTTTTCGTTATGCCTGGTAAACAATCGTGGATAAACTCTCAAGCCCATTGCAAAAAATTGACGCCCGAGGCAATAAACCCATCAAAATCGATACACGGGAAACCAAAAGCCTCATCTACGCTCTCCATGAAATCGATTTAACCAAAGTTGAACAATTGATTAATAGCGGACAAACACAAACCATTGGATGGTTTATACTATACTATTTGGAAAAATATCATAACAAGAGTCAAAACCTTGTCTGCGGCCTGCAACAAGCCTTTGGTGATGTACATTCTCAAGGGTTGGAGATTACCCATCCATAATAAGGTCGGTTCATTGGCTTTGCCGCGACTGTATGAAATCGCAGCAGCAATCAACCGAATTCGTTTGGACTGTTAAAGTCGTTTTGCTAAACAGACGGAATTCACTGGTTGTACCGACATTGGACAGCCTAAATCACAAGGCGAATCTTATGCGCTGTATTACCGACACCGGCAAGATCTGGTGAGACTAAATAATAACCTATCCAATATCTATACCCGTAGTGTTTGAGATTGAGGTATTGAGTGCGAGGTATATTTTTGTTCTGACCAGGCGAAACGACGAGTAATAGCGGGATTATCGCGAGGAGTGCCAACACAGTCAGGGCAAAAATAGAACCGCAATAAAGCCTAAATCTCAAATGCTACAGGTATATTAGCTAACGTTCAATCATCAAGGGTAAGTGAAACTAACTCTATGTATACAAAAAATTTAAAAATCAGCCAACCCATTTCATCACTCACTGATATTCCTTCTTTTGGCATGGAAAAAGATCAAATACGGGAAGATTTTCGCCGACATTTCACCACCACACTGGGTCGAGATAAATATTGCCGTTTAGCCTATTATCCCTATGAAGCGCTGGTACTCACGCTACGGGAGCGCTTAATGGAACGATGGATTAAAACGCGTTATGCCTATCGTGACACCAATTGTAAACGGACCTATTATTTATCTTTAGAGTTCCTTTTAGGGCGCACCCTCAGCAACACCGCATTAAATTTAGATTTGTCAGAACAAACCACGCAAGCTTTAAACGAACTCGGACTCAACTTGGAAGAAATTTCAGATGCTGAGCACGATGCCGGCTTAGGAAATGGTGGCTTAGGTCGGTTAGCGGCATGCTTCTTGGACAGTTGCGCGACCTTAGCCTTGCCGGTGATGGGATACGGCATACGCTATGAGTACGGTATGTTTCGCCAACATATCGAAAATGGTGAGCAAATCGAAGAACCAGACCATTGGCTTCGCAATGGCAATCCCTGGGAAATTGAACGATTCGAACACACTCGCCGTATTCATTTTGGCGGTCATACTGAGCGTTATACCGACGAACAGGGCCAATCCCATACCCGGTGGGTCAATACCAACGATGTATTAGCCGTCCCGTTTGACATGCTAATCCCCGGTTATAAAAATGATATCGTTAACACACTGAGGCTTTGGTCTGCCGATGCCACCGATGAATTTGATCTTGGCGAATTCAATGCAGGCAGCTATCCGGAATCCGTCTCAGCGAAAAATGCGGCTGAAAATATTACCATGGTATTATACCCAAACGATGCCAGCGAAAATGGCAAAGAACTCCGTTTGCGCCAACAATACTTCCTGGCATCCGCCAGCTTACAAGACGTTATTGCCCGATGGGTTTCATACAATGGTAAAGATTTTTCAAAATTTTCTGAGAAAAACTGCTTCCAAATGAATGACACCCATCCCACCTGCGCCATTCCAGAACTCATGCGCCTATTAATCGATGAGCAAGGCTTCGATTGGGACACCGCTTGGGACATCACGAGCAAAACCATGGCCTATACCAATCATACTCTGCTACCTGAAGCCTTGGAAAAATGGCCCGTTCAAATATTTCAACATTTATTACCCAGAATATTGGAAATTATCTATGAAATAAATGCCCAGTTTCTTTCTGTCGTCGCACAGCACTGGCCCGGAGATATTGGCCGTATAAAACGCATGTCTATCATTGAAGAAGGCGACACTCAATACGTGCGCATGGCTCATCTCGCCTTAGTGGGTAGTTTCTCGGTCAATGGGGTAGCCGCACTGCACTCCGAACTGCTGCAAAACAAATTATTCAAAGATTTCAGCCAATTATGGCCGCATAAATTTAATAACAAAACCAATGGTGTTACCCAGCGCCGCTGGTTAGCCGCCTGCAATCCTAAGCTAACTCAACTGATTAACGAAACCATTGGAGACCAATGGATCACTGATTTACCTCAGTTACGCCGCCTCACGGAATATGCGAATCAAGCCAGCTTCAAAGCGCGTTGGCGAGCGATAAAACAAGCCAATAAAACACAATTGGCCCAACTGGTCGCCACGGAATGCCATGTCAACTTTAACATCAATGCCCTATTTGATGTACAAGTGAAAAGAATACACGAATACAAACGTCAACTACTCAACATATTACATGTCATTCACCTATACGACCGTATAAAACGAGGCGATACCGACAACTGGACAAACCGCTGTGTATTAATTGGCGGCAAAGCGGCCCCTGGTTATATGCTAGCGAAACGCATCATTAAGCTGATTTGTAATGTGGCCGGTGTTGTCAATAACGATCCTGACGTTGGCGAAAAACTCAAAGTGGCCTTCATTCCGAACTACAATGTGACCACCATGGAAACCATTTGCCCTGGCACCGACTTATCCGAGCAAGTCTCCACCGCCGGCAAAGAAGCTTCAGGCACCGGCAATATGAAATTCATGATGAATGGTGCCATCACCATCGGCACCTTGGACGGTGCCAATATAGAAATTCGCGAAGAAGTTGGCGATGATAATTTTTTCCTGTTCGGGCTCACCGCACAACAAGTTGAAGAAAAGCAGGGTCACTATCATCCGGATGAAATTATTAACAACGATATTGACCTACAACGCACCATGCACCTGCTATATTCTGGTCATTTTAACCAATTTGAACCCTATATTTTTGAACCTATCTTACAATCCATCAACAATCCACACGACCCGTGGATGACAGCCATCGACTTCAGAAGTTATATTGAAGCTCAGAAGCAAGTGGCTAAATGTTATCAAGACCAAGACGCCTGGACAACAATGAGCATTCTAAATGCGGCCGCGAGTGGTAAATTCTCTACAGACCGGACCATGCAGCAGTATAATGAAGAAATATGGAAAATGACGCCCTTGATGTAACGAACATCCGCCCTCAGAATTGAATTTTATTTGGTCGATTTAATTGCGCAACAACCAGAAAAATCGTTACTACGATTTTGAGAATTTTGCCATTGAGAATCGACCAAAGCCCACTTGAAAACGCGAGATAAAACTCATGACTCATAGGTTTTGCCACGGAAATAGCGAATGAATCTGTTTTCAAAATTTTTAAAAGAACATATAAGACCTAAAGCCTACGTTTCACGTCCTGGGTCAAGGTCTCCTGCCGGCGCACAAGTCGATAAAAACGGAACAAATTTCTGCATTTTTAGCCGCCATGCAACGCATGTGGAACTGCTTTTGTATGACGCCGCCGATAGCGACAAACCGTTTCAAACCCTGGTATTAGATCCAGAAATCAATCAGACATTTTTCTTTTGGCATATCTATCTAGATAAACTGCCTGCCGGCATCCACTATACCTGGCGGGTTGATGGTCCGGCACACCCAAACCATGGTTTTCATTTTAATAATAAAAAAGAACTACTCGACCCATGGGCCAAAGCCCTCACCGATATCCGCTGGAATCGGGAACTCGCCAGTGATCCAAATGACAGTCATAGCTCCAGTATGCGCGCCATTACCGTTAACGAGAATTATGACTGGAAAAACGACCAACCACTCAACCATCCTCTAGAAGATACCATCATCTACGAACTGCATGTGGGCGGTTTTACACGCCACCGCTCTTCCGGCGTCAAACATCCAGGCACCTTCGCTGGCCTCATTAAAAAAATACCCTATTTAAAAGAGTTGGGCGTTACTGATGTCGAATTATTGCCCGTCATGGCTTTTGATAAACAAGATGTTCCTGCATCAGCCGCCACCCTTGGTCTCCAAAATTATTGGGGTTATAGCACCCACAGCTTTTATAGCCCACATCCCGATTACTGCGTTACCCCAGAACAAGGCAAACACCTTGACGAGTTCCGTGACATGGTCAAAGCCTTACATAAAGCGGGTATCGGCATCATCATGGATGTGGTATTTAATCACACCGCAGAAGGCGGCGTCGGTGGCCCGATCATCAACTTTAAAGGGCTTTCCAATGAGATGTTCTATCACCTTGATCATCAAGATCGCAGCAAGTATCGTGATTATAGCGGGTGTGGTAACACGGTAAACTGTAATCATCCACTGGTCACCCGCTTCATCGTCAACTGCCTTGACTATTGGGTCAACAATATGCACGTTGATGGATTCCGTTTCGATCTCGCCAGCATTTTTGTGCGTGATGAAAACGGTGCCCCAATGCACAATGCGCCCTTACCCTGGAGTATTGAATTTTCTCGCGCCTTGGTCAATACCAAACTGATCGCGGAAGCCTGGGATGCGGCGGGTTTATACCATGTAGGCACCTTTCCTGGGTTTCGCTGGGCGGAATGGAACGGACGCTACCGTGACGCCATTCGTCAATTTGTTAAAGGTGAAAAAGGCATCATTAACGACGTTGCCACCTGTATTGGAGGCAGCAGCGACCTTTACCAGCATCAAGGTCGGCTACCGATTAACAGCATCAATTTTATCGCCTGTCACGATGGTTTTACCCTCTATGACCAAGTCAGCTACAACCAAAAACATAATGAAGCCAATGGTGAAGACAATCGAGATGGTCACAACGATAATCATAGCTGGAATTGTGGTCACGAAGGCGGCACTGATAATATACAAATCGAGACCTTAAGACGACGACAAGCCAAAAATTTCATGGCGATTTTGCTACTAAGCCAAGGCGTCCCGATGATCCTGGCTGGTGATGAAGTACTTAGAACACAACGTGGCAATAATAATGCGTATTGCCAAGATAACGAAACCAGCTGGTTCGACTGGACATTAATCGAAAAAAATCATGACATGTTACGCTTTGTCAAACAAATGATTGCGTTTAGAAAACGCCACCGCAGTTTACGTCGCCACCGCTTTTTATCCGGCAAAACCATCACCACCTCCGGTATCCCCGATGTCACATGGCAAGGTCCGCGCCTGGATGAGCCACTGTGGAATGATCCCGACGCGCAGATTTTGTGTTTCACGCTGAGTAATATTGAGCCAGACGAAGCCACCTTGTATGTGGTTCTTAATATGTCTGAAAAAACCATCGAATTCCCTCTGCCAGACATAAAAGGCCAACACTGGCACTGCGCGATTGACACCGCGCAACCTTCACCCAAAGATATCATGGAACCCACTGATCAAATACGCATTGAACATCATAGTTTTTTTGTCAAACCAAGAACCGTGGCGGTATTCGAAAGCCGTTGAGTTTAGCTGTTAGGGCACCATAAAAAGGCTATATCTTATAGTTGATGCCAAAGGCTAACCCACCAAAAGTGTCCGTTGCTTCGTAATCGGTTTCATCAAACAGATAAACCTGGATTTTTAAACCAATAGAATAGGATAAAGCCGTATTTAACAAATTAGAAGCAAAACCAAATTCCAAAGCATTTCCGGTAGATTCGATATTTTCATCATCTTCCAAAGCAGCAAAGGTATATGTGCCATATAAAGCCGACTGACGACCAATGGGGTAAAAACCGGTCAAGCCGAGCACCAATCCCGAAGACTTACTTGTTTCAGCCTTTTGCCCTGTATTTGCATTATAAAAATCAGCTTCAAGTTGTTTATAACCCAGCAATACCGCTAATTTTGGTAAAAAATAATAACCCGCAAAGACATCGAGTTCATTACGTTTGAGACCCACATCAACTCCGCTCCCGATAAAATTTTTAAAGGTAAATTCCCCTGCCAAATAATTAGCCCCACCAAACCATGATCCATAACGTACATTCAAACTGGGTCCAACTAAGGCTGTGTATTCTGACTCTTCCTCTAAAGTAACACCCGTGGTTTTATTCTTAGCATCGAGTGTACTACTTGCTACCCACGTTTTCAGACCAAACACAATCGAGCTGCCTTGGGCAAATACTTGCGTAGGCAAGCCCACAAACAACACACATACAACCAATAAATATCTATTTTTTTTCATTATCTCATACCTTTTTTAGTTATCAATCTGGCGCTTTATGGTGCAGATAATGCACCCTATCAATCTAAAAACTCGGGGGCGGAATCACCCTTTGGGTTCTATCTGGCGTTTTTTCCGATGTTTTTTGACTCGGTCGTTGTTCAATACGGCGTAAACGCTTTTTCGCCGAGCGTGTGATGCTCAAGCCTGGTTGCGTTTCCTCGGCTAACTGCAAGTAACTGGCGGCCGAAGGAAAGCGATGACGCTTCATTTCCGAATTGGCTTTGGCAACCAAGCGCTGTGAAATACGGGTAAGCCCCTTCTTGGCTTGTCGATTGGCCGGATCCAAGGCCAATACCGAACGCCATTGCTCCCGGGCATTGTTATTGGTCGGCTCAATGAAATCCCCTTTTTTAAAATACTGTTCGGCCTGAGCTAATCGCTCAGCTAAATCCGACTTCGATTTTTGTTGTTGAAGGGTTTGCCGTTTATGTTTTGCGATTTCAGCAAAAGTCCCCTTGGGATATCGATCGAGATAAGATGAAAAAAGCGCTAGATTATTGCTATCCTTTATGCTCTGCCAATAGCTCAATTCAACAACCACTGGATTCACAGCAAAACCCGGTGGAGCTGTGTTTGACTGAGGAGTACGCACTCCCGCTTGCGTTGGGAGAGTAGAAAACTTAGTCCGCCTAAAAATAAATTCCCCGCCTTCATCACCGGCGCCATGTAATACACCGCTTTGTGGCGTTTGCTGGACATTATTGCCCACCTGGCGAGTCAAACTGGTACTTAATTCGGTTGTGGTTAGCAATTCATCCGTATTATCCCTCAGTTCATGCAAGAAAAAATAGGTAAAGGGTGAATGCCCCGAACTGCGGTAATCATCATCGACAAATTCCAGACCGCCAGCCGCCACAATTTGCACACTCTTGCGTTTAGCCACTTTTCGCAAATAAGGTTCGTTACGTTGCGCCAGCGAAATCCCCCGGTTGCCACCACGCAACAAGGAACCACTAAAACAAGAATCCGAGACCAACAAGGTATGGCCGGCTCGCGCAGAAATCACCGAAAGTTTTTCCTTAATTCTCGCATTACTTAAAAAGTAACTATCATCCCAGCCTTGTGCATCCACCGGAATCCAGTACGCTTCATCGGTGTCTTCATTGCGATAGCCATGCCCTGCATAATAAATTAATACACTATCATTCGCTTGGCTCTTCCCCGCCATGCCACTGAGCGCACCCAGAATTTGCCGGCGAGTGGCATTGAGCAGCAAATTAACATCCTCAAAACCATATTGCTCTTTCAACAACTTGGCCACAGAATTGGCATCACTGACAGCGGTATTTAATGGTCCCCAGATGTTTTTAGAATCTTGATATTCATTATTACCAATAATGATCGCACGATATACACCGTTGTTAAATGGGGTCGTATGCGCCACACCGGCGCCAGCCTGAGCGTAATGGACAACGCTAAGCAGCCAAATACCGCAGAGTGTAAACATCAAATGGGCAAAAAATCTACCAGAAAACATAATATCTCCATGACTGGGGATGATTCAAGTTGACAACGCTATGGCTTCAATCTTACATATCACATCTCACCGATGCGACATGCAAGCTTAAACCCAATCGATTTTTTTGCGACTTATCTATCGCTATTATTAAAGACCGCGACTTGCAAAAGATTTGACAGTGACATCATTCTAAAAAATCAGTAAATGCTTACAAAACTTCGATTCACTTGCTAACATTATATACATATTCCCCCATATATACATATTTGCCCAGGCTTCGTATCAATGTGATTAAGACCAACTAATGGCTAAAATTGAAAATTTTATCGCCAGATTGGAGGAATAGCGAGCAGAACCCGTGACGCAATCATCAACAGTCGTGGCATCACTGCATCGAGAATGTTACGCCGAAGGGGCAGCCAAAATTGCTTTCATAAAAAGCAAGCCACTCTATTACATATCAGCAAGCGCCGCATCAATGAATAAGTCTTTTTCTATGGATTTTATTAATGTTTTGGCTCAATATGGATTCTGGGGTCGTGGTATACTCTCAGTCAACTCGCTATAAACTGGTGATTATTCAGCCAATAATCAAAGGACATCGAACGAGGCAAAGATGATACCGAAGTCTATCGCCAGCGCAACGAATGCGAAGCCGGGAAGTTATTGCCATGTCCATTCCACAGAGACCCAGCAGTCTTCCCGTGGTTGTCCTACCAAGCGGCAAAAAATTTAATAAACGGTCCGTAAACAAATGATGAAATTAAGCGATCATCGGTATACGCACTTTCCACCTCCGTTCTGCTGTTTACTTTAATTCCATCATTATCCGGTTCATGGTGAAAGCCGGTTTCTTTATAATATGCATGTAAATGAATATCAATCCCCACAGACAAACCAAACCGAGTGTCTCGGTAACGCTGAATATACGTGATCGGCAAGCGAAGATTTAAATTCATACCTAACGCATATTGCTCGGCGGTATTGAGTTGCTTGCCGCTGAAATCAGTGATCTCGCGCCGCACACTGTCACTGATATCAAATCGTGCAATACCCACAATACTTTCTCCTTCCGGCGAAAAAGTCATATAAGCATCCTCTCCCATTAACCATTGAAACCAGTAGTCACCCGAGGCCCAGCTCGCATAATTTCTCACTAATTGATTAAACGGTCCGTCTTTTTCCATGTAATAGCCAAATAAATCAAAGCGGTTTTTTTTGTCGAAATAAAGTGAAGAGGGCGCAATGACCCGATCACGAATAAATGATGTCGGATTCGACACCCGTGATTCAGCATCATATAACAACAGCAATTGAGGATGAGTATGCGTCGAATAGACGAGGCCTCGCTTCAAACCATATTGATTAACAAAATACAGGGCATAAAACTGATGTAAACTTTTAAAATCACCGGTATTAAACGTGTCCTTGCCCGTCGAACTCTCCGACAATTTAATCGAACCCGCGGTTTCCGATGAGCCGATGGTCAAACCATATTTTCGCCACATGAATGAACCGACAAAATTCTCATAACCAATCGCGCTACCGGTTTGATATTGGATTCGCGCAGAGAGGGATTCCAACCAAGTCAGTGTCATATCGATACCATAAATCGCCCCACTTTTATAATCGAGATTACCCGCCATACGCTCCTGAGTCAGGTCTAGCACATCGGGTATACCGGTACCATCATCATTTACCGGCGGTAACCAAGTTTGCTGATAACTTTCCGTTAAGCCACTGATCGATCCGATGCGAACCGAGGTATAAACAGCCGCAGATACCGACAAAGACAGCACTACCCCACCGATCATAACGACTATTCTCACGAAATTAATCATTCCCCTCACCCATATAATGAACCCGACAAACGGCAACACACCAACATCCTAACTGCCAGCTAACTTCCATCCTAACTTGGCAAAATATTAAACGATCAATGTGCTAAATTTATTTAGCGTACTGCCCACCGGTTGGCTACCGAACACACACACAATGATCGTTGGGTTACTTTTTGAAGGGTATATTGTTTTTATTACGTATTGTTATGTAATTATACTACAAGCCAGATAGCCACCTAAAAATAAAAAATATTTTCCTGACTTTGATATTAAGCACCAATTAAGAAATACCAATGAAGCGCACTGACTGCGGAATGACTCATACCCCTTCTCGGATGGCAAAAGACAAGGCTAACCCTGGCTGTTCATCAATACAAAATACCGAGTGCCAAGCACAATAATCAAGATCCGTCTGTGGTAACAAAATAATATCACCTGGCGACAACAGATAAGCAAAACCCTGTTCCACTAACTGTTGAGTAAATGCCGGTGTTCGGTTAATTAAACAATCCAGCACCTCTTTGTCTTTCTCTTCCAAGTGATTGGCTAACCAAGCCTCCTGCTGATAGTGATTCAGAAAATCATTAACCGCCGAGGTATCAACAAACAATTCAAGCAAGACTCGCTGATGATTTGAATCATCTAAAAAATTCTGAATCTGGCGAATCAAGCTACGCTTAGGTAAACACAGCCAAGCCGTCCGCCCATCAAGCTGCGCAAACAAAACCCCTTTATGCCCACGCTCCACATCGTGGTGAAATTGAGCACCACCATTGGGCGCATTAAAATAGACAATGCGCTCAACAAACTCAATACTTTTTAAGTTTAATAACGACTTAACGTAATGACTCAGTTTTTCATTCTGAGTCACAATAAGCGACTCAGGAAAAACCGCTTCTTGCAGCTGTCCGGCGAGTTTTTGACGCGCTAAATCAGCGGCCACATCCTCATAACCTTCCATGCCAAAAGAAAACCGAAAGCGCAAAGAATCATCGTCTTCCTCAAATGACAACCAAGATACTTTGATCCATAAATCTTCAGCAATCAACGTCTCATTTTGCAACGCATCAAACTCTAACTTCTCTATTTCCTGCCGATCACCCAGATCATGCAGACTCGACAAACATTCAAATGAGGGGGATAAACGTTGCGCATAAGGTGCTTGAGCCAACAATTCACCACAGTCTTGTTCCACTAACACATCCGCCATCAATTGCATGGAGCGGTGTATCGAGTCTTGATATATCGTCAGTTGATCAGCCACGAACCGTGACAAAAAAACCGGGTAAGCATTATCCCAACGCACTTTTTCTAGCGCCAAAGATCCTGGCTTGACATGTGGACCACTCGCTAACCAACCCAGCTGAACACCTCGTCGCTTCAGTTGAAAAGAAGTATCGCTGTTCTCAAGAGGAGATTGTTGATAAGTGAAAGCCTGAGTAATAAGCCGCTCAGCATCCAAAGAGACCTCATGCGCCAATAAAATCTGTTCGATAAAGCTAAGCCAACACGAATCAGGTTGCCAAACTCGATAAATCACAGCCAAAGCTTCCCACGGCGCCACCTGGCCACGGATAATACGGTATAAAGCAACAAACACCGAGACCTGCTTATTAGCCGCGCAGTGTACAAATATGTGGTCGTTTTGCAACGCATCTAAACACTGGCAAAAATCATCAAATCCCTCAACAGAGGGCGACGTCCAAATCACGGGAATATGATAATAACTCATCCCTAACGCTAGCACGGTTTGGCGCTCACCGACTAACGCATCGTCAGCCTCATGCAAACCCAAATTGACCACCGCTTGGCAGCCCGCCTCAGCGATCACGGCTAATTCATTTTCGCTGGGCGGCCCGCCGGTGATTAATGATTCAGAATACGCGCAATAGTTATATATGTTGTTAAGGCTCATGTGACAACAGCCGGCTATTCAAAGTGACAGATGTTAGGGTGAAAGGCTAATGATACCACGCTAGAGAGCGTTCTCAATCATTCGTAGAGCTAGAATAAAACAGCGAGAAAGAATAGACAAACGGTGAAATTACGTGACAAAGCTAACAATAAAAACCCATACCATTCAGCATTGAGCGATGGTTGACCGCCACGCTTAACGAACAGCAATGAGCCACAGTATTTTATGGATTCAGTCGTTTCCTTCTCTGTCCACTCGGCTCCATGGATGGAGCCTTATTTTTATCAATGCAATAAGAACTTACCGAGAAAAATCAACAACGAATCATTCTTCAGTATGACTCTTATCTAGACAGCACTTAAGCGACTAGGCCTGCCCCCCCCCATCGTTATTGAACTCGCTGCTAACGAACGGCGCAATCGAATGATTAGCAAACCTAAAAAACCACCGATCAATAACACAACTGTCCCAGGTTCCGATACGTCGTTTGCTGCCGCGATGGTGGTCGCGACACCAGCCACCATACCGATGGCATCAATATCGGCACCCTCGGTACCACTTCCGCCGCTGCCATCCATAATTTTCACATATTGGAAAAATTCACCGGTGGCTAAATTGCCTAACAATGAGTCAATATCAAACTGAAAAATATTAGTCTTACGTGCCTGGCCGGTTGTTGCATCATTACCTGGCACCGAAATCACTGTGCTGCTAGCGAAGTCAAATTGCCTGCCTTGATTACTGATTAAAGAAACCTGTAAATTCTCTTGGTCTTCCACCTCATAGATAAACAGATCATCGTCGGCATTACCTCCGCCAATAATTTCATTATCGCCAAATTCCACCACCATTGCCCCGCCCACACCCAGCGAAAAAGTGGTACCCCCGTTGTCAAAATAGTCAGGTGCCCTGGATACCCGCTGGTTAGCGTCAGCTTCCGACAATTGTTGCGGAGTCACAGACGCATCGTAGTTCACAATACTGTTAGCGAACACTAATTGATCACCATAGGTATCTTCTAACGGATAGGCCCACGCAGCATTGGCAAAAACGATTAACCACAAAAAGACCACGTACCTAAGAAAAACTCCATTCTTTCTTTTCATAATCGCTCCTATATGGTGTACTCATAAGCGCACTTGCAACAATCAAGCAAACACGCACACATAAAGAATCATTTGTACTAATAACCAACAAATTGAACAAAAAACTGACGCAATGTTTTGTTATTCTTCATGTAATGTACACAGCTCATCCAATTGTATTATCGCCACTAAACTAACAATTATCGTAAACTGTCGTTATTGAGCAACAATATTGGATCTCACGTTAATATTAACACTGACTTATCCAGCAACGTAAGTAATTTTTCCTCATAAAAACGTCTTGATATTCCGTCTGGATATTCGGTGAGCGATAGACAATACATTTGTAAGAGAATAGCGCATACTTGCTATACTTAAATATATATCCAAAACGAGTATATGCAAATTCATCAGTCAGTTAAAATGACTCACTCACCCTGTGTGTCAAAAACAACCCATTTAACAAGTACCCTATATAAACATATACGCTACCTGTTGCTAAGTTGTGACACATCACGCACCGCACCACGTGAAGCACTGGTGGTCATTGCCGCATAGGCCTTTAACGCATTCGACACCACTCGCTGTCGATTTTCAGGCTGCCAAGCCAATACCTTTTTAGCCAACATCGCCTGCCGGCGTTGATCCAGCTCCGTTTCTGATACCGATAACTGAATGGTTCGATTAGGAATATCAATGGCGATGGCATCCCCTTCCTGAACCAGCGCAATGATTCCACCTTCCGCGGCTTCCGGAGAAACATGGCCAATCGAGAGTCCAGAGGTACCACCTGAAAAACGACCATCCGTAATCAGCGCACACACTTTGCCCAAACCTTTTGATTTTAAGTAACTGGTAGGATATAACATCTCTTGCATGCCTGGCCCACCCCGAGGTCCTTCATAGCGAATCACCACCACATCACCAGCCACAATTTCATCACCTAGAATCGCCGCGACGGCCGCGTCCTGGCTCTCAAATAAGCGAGCCGGGCCAGTAAATGTGAAAACACTTTCATCAACACCGGCGGTTTTCACCACACAACCTTCCTTGGCAATGTTGCCATAAAGCACCGCTAAACCGCCTTCCTTGTTATAAGCGTGCTCAACATTTCGGATACAACCGGCCTCACGATCGACATCTAAATCAGGCCATCGTTTTTCTTGGCTAAACGCTTGGGTGGTCCGCACATTGCCCGGTCCTGCCCGATAAAACGTCTTCACCTGCGCATCATTGGTTGTACAAATATCCCATTTTTCCAACGCCTCGCCTAAAGTAGCGCTGTGCACGGTCGGGACGTCATTATTCAGCAAACCGGCCCGATTCAACTCCCCTAAAATACCCATGACACCACCGGCCCGATGCACATCTTCCATATGATACTTTTGAGTACTCGGTGCGACTTTGCACAAATTAGGCACTTGCCGTGACAAACGATCGATATCATCCATGGTAAAATTAATTTGCGCTTCTTCCGCCGCCGCGAGAAAATGCAATATGGTATTAGTTGAACCCCCCATCGCGATATCTAAGCACATGGCATTTTCAAAGCTTTTGAAGGACGCGATGTTACGCGGCAATACCGAGCTATCCTCTTGTTCATAATACCGCTTTGCCAGCTGCACAATATGTTGACCCGCCTTTAAAAATAATTGCTTACGATCCGCATGAGTGGCCAACATGCTACCGTTACCTGGCAACGACAAACCTAACGCTTCAGTGAGACAATTCATGGAGTTGGCGGTAAACATGCCTGAACAAGAACCACAGGTCGGACAAGCCGAGCGCTCATACTGTTCAGCATCGGCATCACTGACCGCGCTGTCGGCCGCCACCACCATGGCATCAATCAAATCTAACTTCAGAGTTTTCCCACCAATCACGGCTTTGCCTGATTCCATCGGACCACCCGAGACAAAAATGGTTGGAATATTTAAACGCAACGCCACATTTAGCATCCCTGGCGTAATTTTGTCGCAATTGGAAATACACACCAAGGCATCCGCGCAATGGGCATTGACCATGTATTCCACGGCATCGGAAATAATTTCCCGAGAGGGTAAACTGTACAGCATCCCCGCATGCCCCATGGCAATCCCATCATCCACCGCGATGGTATTAAATTCTTTGGCAACCCCACCGTGCTGTTCAATTTCCCGAGCCACCAATTGTCCTAAATCCTTCAAATGAACATGGCCTGGCACAAACTGGGTAAATGAATTGGCAATGGCAATAATCGGCTTATCAAAGTCATCATCAGACATCCCAGTCGCTCGCCATAAGGCGCGTGCGCCGGCCATATTTCGCCCGTGGGTTGTTGTTCGAGAACGGTAACTCGGCATTTTATTACCCCTTAATCAATATCAGTTATTATCACCAACAAGACCAAACCACGAAGGATCGTCCTGTCTAATAAATGTTCGTCTGGTGATGATGAATTCTACCAAATTGAACGCTAAACGGGTAATATAACAAAATTCGAGTCACAAAACTCAGCCACCCGAAAACCAACAATAAGGTTCAATTTGAAAGAAAATAATTTCCCGCCAGCCTTTGTCAACGGGTTTCGGCGCTCATCGCCTTATATCAATGCTCACCGAGGCCGCACCTTTGTGATTGTTTTTAGCGGAGCGGCGGTGGATGACCCACATTTCTCCAATCTCATTCATGATTTAGCCTTGCTAAACAGCTTGGGCGTCAAATTGATTTTGATCCATGGCATACGCCAGCAACTTGATCGTCACTTAAAACAAAAACAGCTGACCAGCCAATTTCATAACGGGCTACGGATTACCGATGAGGCCGCTTTAGTTTGTGTGCAAGAAGTTATCGGCGTAGTACGCATGCAGATCGAAGCTTTACTCTCCATGGGATTACCTAACTCCCCCATGGCCGGCTCACGTATTAACCTATCCAGTGGCAACTTTATTACCGCCCGCCCACTCGGCCTGCACGACGGTATCGATTATTGTCATACTGGGGAAGTCCGCCGTATCGATAGCCTCGGAATAAAAAACAGCCTTGATGATAATCGCATCGTTTTATTATCGCCCATTGGCTATTCGCCAACCGGCGAAATCTTTAATCTGTGCGCAGAAAATATGGCCGTTCATGTCGCCACCCAACTGCATGCAGACAAGTTGCTTTATCTCACCGACTTTGAGCAAATTTTCAAAACCAATAAAAATGAAATCAAAGAACTGTCCATTGCCAAAGCGAAACAATTACTGCGCGACGCGAATAATTTTTACAATGCAGTTACCCAAAATCATATTCAAAATGCCGTACAAGCTTGTGCCCAAGGCATCCACCGTGTTCACTTAATCAATCGGCATTGGGACGGTGCATTATTAATCGAGCTATTCACACGCAACGGTATCGGCACCTTGATCACCGCCGACGAGTATGACAAAACACGTCAAGCCACTATTGATGATGTCGGAGGTATTCTCAAACTGATTGAGCCACTGGAGCAGAAAGGCATTCTGGTCAGACGTTCACGGGAATTACTAGAAATGGAAATCAGCCATTTCACCGTCATGGAAAGAGACGGCATGATCATCGCGTGCGCGTCATTATACCCCTTTGAAGACGAAGCTTGTGCAGAACTTGCCTGCCTCGCCGTCCACCCAGACTATCAAAAAGAAGGCCGCGGCGATAGTTTACTCGCGATACTTGAACTTAGCGCTAAAAATAAACAATTGACTAAACTCATCGTATTAACCTCAAGAACCGCTCATTGGTTTATCGAGCGAGGTTTTTTAGCCGCTGAGCTCGATGACTTACCGGTGAAACGGCAAGCCATGTACAATTATCAACGACGCTCGAAAGTTTTTATCAAACCGTTATAGAGACAAACGAGCGGTGCGAGCACACTAGCCTCTGCGTTGGCTTGCCGCAATCCGCATCCTCAACGAATTAAGTCGAATAAATCCCTCGGCATCCGCTTGATTATAAGCACCGGCATCCTCTTCAAAGGTGGCAATGTTGGCATCGAACAAACTGTCATTAGCTGACTCGCGCCCAACCACCATGACACTACCTTTATATAATTTTAAACGAACTTGACCATTCACGGTGTGCTGGGACTGATCGATCATGGCCTGCAACATCAGTCGCTCCGGCGCCCACCAATAGCCGTTATAAATTAAACTGGCATAACGTGGCATTAACTCATCTTTTAAATGCGCCGCTTCTCGGTCTAGGGTGATGGACTCAAGCGCCCGATGGGCTTTTAGCATGACGGTGCCAGCGGGGGTTTCATAACAGCCCCGCGATTTCATACCCACATAGCGATTCTCTACAATATCCAAACGACCAATGCCATGGCCCCCGGCGATTTTATTGAGTTCCGCCATCACCGTGGCGGGGCTCATGGCTTGCCCATCCAACGCCACAATATCACCGGCTTTAAAATCCAAGGTAATATATTGAGCCTCATCAGGCGCTTGTTCTGGCGATACCGTCCAGCGCCACAGGCTAGCTTCCGGCTCACACCAAGGATCTTCCAATGGGCCACCTTCATAAGAAATATGCAACAAATTGGCATCCATCGAATAGGGTGATTTTTTACCAATTTTTTGCTCAATCGGAATGCCGTGTCGATCCGCATAGGCCAACAGGGTTTCTCGTGAAGAAAGATCCCATTCACGCCACGGCGCAATTACATGTACATCGGGTTTTAAGGCGTAATAACCCAACTCAAAGCGCACCTGATCATTGCCCTTACCGGTGGCACCGTGCGACACCGCCTCCGCCCCCGTTTCGTTAGCAATTTCAATTTGGCGCTTGGCGATGAGTGGCCGGGCAATGGACGTGCCCAATAAATATTCCCCTTCATACACCGCGTTGGCCCGAAACATAGGAAATACAAAATCTTTGGCAAACTCTTCCCGCAAGTCATCAATATAAATTTCTTTGACGCCGAGTTGCTCAGCTTTTTCGCGGGCCAACTCAACTTCTTCTCCTTGGCCAATATCGGCGGTAAAAGTTACCACTTCGCATTGATAAGTCTCTTGTAACCATTTAAGGATAACTGAAGTATCCAATCCACCTGAATACGCTAAAACCACTTTCTTAGCCATCAATAATTCCTCATCATTCAATCACATAAAGCCAACGCAAAAAACCGCTATTCATAGCGGCTCTTTATCGGGCAAAGAATTTAATAGGAAACTGCCCAGCGACCATTAAGCTGAAGGTGAACGACCCCTCTCGCCGAAAGCTCAGGGTCGGTTTAGAACCTGAACATACCCAAATCGATACTCATTTCTCCTTAAACTTAATGGCTGCCGGTTAACCCACCTTTCAAACTCATCAAGCCTTCGCTTTTGCACCACGCTTTGCACTGCGCCGTAACCGCGACAATAATCGACGCGCCATTTCACCAAACAATTCGGTTTGGGTTGGGTGGGGATGAATCGCCTGCGCCACTTGCTCCAGAGTTAACTCGGCCGACACCATCATCACGGCTTCACCGATCAAGGTATCCGCATGGTCAGCCAGAAAATGCACACCGACAATCTTGTGAGTTTGCTTATCCGCCACGATCTTAATCATACCCTGAGTTTCATTGGTTATCATCGCTTTAGCATCAATGCTCATGGGCATTTTCACCTCAGCGGCATCAATGCCATTGGCTTTCGCTTGCGCTAATGACAATCCCACAAAAGCCGCTTCAGGCCGGGTAAAAATCACCCCGGAATCCTTCTCTTGGTAATAATGCATTTCTTTGCCAATAATATTATTGGCGGCAATACGCCCTTGTTGACCCGCTGTGTGAGCCAACATCAAACCACCGACCACATCGCCTGCCGCATATATATGACTGACATTGGTTCGGCTTTTACTGTCGACTTTAATGACACCCTTGTCCACTTGAACACCCGCGTTATCTAACATCAACGGAGCGACGACTGGACGCTTACCGGTGGCCATGATGACATAATCACAGTCAACCATCGCCCTATTGCCATCCGCCTCATCAAACTGAATCTGCATATCGCCGGGCTGGCCTGAAATCTTACTCACCTTCGCCGAGCTAAAAATCTTTAAATTAGGGTCGGCATTTAGAATTTCGGTCAAATGTTTGGCAATTTCCGGTTCCACTTCTGCCAGGATACGATCAAGCCCTTCTAAGAGGGTGACTTGAGCACCGAAATCCTGGAATATTTGCGCCATTTCCACTCCAATAGCACCGCCACCAATGACGCCCAGGCGAGTCGGGATTTTTTCCAAATTCCAAACCGTATCCGAGGTTAACACACCACCGGAGACTAAACCTTCTTTAGCCCCAGGAATGGGTGGCACAAACGGCGGCGCACCCGTGGCGATCACCGCACAACCAAAAGTCATGTGCTCACCTTTTGATTTATCCCCTTCCGGTGCCCGTTGGTGAGGATTATTCGTATTCCCTGAGGTATCAATAAAAACTCGATGCTCGGTTTCAAAAGAAGCCAAGCCTTGGATAACTTTTATTTTCACCCCGGTATCGGTTTTCAACGCCATTTGGCCGCGGGTTTCTAACACATGACGCCGAGTCTTCTCTAACAACGTCCAGTTAAGTCGTGCGTCGGTGGTACCTTCCACCCCTAAATGTTTATCATGAGCACGATCGCGAATACGATCGGCCGCTGCCCGCCACGCTTTGGAAGGGATACAACCACGCCACAAACACTCACCACCTGGGAAAGGTGCATCATTGATCATCGCGACCTTGATACCGTGTTCCGCGAGATCACGGGCACAATCTTCTCCCCCCGGTCCACCACCAATCACCACCACATCGTAATCCCAGTCACCTTCCGGAATCATCGGGCCAGGGGTTCCCATCCATAATTCAGGGTGTTCAATTAGCTCTTTCAAACTGTTTAGGTAGGTGGCCACTTCAGCGCCATTCACGACCCGGTGATCGGCGGTCACCGTCAACGGCATGCCTTCTGGTCCAGCCGAAGAAATAGCCAAAATAGCCGCCGTCCCTGGAGTGGGAATCGCATCAAAATAACTGACGCCAAGCATTCCCATATTGGATACCATAAACGTTGGATTGGCATATTCTTCAGGGGCTAAACGTCGTTTACGAGCACGTTTCACCAAATCAGCCCAGGCTTCATTAAGTTCTTCTAAAGACTTGGATTCACATTGCCGCAATACCGGCACCACCAGACCACCACCATCGGCCGCTACCGCCATACCAACATCCACCTGATCCCGCTCGACTAATTTGTCAACGGGCTGGTAACACCAGTTGATGGTAGGATGCTTTGCCATCGCCAGCGCACAAGCCTTGGCGATCGCCACGGTCACCGAAATACCATTTTTCTTAGAGGCTTTAATCAACGCCTCCGGCTTAGCATTCACTAAGGTTCTGAAGGTAGGCATGGTCAATGAAGCCGTCATCGACTGACTGACCGCTCTTTCCATGGCCGTCATGGCACGCCCATGACCTGGCACTTGTACTTCAGGCATCGCATGCGCCGGCGTCTGCCTAGCAATTTCCGAAGGTCGCTCAATCGGTTGAGCCGCTAACACATCATCACCGACAATAATGCCATTGGGACCGGTGCCTCGCACGGTATTTAAATTAACATGCAATGATCCGGCTAATTGCCGAGCATAAGGAGTCGCGACTTTATTATCCGGCCGCAGCACGGGCACCACGATCGGTATTGAGGCATGGGGCAACGCCACCTTTCGTCCAGGCGCTGGGTGTTTTTCTGCTTCCATATGGCGCGCCACTTTGGCAGAAGGGCCGGTGGCTGACGTGGCTTTATGACTGGGGGCCATTTGCCCAGTCAACACACTTGAAGGAGAATCCACTAAATAAGCAATGGCGTCCCCCACGGGTACCACACTGTCCACATCAGTCAATGGCCCGGAAAGATAACCTTCCCGAAAGACTTCCACGTCCATGACCGCTTTATCCGTTTCAACGGTGGCAACAATGTCCCCCCGCACAATGGCATCCCCAATCGCTTTCTCCCAGCTCACCACCACGCCTTCGGTCATGGTATCGGAGAGTTGCGGCATTTTTATCACATAACTGGCGTCTTCCGGATGAGCGGGAGAGGAGACCGGCGATTCCACCGGCGAAGATGCTTCACCGGCGGACGATATCACCGCCGCCTGCTCGCTTCGCACATCCTGTTTATCGGCCACTAAATAAGCAATCGCGTCGCCCACCGGTACCACAGAATCAACCGCCGTCAGCGGCCCTGACAAATAGCCATCACGAAAGACTTCCACATCCATGACCGCTTTATCGGTTTCAACCGTGGCAACAATATCGCCCCGTTCGATTTTATCACCAATATTTTTTTCCCAACTCACTACCACACCTTCGGTCATGGTATCCGAAAGCTGGGGCATTTTTATGACATAAGGTTCAGCCATTGCGAATCCTGCAGTTACGTAAGAAATGCGCACGGAATAGCCTACTCAAGCGCTTTCATGTGCATTCCTAAATCTTGCGTTAAGGCATTTGACTCAGATCATGATTGAATCAAATACAGATGATCATCGAAGCCCACATCAACATGGCTGAATGATAGTTGTCTACTAAAGTATTACCGACCAAGCGTTTTTAGCACACAATCAACCACATCTTTTGGATTAGGTATGCTGGCTTTTTCCAAGGCGTAATTGAAAGGGATAGGCACGTTTACCGCAGATACACGAGCGGGGGCCGCATCTAATTCAAAGAAACATTCTTCATTGATGATGGCCATGACTTCGGCACCCACACCAACCGCCGCTTCCGCTTCTTCGACGATGACAGCACGATGTGTTTTACTCACCGAATGGCGAATCCCTTCCCGATCCAACGGACTTAACGAATACAAATCGACAACTTCCGCGTTAATACCATGTTGCTGAGCCAGGGTTTCGGCGGCTTGCAAACACCAATGTACGGAGATATTATAACCAAACAAGGTGACATCTTTGCCCGTCCGAGTCACCTCGGAGCCTTCCAGCGGATGAAAATATTCACCATCGGGCACCTCACCCTTCATGTTATACATCATTTCATGTTCATTGATGAAAACCGGATCATTGCAACGCACGGCAGATTTTAATAAACCATAGGCTTGTTTCGCATTCGATGGCGTCACCACACGCAAACCCGCCACGCCCATAAACACTTTTTCAATGCGTGCTGAATGCTGAGCACCTAATTGATGCGCGGTGCCTCCCGGCGAACGAATGACCACCGGTGCGGTTAGCTGCCCGCCTGACATATAGCGCACCTTGGCCGCCGAGTTCACAATTTGGTCCATCGCTAACCAGGCAAAATTCACCGACATGATTTCGATAATTGGCCGAACACCGACAAATGAAGCACCAATGCCTAAACCGGTGTAACCGTTTTCGGAAATCGGCGTGTCCATAATACGATCCGGGCCATATTTATCATAAAGTCCCAGGGTCGCTTTATAAGTACCACCCACCACCCCAATATCTTCACCCATGGCGATGACCAATGGATCATTTTCCATTTCCTCATCATGTGCCCGGCGAATGGCTTCCCAATACATTAGCTGTGCCATTAATTTACTCCCCCTGTGACATAAGGGTCATTCTCCGCAAGGACATATTTTTCCAATGCTTCGACGCTGGGTTCTGGCGAGTCTTCAGCAAATTGAATAATATCGCTCTCTATGCCATCAATGATTTGTTTGTCCAACTGTTGATACGCTTCAAGCGTATAATCGCCTGCATCAATTAAACGATCCCGTAAAACGACAATAGGATCCCGCGCATCCCAAGACTTTTCTTCATCTTTCGATCGATAGGCATTGGAATCCGACATGGAATGACCGCGATAACGATAGGTTGACAGTTCAAGAAAATAAGGCCCCTTACCCGATCTAACGTGATCAACCGCCTGGCACGCCGCCGCATAGACCGTCTCAATATCTTGGCCATCCACACAGTTCGACGGAATATTGTACGCTTGAACGCGTTTATGTTGCTCAGTCACCGCCGTCGAGCGATCGATGCGAGTCCCAATGCCATACAGGTTATTCTCACAGACATACAATACCGGCAATTGCCATAAGCTCGCCATATTCAAACTTTCGTGAAACGTCCCTTGGTTGTTGGCGGCATCCCCTAAAAAGCAAATACTAATTTCGTCACCACCTTTGAGTTTAACCCCTTTAGCAATGCCGGCGGCTAACGGAAAGGGACCACCGACCAAGGCATAACCTCCCATGAAGCGATGCGCGACATCGAAGATATGCATGGACCCGCCACGCCCTTTACTCGAACCTGTTTCTTTACCATACAACTCGGCCATCACCTCTTTGGGGTCGGCCCCACATAAGATAGCATGCACGTGATCACGATAGCCTGTTATCACATAATCATGGCCGGGGTTTGCCGCTTCCATCACCCCATGCGCACAGGCTTCTTGGCCTGGATAAAGGTGTAAAAATCCGCCAATCTTGCGCTCCATATAAGCTTCATAACAACGCTCTTCGAAGCGACGCGCAAACATCATACTGCGCAGGAGCCGTTTTTTATCCGCAACGTTCATGGAATTCCCTACTTGATCAGTTCATTTAGCTTATTGAAACAGCATTCGTTCATTATCGAAATAGGCTGTCATGTCAATTCAGAATCGCGGTATGATCGGTTTTTTACTGCTTAAGGTCAAGACAGAACACTAATTATAGCGAACAAAAAATAAGCTAACAGTTACGACCACACGGCTAAAAATAATAATTTTTTCATAATGCTTCAATTATTTATCAATAGACTCAACAAAAAAATAGCCACTGCAAAGCAATTAACTTGTAATGCAATTAAAAATATGCATTCTCATTTTTGCATGACAATGAACCCTCCTAGGCTATCCCAATTCATATCAGCTTTGGATTTTTAAAATAATCGCTTATCATTGTTTACTTGTCGTTCGCACTGTGGTTTTTAATAGAAGGATAAATCGTGCACAAAATATCCATCATCAAACCAGATGACTTTCATTTACATATAAGAGACCAGGCGGCCATGGCATCAGCTGTCGCACATACCGCACAACAATTTGCGCGTGCGCTCATCATGCCGAATTTACAACCACCGATAACCACGGTCACCCTGGCCAAAAGCTATGCTCAACGCATCACCGCTAGCTTGCCGAAAAATTCTACGTTCACCCCATTGATGAGCTTGTATCTGACCGATCAAACAACCCCCGAAGAAATTGAGTTGACTCAAACAGAAGACATGGTAAAAGCGATCAAATTTTATCCCGCCGGGGCGACAACACACTCGGCGGCCGGTGTCTCTGACTTAACCCAAGTTGACAAAACATTAAGTACCATGGAAAAAATTGGCCTGCCGTTGTTAATCCATGGCGAAACCACCGACCCCAGCGTCGATGTCTTTGACCGAGAAAAAATCTTCATTGAAAAAACATTACACCCATTAGTGGAACGTTTCCCACATCTAAAGATTGTTCTCGAGCATATCACGACCCGAGAGGCCGTCGATTTTATCCTGAATGCCCCCCCCCATATTGCCGCCACCATTACCCCTCACCACTTGCTACTCAACCGAAACGCTATTTTCCAAGGCGGCATCCGCCCTCACCATTATTGCCTTCCACTGCTCAAACGAGAACACCATCGGCAAGCCCTATTAGCCGCCGCCACCAGTGGCAATCGCCAATTTTTCCTAGGAACGGATAGTGCCCCTCATAGTCAGCTTAAAAAAGAAAATCACTGTGGATGTGCAGGTATTTTTACTGCCCATGCAGCGATGGAATTGTATGCAGAAGCCTTTGACTCCGTCGGTGCACTCAATCAATTAGAAGCCTTTGCATCAATCAACGGTGCCAAATTTTATGGTTTGGAAATCAACAATCAACATATTACCTTAGAACAAAAAGCATGGATTGTTGCAGAGAATTACCCATTTGGGGACGAAGTTGTGGTACCCTTCCGGGCCAATGAAAAAATTGACTGGCAAATTCAACATTAACCTCGGATGAGGAACGGCTAACTCAGCGCCACATCACATTTGGCTGGCCAGAGAAACTGCTTTGAAAATACGCAAGATCCGTACAAGGCAAAGTAAAAACCAATGGAAAAGCACCGCTTGCATGGAATAAACCGGCACGTTTGAACCGGTTTTTAACGCGGTATTGTGGCAACTAGAGTACTTTTAAAACAGCTTACTGCGAATAACAATTATCATAGGCATGATAGCTAAAACAACGTTGACACAGGATAATAAACGAAAAGAACCCCTAAATTGATGACCCCTCCCGCCGCTACAAAAAAATTATGCTACCGCTTCCGAGGATATTTACCCGTGGTGGTTGATGTCGAAACTGGTGGATTTAACGCGAAAACAGATGCCTTGTTAGAAATGGCAGCGATTGTCCTTAGCATGGATGATGAGGGTATATTGCGGCCAGAGGAAACCTTGCATTGCCATATAGAACCCTTTCCAAACGCCAATCTAAATCCTGATTCACTGGCATTCAATAAAATTGATCCACACCATCCATTTCGTAATGCCATCTCAGAATTACTCGCGTTGCAGTCAATTTTTAGACCCATCCGCCAAGCGATAAAAAAACATCATTGCTCACGAGCCATACTCGTTGGCCATAATCCAATGTTTGATTTAGGCTTTTTAAACGCTGCCGTCGAACGCACGAGTATTAAACGTAATCCATTTCATCCCTTTGGTACGTTTGACACCGCCACCTTAGCGGGACTCGCCTTTGGACAAACCGTATTAGCACGCGCAATAAGCGCGGCAGGGATTGACTGGGATGGCAGTCAAGCCCATTCAGCAAAATACGATGCTGAAAAAACCGCTGAATTATTTTGCCTGATCGTCAACCGGTGGCGAGAATTCGAGCAAATTGCTACCGCGAAATCCAGCTAAATAATGCCCACACACAAACTTACAATTTATTGAAATAAGCGATAATATTCGCTATTTTCCAAAATGAAGACATCTGTCATTGAAGAAAAAAATAACGGTTTCCCTACACCTAATAGATCAATCAGCATTTGATAAAATAAAAAATGGAGTCATGCTGATTAATTCTAGTCGAGAGGCACTATACCCGTAGCGTTTGAGATTTAGATATTGAGTGCGAGACATATTTTTGTCCTGACTAGGCGAAACGACGAGTAATATCGGGATTATTGCGAGGAGTTTCAACACAGTCAGGGTAAAAATAGGGCCGTAATAAAGCCTAAATCTCAAACACTACGGGTATATTAGATACCAATGTAATAATTAAAGAGCTTAAGTCAAAAAAATTGGTTATTTAAAATTAGATATTTATGAACAAAAAAGTGAATTGTTTTTTAAAAATCTATCATGTGAAATAATTCACGATGATATTTTTGAGAGACTTCTCACTTTTCCAAATGTATTAATAACTGCACACCAGGGGGTTTTTACTTCTAACGCATTAAAAAATATAGCAGATACAACCTTGAATAGTATCAAGGTAAGTTTAAACTGCTTTCAGAAAAAAAGTTATTTTATATCGTTTTTTTTCACAAAAAAATCATTAAGAAATATTTCTTCATCTTCATTTTAACCACGTAGTGTGGATTAAGCGTAGCGAATCCACTCAGCTATGAGCGAACATCATCCTGTTTCAATGGCATTGAAATAAGGAGAATACCAGGGTGTATTGATCTGTTTTCGAGTCGAATTTAGTGTGGCAACCGGGTAACCTCGGGGGTTCTTCCTTAGCCCTCACACCACCCAGAATAGGTGTTACACAGAGATGAAATGCGGAAATAATATCACGAACAAGTAAAAGTGCTGGCCCTGAGATCGCTTTACCTGATACTGAACAAAAAACAGCACACACTTTGTTACAGGTTGTCGCCATAATTTCCTTTATTGACATGCGGAAATGGGGTAGCAGGCTCGGCCAATTCCAAAAAGTCGCATAAACTTCTCCAGCCATGTTTTTTTTCCCAGTCAACGACAAGCAAATCATTTGGCCGATCACTAAAATAACGCATCACATCCTCATTATGTTTCTCATATCGCTCGGCTAATCGTTTTTCAGAAACACCCGGAAATGGTAATCCATAAATAATTCTGCGAATTTCATTTAGCTCTTCAGTTGCATTTCCTTGGTTCTTAAGCATATTCTGATAGCTACTAAGCCATCTGTCGGTCTCCCTTATCGTCAATACAAAACGACTATTTTTGAACTTCATATCAAACTCTTTATAAAGAAGAGCCCATGGCCAATCTTCAAAACTATCTTTTTTATTCGCCATTGAGAATATTGTAGAAAAATCACCATGTTGTATATTTTTTACCAATACTAAATTTTGGCTCTGATGATTAAACCCTAGTATTTCAAAACATTTTCCAAGCGTTGTTGTTCCAGTTTTCGCCCATCCTATGCCAAATATTTTTCTCATATTTCTACCGTTCAAAATGTTCATCTAAAGGTAACTACTAAATTTTTCCCCAAAAAAAATAGAAAATAATAATAACCTCGGCTACCCGCTTGATGGTGCCGAGAGTAAGACATGCATAACTTTCTGCCCATAATCATTCCCCGCTGTCAATTTTTTTTTATTGTGGCAGTAACATTCATTCGACAATGCTAACTCACCGGAACCGCGATCACAGCCATCATTTTGTATGGCTCAATCATAATTGTGATTATCTACAGTCATCCACCAACAAAGCAATAGAAGGACTGCAAACGATAAATCTCATCAAAAAACTAATACTCACCCAGGCACGATGTCGCCAAGCTGGACACTAACAGCAGTACGCTTGCCTGATTAAATTTTAGCCATCACAATCATAAGCCACAAAGTGATATTTAAAAACGAGCAGTATTGAACGCCAATATTTTTGCTTCGTTGCGTTACTGCATATTTAGGAAGGAGGCTTAAGCCCGTTTGACGATATTTCTTGATTTCCATAGAAATGACAACTTATTCTCACCCTATGGCACAGATACCCTGCATCAATCCAATCGACACATGATTGATACAACGACCCAACCCACAATTAATAATTTTAATTCTTATGCGTTAATAAATTTAGCAAATCGCCACTGTAAATGCAACCATAAAATCGAAATCATCATCGTTAATTTTTCCCATTACATACTGATTGGCAGAAAAACAGCAATACGTATGAAAGATAAATGTCTTCATTAGATTTGTAGATGTCAATATCGTAAAAATAGGAAACTTTCTGGGAAAAATCATATTGAGGCGCTTACTTATACTCAGCACGGTCATAAATTGGGATGTTCGCGCCCAGATTTAAGTTAGATTTGACCGTGCGGAGTATAGCAAACAAAGAATGTCGAACTATTGGCGCACCAAGTGAAGCCGAGGCACAACCCCACGATCAGGTTATACCTTCATTTTTCAAAACAGTACTCTCGACCCATGTATCTCGCACGGCTTAAGTCAATAAATGTAATTAAATAATTTTAAACAAGGCACTTCCAGTCAGAATCAATGTTTCAAGTTGAATCATGATCACAAGAAAAACTCCACAGCCGCCGGCATGTTAACAAAAATATTCCAACCGGCCACCTTCATAACGACAAAATCAACGATATTTTTCGATGAATGAAGGTGTATGATCATCTATTTTTTTTGATTAAGTATTTCTATGGATTCAAATGGAATACTGAGAATTATGGTCAAGTGTTATCAGGAAATCAAGTGTAGCGGGTATCTTGTATAAGGGAGTTATTCCTAAGAAAATCTATGTCACTTAAAAGCGAGCATTCGCCATTAGATACGGAAAATAAAGCAATCAACGGTTTTCAATTCAATTTTTTGAAATGTTAAGGTAACGCTTTGAATCTATCCAAAAGCATTTCGATTTTTAAGCGATTTTTATTTTATCGATTGATGAGGATTCACGATAGTTAATATCCTTAACTAGGAGTGCTTCAAACGCCGATGCAGGCAGCGGCTTGCTAACCCAATACCCTTGGATGTGATGACACCCCCGACGAGTTAAAAATTCGATTTGTTCAAAAATCTCTGTACCTTCGGCAATAACATTGATTTTCAGGCTGCGTGCCATCGCAATGATAGCAGTAACAATGGCCGCATCGTCAGGGTCAGTGACAATATCACGGACGAAACTTCGATCTATTTTAATGGTATCAATGGGAAGTTGTTTAAGATTGCTTAAGGACGAATAACCCGTACCAAAATCATCGATGGAGAACGTAATGCCGCGTTTCTTTAATTCTAATATATTTTTCTCGGCGACACCTTCTCTTTGCATAATCATGCTTTCAGTAATCTCCAGTTCAAGGTGCTGAGGATTAATGCCTGAATTATCTAAAGCGCTGTCGATCGTAGTAATAAAGTCATGGTATTCCAATTGCAAAGCTGAAATATTTACTGCGACTTTTATCGGTCTGATCCCCATTCGTTGCCAAGCGGAATTTTGCATACAAGCGGTACGTATCACCCACTCGCCGATTGGAATAATTAGCCCAGTTTCTTCTGCTAACGTAATAAATCGGGCGGGTGAAATCAAACCCATTTTTGGGCTTTGCCATCGAACGAGTGCTTCTGCCCCAAAAATTTTACCCGTTTCCATATTGAGTTGAGGTTGGTAATGAAGCACCAACTCATTCTTTTCAACGACTTTTCGCAAACTAGACTCTAGCTCCATGTCCTCCAATGCTTGATCGTGCATAGTTGGATGATAGACTTTATAGCTATTTTTTCCGCTGGATTTAACTCCATACATGGCCGTATCTGCGTTTTTTACTATTTCAAATAAATCGTTGCCACTTTCTGGATAATTACCAATTCCTATACTAGCTGTAATGATCAATTCATGTTGATCAACCCAAAACGGCTCGGCAAGCGCTTTAAGTATTTTTTCTGCAATGATCGAGGGGATACCTGGATCAGTCAGGTTTTCGAGTAAGATAGTGAACTCGTCACCGCCAAGTCTAGACACCGTATCACTCTGACGTACGCAAGCAAGTAATCGTTTAGCCACCTCCTGCAACAGCAAATCACCAATGTGATGACCCAGTGTATCATTGATAATTTTGAATCGATCGAGGTCAATAAAAATGAGTGAAAAAAATCTGCCATAACGTTTTGCTAATTCGAGACTCTGACAGATTCGTTCATGACATACTAACCTATTTGACAATCCGGTAAGCGTATCTGTAGTAGCTAATTTCAATATTTCTTCATTTTGATTTACCAGTCGCAGGTTGGCCTCGTTGAGTTCTTTAGAGTTGATATCTATGATGCGTTCTAGCAAGGATTGTTCTTGCTCATTGAACTCATACGCCTTTTCTATTGCCTCGAGAAACGACAAAAATTCCTTCTGTTGGTAAACCGAATCGCTGGTGTAATTTGGTCCTAGGTGTTTTTTAAGTTGACGCAGCAACAAGCGGTGCATAGACTATTCCTCATATAGCGAAAACAATGTCATGGTCTGATTGTGGAGCTGACATTGCCAAAAATCACGACTGTAAGGCGCGAGTTCTCCATAAGAATAAAAACCGGTTAATGTAACCCCATCACCAAGAGTTTTTTGCACCACTTCTAGCTCACCATCTGACAATTGATCCATGAGCATTCTACGGCCAATACAACTGATAATAACAGCTAAGCCACGACCTTCGCCGCAAGCTTGTTTTGCAGCTATCTCCGCCCCTTCGATCAAGTCATCTAAATTTCCTTTCATTAATAACGCGATAGATCCTTCAGGCACGTCACCGGCAAAGGTAAGGCTTTGAGCTTGCTCATCGACAGACAGCAAGGTTCGAATTAGTGGTACTCCATCACGATTTTTAATGCTTAGCGGAAACCGAAGTCCACTTCCTGGCAATTCTTCGGCCATGTCTCCAAGATAGGTTTTGTACAGTTGTAAAGCGGGTTGATGATCAATCTCATAGACTACATTTCCAGTAGACCGGGTAATGGTACGGTTTACGCCAAACTCACCCCAGCCCGCAAAACATCCATACCTTACACGCAAGTCTTTGCCATAAAAGGCGACTAATGCTATTTGATTTGATTTTGCAGGTCCATCTGCGATGACGAAAGTTTGTTGGAAGCGTCTGTTATCACCCGCCAATCCACCAGTGACGGACACGTTCTTATCAACATTGACACCTTCGGCGACTTCACTACCATTGAAATTTAAGCCATCGGACAATACAAACAGATGACACAGATCATCACTCAACAATTGTCTTGCCGTAGCCGCCACCAAGCTGGATATGTCTGCATCAGCCTCGGCTTCGATCGCTTTAACTGCAATCCGACTTTTTTCAAAAAAAATAGCCGTGGCCACAATATCACCATCGCTAATTTCTGCACCTAATATATTGCCGGCACCTGAACAGCCGACAATATGGGCCGCCGGGTAGCGCGCCTTCAGGTTAGCCAACGCAGCGTCATTACCAATGCATTCAGGATCGGCAAAAACCAAAACTAATTGCACCGTATCACGCGCTGTCAGCTCCGATTTAAATATTTGCCAATTGGTGGCAGGTGTCCATCGCATTTGCTCAATTTGCAATTTAATTCCCCTTTTATTTCGATCACGGAATGATAATATATCGCCATCTGACACATATCGGCGACAAGATAAGAAAGTTTATATTAAGGAATCGGTTATGTGATCGCCTCCTGCTTTAGCGCTCAAATTTGGTTGGCATTTGTTCGTTCGGATTGACAACGGCATAGAGGCAGGGGCTAGAGTAACGCATTAAGACAAAGTCGAGATGCTAAAATGGGAAGTGATGACGTCGCCCATTTCTACATTAACTCGCCAATAAAATGCCTTAATTGAAACCGCTGTGTTCTTGGTGTTCCAAGAAAAATATCAAGACCGGGACATTGAGAGTTACCGTTACTACAATATTGGACCAAACACATTGACCAAACTGGTTCGAAAAAGCTTAAATAGCAATAAAAATGGTATAAATACCTCATCTTAGCTCCGTTGTTGCCGATAAAAAAAAAGCGCAAAAATGCGCAAGGATAACATTAAAAATCAGCCTAATTATTAAGCACCCAACTAGTCTGGTCTTATTTTTCATAGCAACTGAAATTAAAGAAAGAGATGTAACTATCATGAAGATAAATCTTCCCGTCACGGATAACGAAGTGGATTTCCACGATGATACATACCTTGTTTCTACAACTGACCGTAAAGGGGCTATCACCTACGCCAACGAAGACTTTATCAAGATCAGCGGCTATAACAAAGAGGAACTCATTGGAAAAAACCACAACCTAGTGCGTCACCCTGACATGCCACCTGCGGCGTTTGCTGACCTGTGGCAGACCCTAGATGATGGAAATGCCTGGATGGGAATTATAAAAAATCGCTGCAAGAATGGTGACTATTACTGGGTTGACGCTTATGTCACCCCGATTTTCGAGGGACAAAACATCATCGGTTATCAGTCTGTCCGATCCAAGCCTACACATAATGATGTGGCACGTGCAGAAAAACTCTATCAGAAAATGACTGATGGTAAAATTCCAAAATTGACTTCGCGGTTCTCGTTGGTCAACAAACTTTTTATCGGGTTTACCTTTACCCTTTCTAGCGTATTTTCGGTGCTATTTGTTGTCTCTGAACTTTCTTTAGCGCTGCTCGCGGCACTGGCCCTGCCCACACTTGCAGCCTTTTTTGTGTTCGCCCAGGTTATCACCCGACCACTCAAAAAATTACAGCAGGAAGCGCAAGAAGTGATTAACAATCCGCTAATGCAAAAGATCTACACCGATGCTGTTACCGAAACAGGCTCCCCCGAGCTTGCAATCCGCCTACTTCAGGCAAAACTGCGTACTGTCATGGGACGCATCGGTGACTCAGCAGAAAACCTCAGCGAGGTTTCAATACAAACATCGACGACGGTGGAACAGGCGACTAAGCGGGTGGTGGCCCAGCAGTTAGAAACCGATCAGGCTGCCACCGCAATGCATGAAATGGCAGCGGCGGTACAGGAGGTGGCGCGTAATGCCGAACAGGCCGCGGATGCAACCCACAACGCCAAAATTGAGGCGAATAATGGCAAGCAGGTGATGAGTGAAATCATCAGTTCAATCAACTCACTGGCAGATGAAGTCGGACAGGCAGCCAGTGCTATGCATAGCGTTGAGGAACGTAGCCATGAGATTGGCACCATTTTGCAGGTCATCAAAGGTATTGCAGAACAAACCAATTTGTTAGCGCTGAATGCCGCGATTGAGGCGGCTCGCGCCGGTGAACAGGGGCGAAGTTTTGCCGTCGTCGCTGACGAAGTACGCACATTGGCACAACGCACCCAGAAGTCAACCGAAGAGATTCATAACATGATCACGCAGCTGAAATCGGGCACCAAAAATGCCGTGCACGTGATGCAGTCCGGCCGTGAACAGGCCGCCATCAGCGTCACTAATGCGGCGCTGGGAGGCAAACTGCTAGATAGCATCACAGGATCAATTAGTGCCATCACCGACATGACCATCCAAATCGCCAGTGCAGCAGAGGAACAAAGCACAGTTGCCGAAGAGATCAACCGTAATATCACCAACATCAGCCAAGTGGCACAAGAGTCGGCTGAAGGAATTCAAATAATGCTCAGTTCAAAGCAACAATTGCACTCCCTGATTAGTGGTTTTGAGAATATGACCAAACAATTCGGGCGCCAATAATCTTTGGCGAATAGACAAAAAATCACCATCATCAAGAACCAAGGATTAAGGTGATTGTCGGAAAAGAATATACCAGATTGCGCCGAATTTCTAATTTCGTCGTAGAGCTCGATCAGATAGCGGTGTTGATTTTTTTGGGTAAATGGTTAGTCGTTGGGTTAAACTGATTTCAGGAAAAATCATTAAAAAATAACGCATCATCTTCTTTTCCCTGGGTAGCGTGGATTAAGCGTAGCGAATCCACATCCGCCATGATGTGATGTCATAACGTGCTAGCTTGTGCCGGTGGATTCGCTGCGCTTAATCCACGCTACCTTTCCATTTTTCTCTGAAATCAATTTAAACTTACCTAGATTTTTGCATTAGGTATTCGCCGAGAGATAATTATGGGTTAACTCTGGCAGCAACAGGTATCATCGAAAATAAATCGATGGACACCCACGTGATGCGAGAATACAGTATTCATTATCACAACGCATAACCCGTAAGCTCCAAATAACCTCGACCGATAACAGACTTGTCACCACTTTCCTCAAAAATATCCACCGCGCCTTCCCAATAATGGGCAGAAAGCAACATTTCTTGATTCGGTTGGATCGCTTTTATGCCAAAGACTAAGTCGTATTTTTTTATTTCCATTCGCCAATGTATCGGATACCGAATCCCACTTTCCAAACTTTGCCACTTTTTAGTCACGGTTAGCCGAACATCCTCACGCGTTAGCGGAGCCGATTCTCCTTCAACCGAAACAATGCTTCCCGAACTATACGGGTCCATCGATCCATCTTTTCGGCGCAATTGGTAAAACATAATATCTCTTCCGTCATTCAATTGCAGGGAAAACCAATCCCAACCCGCTTGCTCTTTGCCTAAAGCCGATGTTGACCACTCACGATCTAACCAGCTTTCACCTCGCACATTAAATACTTCATCCTTCACGCGGATCACACCTTGGGCCTGTAACCTTGTCATGGAATAGTAATAAGAGGCATTCCCCAGCTCGGCGCTTTTTTTGCTCAGACCTTTATTGCCCTGCAGCACAATCGGCTTATTGCTACCTAAGGTCAACTGAATACTCACACCCTCGTCTTCCGCTTGCAAAACCAGTGGTAAAAAGGTATTTTCTGCACTTTCTATGCGCCAATTATCTAACCAAACTTTGAAAGGATTTGCTTGCGCACCCGACAAACCCAAGGCAGATCGGGAAAACTTCTCGAAGCGATAAAATTGCTGGTTTTGCCGATCAGTTAATGCGAAGTGCCCCATATAAATTTCCGAGGTCGCCCATAGTGATGTTCTTTTTATTTTTTTCGATGAGAGTCCTATCCGAAACAAAGTCAACTGATAACTAAATCGCCGACCTAATTCTGTTTCTAAATTCCCGGTAAAATACCACCATTCCGTTTTATAATCCGAATGCGGGCCGTGGTCTTGAGGAAAGTGAAACACACGCGGTAACACGGCTCGTGTAAAGCCTTCGCTATCACCTCCCATGGCGCGAGCGACATCAATGCTTTGGGCAATGTTTTTTCTCTCTCCATCAGGCCATAATAACCAGAACAGCATGACACTAAAAATCAAAGCAATGATGATGGTGAACTTATTCATTGCGCAATGCCAATGCAGGCGATGTTTTAGCCATACGATACGCAGGATACAGACCCGCCAATATCGCCGCCATCATCGCTAATAATAATGCATTCATGATTTGGGAAACATCGATCATCATTGTCATACTCCAGCCAAATGAACGCGGGTTAATCACATGCACCAACATAACCGATAACAAAATACCGAGAGGTAATGCGATCACGCCGACAATCAAGCCGATTAATCCCGTTTCTGAAATCACTAACTGCCTCAATTCCCGTGGTGTTAAACCAATCGCTCGTAGCATAGCAAGCTCTCGGGCACGCTCTAATTGCAAGGCCATCAATGCCGAAAATATTCCAACAAAGGCGACCATAATCGTTAATAATCGTAAAACTTCTGTGATTGAAAAAGTACGATCAAACACCACCAAGGTGGCTTTACGAATGCCTCTTTTCGTGTTGATAGCAAGCGGTGAGTTGACGGGTAAAAGTGCTCTTAATTGGGACAATACCAACGCTTCATCCGCCGCCTCATGCAAATATAAACCGATACTGCTGACACCCGTATCTTCCCAATGGATACGATAGTTATTTAGCGAAACAACCACCCTGCCCCGCTCTGATGCGTAATCGGAATAAACACCGACGATTTCGAAGGATCTTACGCCATGTTGCGTAGGGAGTTGGATATTATCACCCAAAGATAATTTTTTCCGGTAAGCGTAAGACTCTGAAATAATCACGGCCGCTTGATCACTAAATTTTTCCCAGGCGGCTAAAGGCTCACCTTCGATAAAGTTAAAGGAGGTCAAATTTTTTTCTGGAAGTTCAAAGGCCAATAATTCAATTTCGCCCTCCGGTGATTGCAATGTTGTCCTTCGCCCTTTAGACAATGCCGTTACCTTTTCAAGTTTTAAAATATCATCCATCAGCAAAGGCGATAATGCCGAGAGAGTCACATGGCGATCAATACTCGGTATCGAAAGATAAATATCTGCACGCATGCTTTGGGTAATCCAATCATCGACCGATTCACGAAAACTTTCGATCATAATCGTTATGCCTAACGTTGTCGCCACCGCCACGGTTAATGCAGCCATCGCAATCGAGGTCCGACTTAAAGAACGCGAGATACTGTGCACAGCCATCCGGCCTTTTAACCCAAATAAATGGCCTAACATTAAACGTAATCGCACGGTAAACCACATGACCACTTGCGGCACTAATAAGCTATAAGCCACCACCAACAGAAACAGCACCACAAAACTCAGCATGAGGCTTTGAGTAAAAACAAACAATAAACTGACACTTAAAACGAGCAGCAGCACGCCCCACAGAGCGAGACGAGGAAGTAATTTAAGCATACTCGATTCGATGTGCATTTTTTGTATGGATAATTGAGGCACAAGATGAGTCGCTTCACGCGCCGGTAATATCGCCGCCAAAAACGTTGCCCCCATGCCAAGCGCTATGCCTTTTACTAGGGAAAAAAATGAAACGCTCAGTGTCGCATTATCAACACCGACATAAAGATCACTCACCGTTTGTGTGACTAAGCCTAACAAACCGTAACCTAACGCGATGCCTAAAAGCAATCCTAACACGGTGCCTACCATGCCCAATAACAAGGCCTCACCATACACGACCCAGGTTAACTCCTTTCCCGTCACACCCAGCACACGTAACACGCCGAACATTTCGCGACGCTGCACGACCGAAAAACTCATTCCGTTATAAATAATAAACAAGCCAACCATCAACGCGAGTAAACTCATTGCCGTAAGATTGGTACGAAAAGCGTTTGTCATTTTTGATAAGGCGGTATTACTACTTTTTGTCGATATAATTTGGGCACCTGCAGGTAATACCGCTTTAATGACATTGAGTAAATTCTGGCCTGTGGCATTGTCCGGGAGCATCAAATCAATACGGCTAAGGCGCCCATGAAAATTCAATATCTCTTGCGCAGTGGCAATATCCATCAATAATAAATTTTCTAACGCCTGAGAGAATCGTTCATCCAGCATCGGGATGTAACCGACTATGGTCAATTTTTGACTGTGTTCGCCGAGCAATATCCTCAGTTGGTCACCCACTTTCAAGCCGAGCGTATCCGCTCTGCTTTTAGCCATCAATACAGTGGCGGGCTCGGTTAGCAAGCGAGTCCATGAGTTATTATTTTCATCGTCATTCGATTCGTTTCCCCCCAGGCTAAAACTGCGAAACGGAACATCTGAAAAACGATCAATCCCCATTAATTTAAACGAATAACCCGGATGATCTTGCGCCACCCCATAGCCTTCGATCAGCGGGGTTGATTGATTGACACCATGCACTAATCGCAAATCAATATAATATTTTTCAGATAAACCCGTAGGACCACCGATAATTCGATGCGTAGTTTTTCCAGTCAATACTTGGTTCGCTTGTTCGAAAGCACGTAAAGCGCTGGCATTTGCCAAGTCGATGGCGACGACCACCGCCACACCGAGCGCAATCCCCACCAACGACAAAAAAATCAACCAAGGGTGATTTTTTATATGCCGAAAACTCGCCAAGTAAATAGATTTAATCGGCCTCATATCACTATACAGAATTGCCCATTATGAATAGTTAACACGCGATCGGTAATCGCCGCCGTTTCGGCGCTATGAGTGACCATCAATAACGAAGCATGCGTTTTGCGCAACATCGAATCCAATAATGTCAAAACATGCTCACTGGTTTCGCTATCTAAATTCCCCGTCGGTTCATCGCCAAGCACCAAGACTGGCTCGTGCACTAATGCCCGTATAATCGCCACCCGTTGTTGCTCCCCCCCTGATAAATTTTCTGGAAAGCTGTTTGTTCGATGAATTAAACCCACTTCGTTTAACAAATCCAAAGCATACTGTTTACCTTGAGGCGTGTTTTTTTTCATCAGCTCCAAGGGTAATAATAAATTCTCTAACACCGTGAGTGTGGGAATAAGGTTGAAAAACTGAAAAATAAAACCGATATTTTCCCGTCGAAACAAGGTACGCTCGGTTTCATTTAATGCAGTTATATCTTCACCCTTAATACGGATCGTGCCTGCATCCGGCAAATCAATACCGCTGACAAGATTTAATAATGTCGTTTTACCACAACCACTACGCCCCAGTAATGCCACACGTTCTGCCGCTTGAAATTCTGCATTCAAGTCCCGATAAACCCAATGTTGCTGCCCAGCTTCATGATAACTTTTTGTGATATTGCTCAAAATTATCAGCGGCGCTTTATTTGGATTATGATTCAAAATTATTTCTTTCCAATTGACATTATCAATGTGCCATTTTTAAATGAATAATGTGTTAAATTTAACCAACCCTAATGTAATCATAACCTCTGATCGATGACTTCCAAAAACTGCCAAAACTCTTTATTCAGTCGTGGCCGGCGTTGACAAGGTATCCGTCGCATAAACCACATAATAGCAAGAATCTAAAAGTATTCAATTAACTTCGCGATATCGAATCTCCACTATAAATATTCAGATATTTTGTGCATCGTAAGCTTGAACTGATTTCAGGAAAAATCATTAAAAAATAACGTGTCATCTTCTTTTTCCCGGGTAACGAATCCACCTCCGTCATGAGTGATGTCATAACGTGCCAATATCGCATTGAAATAACGGCAAGGCCAGGGTACATTCATGGGTTTTCAACGCTTGTTCCGGTGGATTCGCTGCGCTTAATCCACGCTACCTTTCTATTTTTCTCTGAAATCAATTTAAACTTACTGTGCATCTTAGGCGGCTGTCAATAGGTCAGGTTTTCTTCATAGCACTAAAAGTAGGCGTTTTAGGCCAGGTGAAATAACGCGCAACAGCACTTTATTGCAAGGAGTTTCAAAGCTTCCGCCAACATTCTTGCCGTTTTTAACCATGTATTGACTCATACAAAGTTATCCACAACTCAAGTTATATTGATAGACTCCCTAAAGTTTACGGGAATGGTAATCGATAGTTTTCAGGACAAGATAGCGATCAAGCGCATGCACGCAGATAAAAAAACATCGTTCATCGTCATTCTGACTTTTTTGACGATGAGATAAAACATTAGTAAATTAAATTTTTATTGGAAATTTAAATGATAAATTTAAAAAAAGGTGAAAATATCGCCTTAGATAGCACCCAATATTCAGAAAATAATATTTTTATTGGCTTGAGCTGGTATATAAAGGATAGTAGTGAATTTGACATTGATGTGAGTGCTTTTTTATTGTCTCATGATAATAAAGTGAGAAGTAATAAAGATTTTATTTTCTACAATCAACCGACTGATAGTGATAAATGCATCTCTTTACATATGGATCCGACTAACGAAAATATTATTCGTGCCTTCAATGTCTCTTTATCTGATATTTCAGTTGATGTGAAAGAAATCATATTTGTTTTGACAATTGATCAAGCTGAAACCCGCCAACAAAATTTTAGCATGATAGATGCTGTCAGCATTTCTATCTATGACAATGATAAGGAAAAAAATGAGTTAATTCGGTATGATGTTAATGTGGAAAACAAAGAAATTTCTCTCATAGTTGGAACACTTTATTCTCATAAGAAACAATGGAAATTTAGAGCAATCGGCCAAGGTTTTAATAAAGGGTTAGAGATTATTGCCAATAATTATAACGTTGACCTGCCATCACTGCCGCAAGAAAAAAATGAAAACAACGTAAGTTCTGTCGTGAGTGATAATAATGGTTTAAAAAGAAAAAGAAGATCTTCAAAACAAATTTTGTTAGAAAACTCGATGTATTTATTACAAGGATTTAAAAGTTTTTTGCCAACAATACATGAGGCTGTGGAAAAAAACTTAAATGAAAGTACCTCAAGAATGATTCTAGACAAAATATTTATCGGTATTTTGGGATACAAAATGGAGGAAATTAAAGCAGAACAAAAAATTCAAGGAGCAATCGCTGATTATGTCCTTGCAATAAATGACGTTAATATGATGGTTGTTAAAGTGGAAAAAGCAGGCATGCCTTTAGGAGAAAAACAAATTTTCCAAGCAACATCCTACGGAGCCTATTCTGGAATTCGATGGGCATTGTTAACTAACCTTATTCAATGGCAGCTCTATCATGTTTCAACCCAAGATAAAGTGGAATCAACTTTAGTTTTTTCTGTCGATTTAAGTACCGAAATCACCCAACAAGATGCCGATCTTCTTGTGTTAATATCGCGTTTTGGTTTAAATAAAAAAAATCTAATCAAACAAGTATGGGAAGAAACACTTGCTTTAAGTGAAGACAGCATCGTAAGTTCAATACTGACTGACGATGTGATTACAAAAATAAGATTAACAATCAAAAAAGATAAAAACATACATATTGAAAATGCAAAGATACAACAAGTCCTCGAAAAAATATTGAATGTAGCCTAAGACAAGATTTGAGAGTAATATTATTGCATCGGATTTTTGTTTATCGTTGTCACGGCAACGAAGCTTACATAGTTCACTAGGCACCCTTCATTGCCGTGGTAAATACGGACAAAAAGAACATCAAAATAAGTATGTTAATCAATACCTCATTCCTTCATACACCAAAAAAATTTCCAAAGTCAAATAGTTAGCACTGATAGAGCAAAACCTAATAAGAACCAGTCACCGTCGTGAGTTCTTTGAAATATTCCCACTGAACACAAATATCACCTTGAAAAATATCTCATATGGGATAATAATTACCATATGAGACTAAATGCTGCGGATTGATAAAACGATCGAAAAACCGCCTTCATTTTGATATTTTTTTAATCGATATTTTTTGCCCAAATAGCGACTGAAGGAGGCATAATGATGCAACACCAATATCCTCCCATCGGTGTGTTCGAAAGTGTCACCGACCCCGCCGACCTGGAAATGATTTATTGCATCGAATCCTTGACCAATCCCCGCATTCGAGATGAAATGGGACACAAATTATAGTTCATCCTGATGATCGACGGGTAGGACCAGGCACGACCCCATCATGGCAGCATTCACCCATCCGAACCCGTCCGATAGTCGATTTAGTCACGGAAAATTCGGTGTCTATTACGCGGCTCAAACGCAAAATACCGCGATAACGGAAACTATCTTTCATGTCGAACGATGGGTGAAAGAATCTAACGATCCCCCCACCTCTTTTGTTATGCGAGTCTATATCGGTCGCTTAAATAAACGCCCCTATCATGACTTGAGGGGACAAGAAGCCAGGCATCCAAAAATTTTTAATCACAATCCAGCGAAATATGGCCCCGCACAACAACTGGCAATCCAACTGCGCGAAGAAGGCAGCTGGGGATTACTCTATCACAGTGTGCGTGATCTAAACGGAGAATGTGAATGTGTGGCGGCATTTCGTCCCCCCGTGCTTGGCGTCGTTCATCAGGGGACACATCTCGCCTATCACTGGGATGGTAAAAAAATAATCGATGTACTAGAGCTGCGCTCCTTAGGCCTACCAAACCATCCCTTTCAAGGTGAATAATCATACAATATCAGTCACCCTATGATAGGATAGT
>CAYUAI010000025.1:0-47177 GCA_964442745.1 uncultured Chromatiales bacterium
TATCTTTAGGCTTAAGCGTGGCAGTTTTTGGCAACAAAGATTCTGTAAATAACTAGGCTGATTATTTTCTAGCAAAGGGGTGAGTAGTTACGATAAAATCAAACCAGCGATGTTAAATCGATAAACCATTTAACATAACAGAGCCACTACTATGATAGTGGTGGCTCTGAAAACCGGCTCTTATGAAATTGGATTCCATCTCTACAATTAGCATTGCAATTCCTGACGCATTTAAACATTTTCTCGTTCCCACGCCGGAGCGTGGGAACGAAATAGGAAATACTAAGCAGCATGGCTGCTTGAATAACAGCGCCATATTGAAATAACAGTACGGACGGCCTGCCGATTAGCTAGCTAGCCGCATCTGATCAATTTTCAGTAAGGCATCGCCAATCGCGTGTTTACCACTCACCGTACGCAGGCTATCAGCTGCGACATCATAGGTCTTCTGGCAACGCAATAAGACTTGCCGCACTTTCATTAATGTATCAGGATCGTTTTCATTTAATTTAAGCTTTTGAATTTCATCCATCGCATAAGTTAAGGCGCTTATTTTTGCATCATAATAAGGTGCCGTCGTACGTGCATAATGGCTAATCAAATCACCCATTGTGTTTAAAATGTTCGTCATCATTTCGTCCTCACAAAATCATTTTGAATTTTAACTATATAAAGTCCTTCTTACATCTAACGATATTAGAACCTCATTTTAAAAAAACGGTTCCAATCAAGCGAACAACGTACCAGATACAGATGATAATTCATTGACAACCAGACAGGCAATCGGCGCGCAATAAATTTAGCTGTAATACCCTATCAAATCAGTCAACCAAATAATCCATCAATTTAATAATAAACATATAGATAGAGAAATTTTAATCATTAGTCTAAAAATAGATTCTCATTTTCAGCATCATGTTAAAGCGGCAAACAAATAATGAATCAAACACCAGAATATATTCCTTATGATGGAAAATCGATCACAAAAAATAGGCGCTTTAGGCGAAGGTAAACTGAAGATGGGCGGTGAAAATGATAGTTTATGGCCGTGCTGAGTATACGTAAAATGGGAAGGAATTACGTCCTCCATTCCTTTCAAAGCTGGGCGGGATAAACAATGCTTGATGATGAGTATCAACGACGCAAGGTAATTATTGCCTGCTTTCGCCGCAATTCCAACACTGCGTAAACTGAGGATCAATGGTTTCTTTACACTGCGAACAAATCCAAACACCTTGATGTATTTGATCTTCGGGACGATGCTGTTGATAGCTTTTAATGAGTGCTTTAGCACGATCACAATCGTCATCATTCAGCACCCAAACCGTCGGTGACGTATTGGCAGGTAACTCACCAACAGCCCCCATTAAATATTCACCTTTAATCATGGCGTCAAACCCAGCACTGATCAAATGATCTTTTATCATTTGTGCATCAATCAAATTAAACGAGGTATAAACGTGTTTCATAATTCAATGCAAAGCGTTAAGTTCATAACCATGTTTTTTCAGTAAATTTAAAATACCATGCGCCCCCGGCAAGTGCAACGCACCCACCGCGATAAACGTACTGTCTTTGTCGATTAATGGCAAGAGGCGCTGTACCATACGATGATTTCTATCCGTTATTAAGCGCTGTTCAAAATCAGCGGCGACCTCATCATCCGTTAATGCCATATAGCTATTGTTCAATTGCATGATTTGTTTTAGATCGCCCTTTAAATAAAGGCTTATCATTTTCTCAAACAAATTTTCCATATTGATATAGTTATCCAGGGTATCTTTGAGAAGTACCAGCTGAAATGCCTCATTCATCTGATCAAATACGGCAATTTGTTCTTGCATACTTTCCAAGCCCATCACTTTCATATCGAGACGCTGAGCTGATTTCAATAACATGACATCCAAAAATAAACCGGTTTTCGGCTTAGGCATGCTCAGCAAAGTCAATACCGCCCAGGGCTTCATATGAAATACTTGATCTTGGGCAATACCTTGGCTGGCTAACGCGGTCACCGATCGTTGATATAATACCTTGCCAGCCACACTTTCTAAATTCCGATCATCCGTAAAAAACATGGCGGCCGTCGCCTCTTGCCCAGATTGCTCATTCAATAGCACTTCCATGGCAAATACATTAGCTTGTTTAAACGCACTGACCACAGCTTCAGCTAATGCCGTCACTCTTGCATCTTCCGAGTGAATCGTACCAAAAAGATAACTGGGTGCCTGATTTTTTTTTGTTATCCGCCAAAGCATACCCTGATCAAAACCAGCGGTATCTGCTGTTGGCACTTGCGATGATGGCAACGCATCAACAGCGGGATGGGTTTTTGCCTCAGGGCCGGCACATCCTAACCCGACAAATAACAAACTGAGTAACCCGATCATCGACACCAAATTGTCATTACTAAAATATAATCTAGCCACCTTTGATTTCTTTTTCAATGTGCTCAATGCTCGTATGACGGATGTCTTTCCCTTTCACAAAATAGATAACATACTCGCAAATATTGCGTGACCTATCACCGATGCGCTCTAATGCACGGGCCGTCCATATAATATCTAAGACCCGAGGGATGGAGCGTGGATCTTCCATCATAAAGGTAATCAATTGCCGCAAGATGCCCTCATACTCCTGGTCAACCTTAATATCTTCTTTCCATACCCTAAATGCCACATCCACATCAGTACGAGCAAAGGCATCTAACGCATCATGTAGCATTTCGCGGACGTGCGTGCCGAGATGTCCTATTTCCACATAAGGTTTTTTGATAATGTCATTGTTGGATAATCTTACTGCCGTACGCCCAATACGTTCAGCTTCATCACCAATCCGCTCTAAGTCGGTAATGGTTTTAATCACCGACATAATCAGTCGTAAATCACTGGCGGCCGGCTGCCGGCGTGCTAAAATTTGAGTGCATTCTTCATCAATGGCCACTTCAAAGGCGTTGACTTTATAGTCGCTTGCCACAACACGCTCACCAAGTTCAATGTCCGTATTCACCAACGCGGATAACGCATCGCTGAGCTGTTGTTCAACCAAACCTCCCATAGATAATACCCGGTTTCTGATGTCTTCTAATTCCGTATTAAATTGACGAGAAATATGGTGTCCAAATCGATCGTGCTCCATCGCGGCAGCCTCCTATATTTGTCATTATGCGTGGCAATCAAAAAGCGAAATTACAATACCTTGAGGTCGATCTTCATGAAAAATCCTCAACATATTATTAAGGATAATGGGGCGAATTGCCGATTGAAATTTAGCCATAACGCCCAGTAATATAATCTTCAGTTTGTTTCATTTTAGGATTGGTGAATATGGCGTTTGTATCAGAAAACTCAATCAATTTTCCCATATACAAAAAAGCAGTATAGTCAGACACCCGTGCAGCTTGCTGCATATTATGGGTAACGATCACTATAGTGTAAGTGCTTTTTAGCTCATAAATCAACTCTTCGATTTTCAGCGTTGAAATGGGATCAAGTGCTGAAGCAGGCTCATCTAACAAAAGCACTTCAGGCTCAATCGCAATCGCTCGGGCAATCACTAAGCGCTGCTGTTGGCCACCCGATAAACCCATGGCACTATCATGCAACCGATCCTTGACCTCGTCCCATAAGGCCGCCCCTTTTAATGCGATCTCTATGGCTTCGTCAAGTTTACGACGACTATTAATCCCTTGAATCCGTAAACCATAGGCCACATTTTCGTAGATTGTTTTAGGAAAAGGATTGGGTTTTTGAAAAACCATGCCGACTTGACGTCGTAAATCGGCGACGTTGATTGATTTTGAATAGATATCTTCGCCTTCCAGGGTAATCAAACCCTCAATTCTAAAAATATCAATTAAATCATTCATCCGATTAAAACATCGTAGCAACGTTGACTTGCCACAACCACTTGGCCCAATAAACGCGGACACCCGCTTCTTAGGTATGACAATATTAATGTCGCTCATGGCCTGTTTTTCAGCGTAATACAGGTTCAAATGTTCTACCTTTAAACAGGGCGTTTCTTGTGCTAAATTACGTGTTTCAAAAGAACGATTAAGCGCCTCGAATTGCACGGCATGTGCCATAGGCTTTGACTCCCGTTAAGTGATTAATAGTCCAGGGCTTTAAATTTTTCTCGTAGCCGATTACGAATCGCAATCGCCGTAAGATTAAGTAATATTATAACAATAATTAACAATAATGCCGTGGCATACACCAAAGGACGGGCCGCTTCAACATTGGGGCTTTGAAAACCAACATCATAGATATGGAAACCTAAATGCATAAATTTGCGATCAAGATGTAAAAATGGAAAATTGCCATCCAGTGGCAAAGAAGGTGCTAATTTTACGACACCGACTAACATCAAGGGTGCCACTTCACCCGCCGCCCGTGCCACGGCCAAGATCAGGCCGGTCATGATCGCCGGACTCGCCACCGGCAAAATAGTACGCCACAGTGTCTCCCACTTGGTCGCGCCGAGAGCCAAACTTCCCTCTCTCATTGAGCGTGGTATGCGCGACAATCCTTCCTCTGTCGCGACAATCACCACCGGCACCGTCAAAATCGCTAATGTCACAGAGGCCCATAAAATGCCAGGGGTTCCAAAGGTCGGCGCCGGTAATACTTCGGGATAAAAAAGCTGATCAATATTGCCTCCCAAAAAATAGACAAAAAAGCCTAAACCAAAAATACCGTACACAATGGAAGGCACCCCGGCTAAGTTGTTTACCGCAATACGAATCGTGCGCGTTAAAAAACCTTGTTTAGCATATTCACGCAAATAAACGGCGGCCACCACACCGAAGGGGGTAACCAACACTGACATAATAAGCACCATCAGTACCGTGCCAAAAATAGCCGGAAAGATACCCCCTTCGGTATTGGCTTCTCGCGGTTCACCGACCACAAAATTTTTTAAATTTTTAAGGTAAAAATAGACTTTACTCCCTATCGACATTTGATTTGGCAAATGGATACCAATGATATTGGATAATGCAATTTCAACAATTTGCCCATCACTTGTTTTAGCCGTTATACTGTCTCTTGCAATAGCTTGATTAAGCTGCCCCAGCTTCACCATCAGACTTTCATATTCAGCAGTGAGTTTATCACGCTGTTGAGAGAGGAGACTAAGCAACTGAGCATCGCTATTGTTTTCTAATTCGGCTCGCCGCTCACGGAGCCGCAATTTTTCCAATTGATAGTTAATGCTGCCGATATCATGCTTTTCAATCTCTCGAATTTCGTTAAATATTTTATCGGCGCGTGCTAAGCGTTGCCACAACGAAGACCATGCCGCTTGTCCTTGAGCAAGCACCTCACCGGATTCTTTAATCGCTTCTAGATAGCCATAAAAGTTACCCCACTCGCGGCGCTCGGCCACAAATATCTGTTCAGGCTGGGTTTGTCGCTCAATTCGAAAATCTTCGAGCCAGCGGAAATCTAAACTATTGAGCTCCCGGTTACCGATCTTAATTAGGTAACGTGTGACTTCGCTTACTCCCTGAGGAAAGGGTAATCCTGCCTCTTTTAGGCGAGTCACATCAACCACCTCCTCATTGTAAATCTCGCCAATTACCGTAATACTATTTTTACTAGACTCACTGTAGGAAAATTCATGAACGGTGGCGGGCCAAAAATATCCCAAACCACGGACCATAATGAGCAATAATAAGCCAACAACCATAATAACGCTGATAGTCACGGCGGACGCTGTCAGCCAAACCCATGGCGCGCCGCTACTAAACCAGACTTTAATATTTTGGTTTTTTTTCATAGAGAACCATACTTCCTTCGCAAGCGATGTCGAACCAACTCAGCAATCGTGTTAAAGAAAAAGGTGAATAAAAAAAGCACCAAAGCCGCTAAAAACAAGACTCGATAATGGGTGCTATACACTTCGGACTCTGGCATTTCCACCGCGATATTAGCAGACAAGGTGCGCATCCCTTCAAACATATTAAAATTCATGATTGGCGTATTACCTGTGGCCATCAAGACAATCATGGTCTCACCTACGGCCCGCCCAAAGCCGATCATCACACCGGAAAAAATACCCGGACTAGCGGTGGGTATCACCACTCTCACCAATGTCTGCCAAGTGGTGGCACCTAACGCTAAAGAGCCGCTAGTGAGGTGCTTCGGTACACTAAAAATCGCATCCTCAGCAATCGAAAAAATGGTGGGAATCACCGCAAAACCCATTGCCACACCAACCACCATCGAGTTACGCTGGTCAAAACTCAAGCCGAGCTCATCATTCAACCAAAGTCGCATATTGCCGCCAAATAAAACAGATTCAACCAACGGACTGATAGCAAGGCAAAACCAAACTCCAATAATAACGACAGGGATTAATAAAACAGGATGCCAGCCATCAGGAATACGATAGCGAATCCCCTCCGGCAAGCGCCACCACAAAAAAGACACACTGAGAATAAAAATAGGAAGCAAGACACTGATGCAAAAAATACCCGCTAAATTCTCTTCCATGAATGGCGCTAGCCATAGTCCCGCTAAAAAACCTAAGATCACGGTCGGTAAGGCTTCCATAATTTCAATGGTCGGTTTAACCACTTGCCGCAACTTAGGCGCCATAAAATAGGCTGTATAGATCGCCCCTAAGATAGCCAATGGCACCGCCAGCATCATGGCATAAAGGGCCGCCTTTAGCGTACCAAAGGATAAGGGAACTAAACTCAGCTTCGGCTCAAAATCATTGCTTGCTGACGATGACTGCCAAATGTATTTCGGCTCTTCATAACCTTCATACCATACTTTATCCCATAAAGCCGTCCATGAGATTTCAGGATGTTCATTATCAATTGACCAAACATGCATCCCCCCGTCCGCCTCTTGAATCAATAAACGATCAGCTCGGGGAGAGATCGCGATAAAAGCTATCGCTTTATCCACTAACTTGTCGTAGAGCAGTGTTCGCTGTGATGTCGCATAATACAAACCCACATTGCCGCTGTCATCGGCCGCCGCAAATCCTTTACGAAAATGTTCGGGGACAATTTTTGAAATCGATTGATGATTGCCACCAAACGTCCTAATTTTCTGTAACTGAATATGACCTTGCTCATCTCTCACGCGAAACCACTGAGCAATACCGCCTTTCGAATCACCAGCAATCAAGGAATAACCGCTGGATAAAAACTGTAGCTGGGTTAACTGTCGATCGGACTCAACCACAGAGAGTCGTTGTACTAATTCTGGGCTTTCCTTATCATGAATATCAAAATAAGCTAAGTCACCTTGCTGGTTGGCAAGATAGAGATATTGCTGTTCATAATCCAAAAGCAGGTAATCAATATCGGCTAATGGTGATTGTAATTCACTCAGTACAACGTCAAAGCTTGGCTCGTCATCAAATAACGACTCACTAACCAAAAAAGCAGCTAATAGCGTTCTTTTATCATCCGTTAACGCAACCAAGGTCGCTCCCTCTTCATTATATTGCATCGCAATCTGCGACAGAGAGGCACCTTGCTCATCAATCACCAGCGGCGTCTCTCCTAATGGATAAGTTATCTTAGGGATGAGTATTTTTTTATCATCAATATACTGTATCTGATAACCCGCTTTCACCACTAAAGCCGTGCCATCCGACAGGCCATACACCACTTGCGCCTTGGCTGGATCTGCCACATGAAAACTACTCATGATTGCGGTATCTGGTAAGCTAACCTCAATGGACTTAATGACCTGGCCATTATCTATCTTAAAAAAAACAACGCGACCATCGCTCAAAAAACGAGCGCCCGCTTGGGCTTGTTCTTCCAACGCGAGATGTAACGTTTTTTGGCCATATTCATGAGGAACTTGGTAATCCGCCATTTTTTCCAAGCCTGCTTGAAAAAACAGCGGTATCACGATGTAGGCTAGGTAGAAAAAAATCATGACAATGGTCATAATAACACCAACGCCACCGACACCAATACCAAAACGAGCACAACGATCAAATAATCGTCTTTGCTGCCATTTTCGTTGCTTTCTAGCTAACTCTTTAGCAGCAACAGAGTTATTTGAATGGGAAAGTGTTTGTTTATTCATGGCGTTATCTTAGGTATAAAATATGACAGAATTGTTACAATCGGATAAAAAATGTCAAATGGTTTGCCTAACAGCAAAGCCATTTAGCCACGACTCACAAACCATTCAAACATCATATTGAACAATATTAACAAGCCTGCAAACAAACTAAATAAATGAGACCGAACAACAGCCCATTTAACAACCCCCCGTACAGGTACAAATACAGCATAATACGCCGATGAAGTATCACTTCACGACCGCACACCATTCAATACGATGGTTTTTCAAGCAAACCGCCTTGACAAACAAGCTCACCGTTAATTTTTGGTTGCCTTTTACTTTATAAATATGCACAATACCCCATATGTATGTTTTCGGGGAACCAATTATGCAGGAACGGGAAGTTGGATTTTTGCTAGAATCCGGTGACTTAAGTGGGGTGGCGATCAACCACCAATCGGCCCATCAAGGATGGGTGATTACCTTAACAACCAAAACCGATGTAGCAAAACACACGCTAGTCACTAAGCGCGAAAAAACCCATCGCTTATTCAGAACAAGCGATGCGGCCTTGCGTTGGTGTAAAAAACTGGGCATAAAAGAAGTGACTGTCTATCTTTGAGCGATTTAAATTTTGGCTCAATATGGATTCTGGGGGCTTATTTGGCGGTTTGAGTCAACGTACTAGTTTGGACAATATTTTGTCGCGTTAGCGCACAATCGAATTAATTGTTGCGTTTTTTAACCAAATTAGCCGTTTCAGCCTACCATTTTTCCATGACGCAGGGATCCATATTGGACCTTAATTTTTCGCTGTGACAGATATTTTAAAAAAAACCCAACTAAAGGTGTGTTAACTTAGCACACTAAGCATGGCATACTGAAACCTGAACAAAATTACGGTATCAGTAACGTGTATCTTATTAATAGGCTCAATGACAATAAGCTGACAGAGTTTCTAAAGCTTCGCTTATCAACCGATGTTTTGCACCAAAACATGCGATATCTCTTGCTTTTTGATCTTACATGGAGCTTCCTGCGTTCGGTAATACCGCTCGCATTACACTCGTTTAGAAAACCCCAGGCAGGATTAGTTATTCCTCTCGCGATTTTCATAAGCTTTGATGCGAAGAAATACAGGTTATCAAGAAAGCCCCTCCTCAGCCGCTATAGACGCAAAATCACAACGAGTAATTCACCGGTTTATTTGTTCTTAGATATTTTTTTCAATCGCGAGATATCTTTTCCCATTTTTATCAATTTGGGATATAGTAAGCCCTTACACCGTTTTTAACAGCGTTGCTACCATGGAGGGATAATAGGCACAATGCAGGAACGAGATATCCGACTATTATTTAATGCGGGCCACTGGAAAGGCGCGGTGGTTGTTCATAATCCACTGGTCACCGGCTGGCAAGTGCTTCTTGTCGGGGCAAATGATAGGGTCAAAGAAGAAATGTTATCCGCTAAACGAGGCGGACCACGAATATTCAAAACTTCTGATGCTGCATTTTGCTGGTGCCGTGATATGGGTTTTGGTTCGGTCAAAGTCCAACTGACCGACGAGCAAAATGAAACCGAAACAAATACTCAGCAAAAATATTTTTCAGCCAATAAAAAAGTACTGCTCGTCGAAGACAATGAAGACGACATTACGCTAACTCTGCGCGCATTCAAAAAACATAAAGTCGCCAATGACATCATCGTCAAACGCGATGGTGCCGAAGCGCTTGAATATTTATTTGGCGACAACTCAAATCAAGAATTACCCTGCCTAGTATTATTAGATATCAACCTACCCAAGGTCAGTGGCCTAGAAGTACTACAGAAAATCCGTCAGTCAGAAAAAACCAAGCGGCTTCCCGTGGTGATTCTTACCACCTCAGCTGAACAAGCAGACGTAAAAGAAGGATATCAACTAGGCAGCAACAGTTACATATTAAAACCCGTCGATTTTTCTGTATTTACCTATATCCTCGAACAACTTGGGCTGTACTGGCTGGAACTGAATACTTCGCCCCCGACGCAATAAAACTCCAATCAACCACCATACTAAGAAATCCATAGGCCAATACAGACATTATTTGTCAATTGAGTGACAAACAACGCGATTCACTGACAGTTTACGTCACCGAGCCTGCCACAGCATATCGTTTAGGAATGGACATGGAATAACTTCCTTGTTTGCCGCTCAGATTGGGTTTGTATTCGCCTAAAGATGGGAAGTGAAAATGATAGTTTATGGCGTGCTGAGCATATATTGATGTTTCGCCCTCTAAAATATTGGAAAAATATTTTGTTATGCCAACCCTAACGTTTCAAAAGAAAGTAAGGAAAAAAACTTTCGTTGTTGAGTATAAAGGCGAAACAGAGTTTTTCTAAGATGTGCAATAGTACTTGGGGTTATCATGATTCCTAGCAAAACCGCCTCAATCGATTATTAAAATAAATTGTCAGGTTTTCTTACAAACCAAATTTTTGGTTATTTTTTAAATACAAGCCTATGAATAGAATAACTTTTGTATTACAAAGCCTTGTGCTTTCAATACAGCATAATGTAATAAAATTATAGAAAAAGCCTAAAACCCCGTCGATATCTTTTACACTCAACCAACCTCCATCTTTGATCCCCACGTAACTAGTTGTAATTAATTAACAAAAAAAATGGCCTGGAAATTGCTTATTTATAACGTAGGTTGGCTTCGCAAACAATAAAACAAACCCAATGTGGAATCAATTTGCTAGTAGTGGTTTCGGCTATGTTTGCTCTAAATAACAAAACTAGCAAAAGTAGAAACCTGTTTCTTGATTTGATAATAATACTAAATTTCCTTTCCTAGCATTTTTAAGGGGGCTTCATAGCCCCCTTTTTCTATTCAGGATCAAAACTGATATTGGATAAACTATCACATTCAGCCTCCCTTGATCCTGCCATCATTTTGTTCTGCTGGTCATTCACTAAGACTTAGGCAGTAAATCAAAGTCGAGTTATAAAATTCAAAGCAAAAAAGCACAAGTAAAGGCCCAAAAAAATACCCATAGTGATGTCAATTCCACTACGGGTATTTTTATTTTATTATTAATATATCGGTAAATGCAGCCGATTAGTTTATTTTTCCTAAGACCTTATTAATGACTTTGCCTGGCACCGGAATATAACCATCTTTGATGACTATTTTTTGCCCTATTTTTGACAGCACCATGGTAATAAATTCTCTTTCAAGGGGGGCTAAAGGTTGATTCGGATGTTTATTGACATACATATATAAAAAGCGAGCCAGAGGATAATCGCCTGACACCGCATTGCTTGCTGTTGCTGCAATGAACGGATCTTTCCCTTTCTTGGCCAAGGGCACCGCTTTCACTCCTGATGTCTTATAGCCAATACCAGAATACCCAATGCTATTTAATGATGAAGACACTGACTGTACCACCGAGGCGGAGCCTGGTTGCTCATTCACATTATTTTTAAAATCGCCCTTGCATAAAGCCTTTTTCTTAAAATAGCCATAGGTGCCAGACACTGAGTTACGACCAAATAATTGCACAGAGCGCTTGGCCCACGCCCCTTCCAATCCCAACTGTCCCCAAGTCGTAATATCTTCTTTATAACCACATTTTCGTACCGCTGAAAAAATCGCATCGATTTGCCGAATCGATAAACCGGCCAAGGGATTATCTTTATGTATATAAACGGCTAAGGCATCAATGGCGACCGGAACGGCAAAGGGTTTATAGCCATGTTTTTTTTCAAATGATTGTATTTCTTTAGATTTCATTTTGCGGCTCATGGGACCAAAATTGGCCGTCCCTTCTGCCAATGCAGGTGGCGCAGTGGAAGACCCCGCCGCCTGAATTTGAATATTAATATTAGGATAGATACGCTTAAATTCCTCTGCCCACAGGGTCATTAAGTTCGCCAAGGTATCAGAACCGGCACTCGATAAATTACCAGATACCCCTTTAGCACTCTGATACTCAGGGACACTATCATCAATTTGTATGGCAGCCACACTGGCAAAGCTTAAGCTCATCAAAGCAACTAAAGCCGCAACCAAAAACTGCGAAGGAAAACTCATAAATACTCCTAACCTATTCACTTGAAAATATAATTTAATTCACCGATGAGAAATAGGTAGCGCAATATACTCAGCACGATCATAAACTGGGATTTTCGCGCACATTCCTTTAAAATACTCGCAGAAACTATACTTGCTTATTATGACAAATTTGTGACAAGCATTTTTATCACAAAATCAAATCACGCTAGGAATAAGAAAATTTAATCGACAGTTTCGATGACTTGTGTGTGCTCAATCACCCGAGTCGTTGGAAAAACACACTGAAACTGGCTGCCTTTTCCAAGGCGGCTGGTAATACGAAGCTGGCCCTCATGTCGATTCATAACATGCTTGACAATGGCTAAACCTAAACCAGTCCCTCCTGTCTCGCGTGACCTTGCTACATCCACCCGATAAAAACGTTCCGTTAGTCGAGGAATATGATGGCTCGCAATACCCATCCCCGTATCGCAGACTTCTAACAGCGCTTGCCCATCATTAGATCGCCAATTGATGATTATTTTGCCGCCTTGAGGGGTATACCGAATCGCGTTGAAAACCAGATTAGAAAACGCACTTTTTAGCTCGCTCTCATTACCATATAAAGCCAACTGCTTATTGATATTGAATTCGATAATATGATGTTGATCACCGCTTAAGATCTTGGCATCGTTAATTAAATGAGACATCATTTCAGACACATTAATCTCGTGATCGACCTTATTCGCTTCTTGGGTTTCCAAGCGAGACAAGAGTAATAAATCTTCGACAATGCCCTGCATTCGCTGCCCTTGATGAGACATCTGACGTAATTGTCTATCCCACTGCCGAGCACAATCATCTTCCATGTCAATCATCATTTCTAAATACCCCATGATTACAGTTAAAGGGGTTTTTAATTCATGTGATACATTGGCAACAAAATTACGACGCATGTCTTCCAGTCGCTGCAGGCGCGTAATATCCTGGGCAACCAAAAGTCTTTGCTCTTTCCCGTAAGGCACTAAGTGAATCGATAATATCGTGCTATCATCCTCCGGTGAAGAAATAATCAAAGGTTCGGCATAATCCAAGCGATACAAATAACTCATAAAGAGTGGATGGCGTAGCAAATTAGTGATCGCCTGCCCAACATCATGAGGCGTACGCAATCCCAGCAACTTTCGAGCAGCGCCATTAAACCACTCGATTTCATCATTCGAACGCAAAATAACAATACCATCCGGCATCGCCGCCGCCGCTTCTTGAAACCGCGTCACCATTAATGCCAGTTTTCGCTTGCGATTTCGGTTATGACTGTGCAGTCGATAGATATGATTATAAATCAACCCCCACATCCCTTTTGTTTCAGGCGGATCGGGCGTACGCCGTTCACTTAACCAACGCTCTAGAATGTGTAAATGATAGAATAACCCGATGACATAAATAACCAACGCCAAAAACACAAACACGTTATCCTGACCAAATACCCAATCCAGGAGATATCCTATCGCCAGTAGCCAAACAACGCGCCAAATCTCTTCTAACCACGGATGAAGCAACAGAGCACCTATTCTTTAGAAAAACAATAACCTACGCTACGTACCGTTTTAACATACCGATCATACCCAAATAAACTCAACGCTTTTCTTAAACGACGAATATGTACATCGACGGTTCGATCTTCGACATACACATTGCTGCCCCATACTCGATCAAGTAACTGAGTACGCGTATAAACTTTGCCTTGATGAGTCAGAAAAAAATGCAACAACCTAAATTCCGTTGGCCCAAAGGCTAACGGCCGACCTTGTATGGTCACCCGCCGTTGATCCTCATTGAGCTCCAGTTCATCAAAAATGAGGCTCTCCCCGCTTCCCTTGACATCAAGGCGGCGTAATACGGCGTGAATTCGCGCCATCAATTCTTTTGGGGAAAAAGGTTTGGTAATATAATCATCCGCGCCGGCATTGAGACCTCGAACTTTATCTTCTTCAGCCTCTCGCGCCGTTAACATAATAATAGGGATATCCTGGTACTGATTATCTTTTTTCAATCGATGCAACAATTCGATACCCGGCATATCCGGCAGCATCCAATCCAAAATAATGAGATGAGGTCGTGACTCAGCCAACTGGTAGATCGCTTGTTGCGCATTATGAACTTCAGTGATGGAAAATTCAGCACGCTCCAAAAACAAGCGCACCATTTCCCGAATCGCGGGTTCATCTTCAACAATTAAAATCGTACGCTTCATATGAAAAATTAGAGAATGTTTTTTAACTAAAGTGACACATCATATACCGCCAACCTATCCACCCCAAAAGGGTTTGTTTTTCAATCAAGGTCTACCTCAAAATTCTAGCACCATCATCGAGGCAACTTAACAATATATCCAACTATCACTGCATACGGTCAGTTAATCATCAATAAAATCTATTTTTTACGCTAATGTTTATACACCTCGATTAACAACTTGATATTTGCGCATCAAGATTTAGAATCGTAATCATAAATCTGTCTCATCATAATGAGAAATGCTTTATACCTGTTGCGCCGCATTTTATCGAGCTCGCTGACAGTCGTATAAATAACAAATTTACCTGACCTATAAGGCTTCATATAAATAATGAGTTTCTTCCAAAGAATTTTTAAACCTAAATGGCAACATCGTAACTCAGAGATTCGCAAGCAAGCCTTATTACAGCTGGACAAAAATAGCCCGGACACACAGGAAATTCTTGCTCAAGTTGCTCAAAATGACAGCTCATCGGAACTGCGCCAATTAGCAATACGTCGCTTAAAAGATATCAAACTCATCGAAACGATGGCACAGCACAATGATGATACAATGAGCAAAGAATTGGCATTTAAAATTTGGTGTCAATACCTCGCCGGAATCAGTCCACTCTCCCCAGCAGTTGAAATCCGCAGCGAAACCATCCGTAACGAGATTGATGACGATAAAATATTGGAATTCATCATCACGGAAGGCGAAGAAATTGCGTTGCGATTAGCCGCACTTAGCAAGATTAACCGAGAGTCACTGCTAGGCGATGTAGCCATCCAAGACCGAAGCTTAGAAGTACGGCAAGCGGCGCTCGATAAAATTCAACAAAAATCGACCTTGGAACGTATTTACAAAGCGACTCGCACCAAAGACAAGAAAATTAGCCGGGAAAGCAAAACCCGACTCGACGTCATCCTTGCCGAAGAAGAAAAACCAAGCAGACTCCGAGAAGAACGCCGTCAAATTTGCTTGTCATTAGAAAACTTAGGAAGAAAAGGTGAGTGGGAACGTGAAAAAGGTCAACAAGAACGCCTAATAAAACAATGGTCAGCAATTGAAGGCGCACCTGATGAGACGTTAGTCACCCGCTTTGACAGCGCCAACGACACATTCACCAACGGTTATAATGCGTATTTAGCCCGCCAAGCAGAGCGACTTGCCCGTGACGCGAAATACGCCCCGCTCCGCGATGCCAAACTCGCTCACATTGCTGATCTGGAAACCATCAAAACAGAACTTGAGACACAAACAAAACTCACCGATGAACAATTAAACGACTTGTTAGCTCGCGTTGAATCCACCCATCAGCAATGGCGACAACTAGATAAACTGCCTCCCGAAGACGAAGAGAGCTTGCAAATTTCATATCAGCCGTTGTACACACAAAGCTATTCCTCATTGTGCCACATCCGTAGCGAGCGAAAAACGATCAAGTCATTCACTAGCCTTTGTGAATACGCAGAAAAACTCATGAAGAGCCGCACCGCCATACAAGAAAACAACATCCGCGACCTCGAAAAACGATGGCAAAAAATAAATATCCCTTCAGAGCTAAGTCAGGCAAAGGAATATAAAAATCGCTATGAAACGTTGCTATCGAAGTTAAAATCCCGCTTTCATGATCAAAAAACCCAAACAGAAAGCGCCCTGCAAGAACTCAAAACACTGCTTGAGAAAATAGATGCCGACTTAGCCGTAGGTTCATTACAACATGCTCTCGAACATCGAACAAAAGCACAAAAACTCGTCACTAAACTGGAAAAATTATCCGCCAAAAACCTACCGATATGGCGTAAAAAACTGATAGAAATTACCCGTAAAGTCAATGAACTCAATGAATGGCGCAGCTGGGCAAACACACCTCAAAAAGAAAAACTTTGCGGAGAAGTCGAAGCATTGATTGGTAGCGATGAATCTCCGCCCGACATTCTGCAAGCCATCAAAACAGCTCAAGAAAAATGGAAAAAACTGGGGCCTTCTGAAAAAGATTCCTCGCAAATATTATGGGAAAAATTTCAGGAGGTTTGCGAAAAAGCTTATGAACCATGTAAAGTGTATTTTGCTGAGCAAGCCAATCTTCGAAAAGAAGCCCTGCAAAAAAGAGAAGCATTTCTGGCAACGCTGGCCAAATTTCTAAAAGAGGCTAACTGGGAAATGGTCGATTGGAAAACCATCGAACAACTAGAGCATCAAGCACAACAAGAATGGCAAACCTTAGGCACCACCGACAGAAAACACCGACCAACACTAAGCAAACGGTTCAATACACTGCTCAAAACGTTACGCAGTCACATCCGAACCGAGTGGGATAAAAATCTACCTAAAAAACAAGCTATCATTACTTCAGCAGAAGCACTCATTGAGGAAAAAGAACTACCTAAAGCCATTGAAAAATGCAAAGAACTACAAAACCAATGGAAACATGCAGGACGCATTTCACAAAAAAATGAACAAGCCCTATGGAAAGAATTTAGAACAAATTGCGATCTAGTTTTTGCCCGGCGCGATCAGCAACGAGAACAACAAAACCAAGAGCGACAAGCCTACATTGATAAAAAAAATCAGCTTATCGAACAACTTGAAGGCTGGCCCGACAATATCTCTGCCACCACCATCAAACAAATAGATAACGAAGTTCGCAAAATTGAAGAACAATGGCGTGAATTACCCGATATCAACAAAACCGCTGATCACAGCTTGAACACCCGGCGCAAAATGGCTTTAAGCCAAATAGAAACCGCCAAAGCAAATTTTCAGCGTACCTATCAATTGGTTAAATTATTGCCATTACGCCAGAAAGCCGAACTTTGCCAGCAACTGGAAAACGTTGTTTTTTCCCGAACACTCACCGAGGAAAATAAACCCATCATCGCCAATACCATCGCGCAATGGGCACACACCGAAAAGCTCGACGACTCAAACCATGAAAAGCAACTTACCCAGCGATTTGGCCAGTTACAAACCATCGCCAACGACTTGGAAAACCAAATGCAAACGATTGATGAACTCGCGGCTAACAATATCGCCAATTTACGAGCGCTGTGCATCCGCATGGAAATTGCGACCGGTATCGACTCACCCAGCGATGCCGCCAAAGAGCGGCTAGAATATCAAGTGACCCGACTTGCCAACGAAATGGGTAGCCAACCGCCCACCGATCAATGGCAACAATTTGTGACCTTAGAAACCCAATGGTGGCTCGCGGCCCATGCACCAGAAGCACAACAAACCGCATTTAATGCGCGCCATCAAGACGCACTGAATGCGATGCAAAAGACATTTCCTGATTTATCTGTCGATCATCGATTAACTGAACAGCAAACCGCTTTAGCGCCATCATAATGTCCATTGATAAAACCCGAATGAGGAAACTAACGCGCTGGCACAGCCCACACTGGGATTTGAAACACGGCTTGGCGCAACTCAGCATCTAACGACTGATAAACCGGCAGGTATTGTTCAATCAATGACCAATAGGCTTTCGAGTGATTCATCACTCGCGTATGACACAGCTCATGAATGAATAAATATTCAACAACCGGCGGCCGTAAAAACAAAAGATTGCGATTTAAACTAATATTTTTTTTCGACGAGCAACTTCCCCAGCGAGTTTTTTGGCAACGTACAGTAATGGCATTAACCGGCAAACGTAAACGCTCACTGATTGCACGCAACCCCGCAATCAAATACAACTTCCCCATTTCAGTTAACCATTGATTTAACACCAGCTCGGTTGCCTCTGCCTCATTGGCGAAGATAAGCACTTTATTCCCTGATGGCGAATTTTCAATCACTTGATAATACCCACGAGTCGCATACTGATATTCAATCTGCCACACGGTTTGCACCGCAAAAAAATTAGCTTGGGCTGGAAAACGCTTGGCATGATGGCCTACCAACTGCCATCGTTTCTTAAATTTTGCTAGGTTATCAACAATCCATGATTCATGTTTAAGCAAAAAAGGCTGGATCTGAGATCGATCGAAATGCTTAGGTATCACCACATGAACTTGACCGAGTTCTGAGATTTTAATCTGTAAACGTTTCGCTCGCGTACTTTCGCGTACCTGATAAATCACACCCCGTGGCAATTTATTTTCCAAAAATCCTGTCACCATTGATACTAAAATCTATATTTATAATGGCTATCACAAAATTTGCCCAGAAAATAATGCACAAAGACAATTTTTAGTCGATAAAACATGTACATCCATCTCTCATTGGAGAAAACACGAGCTAATGAAATACATTGAACTATGAGCCTTAACAACAATATGCTATTAACAATACTTCCACTCACTATCGTCGTGGTAAGTGCGTTCATGCTAACCGTTGCCCTGTATACAACAAGCCTCATATGTCAGCAAGAACAACGGCAAAGGAAAGGCTGGCAAATTCTATTTGTACTCATTCTTTTCTTTATTATTGGCTATCTTGCTATCGCTTATCTATTTTTTCAAGATATTAATGCACCCCATAAATTTTTAATCTCCATGCTGTTATTCGCCGGCAGTATCTTCGTCTTATTAGTGACCACCATGAGTTACCGCTCAATCAACGAAGTTAAGCAATTGGCCCTTAAAGAAAGAAAACGAGCACGCCATGATCAATTAACCAACTTACCCAATCGCACCCTGCTATACGAGCATATTGAACAAGCGATCAAAAGCTCTGATCAATCAACAAAACCCACCGCTATTTTACTCATGGACCTTGACCGATTCAAAGAAATAAATGATACCCTCGGCCACCATTACGGCGATTTACTGCTCAAATTAGTAGCACCACGCTTGCTCAATGCGGTTCGAAAAACAGATACGGTCTGCCGACTCGGCGGTGATGAATTTGCGGTCGTACTCCCCGGTGCAGGCATCACCCAAGCGAGCAAAATTTCCCTCGCTATCGCGACACAAATGGAGCAGTCTTTCTTAATTAATGGGCATAGTTTAAATATCGGTATTAGCATTGGCATTAGCTTGTATCCAGACCATGGCAATAACACCGAAACCTTAATGAAGTGTGCAGATATCGCCATGTATATCGCCAAAAGAGCCAATATCTATTACGAAGTTTACGATCACAAAAAAAATACGCATAGCATTAATCGATTAGCATTAACCAGTGAAATACTCAGCGCTATAAAAAATGATCAATTCATCTTGCATTATCAGCCCATTATCAATATTAAAAATCGCCAGATCTGTGGTGTCGAGGCGCTAATACGCTGGCAACATAATGAACATGACTTAATTTATCCCCATGATTTTGTTGAGCTGGCAGAACAATCAGGTTTGATCAAGCCATTGACCCACTGGATCCTAGAGCACGCCATTCAACAAATCGCCCAATGGCAAGCCGAGGGCTTGGATTTTTCAGTTTCGGTCAATTTATCCACTAAAAATCTGCAAGATGCCAATTTATCCGAGCAAATTTATCAAATATTAAAAAAATGGAAAGTCAGCCCAAACAAACTGAGGCTTGAAATCACCGAAAGCAGCATGATGCAAAACCCCAACCACGCGTTTGAGATCATTTTAAAACTTCATGCACTGGGTGTTCATTTATCGATTGATGACTTTGGCACCGGTTATTCATCGCTATCTTACTTGAAACAAATCCCCACCGGTGAGCTCAAAATTGATAAATCATTCGTCATCGGCATGCTACATGATGAAAATGATGCCATTATCGTACGTTCAACCATCGACCTAGCACACAATATGGGCCGTAGCGTGCTCGCCGAGGGCGTTGAAAACAAAGATATCCTCAACCAATTAGAAGTATTGCGTTGTGATCATGCCCAAGGCTTCTATATCTGCAAGCCACTGCCAGCAAAGGAACTACATCAATGGCTGAAACAAACATCTTGGAAAACGCCGGATGAATCTTCACAAGTACTGGGCGATTGATGCAATTCAGGTATAATTGAGTAAGGATATGTGTTAAAAATAAGCGCCTATCAAGATGTCCCGTAAAGGAGAAAAATATGTTTCATCGGATTTTACCCGCGACTGCTGAAAGAATGCTCACAATGATATCCATTGCTTTGCTCGTCGTTTCTTGCTCAAGCCGCACCGTGGTAGAAAGTGATATGGGAATGAGCGATGCCCCTGACTGGGTTAACGAAGGCACCAATACGCTCAAGAATAAAAGTGGACGGTTATTTCACGGGGTCGGCTCTGCACCCTCCATTGGCGAACAGTCCCTGCAAATGTCAACCGCTGATGACCGGGCTCGCGCAGAAGTCGCAAGAATATTAAGTTCCTACATGAATGTCGTATCAAAAGATTATGTCGGTGCGGCTGGATTTGGCAACGATACCAGTGCCGAACAAACCATTACCCGCAATATCGAAAACATCACCAAAGTCAATATGACCGGCGCTCGTATCATTGGTCGCTGGAAAGATGAGAAAACCAAGACGATCTATTCCATCGCCGAGTTGGATATGTCACACGTTAAAAAAACCTTGAATACCGTCGAATCAATGAGTCCTGAATTTCGACAACATTTTAGCTATAACAGCGATAAGCTGTTTGACAAGCTGTTAGCCGGAGAAAAATAATGCAAGCACGTTCATTGACTGCACTTTTATATTCCCTCGGTGTGATATTGATTTTAGCTGGCTGCAGCACGAAAGTCGAACGACTCTCTGAAGACGAAGTCCGAGACATCAGTGGCAAATGGAATGATACCGACTCACGTCTGGTTTCAGAAGAAATGATTAAAGATGTGCTGGCACGCCCATGGATCGAACGCTTCACCACACAAAATAATCACCCCCCTGCCGTCATTATTGGTACCATTCAAAATCGCAGCCATGAACACATCAATGTAAAAACATTTGTTCAAGACATGGAGCGAGAACTGATCAACTCCGGCCTGGTGGAGTTTGTCGCATCAAAAGGTGAGCGCCAGGAAATTCGAGAAGAACGCAAAGACCAAGACTTGCACGCTACCGAACAAAGCCGTAAATCGATGGGACAAGAAATCGGCGCAGATTATATGTTAAAAGGCACCATCAACACCATTTTTGATACGGAAAGTAGACGACAAGTCCGCTTTTATCAAGTCGATCTGACCTTGATAAGCTTAGCCGATAATCGCAAAGTTTGGATTGGCCAAAAGAAAATCAAGAAATTCGTTAAAAAGCCTGGCATCCGGCTATAAGCAAACAAACAGCCCTCTGCCATCATGATTATTCCCGTATCGGCTATTGACAGGCTATATTCAGGAGAAGCGTTTGATGTTAGCAACAACAAACGCATCGTCAGCGGAAGCTATCCTGATATTGTCCCCCTATACCTAAAGTATCAATCATACTTTACATAACCATGTCATCGTGCTTTGTAAATCGTTACCGAACCCTTTTTTTTGTTTTCCAAACATTGGGCCTGATCATACTGCTTAACCTTTCGCTATCTAGCTGCGCCTCTTATTCAGTGAATTTTAAGCAAATAGAAACAAAAATTGCACAAAAAAATTATCCCGCCGCATTGAAGACCCTGGATGACAACAAGGGACCACAACGAAATAGCGTCCTATATTGGATGAATCGTGGCATGATATTAAGGATGTCAGGCAATTATACGCAAAGCAACCAAGCCTTGGAGCAAGCGAAAACCATTAGCCAGCAAATCGCCGCCACCAGCGTCAGCGAGCAAGCGGGTGCGCTCTCGATTAATGACGGACTACGCAGCTATGAGGGTCAATCTTTTGAAAAAATTTACCTGAATGTTTATAAAATATTAAACTATTTAGAACAAAATGACTTGCAAAATGCACGCGTTGAAGCGCTGCAAATTGATGTCAAATTCAATGAAATGAACGATGATAATTTTAAGGATGATCCCTTTGCTCGTTACTTGATGGGCATAGTATTTGAAGCGCAACAAGAATGGAGCAATGCGCTCATTGCTTATCGCAAAGCCTATGACAACTATCAATCAAAGCAAAAAGTTTTCAGTATTCCATTGCCAAAAACCCTTCAACAAGACCTGTTAAGACTGACGGCCAAAGAAAACTTTAAACAAGAACATCAGAGGTATGCAAAACGTTTTAAAAATATAAAATGGCCCAAAGCCTCAGAATTCGCACAAAAAGGCGAATTAATTATCATTTTTCATAATAGTCTCATGCCTGCTAAAGGCGAACAGTCGATTAGCTCCGCCGGAAAAAAAGGAATACTCGTTCGGATATCCACCCCCTTTTACCAAAGAAAACCTGTCCATATCCGACAAATCAAGGTAAAAACTCATCGTTCGATAATCCCAGGCAACATCGTTGAAGATTTAGCCGCTGTTGGCCAATATACCTTAGCACACCAAACACCGGCTATTATTGCCCGAGCGATTACCCGCGCCGTGGTAAAGACAAGTCTCACCAGCGAATTAGAAAAAAAAAATGAACTCGCTGGTATCGTCGCTAGCATTGCCGGACTACTTACCGAACGGGCAGACACGCGTGCCTGGAGTACACTGCCACAAAATATCCATATTGCCCGCATCCCCTTATCGCCAGGAAAATATAAAGTGGATGTGCAACTGCTTGGCTACCAAAATAATATTATTCATACCGAAAAATTGACAAACCTTAATATACGTAAAGGTAAAAAAATATTTAAGAATATACATTTTATCTCTGCACGATAGCGATGGAGACATGATTATGAAAAAAATAACCGTGATATTTTGTGCCAGTACTCTGCTCATTAACTTACTTATCCTGAGCGGCTGCGCAAACACTGAAAAACAAGCAAGCGACATCCCGAACTGGGTTTCAGGTATCAGCAAACGCTACCCAGATGGACTCTATCTTATCGGTAGAGGGCATGGCGCAGATATCGACACTGCCAAAGATCGAGCACGGGCCGATGTCGCGAAGTCAGTTGAGGTTCAGATACAGCAAACCACCAGTGACGTACAAACCTTTTCGCAGAAAACTATCGGTTCAGAAACTCAAAGCGATGCCAGTTTAAATATCTCTCGGCAAATCGATACCCAGACAAATAAAATCATTCAAGGGGTAACCATTGCCGAAATATGGCAAGATCCAAAAGGCGGTTTTTATGCCTTAGCCACCCTATCCCGCAATCAAGCAAACACCGCCTTAAGCAGTGAAATCAAACTCAAAGATGATGCCACCCGCCTTCTTCTAGAAAAAACTAAAAATACCGACGACCGATTGCACAAAGCCAGATATCTAGACAAAGCATTAGTTTTACAACTGGAAAGATCTGAATTGCAGCGTACCTTACAAGCCATCGACCGAACAGGCCAAGGCATTGCAACCCAATATCCCGCTAATAAAATTGATGCCACCCTCAACCAAGTACTTCGCGATGTTAAATTGAAGCCTCAACCCGCAGGCTCACATAAGCAATCATTGGCTCCCATTCTCTCTGGTAGCATCGCCAAAGCCGGATTTACTGAATCTAAACAAAATGCTGACTACACATTACAGAGTGTGCTTGATGTCGACAATTTGGGCAACAAAGAAGGTTGGGTTTGGTTAAAAGGCACCTTCAGCATTAATTTAATCGACAACAACGGTAGTGCTCGCGGCAATAAACGCTGGGATATGAAAGTCTCTGCCCGCGATGAACGTGTCGCTCAAAGACGTTTATTAGATAACATCTCAAAAAAACTGGATGCCTCACTACGAAGTACCATTATTGGGTTTACTAAATAAGGCAGAGTAAAACAAATGGTTGGAAATGGAGATGAAAAGAACAATTTTGGTGACAGGATGCTCATCGGGGATCGGACTATGCGTCGCGCAAGGCTTGCAAAAACGGGGTTATCGCGTATTCGCAACCGCACGGAAAATAAAAGATGTTAGCAAGCTGCGTGAAAAAGGACTGGAGAGTCTACCACTCGATTTAGATAGCTCGACCTCAATACAAACCGCCGTCACCGAGATACTTAAGCTTAGCAATGGCGAACTCTATGCGTTATTTAATAATGGGGCTTATGCTCAACCTGGCGCCGTTGAGGACTTGTCTCGTGCCGCACTTCGGGCTTCGTTTGAAACGAATTTATTTGGCTGGCAAGAGCTGACTAACCTAATTATTCCGGTAATGCGCCAACAAGGTTATGGTCGTATTATTCAAAATAGCTCAATCCTTGGCATGATCCCCATGTCTTATCGAGGCGCTTACGTGGCAACAAAATTTGCGCTAGAAGGTTTGAGCAGTAGCCTGCGATTGGAATTAACAGGCAGCAATATACATGTGAGTTTAATTGAGCCAGGACCGATTGAGAGCCGGATTCGCCCAAACTCAATGATTGCATTTCAAAAATATATCAATACTGAAAACAGTGTCCATAAAGAGCGCTACCTCAGTGTGTTAAAGCGGTTAAATAAAGACGGCCCGGTGATGCGCTTTACTTTGCCGCCAGAGGCTGTACTCAAGCGTGTGATACATGCATTAGAAAGCCGAAAACCTAAAATTCGCTATTATGTCACCACCCCAACCTATATTGCTGGACTGCTGCGCCGAGTGCTGAGTTATCGCATGGTCGATCGCGTATTAGTCGCTGCCTCGGGTGGAGGAAAGCGTTAGGAATGAAAATTATAAAACCTAAATTTCAAGCGCTTCGGGCATATAGACAAATAATCCCAACTAAAAAGGTAGACTAAGAAAAATGGAAAGAGTCAGAGCAAAATCGATCCAAGCAAACCAAGCTTATCAGCTCGTTGATAAGCTACAACAGCGTTTTATCAATAAATTAACCACGATTTGCACATCGTTTGGTGCTGGAAAAAATTTTACAGCCATTGAATGGTTTCGCGATGCTGGAAAACATGGCGGTGGATTACGCTTTGTGGCCACAGACAAGCACATTTTCAATCGTGGCTCGGTGAATTTGTCACAAGTGCAATATGATGACGATAAAAGCAAAGGCCTAGCATCTGCCACCGCTATTTCAACGATCATTCATCCTAAAAATCCACTGGCACCTTCGGTACATATGCATATTAGTTGGACAGAGCTCAAGGACGGCAGAGGTTATTGGCGAATCATGGCTGATTTAAACCCCATCATAGAAAATGTCGAGGATCAATCAAAGTTTGCAAGCACATTACAACAGGCGGCGCCCGATCAATATCAAGAAGCCGCCGATCAAGGTGACCGCTATTTTTATATTCCAGCCCTTGGGCGTCATCGTGGTGTTACACATTTTTATTTAGAAAATTACAATACAGGCAATCACGAAATCGACAGAAAACTCGCAACAAAAATAGCTGAAACCACCATCGATTGTTACTGTGAAATTTTACAGTCAACACTCGAAAAAAATATAAATGCGACAAATAGTGAAACTGAAAAACAACTTGAGTATCACACGCTTTATTTTTTTCAAGTATTAACACTCGATCGAGGCACAACATCTGGCTTATTAATACATGACCAAAATGATACTGGAATACTGGGATCATTACCCTCTCATATTAACAAATCTTTAGTAACATCCTGGATAGAAAAATTACAACCCCCACAAAATCAACTGCTAGAGAATATGATTAAATGTTTGCCCAATGAACAGATTTGCCCAATCGAGGATGCCACTAAACAAAAACTAGCTCAAGCAATAAGGGAACACTATAAACAACACCCTCAGGCAATTGATATGCAAGCGCGTGGTGACACAATCCCGACGACGGTATCAAATCATCGTTAAGACAAAGTCTACGACTTGAAATCACCGTATCGATTTCTATACGTTTAAACTGATTTCAGGAAAAATAGACTTGTAGAGTGGATTAATCGCAGAAAATCCACCCTGGTATTATTCTCATTTCAATGCCCTATTGAAACAGGATAATGTTCGCTCATAGCCGAATGAATTCGCTACGCTTAATCTACTCTGCATGGACAAAATGAAGATGAAAAAATATTTTCCAATGATCTTTCTTGTGAAAAAAACGGCATAAAATAACTTTTCCTCTGAAAGCCATTTAAACTTACCATATTCTATTACTTCGACTGCTTTAAATGTTTTATCAGCTGGTTGCGCAAAACCTTTGGCAAGCCTTTGATGCTCAGTGTGTCACTTACTTCATCGTAAATGACACGATCGTTGAGCTGAAACGATGAAAAGCTGATTGCCAAATCTTTTTCACGCCCGGAGAATTTTACATATTTTTTTAAGCGACGCCGATCGATCATCACTTCCTCTTCACTTTTGGGATTGTGACTCAACATTTCACGGACAAATTGATCGCAATCGATACCATTAAGCTCTTTAGATAGACCTGGAATATTAACTGGCTCATCTTTTTGCTCTTGTTCGATGCAGTAACTTACCACTTTGTCACGATACTCCGTGACTTTATCTTCAGGGACATATTTAGCAAAAGATTCAACCCCTTCAAGAAAGCTATTCGTGGCCTCGACTTTATCCACGGCATTGGAAAAGCCGCTAAGCTGGTACATAATTTCTGAGAATAACACGTTACCCTTGGGCGGTACCTGCGTAAAATAAGGATACTTCTTTTTTTTCTGCCACTCAGTAATATCTATTTTTATCCCGGAGAGAGAAGCACCGGTATCGATATAGCAGTGTGAAGTGACATCCAAGGTTTCATCAATAGCGAGCGATTCGCACTGGTTTACTACAAATAGATAAAAAAAATGTTGAGTTTTTGATTTTTCTTCGAAGAAAAGAAAATGTGAGTTCAGCTCAATACCTTTATTGTTAACCTCCTGCTCAAGTGACTTCAGCAATGCCGCACTGAATTCAGAGATCGTATACTCGGATTTCAAAAATACTGATAACTCATTTTCCAATGATGATGAATCGCTCTTTGTACTAAAGCTACCGTGCTGCCGCGAAAGTCTCGTCATAAAACTTTTTTTCAAATTTCCTAGTAATACCTCTTTCTGATTATCAATAGAAAACTCATCTTTTCGAAGAACTAATTTTGCTTGGGAATCTGCCTCACGCTGAAGATGGTGGGCTGTTGCATGGGTAATTTGCATGGACTACTCGTATTTAATAGAATGGAGATAAACCTAATACAAACGTGGACTTCTGCTATTTCTTTTAATTTTATAATGTATACCCGTCGCGTTTGAGATTTAGGCTTTATTGCGGTTCTATTTTTGCCCTGACTGTGTCGCCACTCCTCGCAATAATCCCGATATTACTCATCGTTTTGCCTGGTCAGAACAAAAATATACCTCGCACTCAATACCTCAATCTCAAACGCGACGGGTATATTTAAAAAATACTTTCCCATTCGGTCAATAACTGGACCAAATTAAACTCTGTCAGTACGACCTCTGACCAAGCGTATTGCTTGGAGTTTTGACTATCGGTGCTTGAAGTAAAAAGCAAGGTATCGGAGTCGGGTTGCATACTCACAAAAATACCGTGACTCAGCGCACCAAGTAATAACATGTCTCCACTGCTCAATTTCGCGGGTACAAAATCGTAGTTCAACGGATAATCATCTAAGCTAGAAAAGCGAATATAACCAGCGAGTGATGCATCATAGTACAATCCTGACAGGCTTATTTGTTGCCCTCCGGCCGCAATGAGTTGCTCATTATTAGTTAACTCATAAGGCATACTTGCAGAAAATTCAATGTCCTTAAATAAATAAGACACCTTACCATCAGTGAGCACACCGATTTGATCTGCTGTTAATTGAAAGCTGGCTTGCTGTGCTTGTCGAGTGAAAACGACGATTGTATTTTTAAAGAGTACCGAGTTCCCCGCCAAATAAGAGATTTCAAAATTCAGAGCCATTTGATGATTTTTAAATTCAGTATTGGTAATATCTAATTGCGAAGCCATCCCCGAATAAGTAATGATACCATTCGTGATGGTGGTGCTATCCAATGCCTGGCAATTCCATGATACATATATCCATTCATCTCCCATGGAAGGCACAGCGTCATTGTTTTTATCATTCCATAAATTCGACTCGACAATTTTGTCATCCCGGTTGTCGGGATTTTGCAGACACTTCTCGCTGGAAGCATCAAGGATTGTCACTTTTCGAGCGACGGGTTTAGCTATTAATCGGTTAGCAAAGTGTTGTGATGCACCTAAATCATCAAAACCTTTTAAGGATAAATCTGCCAACGCAATCATTCTCAACTGAATGGAACGAAAAATAGTTGGTGCATTATCTACATCCAAAGCCAATAGCTCCGTGGATAAAAGATTATCGAAATCTGCAGCTAATAATAGGGGAGGGGACTCAATTTGAAGTTCGCTATTATCGTTATTATCCTCATGGAAACATCCACTACAGACAATCAGCATCAAGCATAGCAATAATCGGAAAAAATATTCCCGTCGCCAAATATTTTTTCCGGCTTGCGTCACAAAGCGGCTTCCGCTTTATCAAAATTTACTAAGATTTCTTCCGCTATTTTATTATCAAAGTTCCGGTTTTCCGTATTCTTCAAAATATCTTTTAATTTATCAATCACCTCAGTGTAATCCTCGACAGCCAACTCTTTACTTTTTCCCTCTCTCGACAAGTTAAAGGTTTTTTTGCTCGCATAATCATTAGGGTTAACATGGTCAATTACGGGTGAGAATCGCCACAATAAACCATCATCATGCTCAAGCTCGGCCACATATTTCAAAATATCTTGCCGAATAGGATATTCCAGGCGGTTTTTTACTAATAACCAAACAAATAAACCAACCACGGTGGTCGGCACCATAATAATCCAAACAAATTTCGCAAAAGATTCCAGCGGCATGACATTGTTGCTCACCCCAAGATAGGCGAAACCAAATGCAATACAATACAACAGCGATCCAGCACCTAAGCCATACAACATCGCCTTCGGTTTAATCGATTGAATCCTTTTTTTGTAATCTAATTTTGGTAAGTCGAATGAACGTTCAAATTGGCGTACAATCTCTTTTTTTATGCCTCGTTTACCTTTTTGTTTGCTAGCCATATGCAAAATACCCTTAATTTATTCAGTTGAGGACCGTGCACAATCCTTAAAGCCTACCGTTTCACATCAAGCGATGCGATATTCATCGTATTATAAGCCTATCATTTTTGAGATGCCAACCGGTTGGTTTCAAGCCGCTTATCGCAGGGGGGCAAGTCGGTTCATTACTTACTTGGGTATAATTCCGGTATCACATAATTTTTGGCTTTAGGCTTTTTTATATTTTGTTTCAAACGACTGGCTATCTGTTGCCAAAACTGATCGCCATCCCATAGCGCTTGCTGTGGTGAGTATAAGATTTCATCCAGCTTGGCTAGCGCTCGACTAAACGTGGCATCATCGACTTTTTGTGAAATCTGAGTCAGATTTTGCAGGGATTGATGGGGCCAACTAGCATTTGCCCACGACAAAAGCTCGTCGCGAACCAGCCTGGCATCCACTTGCAAACAGGCCTTTTGTAAAGCAGATAGCGCTATCTGTGGTGAAATTTTCTGCTCATTCGCTGCGTTAACGCGACCGATTTCACCAACCACATTACGCTGCCGCCATCGCCACCAAGCAATACTTGTCAATAACCAACCTATCGCAAAAACAGCGCTTATCCACGGCCAATAACCGGCGGATATCCCGCTATTTGATTTCGCTAATGGCATCTCGCTCGGTGAGTTATTATTAATATTGTCTGCCACGGGTAAGCTGGCACTCGCCTGTCTGGTTAATTGTTGAGCAATAGCCGGCAATACATCGACGACCCGGCTTGGCAGAACCGCCTGCTGTGCTTTATTGTTTTGGATATCCCACCAAATCAAATTGATTTCAGGGAGTTCGAATTTGCCCGCCTGAGTCGGTACGATGGCAATTTTTTCTTGTAACGTCCCGATCAAGGTTTGTCCATTATCTTGGGTTTTTACTACCGGCTTATCCGCATAATATTTGAAGTGATTGAGGGTATTTTCATTGATAATGTTTGGCAATTGAACACCTGTTAAGCCAACCGCTTCTAACTGTAACGTGCGAGTCACGGGCTCACCTACGCGAAATTCAGGCAAACTTGGTGACCAAGATTCCGTTAATGTGAGTGATTTAGCAGGTAACCACCAATCCCCCTGATACTGGCTTGGCTGGGGCTTAACATCAAGCTCAATTAGCTCACTTTTTAGGCGGACCATCTTGGTCGGTAGTTGTTGAAAAAATCGATTAAACGGATCTGCTCGTTGAGAGGATCTAGAACGCCCTCGGTCCATGACATGTCCTTCAAAAGCAATGATCGGTATGATGACTTGCCCGCTGGCCTGAGGAAAAATAGCATAGCGACGTTCGGTCACTCGATAGCGCTTACTGTCTAGTGTCGTATGGAAGTTAACATCTGCCCCCATGCGCTCAATAATTGCGTTATCTAATTTTGGCTCGGATAGTCCGCCATCACGGATTTCAACCGCCTGCAGTAAACGTATGGTTAACACCACTTGTGATTGAACAAAAGGGTTTTTTTCATCAATATCCACTTTCAGCATCACATCCTGCGCCCCAGAATTAGGGCTGGTAGGTGCCACACTCACCGATACTGTTAAAGCTTGTGTTTTACGTCCATTGATATCAATGGACGGAATGGTCAATTGACCTAAACGTTTAGGTGATAACGTGATATCCCATTCGTTACTCGATTGCATCTGACCATTGATAAAACTCATTTGGCTGCTGCGAGAAGTACTAAGCACTTCAAAGTCTATCTCTAATGGCGACAAATCAAGGCTATTGTCGCTCGCGTCACTTTTTAAAAAAAGTTGCAATGTCTCACCTTCATAAATCGCCGTCCGATCAACGCGGGCTGTGGCCGCCAAAATATTTGTCGTAAAAAAACTCAACACAATAAAAAGTACAGCTAATAACCTATATTTTGGCGATGTGCGTGGAAAAATCACGAAGAAATTAAAGATGAAATAAGAGGCTATGCTCCCGTGCGGAGTGTAGGTTAATCGACGTTTATTCACCATGGCTGCTCTAATTCGCTTGTATTGTGTTGACGACGCTGATATTGGCGTAGAAATTTCTCTCGCAACAATCCACCAGGATCATCAGGAATTCGCCTTAGCCACTGCTCCATGGCTTGTTGGGATTCTTTTTGTTCGTTCGTGAGTGGTTGCTCCTGGGTCTGCTTTTGCTGATCAGGATGATCCTCTGATGGTTCATGCGGCTTCGCTATCGATGACTGTTCAGATTTTTCGGGCGATGGTTGCTCATCGATGGACTCATTTGCAGATTTTTTCTCCGGCGCTTCATCCGTCTCAGGGTTGTTCTGAGACGACGAAGTATCTTGTTGAGCCTGTTGCTGATCCGCCTGTTGTTGCTCATTTGGTTGTGAATCGGCAGCTTGTTGTTGATCTTGCTGACCTGGCTGGTCTTGATTTTGTTCAGACGCACCGGTCTCTTGACTTTGATCTGAATCCTGGCCTTGTGAGTCCTGCTGCTCTGAATCTGACGAATCTTGTTGCTGTGATTCCTGCTCCTGCTGCTCAAGTAAACGGTTAACTAGCTCCTTATTATAAACGGCATCCGCATGCTCAGGCAATTTAGCCAAGGTTTGATCATACGCTTGCAACGCTTCTTCAAATCGTCCTAAATGCGCTAAAGCATTACCTCGGTTATAATAGCTCGAAGCCGTTTCCGATTGATTAAAGGATTCCAATGCTTTTTGGTATTCCCCCGCTTTATAATAAGACGTGCCTTGCCAATCAGAATCATCAAATGCTTTCGCTGCCGCCGATGCTTTCCCTTGCTCAAGTAACTGCTGCGCCTGCTGATCTTTGGTTAACCAAAGATCGCTCCATTCAAAGGCATATGATGTCTGTGGAAACAACGGTACACAACTCAGCAAAACGATCAACAGCCAACCCCGCCGAAAACCAATAGCCACTAATGGTAATACCAATAATAACAACCAAGGACCTTCTTCTTGCCATAAATCGACTTCACGCTCAGAGGACATTCTGCGATTGGCAAATTGAGGATTTATTGTGGTATTGCGCAGTAGTCGATTAATATCTTGATCATCAAAAGTAAGCCGCACAAAGTATCCTCCCCCCTTGCTAGCAAAAGTCCTCATGGCATGAAAATCAACATTAGGAATAACGATACCGCCTTGGGCATCTTTTAAAAAACCACCACCCGCCATGGGAATCGGTGCACCTTGTTCCGTACCAATCGCTAAGATGGAAACTTGATAACCACTTTTTTCAGCGGCTTCCGCCGCCGTCAACGCGGCCGCCCCATTCACATCATCAGCGATCACGATAATTTGACCACTAGACAGTCCTGCCTGCTTTAACAAATCCTCAGCTTTCTGCAAAGCAATATCCACCCGACTTCCTTGAGTCGGCATAATATCAGGTGACAATACTGGCACCATTGCCGCAATGGTATTGGTATCATCACTCAGTGGTGACACCACATTGGGCTCCGCACTATAAACAATTAATGCCGATTGCCCCTCTTGTTTTAATTTCAACATATCGAGTAATTTGTGTTTTGCCCGCTCAATACGGGAAGGTGTAACATCCGGGGAATTCATCGAGCGTGATAAATCGAGCAAAAATACGCTAGCCGCTTCCGTCTTGAATACCGGCTGCGACAGTTTTTTCCAGACAGGACCCGCTAAAGCAATAATCATCAACACCCCGACGACACCCAAAATCCAATAAGGTAACTGGCTAATTTTCTGCTGATTTTGAGTTAATAAATGAGGTAATAAATGCGCATCACAGGCTTTCGCCCAGGCTTCCCCCGAGTTTGACATTTTACGCAGTCGCCACAACAGCCATACAAACGGAATAAACGTTAACAACCACCATGGCCTTAAAAAATGAAAATCGGTGAATTCTATCATCATCGCATGCTCATCATTTCAGGTGACTCGGGTCACAAAACTCACCGCACCACGACGCCATGCTAAAATAAAACCTAATAAAATCGCCATCGCTAAAAAATAATAAAAAAGTGATTTCACGGGCCTAAATGTTTCTTCCTCAGAAAGTGTTGGCTCTAGTTCATCCAGTTTTTGATAAATTTCCGCCAATCCTTGGGTATCCTTTGCACGAAAATAAGCCCCTCCGGTCACTTCTGCAATTCCTGTTAGGGTTTTCTCATCGAGGTCACGCGAAGGATTGACAATCTGTGAACCAAAAAAGCTATCTACTCGCATGCGGTCCGCGCCCACACCAATCGTATAAATGCGCAATCCCATATCACTCGCCAACTTCGCCGCTTGCAAAGGTTCCACCTCCCCGGCCGTATTAGCACCATCCGTTAATAAAACCAATACCCGGCTTTCCTCCGGTCGATCTTTAAATCGTTTCACAGCCAGACCAATGGCATCCCCAATGGCAGTTTCCTTGCCTGCCATACCAATTTCTGCTTCATAGAGCATGGTTTTGACCGTCATCCGGTCATACGTTAACGGTGTTTGCACATAAGCATTGCGACCAAATAAAATTAAGCCTAGTCGATCCCCTTCACGACGCTCAATGAAATCGCCACCCATCGCTTTGACAACCATTAAACGATTCACCTGTTCGCCATCAATGGAAAAATCTGGTTGACTCATACTGCCCGATAAATCAACCGCCATCATGAGATCTCTACCACTGACGGGAAGATGAATGGGATCACCTACCCATTCTGGGCGAGTCCCGGCAACCACTAAAAACAACCAGACTAAAACCAACCAAAACAAGGGTTCAGATTTACCTTGGCGAGGAGTCGATAACGGCTTGTTCAAGTCAATCCATTCTGAAAAAAACGGAACTTTCAGCGCCGCCTTATTGGTATTTTTGACCGGCGGTAAAAAATACCAAGTCAACCATGGTAAAGGTAACAAGATAAATATCCATGGCCATGCGAATTGAATCATTTAATACTGCCTACCCAATGTCTGGTAATTAACAATAAATCTTTTACATTAATATGAGGAGCCGATTGGTAAGGCGCCTCAATCAACATTTTACCCGGCCCGGCAGTAAAAGCATCAGTATTACCCGTTTCATCAAGAAATTTAAGCCATTTATCACCCGTTAAACGAGCAACCTGCTGACCATACACCGCTAAGGCAATGCGGCGAATTAATGTCGACAAAGACTGAATAAATTTTTTCGCATCTCCATTCAACTCGTACTCGTTGTGCAACTGCTTTAACGCCGCCTGGGCCATTTTTTTATACGGTGGCTTGCGATAATTTTTCCAATAATAAACACCAATCACGCTAGCGACTAACAAAACAACCAGTAGCCACCAACCCGATGCAATGGGCCAAAAAGGAATTGCCGCTGGCTCATGAATATTTTTTAAATCTTTCAGTGCTTCGGTTAGGTCGTCCATACTTAATCAACAATAACTCACGTTAACCAAACACCCGAGAAAATGCATGTTGACGAATCAAATTCTCTTGCATCACTTTCAAAATATCATCATCAGTACGTAACAATATGCCATGGATTGCATTCTTTTTACAAAATGAAAAAAAATGATATTTCCTGTCAGTAAACCGTTTTTTATAGGCTTCAACTAATGCGACTTGCGTAGTATCCATCAAGGCAAATGATTGGCCATCACTTAGATTATAATAACCCGGTGCCGGCAAATCACTCTCTAAATAATCATAAATAAAGATACAGACAACATCACAATGGTGTGCCAATTGAATTAAGTATTTTTCAACATTGTTGTCTAACGCTTTAAAATCGCTAAGTACAAATACCAAGCTGCCCGGCTTAGCCACTCGCCTCAGACGAGGTATGGTGGTCGATAAAAATCGTTGTGGCTGATCGTCGGGTGTATCGAGGGTCGGAATATCTACCATGGCTTTTAACAAACGCAATACGCCTTGGCTACCCATATAAGGTTTGACTTCCAGCGACTTCGCCTCAGTATAAACTAAGCCACCAACCCGATCACCATTCGAGACCGCCGCCCAAGCTAAAATAGCTGTGACTTTAGCTGCAATCACTGACTTAAAAGCAACTCTCGAACCAAACTGCATATTACTGCTTTTATCTACAGCAAAAAACACGGGTCGCTCTCTTTCTTCGGTAAATAATTTCGTATGCGCCCGTCCGGTTCTAGCCGTCACCCGCCAATCAATATTTCTGATGTCATCACCTGGCTGATACATACGAACTTCATCAAAATCAATGCCACGACCGCGAAACGGTGAAGCATAAACACCGGCTAATGAGGCATAACTTTTATTTTTTGTTTTTAAAGAGAGCGTAAGTGCCTGAGCCTTTAACTTGATTAACGTCTCTAATGCAACAAAAGCACCCTCCTCAGAGGACGTTGTTGCTGGCCCAACAGACGGGTTATTTATCCGTTTAAACATGAATCATATCAATCGTCATTGAAAAGCGGTTTACTTAAAAAAGAAACTGACTAAAAAACACTCGAATGGCGGCTTTTCCCGATCATTTTTGTTCGATATTTTTAGCCAAACAAGCGACGAGGAGGCTGTCTGAGAACGGAAAGTCTCCTTAAGGAACAGGGACACGTGAAATAATTTCATTAATCACATGATCCGGAGTAATGCCTTCGGCTTCAGCCTCGAAAGATAACAAGATTCGGTGACGCAGAACATCATGCGCTACTTCCTGAATATCATCGGGAGACACATAATCTTTTCTCGACAACCAAGCATGCGCACGGGCACAGGTATCTAATGCAATGGTACCACGTGGACTGGCCCCATATCGTAGCCACTGATGCAAGTCATTACCATATAATGAAGGTTCTCGTGTCGCCATAATGAGCTGAATTAAATATGTCTGCAAGGCAGAAGACAAATACAAACCCAAAATTTCTTTGCGAGCCGCAAAAATAGTTTCTTGAGAAATCCTTGGCACATCTATTGGCACTTTAGCCGCTCGGTTTAACATTTCCCCGCGCACCATTTCCAGAATTTGTTTTTCTGAGGCCGCATCAGGATAGGTAATGGTCACATGTAACAAAAATCGATCAAGCTGGGCTTCGGGTAACGAGTAAGTACCTTCCTGTTCAATGGGGTTTTGAGTAGCCATCACTAAAAAAAGCTCGGGCAGCGGATAGGTTTTTTTACCCACTGTAATTTGCCGTTCAGCCATGGCTTCTAACAACGCTGACTGCACCTTGGCAGGGGCCCGATTAATTTCGTCAGCGAGCAACAAGTTATGGAACAATGGGCCTTGTTGAAAACGAAAACTACTATCTTGCGGGCGATATATTTCTGTCCCGGTTAAATCGGCAGGTAACAGATCTGGCGTAAATTGAATGCGATGAAAATCACCCTCAACCCCCAATGCAAGTTCTTTAATTGCCGTGGTTTTGGCCAGTCCAGGCGCCCCTTCGACGAGCAAATGACCATCGGCCAATAATGCAATAAAAATACGATTAATAAGTTTTTTCTGGCCAATAATTCGGCGATTTAAATGCTGATGCAATTCAGAAATTGTCTGATATACTGACATGTCGTGCCTTCAAATCCTATCTCTTATAAAAAAACTATCCCGCCCGTTGGAGGAGTCCTTCAACAGTCAACCTGCCAATACTTCGGTTATATTCAGCACGACCATAAACTATCATTTTCGCCTCCCATTTTATGGCTGTGCTGAGTATAATGCTAATGAAAAATCCATCGCCGTTCCAAACCGGCCCCCGTGAAGTTATCACATTACCGTTATCAAAACATCTTGACCAATATTTTTCTAATTCGTTCGTCTTCGATTAAAAAATCAGCGTCCAGTCAACCTCCTGGTAGAACAACCATATCAAGCGCAACGTCCAAAATTTCATCAGGCACCCTAAAGCACGTAAGATTGAGGTTTCGGGCGCTAAATAGGGAAGTTAATATCTCCCTAGCGACAAAAAAAAACAGGAGAACGTTCCTGTTCTCCTGTTTTTATAACAAAAAATCAATGCATGAATCAATATAAAAACGTGATAAAACTTCCGAGTTCGCTTATTAAATTAGTTGGCTTGACTCATGATCCGCAATGCCTTTAAGGTATTTAACGCTTCATACAACTGATAATCAGTATTCACTAAGGAATCTTTTTCCTCTTTTTTATCTTTTTCCTTGGCATTGGAACTCGATTTTTTACCATCACCATTTTCTAAATGCCGAGCCAAATCCGCTTCTTTTATCCGCTCAAAGCCTGGATCTACCGTCGAGACTTTAACCCGCTTCAAATTAATGTGTGGTTCAATGCCTTCGGCTTGAATCGAACGGCCTGAAGGCGTGTAATAACGGGCGGTTGTTAACTTTAACGCTGCATTACTGTTCATAGGTAAAATGGTTTGTACTGAGCCTTTACCAAATGTTTTGGCCCCCATGATAATACCTCTTTTATGATCTTGTAATGCCCCCGCCACAATTTCTGAAGCCGATGCAGAGCCACCATTCACTAACACAATCAATGGCGCGCCTCCTAATATATCACCTGGCGTTGCACTAAAAGTCAAGCGTGAATCTTTATCCCGCCCTTCGGTGTATACAATCAGTCCTTTTTTTAAAAACGCATCAGAAACTTCCACCGCCGCACTCAATACACCGCCAGGATTATTACGTAAATCGAGCACCAAACCAGAGAGTTTGTTATCATTCTCTTTGATCAGTTTTTCGATTTCATCCTGCAGATTTTGCCCTGTTTTAGATTGGAAACTTGAAATGCGTAAATAGCCAAAGTCGGGCTCTAATAACCGGCTTTTAACACTTTTGACTTTAATAACCGCCCGAGCAATGGTAATTTTTAAGGGCTTATCAGCTCCTTCCCGCACAATAGTTAGCATAATATCCGTGCCAGGCTTGCCTCGCATAATCTTAACCGCTTCGCTGAGCGTCAACCCCTTCACCGGCGTATCATCTAAACGAATCACTAAATCTCCCGCTTGTACCCCAGCACGTTGCGCAGGCGTATCATCAATGGGGGAAATAACTTTAACAAATCCATCTTCCATGCCCACTTCAATACCTAGACCGCCAAACTCACCTGTGGTACCTACCCGCAATTCTTTATAGCCTTCAGGGTCCAGATATGATGAATGAGGATCCAGGCCAGATAACATACCTCGGATGGCATTTTCTAATAAGGTTTTATCATCAACCGGTTCAACGTAATCATTTTTAATTTTCGCAAAGACTTCGGTAAACGTGCGTAAATCGTCGATAGGTAATGTTGAACTCCCGTTTCGTTCGGCTAATACACCATGCCCAATGGCTAAACTTAAACCAATAATCAGGCCAAGTAACAAAATAGAAAAATTTATCGTCTTCGACTTCATATTATACTCCCCGGACTGAATGACCGGTTTACTAGATGGCAACTTAAATTCCATAAAATGCGGTACTACAATCACTAAGCATAAAACCATCGCAGCATGATATTTTTGCTTGTCGTGATCCCTCTGAATAAATAAAAAACAACTACACTAAACTTACCTGGAAACCATCTTTTGACGAGCAGGCCCTCACAATACCACCCAACATTTTGCAGCACGAGAACAAGAAAAACCATCGCTTATTGAGACACAACAAAACAAGCTTGCTGATAAGCAAGTTCTGTGTTAGTCAATCACATCGCTCGCTGAGTTCAAATAATCCTCAACCTCGAAGGAAAGTCTCCTAGAGCATAGCTAATGCATAAGGAAATATGCCGTAGACATACCTCTGGTTAAATCATCTTACTTCCATGCCATGAATATAACCCTATGCCGGAAGTGATCGAGGAGTATCAACGCTTTGCCATTATCCATTTCGACGGATTAATCGGTTTCCCTTGGTGACGTATTTCAAAATATAAGGCGGGTTTTTTACGTCCGCCGCTAATACCGGCCTTAGAAATGACCTCATTCTCTGTGACCAAATCACCTACATGCTTGATTAAATACTGGTTATGTCCATACAAACTCATATAGCCAGCCCCATGGTCAACGATCATAACAAACCCATAACCACGCAACCAATCAGAAAATACGACTCGGCCATTGGAAACCGCCCGCACATCTTCACTCGTTTTTGTTTCGATAAGCACACCGCGCCATCGTTGTTGACCACTGATACGCGCTGCCCCAAAACGGGCCTTGATTTTCCCTTGAGCTGGCCATTTAAGCTTACCTTTTAACTTAGCGAAAGGCGTGCCGGGTGCTCGCTTCGGAGTAACATTTTTCACGATCGCGATGACCGACTTAGCCAGTTCGCTAAGTTTTTGTTCATCCGTTCGCAATTTTTTTAACTTGGCTTGCTTAGATTTTATTTCATTTTCAAGCTGGGCAATCACCTCGGCATGTTGCTCGCGTGTCGTCTCAAGCTTGATTTTCTGGTCTTGGGTTTCAAACTTCAACAGTTGCAGTGTACTTTTTTCGGCGCTCAAGAGGTTTTCCGTCTCCTGTAAGCGTGCAAACTGTTCCAACATGTGTTTTATTTTCGCTAATTGAGCTTGGCTAAAATATTGGTTATAAAATAACATCCGACTCAATCGATCCGGCTGTTCTTGATTAAGTAACATCTTAATCTGAGGCTGGCGACCCATCAGGTAACTTGCCCGCAAATAAATCGATAAATCTTGTTTGGCGACAAGATAATCTTTTTGCTGCGACTGCTGGCGGCTTTCCAGTTTGATCAAAGCACTTGCTTTATCACCGATCTGTACCGCTAATACTGTCAGTTGAGACGTTAATCGAGCAAGCTCCCGATCAAACTGTTCAAGTTTTGTTTCAATGCTTACTTTTTCTTTTCTATCGCCAGCCAGTTTTGTTTGCAATCCATTAATTTCAGCCCGCAGTCTTTTATTTTTTTGATCACTGGCTAATTCATCAGCAATTAGCGGAAAAATACAGAAGCATAACAGGCTAAAAATAGTACAAAAAAAGGCGGATCGCAGAAATTTATCCGATGTCTTTGGCATATATGCCATCCTTAGGAAAGCGTGCTTTTTGAATTTGTCTGAACGGCGATGTCAGACAAATAAATTGACACGCCCAACCCGTTTAGGTAATCATTGAGCCTTTGTATGTAAGTGATGCATCAGCCACCTAGCAGGCTTCCCACTTCTCGGACAACCTCCGCGATCAATTCCTGGGATCTAGGTTATGGTTCAACCATCCCGGTTAATCAATGACTGTCCACCCATTTCTGAAGGTTTATCTAAGCCCATTAGCGCTAACATCGTTGGTGCCACATCAGCTAGCGCTCCTTTTTCATATAGTTTGCCACGATGCCCCACATAAATTAATGGTACTAAATTTGTGGTATGAGCCGTATGGGCTTGCTGAGTGCTGTTGTCTCTCATGAACTCAGCATTACCGTGATCGGCAGTGATAATCGCTTCAGCACCCACTTTTTCAATGGCGGTGACCGTCCTCGCTAAGCAAGCATCTAAGCATTCAATCGCCTTAATTGTTGCTTGCATATTGCCAGTATGGCCAACCATATCGGGGTTAGCAAAATTGCAAATAATCACATCGTACATTTTTTGATCAATCATATAAACCAGCTTGTCAGTCAATTCACTGGCGCTCATCTCGGGCTTTAAATCATACGTCGCCACATCCGGTGAAGGTATCAAGATTCGGTCTTCTCCATCAAATGGTTGCTCTTCGCCGCCGTTGAAGAAAAAAGTCACATGCGCATATTTCTCTGTCTCAGCAATACGCAACTGCCGCAACCCCTGTTGAGCAATCACCGCCCCAAAGACATTAGGCAAACGATCAGGAGGAAAGGCCACCGGAATGGGAAACGCTTCACTATACTCGGTTAAACTGACAAAAGAACCAATTTTCGGCACCCTGCCACGATCAAATTCATTAAAATCCGGCTGAATAAAAGGCCGTGTAATTTGCCGAGCCCGGTCAGAACGAAAATTCATAAAAATTAGGACATCATCATCTTCCATCGCAATCGGTTGCTGGGTGTTTTCTGCCAGGATGCTGGTTGCTTGCACAAATTCATCGGTTTCATTTCGCTCATAGGCACTATTTAACGCCGTCAATGCATTGACGGCCTGAAAAGGGGCTTCACCCTCGGCAATCACATCATAGGCACGTTTAATCCGAGGCCATCGGTGATCTCGGTCCATCGCAAAATAACGCCCAACAATCGAAGCAAATTGCCCAACACCTAAGTCATCAAAACAATGTTGCATTTTCTCAATGGAGGATATCGCACTCTTAGGCGAAGTATCTCGCCCATCCAAAAATGCATGCACAAAGATTTTTTTCGCCCCACGCTGTGCCGCTAACTTCACCATCGCGATTATATGATCCTCATGGCTATGCACCCCCCCCGGCGACAGCAAACCCATAATATGCACCGCTTTGTGGTGGTGACATGCCCGATCCACCGCATCGGTAAGCACTCGATTACTAAAAAAACCCCCCGTTTTAATGGCCTGCGATACGCGAGAAAACTCTTGATAAACAACTCTACCAGCCCCTAAATTCAAATGGCCAACTTCAGAGTTACCCATTTGGCCTGACGGTAAACCTACCGCCGCCTCTGAAGCACGAATCAGCATATTAGGATATTTTTTTAAAAGATGATCCCAGGTCGGCGTATTCGCCTGGACAATGGCATTAAATTCCGGATCTTTACGGTAACCCCAACCATCTAAAATAATCAGCACAACGGGATGTTTTTTTGTTTTCATATTACGATACTTAATCAGCCAATATTTTTCTCTTTGTCAAATAACCGCACATCGGGTAAACCTTCTTATCCGATAGCCTGCAAGCTATTCGCACTATTTTTAGAAATCATTCCAACACAGTACTGAGCAATGCTAGCTAGAAGCCCAGGTTGGCTCAACTCGAATCATCGCTCGCGCATAACCGAACAAATTTCATTCAGATATCAGCGCTAAAGACCCCAATTCAACCAATGCTGCTGAATATAAAATAACATATCACTTTTTCAATAATCGATTTTATGCCACGACGATCTTTTCCTTGTTGGTTCAAAATTAACGAAAATGATTCACTCTTCTTGAAAACAATTAAACTAATAAGCGGTTATCTATTCAAAAATATTTACTTAGAAGCCGTCCTTGGACATCGCCATTTATGTTAAATCCGGCGCGAATATTTAACTTCACCAACAATTTCCTGATAGAGCAATGCCCAATTATAGTCTTCCTAAAGCAGCAATATACCGTTGACAATAGTATAATTCATTCTGGCATTCGCCTTGAACGATCTATACTCTGAAAAAAAGCCATCGTGATACTAATCACGATTATTTTACCAAAGAAGGCTATTCATGTTAGTGTATTGTTGTATGATGTTTTATTTATGAGCTAGTTTGTAGGGTGATGAAATTATGGGCACTGATGAAAACTCCATCATAATCACTCGCAATGAGGACATTGAACAGGCAGCCCTGTCCATGAAAGCCATGGCTCATCCTTTGCGGCTCAAAATTTTATGTATTTTGGGTGATCATGAAATAAGCGTTCAAGATATTGTTGAGCATGTAGGCACCTCACAAAGTAATATTTCTCAGCACCTTGCCATTCTCCGAGCAAAGGGTATTTTAACCTCTCGGAAAGATGCAAACAGGGTATATTACCGCATAGGTGATGCGCGAACTCTCCGCTTAATTGGTATGATGCGAGATGTTTTTTGCACCAACCTAAGTTAATGCACTCGCAATAGCCGTATCGGGATTCACATCGCCTAACGCTGAACATCCAGTGGCCTATCTGTCCATGCTATCAAACAAGCGGATTAAATATATCACTTTCGATACCGTACACCAAAACAGAAGCCCTCGTTTTTTTGGATAAATGGTTACAATTACCCCCATGTGGTGCCAACCATATAATTAAATATCATATTGGCTTGAAAAAAAAAGGTATACTCAGCACCGTCTTATTGTGGGCTTCTCCGAGCTTAGATTTAGCCAATCCAATCAACCTAATTCTCAGAGAAATCATCAAACAACACAGTAATATATCGCATAATCGCCTTACCTGATGGCCAAATTCCGATGAATTTATGCAGGTTTAACTGAACATTTTTGATTTGAGAAAATATAATAATGGAACAATTTACTGAATTTGTCGTTGATCAATGGTTGTTATTTGGTTTTTTGGTGATTATCATCGTATTAATTACACGTACCTGGGTACAACCGATGCTCGGGGGCGTCAAAGAACTCGCGATCCAAGACGCCATTCGCTTTATGAACCAAGATGATGCTGTGGTACTCGATGTCAGAATTGAAAAAGAATACACCGAAGGACACATCGAAAAATCCATTCACATTCCAGTAGGCGCACTCGAAGCACGCGCCCGAGAATTGGAAAAATACAAATCAACCCCCATATTGATCAGTTGCCAATCCGGTAATCGCTCAAGACAAGCTTATCTCACTCTCAAAAAACACGGATTTACTCAACTCTCTTGTTTAGCGGGAGGAATCAATGCGTGGATAAATGCACATTTACCGATCATCAAAAAATAATTCGTTTGTCAGCTTTATGCCAAAAGTCATCATATATTCTACTGCCAGGTGTCCTTTTTGTATTCGGACCCGTCAATTACTTGAGCAAAAAGGCGTCGATTACCAAGAAAAACGCATTGATCTCGATGCCAACTTAAAAAAACAAATGATTGACATCAGCGGTCGATGCAGCGTACCTCAAATTTTTATTGATAACTTTCATGTCGGTGGTTTTGACGACATGTGTATTCTTGATTTAGCAGGAGAATTAGATACACGGCTAAAACTCATCTAATATCATGAACACAGCATAACAGCCAAACCGGTTAGTTCACTTACAATGATTGATAAGCTATTTATTTTTAGAGAAATATAAACGCAGGATATTTAAATGAACGAAAAATCACGAAATCTACCATCCGATGAGCAAAAATCAGATCGAGAATTTTCAATACAGAAAATCTATGTGAAAGATATGTCTTTTGAAGCACCAAACACACCTGACATCTTTCGTGAAGAATGGAAACCTGAAGTTAATTTACAACTCAGCAACAACGCAAAAACCATTGGCGATGATGTGCAAGAAATTGTATTGACCATCACTGTCACCGCTAAAATTGGAGAAAAAACCGCCTACCTGGCAGAAGTACACCAAGCCGGTATTTTCAACGTAAAAGGATACAACCAGCAAGACTTAGGTGTCATGGCAGGAAGTTACTGCCCCAATATTCTTTTTCCTTACGCCCGCGAGGCCATCTCAGATATTGTCACTAAAGGTGGCTTTCCACAGCTCATTTTATCCCCGGTGAATTTTGATGCGCTATACCAACAGCACATACAGCAACAGACCGATAGCACGGATCAACAATCACCGACAAAACACTAAGTGTGATGAAACAGCAAATCGCCACCCTCGGCGCAGGCGCATGGGGCACTGCTTTAGCAGTGCTGTTTGCCCAAAATGGCCATCCAACCTTATTGTGGGGACGCAATGAGACGCAATTAAAAAAACTCCGTCAACAACGCGAAAATAAAAAATATTTGGCAGGTATTACCCTACCCAAATTGCTGACCATTGCCACAGACATGCATACCGCAGTCAAACAAGCAGATATTATTTTATTGGCCATACCCAGCCAAGGATTCCGGCAAACCTTAACCGAGCTAAAACCCCACATCAAGCCATCCGCAAAAATCGCCTGGGCCACCAAAGGTTTTGAACACGGTTCATGTAAATTCATGCATCAGTTAGTTTTTGAAGAACTCGGGCAACAACGTAAGATGGCAATTATTTCCGGCCCAACCTTTGCCAAAGAAGTTGCCCAAGGATCAGCAACCGCCGTCACCGTTGCCTCATTCACCAAAGACTTTTCTCTCCAGCTCGCAGAAATTCTGCATAATGAAAATTTTCGTGCCTATACTAGCAATGATGTTATTGGGGTAGAAATCGGTGGTGCAGTGAAAAACCCACTAGCGATTGCGGCTGGCATCGCCGATGGCTTAGGCCTAGGAGCCAACACCCGAGCCGCACTAATTACCCGAGGTTTAGCAGAAATTCAACGCTTAGGTAGCGCCTTAGGGGCTCACTCAGAAACGTTAATGGGATTAGCCGGTTTAGGTGACTTAGTGTTAACTTGTACCGACAATCAATCAAGAAATCGACGCGTCGGACTCGCGCTCGCTCAAAATAATGAACTCAGTACTATTTTAGCAGACTTAGGTCAAGTCGCAGAAGGCGTTTATGCCGCTAAAGAGGTCTACCAGCTCGCCCATCAACATGACGTAGATATGCCCATTACAGAACAAGTTTATAAGGTACTCTATGAAAACCTGAATCCTCATCAGGCCGTTCGCAATTTATTAGCGCGTTCATTAAAATCTGAACACCGATAAGAAATTGGCGACATAACAACAACCCTAGCAATGTTATATTTTCAACCTCTTCAATCATCGTTTACGGTGGCCCATTCCTTATCATCCTATTAAATTTTGACACGGCCTGCTATTGATACTCGCGGCTATTACTGCCGGGATTAGCTCATGATGAGATGATCTCTGAGTACCCATTCCTTATTCATTTGGTGCATAATAACGGAGACAAAAGGAAACACACAAATGAAAGTAACAAAATCAAGAAAAACAGTCTCTCTGGTACTTGGCAGTGGCGGGGCCAGAGGATTAGTACACATTGGAATTATTGAATGGTTACTTGCCAACGGTTTTGAAATTCGCTCTATCGCTGGATCTTCCATGGGAGCGCTGATCGGTGGAATCTATGCCACAGGTAAATTAGATGTGTATACCCAATGGGTAAAAGCACTTGAAAAAATCGATGTACTCCGGTTATTAGATGTCTCGTTTACTCGCAATAGTCTATTTAAGGGCAAGCGCATTATACATGTGCTCAAAGAAATGATTGGCGACCACAATATTGAAGAGTTGCCTATATCTTACACTGCTGTTGCGACTGATTTACATGAGCAAAAAGAAATTTGGCTCAATCATGGCCCATTATTTGACGCGATTCATGCCTCCATTGCCATTCCAACGATTTTTTCGCCCCACGAATATATGGGCAAACATCTTATTGATGGCAGTATAATTAACCCTATTCCTATTGCGCCTACCCTCAACGATAAAACCGACATAACCATCGCGGTAAATCTCAATGGCAAACCACAAACCAAATTAATTACACAAAAAACAAATCAACCAATCAATACCAACCATCAGCGAATAAAGCAATTTATTACCGGACGACAACCAAAACAGAAAAATCCAACGTTTTACGATACAACACTGTTTGACATCATCACCAAATCAATGGAGACCATGCAGAGCAAAATTACTCACTTACAGCTTGCCGCTTATTCACCGGACGTCATTATCACCATCCCAAGAAATGCCTGTTCGTTCTACGAATTTTATCGAGCAGAAGAGATGATACAAATCGGCCATAACCAAGCCGAAACTACCTTGTTCGACGTCAATAACGAATAAGCTACATTTCTTGAAAACCACATTGTCGTAAAGCTTCAAATAAAATAATTGCAGTGGCATTCGATAAATTCAAACTACGACTATTTGGCTTCATGGGGATTCGAATAACCTGCTCATTCGCTAATGATGTTAAATATTCATGGGGTAAACCACGGGTTTCTGGACCAAAAACCAGTGCATCACCCGGCTGGAAACTCACTTGATGATAGTGGGTACTCGCTTTGGTCGAACAGGCAAATTCACGCGGATTGTCTACTTGCTGGCGAAATGCCTCCAGACTATCATGCACCTTGACGGTGACCCACTCCCGATAATCCAACCCGGCCCGGCGAAGACGCTTGTCATCCAATTCAAATCCCAATGGCTTAATCAAGTGAAGCTGGGCACCTGTATTGGAACACAAACGGATAATATT
>CAYUAI010000026.1:0-19626 GCA_964442745.1 uncultured Chromatiales bacterium
TAGTACTGATTGAATCGGTAGGCACAATACCAGTAATTATCTGCCACAAATTGGCATCAATAAAAACAATAGGTTAGCCGACTTTAAGAAAATAGGAGCCGTCGGGTGCATGATAGGCACCCAATAACGGTGAAGAGGGTAACTCACGATCGATTAACACGGAAGTATGGATTGATGTTAAACGCTCTACAGGGCGTATAACAGCCCCGACAAAAATTAACCACTTAGGTTTTGAAAAATTCAGTCGGATGCCTTATGCTCCAAACTATTCGGTGTGTTATTTAAAGGATACGGCACGACTACGCCAGCCCCATTTTGGCGCCTATTTCCCGATCCTTTTCGACAAATAGCGACGGTTATCCCTCTCGGTCGATCGAAAAATAGGCGCTAAAATGGATTTCCCTCGCGACGGACGCCATGGAGGGTGGAAGTGCGGGTTTGGCTGGAGCCATAAAACCGCCGACGTCCATTCTCGGACAGCCTCCTAGCAGATTTCAGCTTCTCCCTCTACGCTCAGTGTATATCGCGAGAGGCTTTAGCTTGCATGTGTATGCCACTCCATTACAATATTGCCAATTATGAGTGATAATTGTGTGTAACTTAACCGGTGTGATGGGAGACGCAAGATTACAAGGATAAGTTTGTCGGATTTACGATGAGGCAGAAATTAAAGTACCCATGTTGCGCCGGATTTTTGTTTGTCATTTTCACGGCAACGTTGGGTGCATAGTGAGCATGTCATCCAAGTTGCTGTAGAAAATACGGACAAAAATACAAGTAAGATGAGTTATGTCAATAAATATCTCATCCCTTATAATGCACGAGCAACATCCCGTTGGGTTGAGTTGTAATGAATTTGAAAGTGCTCTTAAACAAATACGAAGTAAACTTATGTCATTAACGTTATCTATTATTTGCCCGAGCACCCTCGAGCCGAATCAAAGTAAGGAATGCACCTTTAATGAAATGGGTGGCAGCGTTGGCCGTACTTCACGCAATGATTTTGTGTTGTATGACCCGGATAAATTTGTTTCCAATAACCATGCTTTAATTCGCTACGGTGATGGACAATATTACATTGTGGATAATGCCAGCACCAATGGTGTTTTAGTGAATGATAAAATGCTAAAAGCGCATGAGCAAACTGAACTGCATGATGGCGATGAAATCACGATTGGTGTTTACCGACTCATTGTACTAGTGAAAACAGGGGGTTTATCGCAAAATGATTTACTGCACTCGACACGAGCAGAATCCATTGTAGCGCTACCTCCTGTGATGACACAGCAATTTTCTACCACATCCAACGCCAGTGAAGTCAACTTTGATGATATTCTTGGCTCGGTCGTTGATTTTGAGAAAATTGATGTAGGAGCCGATGAATTAGTCAATCCGCACGGCGTAGAATCTGAGCGCTTAGCCCCGGACATTTCGGATTTTAACTTAGACATTGAAGTACATCCCCACGAGAATATCCCCACATCTTCGGTTGTGAACCAGCCCTTTGATACGCCGGGAATCATTCCTGACGATTGGGATATTCAGGGAGATAATGTTAGCCTAAATAAAGCGGATAATGTATTAATTCAAGAAAAGCCGCCACTGACTGCATCGGGCGATAGTACATCCTCCTCCGCTAGGCAGGTGATCCCAATAGGTGATGAAACAGCGGTTTCTGCATTGTTAACCGCCTTTTTTCATGGCGCACAAGTGGAGCCCGAGCATCTAAACATCGGAGACCCGACTCAATTTATGCATAAACTTGGAGAATTAACGCGCATCAATGTTGAGGGGATGGTACATGCACTGCGTGCACGTTCAACAATTAAACGCAATTTTCGCCTAGAGCATACCATTGTTTCCCGGCAAGAAAACAATCCGCTCAAATTTTCGATCACGCCATTGGATGCGATGCGTGTTTTATTATCTGAGGGACATCCTGGTTACCAATCAGCCTGCGATGCCTTTAACGAGGCTTACAAAGACTTGCAGGCTCACCAGTTAGCCGTCATGGCCGGTATGCAAAATGCTATTCGCGCAATGATTGAGCAATTAGATCCCGAGGTCCTAGAAAAACACTTTGCGGCGCAACATCGCACCTCCTTGATGTCTGTCAATAAAAAGTCACGCAATTGGGAGTTGTATAAAGCGTTTTATCAACAGTTTTGCGAATCCATGATGGATGAGTTTCAAAAGAAATACGGTGAGGAATTTTCTGAAGCCTATGAAGAGCAAGTCAATAAGCTGCGCTGATAAAGTGACCATAGGGTTCACTTTATCGCTCAATCTATGCCATAATCCTGGCTCTTTTGAATACTGATTTATCGGAAAGTGAGATGACTGGAAAGCGCTTTTTTTAACCCTATGACTGATTGGCGAAGGAAATGATGTACATATCAAAAAAATGGATTCTATTCTTATTGTTGCTTGTTTTGTCTTTGCAGAGCTGTACTTTGTTCAAGCCGCGTCCAGCACGGGTAACTTTTAACTTTGAGGTGCAGGCTAGTGTCAATCCTGACGTGGATAATCGGCCTTCACCGGTGGTCTTTCGTATTTATGAGTTGAGAAATGAATTACTATTTAACCAAAAAGATTTTTTTGCTTTGTATAATGCCGATGAAGATAATTTAGGTGATACTTTTATTGCAAGACACGAACTATTACTTAATCCCGGTGAAGTGCAAAGTAAAACATTACAGCTGAATTTAGAAACCCAATTTGTTGGTCTATTAGCCGCCTTTCGTGATCAGGACAAAGCCACTTGGCGCCAAATATTGAGTCTAGCGAGCATTAAGAAAATAGCCCATCGGGTGAGAGGTCGCTACCTTATCGAAATCAATCTTAATGAAAATCAAATTGCTGTCGATCGCAAACTGACACCCTAAGGATAGATACGAGTTTTATGTCATGGTATAGTAAAGTGGCTTGGTCGCAGGGCATGACTGTGCAGCCACAACATTTCCAACAAGATGCCCGCTATTTTGAAAATTTGATTTTTTCTCGCTGCGTTGGGTTGTTGTCATATGATTGGGGACTGCAATCATTACGGTTCGATACTGAACTGCTAAACTTAGGTAAAGTTGCACTCGAATACTGCAACGGTCGCTTTGCTGATGGAACCCCTTTTTCCATTTCTCAGCAGGAATCTGCGCTGGCTACGCTGGATGTGCCAGAAATACAAAATCAAATGGTGTATCTCGCTTTGCCGTTACGCCGCACTGGCATGGTGGAAGTCTCTGAGCTGGGTATTAAGGAAGGTTTGGAACGTTTTCATGCGAAGGAAGAATCTGTCAGTGACACGGTTTTTAACCAGCACGCCAGTGAAGGTGTGATTACAACCGCCGATCTAAATCTGCGTTTAGTCCTGGGTAATGAATTACTCAACGATTTTACCACCATTGCCGTTGCCAAAATAGTGGAACGCCAACCCGATGGCAAAATTGTGCTTGATGAAAATTATATTCCGCCAAGTTTAAACTGCGACAGCAACGTACGCTTAAAACGTTTTGTTGAGGAGATTAAGAACTTGATTTCACATCGTGCAGATGAGTTAGCAAACCGCATTTCCGATGGTGGTCGGGGGGCGAGCAGTACTTCCGAGATTGCTGATTTTCTGTTGTTGCAATTACTTAATCGCTTTCATCCGGTACTTTCACAGTTTCAAAATATGCCAGATTTACATCCCCAGCAGTTTCACCAAAGCTTAATTCAACTGGCAGGTGAACTCACCACGTTTACTAAAAAAAGTCGACGGGCTTCTGATTATCCTCTGTATCAACACCATGGATTACAAGAAACTTTTACCCCGGTGCTCGAAGAATTACGCCATGCCCTAGTCTCGGTGATTGAATCGTCTGCCACCGTGCTTGAACTGCAAAAGAAAAAATTTGGGATTTACGTTTCACCGATTGCCGATCGCAATGGGGTGGAAAATAGCTTTTATGTCATTGCCGCCAAAGCCTCCACGCCCTCGGAAGAATTGCGTGCGCATTTTGCTAACCAAACGAAGGTAGGGCCAGTGGAGAAAATTCGTGATTTAGTCAATTTTGGGTTGCCAGGGATTGCTATTCGAGCGCTCAGTGCACCTCCACGTCAAATTCCGTATCATTCTGGATTTACCTATTTTGAGCTGGAACGCGGTGGCGAGTTATGGCAACAGATGGCCAGCAGCAGTGGCTTTGCTTTTCACATCAGTAGTCATTTTGAAAACTTGCAATTGGAATTCTGGGCCATTAAAGAGTAAAGACAATGCCAGACGATGATATATTTTCCGGCTTAGATCGTCCCAGTGGTGGCAGTGGTAATGACAATTTCATCAAACCTATCCCCGGTGGTTTCCGTAGTGGCTCGCTTTCACCAAGATCGAGTCAGGGCACGAAAAATATGCACCCTGTGCCAGAGATCATCAATCTCATACAGCATACGGATAACAATCCCATTGTGAGCTTAGCGCGGCCCTTGCTCAGCATTTTGACACGCTTTAGTCAAACCATCCACCACAATAATGTCAATATTTTACATTCGCGTTGCATTCAAGAAATTCGCAATTTCGTTGTCTATGCCCAACAACAAGGCATCGATCAGCAGCAACTGCTACTCACACGCTATATTCTTTGTGCCACCATTGATGAAATGGTGTTAAACACTCCTTGGGGGAGTCACAGCGCTTGGCCGAACCAAAGTCTTCTTTCAACGTTCCATAAGGAAACCACCGGTGGCCAAAAACTTTTTTCTATTCTAGAGCGCTTGCAGACAAATTCTGCCGTTAATATTAATCTTTTAGAATTAATTTCAATTTGCTTGGCGTTAGGCTTTCAAGGACAGTATCGGGTCGTGAATAATGGCCTGAGCCAATTGGAAAATATCCGAAGTCAACTTCATCAACAAATTGCGATGACCCGTGGACAGTACGAACATCAGCTATCTCCACATGGACAGTCTCCCGTGCGCGATGCACGCCTGGTAGTGAAGCGCGGCGTACCGTTATGGGTTATTGGTGCTATCACCGGAGCTTTGATTTTAACTGTGTACCTCGGTTTTAGCTTCGCTTTGAATAGTGACGCTAAACCGGTGTCTCAAAAGCTTGAACAAATGAGTCTACCCCTCGAAGCATTAGACGACAGATAACGAAATTTTATGAAAGCCGCTATTGCATTTCTCACTAGCCCATTGGTTGTTTCCCTCATCGGATTAATTGCCATCGCCGTTCTCATTTGGTTTGGGGGGCCGCTCATTGCCATTGATGACAAAAAACCGTTGCTAGATGAAATGCACCGACTTATCGCGATTTTAGTTGTGACCATTTTATGGGGTGTGAACAATTTCCGTCTGCAAAATAAAGAAAACAAAAAAGGCGAAAACATGATGAATGATTTTGCCGACATTGGTGGCGTTGGAAAAAATCAGCCAATTTCCCCTGAAAATGGTATTTTGCAGGAACGTTTCCAGCAAGCGTTAGGCATTCTTAAGCAAAGCCGAAAAGCGCAAAAAAAAGGGGCTAGCCTTGCCTTTCACGACTTACCTTGGTATATCATGATTGGCCCACCAGGCAGCGGCAAAACCACGGCGTTAATCAACTCAGGATTGCGATTTCCTCTAGCGCAGAAAATGGGGCAACAACCGCTCAATGGCATTGGTGGTACGCGCTATTGTGATTGGTGGTTTTCGGACGAAGCGGTGCTGATTGACACGGCGGGACGCTATACCACACAGGATAGTGATCAATCCAGTGATAAGGGCGCGTGGGCACAGTTCTTGAAGTTGCTGGCCAAGCATCGTCCTGTGCAGCCCATTAATGGGGCCTTGGTGGTGATAAGTTTGGCCGATATTATGCGCCAAAGTGAGACCGAATGTTTACATCACGCTAATCTGGTGCGGCAACGACTGCAAGAGCTGCAAGTCAACCTTGGCATGCAGTTTCCCATTTATGTGATTTTTACCAAGGCGGATTTAATCGCGGGCTTCAATGAGTTTTTTGATAATTTATCGCGTTCAGAAAAAGATCAGTGTTGGGGGATGACTTTTCCGCTTGAACAACCACCAGACGGTCATTTTGAACTGGAGCGTTATCAGCAAGAATTTAATGCGCTCCTGATGCGCTTGAATCAACGAATGCAATGGCGCTTGAACGAGGAGCGCGATACTTTTCGACGGACCCTATTATTTGGATTCCCCACTGAATTTGCAGCACTAAAAGGCACCACAGGTCGCTTTCTAGATACGCTGTTTGAATCGAATATCTACGAGTCAGGGGTGAATGTGCGAGGTATTTATTTCACATCAGGGACACAAGAGGGCACGCCTTTTGATCAAGTGCTCGGAGCACTTGCTGCGGACTTTGGGCTCGATCGGCAACAAATTCCGATGTATAGTGGACAAGGGAAAAGCTATTTTTTAACCCAGGTATTCAAAGATGTGATTTTTCCAGAAGCTTCCTTAGCGGGTATGAATCGCTCACGCGCAGGACTGCAAACTTGGGGGCGACGGGTCGCCATCGCTAGTGCTTTCCTGGTCACCGGCGGTTTAATTTTTGTGTGGACTACCCACTATACACGCGTCAATCAACAAGTGACAACACTCCATCAATACGTCAATAATTATCGACAATCGATAGTCGCACTTGGTAAAAACGATCTTGAGCCCGTTTCAATATTACCCGCCTTTGATGCATTGCAACAAGCGCAATCGGTGGCGAAAGAAAATGTTTCTGGATGGTTTAGTTACGTTGGTTTAAGCGAAGTGGACTCACTCGACAGTCAAACTGAACAGGCTTATTTTCGTGTGTTGATTTCCCAGTTCTTGCCACGTTTGATTCACACCACGGAATCTTTTTTGAGTGACCCTACAGTCAATCCTGAAGCGTTATTGGTTGCGCTGAAAGTCTACATCATGCTGGGAACACCAGAGAAGTTAGACAACGATTATATTAAAAACTGGTTTGACCAACACTGGGCACAACAATTGGCAGGAGGGGCTAATAAACATCAAGCGCTAATGGAACATTTACAGATGTTGCTAGATAACGGTTTCATTCCCATTAATTTAAATCAACAAATTCTTGTTGCCAGTCGCATCAAGTTACAACAAATTCCACTCTCAAAACGCATTTACAGCCACTTGAAAGATCAAGCCAAAAGCCGTATCGACGATTTCTTTTTGAATAATGAATTGCCCTTGACGAGTCAACAAACGTTTACCAATAAACAAAACCCTGATGAGCCACTACAAGGTATCCCTGGCTTTTACACAGAAGAAGGTTATGACCGTATCTTTCTCGAACAAAGTTTAGCATTGGCTAAAAATGCCTTGCAAGATGTTTGGATTTATGGAGAGGAAGATTCCCCGTCGAATTTAGATCCTGATACCATTCACGCCGAGTTGGAATCGCTTTATATTAAAGATTTCATCAAGTACTGGACCCGTCTATACAACAGTATCAAAATGCCGAGCTTGAACTCCATTCAGGAAACAGTGGATGTGCTTGAGAGTTTGGCAGGACCCGATAAAGCCTTAGAAACCGTGATTGACGCGATTATTATTAATACCGATTTACGCGCAAGACCAACCACCTTACAAAAGGCAGGTGGCGTATTAGCAAAAAACCGTATCGGCGGCAAAGCGGCGAAAAAAGCCAGGAAAGCCACTAAGAAAATAAACAAGGATACTCCGCTAACACCCGTTGGAGAACGTTTGACCAGGCATTTTAAGGAGCTGATTGCATTGAATAGCTCTGCCGATGGCAAGCCAGCCACGCTGGCGACTTATACGCAAAGCTTAACTGCCATGCAAAACTATCTCCTGGCGATCGCCGATGCGGCAGAACCTGACGATGCCGCGCTGATAGCGAGTATTCAACGCATGCAAAGTAATGGTCAGGATGCCATCGGAAAATTGAATCGCCATTTGCGACGCTTGCCCTCACCGGTTAAACAGTGGGTGGCAAGTCTGACTGATTCGGCGTGGCGTCTTATGCTGCGTACTAGCCGAACTCAAATCAACAATTTATGGAAGAACAATGTCATCCCGCGTTACCAACAGGATATTGAAAATCGTTATCCGGTGTTTAAAAACGCTCAGCAACAATTGAATATTGACAGTTTCGCCCGCTTTTTTGCACCGAGTGGGGTGATGTCCGAATTCGTGGGACAACATATTGATCCCTTCATCAAAAAGTCGGCGGTCACCTGGAAACTTAAAACGCTTGAAGGGCGTAATCTGAGTATTTCCCGTGCCAACCTACAGCAGTTACGCCGTAGTCATACGATATTAAAAGCTTATTTTCCTGAGGCTACAAAAGACCCCGTGGTGAAGTTTCAATTTAAGCCGCAAAAATTGGACCGCAGTGTTTCTAAAGCCGTGCTCAGCATGGATGGCAATAAATTTTTCTATCAACATGGGCCAGCGGTATTTACCGAAATACTGCAATGGCCCTATGAAGACCCAGAACGTAGCAGGGCAAGTTTAAGTTTCGATACCAACCAAGGCCAATTTATCATTAGTCGTAGCGGGGCCTGGGCGATTTTTAAATTGCTGGAGACTGGCCGCATTAAGCGCATTAAACGCAGTAATAATCGTTTTGCGGTGAAATTCGTCATTGAAGATAAAACCGCCATTTATGAGCTACGAGCGGCTAGCTCATTGAATCCTTTTAATTTGAATGGTGTGCATCTTTTTCGATGCCCATCAACTTTATAAGGAATGGGCCTGGAATAACTTTCTTGTTTGGCGCTCCAGACTGGGTTTGTATTAGTTCGTTCTGACGGAGAAAAAGTGCAGGAATAATCGTTCTATTTCGAGCTTTTGTGATGGAAGAACGGGCGAAGACAAGCCGAAGATGAAATGCCAAACGGGGAAGTTATTTCGTGCCCATTTCTAAGCACGCATGACAAAAACTCAATGCAGACGGGATATTTTGGGAAACTACCATTTCGCGGAGACTTCATTCAGAAGAATATGTCTCCAAATTTTTTAAGGCTATGGGAGCCTTGGTTACAAGGAGTGACGGCCTATTCCCAAAAAACGTTACATGATCAATGGTTGCGGCATTATTTAATTAGTCCAGTGTGGCGCTATATGGTGACGCTGCCAACAGATGAAGTCTATGCCGGTGTTGTTTTTCCCAGCGTGGATAGTGCCGGCCGATATTTTCCCTTTACCATCGTCATGCCGTTGGCGGATAAACACACGGCTATTCAATTGATGCTGCGCAATCAACAGTGGTATAACCAAAGTGAACGGTTGGCACTGCGAGCCTTAGATGAAAGTATCAGCTTTGAGCAATTTGACCAAGTTGTTGAGCGTCTCGATAGTGTTTTTAAACCCCCATTAAAATATCCAAGCCCTGGCTTTCATTTATCTTTAAATGCGAGTCAATCGCTTGATGGTGCTTTAGGAAAATTGCTCAATTACCTCTATATTTTTAATGATCGTCAAATATCGCTATGGTGGTACGAAGATAATAATCTAAATGACGGCCATTTTTTTAGTTGTCTGGGGCTCCCCGACGAAAGAGTTTATACCGCCATGCTGACTCGTCAATGGGACAGCTCAGGCATGCAATCATTGTAAATACATTTTCTATCTTAGCTTTCATCCGTTGGCGAAAATCCTCAGAAATCGTGGTTCTATTCTGAGAATTTTGCAACGGAAGATGGGTCAAAAATCACCTGAAGATAGGATGTGAAAATGCTAGTTTATGCTCGTGCTGAGTATAGCTATTCATGAAACATTTCTAAGAATAAATTGGCACATAAAATTGCAATGCCTAGCAACAAACCACCGATGCCAACATAAGTAAACATTTCTGTTACAATGTGATTATGCGCTGCGCTTCTTCCTAATGACGGCGCAAGAATAAACATGGTGAGCCATGCCAATGGATATAATCCGCCAAGTCCCACTAAAATGGATGAGACTGTTTTTAACTTCCGTTTAAGAGAAGAGAGCATGATGAGAAGAACGAGTCCAATAGAAAATGCAGCGATCCCTGTTGCATGGAAATGAGCTCTTTGAGCATATCGCCATATTTTTTTGTTGCTTTTATCATCATGCAAATTTTCATGAGCCATGACGCCATCTGCGATATAGGATTTTACGGAATCTTCCGCAATACCAAAGCCAACACCTAAACTAATTCCAAAAATCAAAGTTAACATGACCAAAAATAACCCGATTCTCACTGTCTTCATTTCTTCATGCATAATATATTTTCTCAATTATGGTTATATCGCCTAGGTGCCCAATCTTCCAAGGATGAGTGACGTCAGGAATTTTATTTGAAAGAGGATTGTATTCGCTTCGCCTAATAATTTCCAATGCTAGAATTAGAACGAACAAATACAAACCAAATCTGAGTGCCAAACGGGGACGTTATTCTATGTGAAGAATTTCGCGGGTTAAATTTCCCAGCGTAAACCAATATTGATGGCTTGTTGTGACAAGTGCTCATAGCCGAGAATGGTTTGATAAAATAGATAGGCGGAGCGACCATTAGCAAACACGGCGGAAATACCGACACCTAAATTAAAATAGCTGGTATCCGGTTTATCGGTGGGTAGACGAAAGGTTTCTTGACCGGGGTCACCGATGAAATAGCCTTCTACCATATGGATATTATCTTTCAATTCTTTTAACCATTCAAACCGCAGTTGGGGTAGCCAAACGCCATAGGTGGAGCTGATAGCATAAGCGAGTTGCCCGCCGAGACTTAGCGACAACGATTGATCGCTTTGTTGATTGACGGTAATTCCCCAGCCAGAGCCGGGCTGGTCAGGTTTAGACATATTTTCCGTGTAGTCGTCAATCTTTGTTTTGATATAATTCCATTGCATAAAAGGTTCGATGCTCATGCCACCCAGGGTAAATTCATAGCCGGCAGCGAGGCTGGCTGAAATTTGACCGCCAAAATATTCAGCGGCGGCAGACTGGTTGACTTCGGTGGCGGGGGTTCTGTTTTGTAAGGTATAGCGAATATACCGTTTTTGGTTAAAATTTTGTCCACCGAGACTGACGCTGCTATCAATATGAAATGATGGTGATGGGAAAAAGCTGCTATAGAGTATGAGATGGTAGCTGGTGGCATCCAGTTGGCCGCGACGGGATTGCAAGGTCGTTTTATTGTGGGAATATCCATAAGCGAGACCCACAAATAATTGTCGGGAATATCGATAGTCGGCCCCCAGCGTGATATCAATGGCGTTGAAGTCAAAACCGGCTTCGTTATCCGTTTGATCTTTGTTACCACGATTTATCGTACCGTTGACAAAGAGTCCTAATTCTCCAAAATCAATTTCGGTCACCGCGTTATTTGAGCTTCCGTTATCATTGAAGCGATAGCGTGGATCGTCGTCTTGATAAAAATCAGTCGTAGCATAAAATTGATCGGTAAGACTAAACGATAGACGATTACCGGCAGGTGCCGCTAAGTAGCTGGACTTCAGTGTTTGCAGGCGTGCCTGAATATTATTGTTTTGCGCTTTGATATTGGTTTGGGAGGCGTCCAGTGGTGCGCTGGCGGCGATGGGTGTGATGGCCGCCAAGGCCTGTTGTGCTTGCTCGTTACCGAACAAGGCGCTGTCGATCAGCGCATTGCAGTCTCTCCGCAAGCCATGAGCCACATTGCGCTGGATACATATTTTACCAATGACGCGGGCGATTTCTGCTTGCGGAGCGGTCTGTGAAATACTTTGTAAGGCTTGACCAACGCTGGTTTGAGGAGGGACTTCGACGGTACATTCGGCGACTTTTTGAGTGATATTACTGCAATGAACCAGCGTGTTGCCAGGGAATTGACAGCTGGCACTGCTGTCGGTCACATCAGTGCATGTAAACGTTTCTCCGACATCGGTGGTGCAGCTAGCCGTGCTGTTCTCCGCATTGGTTTTGCATTCTTCGATGCTTTTCAGGGTGAATAGGAGATTGCTGAACGAGGCGATATTCGGGGTCATCGTGCAGGAGTTCACTGGGTCATCAAGGTTACTGCAGTTGATTGAAATGGTGTTATTTCCTAGGATGTCACTCGAATCTTCTGGGCCTTCATCTGCCAGGCTGCTACTCGCATTTGCCAGGTGGATACTTGAGTAGAAAAGCGTGTGAATGACGAAGATAAAACCAATCCAAAACATAAGAAACTGAGCGGGGCGAGCGGACCTGTTGAGTAAATCAAAAAAATCTCGTTTCATAATTAAAACTATAGCAATTTTGGGTGAGTAAGTCCTAAAACTGGTAAGCGACGCCAAGGGACACGACGGGATAAAACGCATAGTCTTTGATCTTGTCGTTGAGTTCTTGCTCCTCTTTTGCCAAATCTTTGCTGAGTTCAGGGTCGCTAATGTCGTTAAATATTTGACCATCCCGCTTTCTGGCGATCTGACCACGGGCTTCCAATTTAATTTGCGGTTGTCCATGAAACAAAACGCCAATATCCGCCAGTAGGCTCCAGCCGCTTTTTTTACTGGGTGGCATACCCCAGCCAATACCGAGGTAAGGGGCCATTTCCCGAAACGTGACGTTGCCGGTCAATATAAAGTTACCGGTATAAATTTCATCGCCGATGCCATATTCCCTTTTATTTTGACCGGTAGCTTGACTTTGGAGCTCGTTGTTATTTAGCAATAGGCCGCCACTGATTCGAAACCCACGACCTAGCGGGTGCCAGTCTAATAGGGTAGCTAAGGTATTAAGTTTTAAGTTGAGCTCGTATTCAATATCATCTCGTGTGGTATTGAGGTTTAGGTTAATTCGGTGGTAGTTGACTCGAGCGCTGATTTTTTCTGACAATGCGTAAGCGGCTTCGATACCATAGCCTAATGTGCTCATTTTTACGCCAACTGTTGGTTGAGCGAGCACCGCCATTGGTAGGTATAAGCAAGCCAATAAGATTGTTTGTTTCCATTTTATGTGTGCTGTCACAGGCTAACCTCGTGAAGTACCTACATCCTTGTTGCGAAGGATTTATCCAAATAATGTAGCGCTGGCAAATATTGATTGGTGGATTCCATTTTGCTTTGCCTGTCCTGTGTTCGATTAATTAGTAGCTGCCGGATCGATAACACTAAAGTTTTCCCCATTCTAATAGTAGAACAATATAAGTGACAGAGGAAAAGTCTGGGGTTAGCACTAGCCTATGTTATTGTCATGGATATATTGTTCGTTGTTTTTTTATGATGAATCAAAGAATTTTTAGCGAGTTCTCAGCATGGCTAAATATAAGCCTATGTTCAGTCGATAAACTTTTTGGCTAACTATCTAGTGTAATTGAAAATGAAAAAAGTATTGGACAGCATTGTTGAGCAGCTTAGTGATGTGATTGTTGGTAAAGAGCATCAAATTCGTCTTGCTTTGACCTGTATATTAGCAAGAGGGCATTTATTAATTGAGGATTTGCCCGGTGTTGGTAAAACAACGCTGGGTCATGCGTTGGCACGTGCCTTAGGTTTAGCGTTTAATCGAGTACAATTTACCAGCGATTTATTACCCGCTGATATATTAGGTGTGAATATTTTTGACAGAAAAACGTCTGGCTTTACCTTCCATAAAGGGCCTATTTTTTCCCAAGTGGTGTTAGCGGATGAAATTAATCGGGCAACGCCGAAAACACAAAGTGCATTACTGGAGGCCATGGAAGAGCAGCAAGTAACGATTGAAGGTGTGACTTATCAGCTTCCCACCCCATTTTTTGTGATCGGTACCCAGAATCCGATTCATGATGTGGGTACATTTTCTTTGCCTGCTTCTCAGCTCGATCGGTTTTTTATGAGTATTACTTTAGGTTATCCTAATCGCCGTGCCGAGCGAGATATTTTGCTGGGAAAAAGCCGCAAAGATATGTTGAATCATATGCAATCTACGATTGATACTGAAACCTTGATGACATTGCAACAGGCAGCATTTGATGTGCATAGTTCAGATTCATTGCTCGATTATTTACAATCGATTATCGAGTTCTCAAGGCAGTCTACAAATTTTGTTCATGGGCTTTCACCACGTGCTGCATTGATTTTATTAAGATGTGCAAAAGCGTGGGCTTTATTAATGGGGAGAGATTACGTGATTCCTGAAGATATACAAGTCGTATTGCCGCATGTCACTAATCACCGATTGAAATCAGCAGAAAATAGCTTGTCAAACGAAAAACAGATGTCTGATTATTTTAAAGTGATTCCTATTGCTTAGTTAATATTCAACGATGCCATGTTGCTGAAAATAAAAAATATTTATTGGACTTTTTTTAATAAAGGCGAGAAAAAAATCGAAGATACCTATATTTTTTCTCATCGTAATGTCTATATACTACCAACAGCTCAGGGTATTGTGTTTTTCTGCTTGTTGTTTTTGATGTTTGTTGGTTCGGTGAATTATCAGCTGAATCTAGGCTATATTTTGACGTTTTGGTTGGCAAGTGTGACGGCTGTTTCTTTATTGCATACCTATAATAATATGATTAGGTTAAAGGTTAGTGTGGAATCTATTACGCCAGTATTTTGTGGTGAAAACATTAATGTAGAGATATCAATTTATAATATGTCAGAGAGCTTGAAACAAGCTGTCACTTGTTATATTCCTGGGGAATGGCATAACCCAATTAGCGAGATGAAAAATATTTCAGGAAATCGCTGGCAACATTATTGTTTATTTTTACCAGCCAATCAACGCGGTCAATATAGTTTGGATCGTGTGGTTGTAGAGAGTAAATATCCTTTGGGGCTGTTTCGATCCTGGTCTCCGGTCAATATCAAAGCCAATTATTTTGTTTATCCAGCACCGATTTCTCAAAAAAAACGATTAATAGATATGTTTTCTAATAGTGACAGCGATATCCCGTTATCTTCAGGCGGAACGGTGGATTTTTTTGGTTTCAAAAAATATCAACATGGTGATTCTTTAAAACAGGTACATTGGAAAGGCGTAGCGAAAGCACAGCCATGGGTAAGCAAGCAATATGTTGATCAATTTGACGAAAATGTTTGGCTAGATTGGTTTCATTTTGACATAGAAAATGCCGAAAAGCGTCTGTCCTATTTAACGGCTTGGGTGCTGGAGGCAGAAAAGTGTGGATATCGATATGGGCTTATTTTGCCCGATAAAAAAATTGAGCTTTCCAAAGGTGAGTCACACTATCATGCTTGCTTGAAGGCGCTTGCTTTGCACGGGAAGCATCCATGAAATGGTTTTATGAGCGATGGATGAATAGTAATTATATTCATTTATGGTTGTTGTTTTCTGTGGTATTAGTGGTTGCTCCACATGTCCCTTATCAACTTTTTAGTATTAATGTTTTTTTCGCTATTATTTTACTTTGGCGTTTCTTGTTTGAGCTAAATTTGGTTAAGTTTCCCGGTAAGTGGCTTCGAGTCGTACTCACTCTCGGTGCTTTTAGTCTCGTAATTTCTTCGTTTAAAACGATCATCGGTAGTGAAGCGGGCGTGTCTTTGCTTACCTCAATGACTTGTTTAAAGTTGCTTGAAATGCGGCAGAAGCGTGAACTCACCATTGTTGTTTATCTTAGTTTTTTCGTGATTATAACTGGATTTCTATTCGACCAATCGATGTTGGTCGGTATTTATACCATTGTAGTGATGACCTTGTTGATAAGCATCTTAGTGCGCATCAATCAGTTAATCGAAAATAAGGCGTCTCATTTTTCTGCAATAAAATATACCGTGTTATTGTTGGTTCAAGCGATACCGATTATGTTACTGTTATTTATTTTGTTTCCACGCTTGAGTCATCCATTATGGGGTGTGCCAAATTTTTCGTCAATGGCTAGCACCGGTTTATCTAATCAAATGTCGCCGGGATTGGTAAGTCGTTTAGCGGATAATGATTCGGTTGCATTTCGAGTTAATTTTCAAGGCCCATTACCCCCGATAGAAAAACTCTATTGGAGGGGACCTATTTTTTGGTATTTTGATGGCAATACGTGGCGTGATTCCTCAAATAGAGGTCACCGGTATATAGGGAATCGTCAGTTACATATGAAAAAAAATGGGCCGCCGATCCATTACCAGGTCACCTTAGAGGCACATCAGCAGCAATGGTTATTTGCGCTTGATATCGCGGCTAAGATACCATTGAATAGTTTTATGAACAGGCAATATCAACTATTAAATAATAAACCGATAAAGAATGTATATCGCTATGATATGATTTCTTATATTGACTACCAAATTGACAGAGGAATCAAGCCAAACTATCGTCAGTATTTGCAATTACCAGATAGCTATGGCGAGCGTGCGATAAATTTGGCCCAAGAATGGCGTTTGCAAAGTCGCGATAAGCCAGATATTGTCAACATGGGATTATCTTATTTCAAGGATAATGATTTTTTTTATACACGAAAACCCCCTTTGGCCACGGGTGATCCGGTGGATGAGTTTTTATTTCATACGCAAAAAGGGTTTTGCGAACACTATGCCTCGTCCTTTGTATTTTTAATGAGGGCCGCCGGTATTCCGGCCCGTATTGTTACCGGTTATCACGGTGGCGAATTAAATCCGGTGGGCGATTATTTGATTGTTAGGCAATCGGATGCTCATGCTTGGGCAGAGGTATGGCTAGTCGATCGGGGATGGGTTCGAATTGATCCTACCTCGGTGATTCCTCAATCAAGGATCTTGGATGCCGGCACACCCGCCGCCTCGGAAAATGATGTGAAAACTCGCCGTCTGGGATGGGGCTGGCAGCTATGGGCAACGGCCTATTATAGTTGGGACAATATCAGTCATCAATGGAACCAATGGATTATTGGCTATAATTCTTCTCGGCAGAGGTCTTTTTTATCTTTGCTTGGCATTGATGATGTCACTTGGGAAAAGTTGATCCGCTTGTTGTCAATAACACTCCCAGGCGTATTTATTTTATTAGTTATTCTTTTATTAAAGAAAAAAAATAAGCCACAAGATCCGATCAATCGAGCGTATAAACAATTTTGTAAAAAATTGCGCAGCTTAGGATTTGATCGATATCAAGGTGAGGGAGTGCATGATTTTGCGAGCAGAGTAGTGATCAGCCGACAGGACTTAGTGGCACCGATTAATCAGATTACCGAACTTTATTCTTCATTAAAATATGCCAAACAACCTCCCAGTCGCCAACTGACTGAACTACAACAGGCCGTGCGAAAATTTAAGCCAAATCACAAGACGCCTAAAAATTTATAACCGGATAGGGGGAGTGGGTCAAACTTGTTGATTTTTCGATGCTGTTGACAAGTTCATGCAGCGCAAGTTATGTCGAGTACTGGCGCCAACCACCGCCTAGATAGCATCACTCACATATTCATGTTTGGCGTCAGAGTTGTTTTCTCGAGTCAGGTATTTTTCTATTGAATGGATCGGCGCTTAAAAGACATCACGCTGACGATCAATAAATGTTCGTTAATTATCCCCGAAATTATCGAAATTTTCATTATTTTTTCAGCATTTATTCACTTCCTTTTCAGGCATTCTTTGTATAGTGACTTCTGAATCATAAATGCACACGAATGTTATTTAGCCTATTAGCCTATTAGCCTATTAGCCATTTATGGAAAATACAGACATTGCACTTATATTTGCAATTTTAAAGGAGAGAATACAATGGGCAGGAAATTAATAAGTTCTGTTATTTTAGTGACGCTATTAACTGGTTGTTATCAAAAAGATGACCTACGGCAAGTGTTGCAAAATAATGATGGAAAAAAATATGCGACGGTGTCTGTTTTGATCACTGATGATTTATCCGAAACCTACCGTGAAGTATGGGTGAACATTAAAAAGCTGGAAGCCATTGATAGTCAATCGAAGCAAGCTGTTTTGTTTAATGATCCTAAAGGGCGTGTGTTTAATGTTGCATCTCTCAATGGTATAGGTCAATTATTAAGCGTTCAGAAAATTCCGGTAGGTCAGTATGATGTTTTTACCCTCACCTTAGATTCTAATCTATCGGTGGTTGATCAAAATGGTACCGTCAAATCGTTATATTTAGATAAAAACCGAGATGATTATATATTAACAATTGATGGTGATCTTGCTGCCGGTGCAAATCAGGCATTGTCCTTTTTACTGGATTTTGATTTAAAGCAATTTGTTCAGCAAGAAGATACCATTATTCCTGCCGTGTTTTATCAAATGGAAGAAGCGGCGGAATTGCACCGTACGTTTGCTAAAGTTAGTGGCAATGTGGTTGCTGTTAGCCCTGATAAACTTACCATTGCCAGCGATGATAGCGAGGCTCGAATCCATGTTGCTCTCCATGATAATGGAGTGGTGCTTAACGAAGCAACGGGAGAGGTTGCAGAAACCATGGATATCGTGAATCTTGATGATCGTCTTGAAGTCTACGGTAATTATGATAGCAAATCATTAAATATTGAGGCGATTTCCATATCAATGAATGGTGAGCAGGCTTATGTTGGTAGCGATAATGATGCCATAGGAAAAATAGTTGAAGTCAAAGGGGTCGTCAAAGCCATAGATAATGGCAGTATGGAGTTGGATATCTATTCATCTAGTTTTTTACCCAATAGAGATCGGCTATCTGTCATTGATTTAGCTAATGCTTATTATAGTCACGGTAATCAAAGTTTGCTTAACTTGGAACAGCAAGTTGAAGTCAAAGGGAGTTGGGATGGGAATCAGTTAGTTGCCACCTCGATTGATATTGAAGGGGCACCGGTTTCTTCTGAGTATATCGGCGATACCACGATAGCGATGGCGGAGCTTGAAGGACATGTCAATAGTTATAATAACGGGTTATTATCGCTTCATGTGAGCGAAGCTAAATATTACACGGTGCAAGATAATCCGATGATGGTTGATTTAAGCAATAGTTGGTTTAAAAAAGGTGATGCATCCTGTTTGATAAAAGGTGCGAAAGTCGAAGTAACGGGTATTGCCTTAGTAAATAGTAATGAATTTAATGCCACCATGATTGAGGCCGGTAGTGGCTGTTATGGTAGGTTAAGTTCAGATGATCAAACTTATTTAGATAATGAAAATAATGAAAATAATGACAAATCGAATGACGATAGCCGTTCCGACGACAGTGACCGCAGCAATGACGATGGTGTCAATGACGACAGTAATGACGATAGTCGTTCCGACGACAGTGACCGCAGCAATGACGATGGTGTCAATGACGAGAGTAATGACGATAGTCGTTCTGACGACAGTGACCGCAGCAATGATGATGGTGTCAATGACGACAGTAATGATGATAGTCGTTCTGACGACAGTGACCGTAGCAATGATGATGGTGTCAATGACGACAGTAATGATGATAGTCGTTCCGATGACCGAGACCGTAGCAATGACGATGAGGTAAATGACGACAGTAATGATGATAGTCGTTCCGACGACCGAGACCGTAGCAATGACGATGGTGTCAATGACGACAGTAATGATGATAGTCGTTCCGACGACCGAGACCGTAGCAATGACGATGGTGTCAATGACGACAGTAATGATGATAGCCGTTCCGACGACCGTGATCGTAGCAATGATGATGGTGTCAATGACGACAGTAATGACGATAGCCGTTCCGACGACAGCGACCGTAGCAATGATGATGACGTAAATGACGACAGTAATAATGATAGTCGTTCTGACGACAGTGATCGTAGCAATGACGATGATCGAAATGACGATA
>CAYUAI010000026.1:19726-46994 GCA_964442745.1 uncultured Chromatiales bacterium
GATAGTCGTTCTGACGACAGTGATCGTAGCAATGACGATGATCGAAATGACGATAGAGAGAGTGATCGTGACGACTAATTAGCTACCGTATTATTTAATGCGCGCATCAATCGTAATTTTTTATGAGCCGAGCCACCCCCTAATTCTGGGGTTGGCTTTTTTTTGACTGTAATCTGGTGATTTTATTGTAAAAATCCAAAAAAAAATTATGATTTCTGGGAAGAAGGAAATAGGATTAGTATTTGATATAGATGAATTTTAACGTGTTAAATAATTCAAGTGCTTGTGCTAAATTGGACCATTCGATCTTCGTTCCCACGCAGGAATGTGGGAACGAAGTGGTGGGTTAAGGTCGCAGGTAAGACCAGCCTTCTTCTTGTCTTTGGATTAAATGAACGGCGCCTGAAGCGACCATTTTAGCTTGTGGTATAAGCTTAATTTTTTTACCTGATTTTTTTGACATTTTGCGATAGGTGTTGCCACAAGAGCGGAATGAAATATTTTCAAAGTTTTGCCCGAAACTCTTGATTCGCTCTTTTACCGGGGAGGTGTCAGCACGTAACATATGTAACCCGGGGCCATAAGCGACAACTTCAATAAGCACTTCTTCGGCTTTGTCTTGATAGTAGTTGTTGATATTTGCTGCATTGTTCAAAACTAAGTTCATGCGAGCTTTATCATTTTCATCCACATGTATGACCACTTTATGCCTTTCATCGGCAACGATATGATTGCTAGCGACAGCAAACAATAGTGTGATTATTAGTAACTTTAAAAATATCAATTGTTTTTTATTCATACCTAAATATAATCCATTATTGTTGATTTGTATTTGTCGCCCCATGAGCGAAAGTATTAATATTTAAAATCGTTTTTTTTTACTCGACTAACGATAAATCTTCAATGATGGCAGCTAAAAACCGGGTCGCTTCACCGCCGGTGGCTGCTCGGTGATCAAAGGTGAGTGACAGTGGCAATATCCAATGAACAGCGGGTTGTCCGTCAGAGGCTGTGATTTCTTGTCTTATTTTACCTGCACCTAAAATAGCGACGGTGGGTGGCATCACAATGGGATTGGCGTAGCGTCCTGCAAAAGTACCAAAATTAGACAGCGTAAACGTATACCCGCGCATTTCTTCCGGTGGAATATTCCGATCACGTACCGCTTGTTTGATGGTTTCTAAACCGGCACGTAACTCTTTGGCATCACGATTTGCCACATCTCTTAAAACCGGGACAAAAAGCCCATCGGGTGTATCGACGGCGATGCCTAAATCAACTTTTTTTAAAATTCGTCGGCCAATGGCATGGCTATCATACCAGGCATTTAACGAGGGCTCTGCTTTACACGCTGAGGCGATGGAACGAATCAAGCGAGTGGTAATATCGCCATTTTCTTTCCAAGTATTGATATCGACATCATCGTATATGGTGACCGGGACCACTTCTGCATTGGCGGTGGCCATGGATTTGGCCATGGTACGCCGAACGCCACGCAACATTTCTAAGGGACCACTTTCTTCAAATAATTTTGCGACACGCTGTATGTCGGCGGCGGTAATCGTGTCATTAGGGCCGCTGGGAGTCACAATGGATAAATCCACATCCAGGCGGCGTGCGAGTGCGCGCACAGCAGGAGTGGCCTTGATACCCGTGGAGGCTTGACCCACAGAAGTGGCTGCTTCGTTGACGACTTCCGTCCCGACTTTAATTTCACCGGCCACCGTGCCTGTGTCCTTCGGTCGACTGGATGACGAGGGCATTTCTCCTGCGGTGGACTTTTCTTCTCCTTCAAATTCAACCAGTGGATCACCGACATGAACGATATCTTCCACATCGCCGTATAGTTTAAAAATTTTACCCTTTTGCGGGCTGGGAATTTCAACGATCGCTTTAGCGGTTTCCACCGAGGCGATGGGTTGATCAAGCTCAACCTCATCACCCACCTTGATTAACCATTCAACAATTTCAACTTCTGTTAACCCTTCACCAAGATCAGGTAATTTAAATATGTTCATGCGTACTCCATGGTTTGCTTAACGGTTTCAATAATTCTTGGCACATCAATCATGTAATATTGTTCTCGTCGATATAAAGGCATCACGGTGTCATATCCTGTGACGCGTTGTACGGGTGCCATTAAAAACATCAAGCCTTGTTCTGCCAGTTGTGCGGCAATTTCAGCACCGACACCGCCGGTACGGACAGCTTCATGGATGATGACACAGCGTCCAGTTTTTTCCACAGACTGTAAAATGGTTTGCATATCGAGTGGTTTAATGGTGGCCAGATCAATGACTTCAGCACTAATACCGAGCTTGTCGAGTTCATCGGCAGCTTGCAATGTTTCATGAACACAAGCTCCCCAGGTGACTAAGCTAATATCGGTGCCTTCTCGCAGGGTAAAACACACATCTAACGGCAGTGCTTCACCATTATCCTTGACCGTCTGTTTCACCATTCGATAAATGCGCTTCGGTTCCAGAAATACCACGGGATCTGGATCTTGAATAGCGGCTAATAGTAATCCGTAGGCTCGAGCGGGTGACGAGGGAATCACGACACGCAGACCGGGCATATGGGCAAACAAGGCTTCGGTGCTTTCCGAATGATGTTCCGGCGCATGAATGCCGCCCCCGTAAGGTGCGCGCAGCACTAACGGACATGTAATACGTCCGCGGGTGCGGTTACGTAAGCGTGAGGCATGATTGATGATTTGATCAATGGCGGAATAAATAAATCCCATGAATTGCATTTCAAAGACTGGACGAAAGCCTTGTGCAGACAGACCCACCGACATACCTGCAATGAGTGTTTCTGCCAATGGGGTATCAATGACTCGTGCTTCCCCAAACCGTTCTTGCAAACCCGCTGTGGCTCGAAACACGCCGCCATTGGCGCCGACATCTTCGCCTAATAGGATGACATTCGCATCATTTGTCATGGCTTTGGCAAGTGCCATATTGACCGCATCGATTAGTGTGGTTTCTGTCATATTATTTCACCCTGTTTTTAAAGTATTCTCGTTGTTGATTGAGATCATGGGGGCGGGTTTCAAACATATAATCAAACATTGACTCAGGCGGTTGAGGTGCGGTGTCTAGATACAAATTCACTTGCGCTTCGACCTGGTGAGTGCAGTTGGTTAATAGTTGCTGTTCTTTGTCTTCATCCCAATGGCCTTGTTGCTCAAGATAACGGCGTAATCGTAAAACGGGTTCTTTTTTCCAGGCTGCCTTAACTTCGTCATCGCTGCGGTAGCGTGAAGCATCATCGGCGGTGGTGTGATCACATAAACGATAGCTAATAGCTTCGATGACGCTGGGTTGGCCATGGTTGCGTGCCCGCTCTAGCGCTTTTTCGGCGACATCTCGAACCGCAATGATGTCATTGCCATCGACTTGTTCACCGGTAATGCCGCCAGCCAAGGCTTTTTGTGCAATGGTTTCACAATGTGTTTGATCTCGGGTACGTACTGAAATTGCCCATTGATTATTATTGATGATAAATACCACCGGCAAATTCCATAGCCCGGCGGCATTGACCGATTCATAAAAATCACCTTTTGAGGTTGCGCCATCACCAAAAAATGCCACCGCAACGCGAGGTGTTTTTCGGAGCTTAAATGCATAGGCTAAACCCACCGCATGGGGTCCATGAGAAGCAATGGGGACACAAATGGGAAAATCCTCTCGTGGACCTTGAAAGTCCATGCCACGTTCGTCGCCTCCCCAGTATAAGAGGATTTCCTTCATGCTGACGCCGCGTAGGAATTGGGCGCCATATTCACGATAATAAGGGACTAATACGTCGTCGGGACGCATGACATGTCCCACGGCGACCGAAATCGCTTCTTGGCCGAGTGATGAAGGATAGGTGCCGAGTTTCCCTGTGCGTTGTAAGGCGATGGCTTTTTTGTCAAATACTCGGGTTAATACCATGTCTTGGTACATGTTGATTAAGGTGCTGGGGTCCTCAGCGAATGAGGGAAGGGACTGGCAAACTTCTGAGTTTTCATTCAGAAATTGGGTGTAATTAATTTGGAAGTTTGCAACGGTAGACACGAATCGTCCTCCTATAAACTATTTTGCAATGACAGTGACAGGCTATGACTTTATTATTATAACCACCGACCATACAATATCGTCTGTTGGCTGTATTTCTTTGAAAATTCTCCTCGGAACGTTGTTGAATAGGCGGCGTGAATACTGTCAGTAATTTTAGAGATATATCTTTAATATGCTCGTCTTTAAGTTTAGCTTGAGTTCACTGTATTTTGAATGAACAGATTAATATCTAGATCGTTATCCGATCGAATAGAAAGGTTTGGGCATCGGAGACGATAGCTAGTCGTCATTGTAATGCGACTTTTTCTGGTTTTTTATCGCATGATGAGCGCAAATACACCGTATTTTGTGTGACTCACATCGGTTGTGACTGATTATAATAATAACATTTTAAGATACGACATCGAGTTGCTGTATTGCGATTGTTGGTTTGATTCGTTTAACTTGTTCTACTGGATAGTAAAAATCGCCATTTTAGTTAGACAAAACAAATAATTGTAAGTTCGTAACCAGAAATTTTTAATCGATTTATTTGAGTTGTATTGGCATTGATATATTTGACGGTATTTTTTCTAAAATATTTGATTAATTTATTTTATTGTCTTTAATTAATAGTAAAAACGTACCATTTGTTATCAATGAATGGTGTGCATCAGGGCGAATATCTGAAAGCGGGTAATAAACGGATATCACAAGAAAACACGAATCTTTTTTATTAGATATCTGTCTAATTTATCAGATAACAAGAACCTAAGGTGAAGCTATGAGAAAAATCAGTAACCTCATGGGTGTTAGCAGATTTCAGTTCATCGGGTCAACCTTTGGAGGGGTACTTCCCTCCAAACCATTGCCTCCTGCCCACAGGTATTTTATCACACCGAGTCATTGTGTGACGCACTTGAAATTTTATTCACTCGCTTTTAGTTTGAGCTGATGTCGCTCGTATTTTTTCAAGAAAACGAAAATTAACCGAGAAGAGGATTAAGGCTCAAACGTGCCTTTAAGTTTAAGAGATATGAACAAAACACAATACTTTCAAGATTACATGCCGGGCAATATCTGTTTTGGATGCGGCACTCACAATGCAAAAGGATTGCATATACGTAGCTTTTGGGACGGAGAGATTGCCGCTTGTTTATGGCATCCTCAACCGCACCATGAGGGCTGGGCTGCACTTACCTGTGGTGGAATTATTGCTACGATTGTTGATTGTCACTGTATTGCTACCGCGATGGCAACGGCGGTAAAAAATGAAAGCCGAGCATTGGATTCCGAGCCACACTATTTATTTGCCACCGGATCGATGAACATTACTTATCTGAAACCGACACCGATTGATGCAGCCCTTAGATTGGAAGCACAAGTTAAACAAATCAAAAATGAGCGAAAATATACCATTGCTTGCCATGTGTTGGCCGATGGCGATAAGACGGCAACAGCCGATGTGGTGGTGTTATTAGTTTATCGAAGCGATAAACCTGAACAAGCACCTAAAATATTCCATCCTTCACCGTGATTTTCCAGCCGTGTCGCTGTTGGATTAAAATGCTTTTGCTGCCGCTAATGAATGAGAAGTAGATAATTTATCCATTCCTAACTTATCAATTTCATACGATAGGATGACAATCATTATGACGCAAGATCTAAACGAATTTCGCAGGAAAGTACAAGCGTTTGCAGCATCAGAAATTTCCCCAATTGCGGCAAAAATTGATCAGCAAGATGAATTTCCCAGTGATTTGTGGCGTAAATTAGGCGGTGCTAATTTAATGGGGATTACCATTCCTAAAAAATATGGTGGTGAAGAACTCAGCTATTTGCATCACGTGATTGCGACCGAAGAATTATCACGGGCTTCCGGTTCGGTCGGTTTTGCCTATGCGGCTCATTCCAATATTTGTGTGGATAATTTGTTTAAAAATAGCACAGAAGCACAACGGCAAAAATATCTCGCCCCCTTATTGTCGGGTGAGCATGTTGGCGCCTTAGCGATGTCAGAACCGGACGCGGGTTCTGATGTGATTGGTTCCATGGCATGTTCAGCCAAAAAACACGGTAACGTGTGGATTGCCAATGGTACCAAAAGATGGATAACTAATGGCCCCTACGCCGAAACGTTCATCGTTTATATGCGAACCGCTGAAAAAACCGCTGGCTCCCGAAGCATTAGTGCTTTTTTGGTTGACAAAGGCATGGCAGGATTTACCACTGGCGATAAAAAAGACAAATTAGGCATGCGAGGCGCTGGCAATTGTGAACTCTATTTTGACGATTGTGAAATTCCGCACGGAAATGTGTTGGGTGAAGTCAATCAAGGGGTTTCATTGTTGATGAATGGCTTGGATTCGGAACGATTGATTCTTTGTGGTGGGCCACTGGGTATTATGCAAGCGGCGTTAGATGTGGTGCTGCCATATGTTCATGAGCGGCACCAGTTTGGGCAACCGATCGGTCAATTTCAAATGATACAAGCAAAAATTGCCGATATGTATACTCAGCTAGAAGCGGCGAGGGCGATGGCTTATCGTCTTGGAGAAAACTTCCATACCAATAAAAATCGCAATCGTGATGCGGCGGCGGCCTGTCTTTTTGCCTCAGAAGCGGCCACAGCGGTTGCCCTGAATGCCATCCAGATTATGGGTGGGCGCGGTTATATGAATGAAGAAATTCCGGGCCGCTTATTACGTGACTCAAAAATATATGAAATTGGTGGTGGAACTAACGAAATACGCCGCCTAATTATCGCTCGTGATTTGTTTAAAGCGTCGAAACCCTAACCGTTGTCACATATTTTTCGAAAATGAGGAGCAATAGATCAAATGGAAAATGATGATATTGTAATCGTGGCCGCAAAACGCACGGCGATGGGGGCTTTTCAAGGCGCCTTCTTAAACCAATCAGCCACGGATCTTGGGGCGGCCGCCATACGAGCAGTACTATACGATGCTAACATTGATCCTCATCGTATTGATGAAGTTTATATGGGCTGTGTGTTATCTGCTGGACTTGGCCAGGCACCCGCACGACAAGCGGCACTCAAGGGGGGATTAGATCAAGCCACCGCATGTACTGCGATTAATAAAGTTTGTGGCTCGGGGATGAAAGCGGTGATGATGGCGCATGATATGATTACTGCGGGTAGTGCAAACATCGTCATTGCCGGTGGGATGGAATCCATGTCGAATGCCCCTTATTTACTACCGAAAGTTCGTGATGGCTTGCGATTGGGACATCATCAAGTGCTTGATCATATGTTTTTTGATGGTTTGGAAAATGCCGAGGATAGGATCTTGATGGGTTGTTTTGCAGAGCAATGTGCGGACAAATACCAATTTAGCCGTCAACAGCAAGATGCTTATGCCAAGGAATCGGTTAAGCGTGCCATTATGGCGATTGATGGCATGCATTTTACGAAAGAAATTACTCCGGTATTAATAAAAACGCGAAATGGTGAAATATCCATAGAGCAAGACGAGCAACCATTCAATTGTAAAATTGAAAAAATAGCGAAACTCAAGCCTGCGTTCAGAGCAGATAGTGGCACGGTGACGGCGGCCAACTCATCATCGATTTCAGATGGTGCAGCGGCGCTTATGTTAATGGCGGCGGCCCAAGCTGAAAAATTAGGATTGACGCCATTAGCACGGATCAAAGGTCATGCTAGTCATGCCGGTGTACCCGCTGAATTTACTACCGCTCCAGTCGGGGCGATTCGGCAGTTGCTTGAAAAAATCAATTGGTCTAACAGCGATGTGGATTTATTTGAAATCAACGAAGCTTTTGCTGTCGTTGCGATGGCTGCAATACAGGAATTATCATTGGATGCTAAAAAAGTGAATATTAATGGGGGGGCTTGTGCATTAGGTCATCCCATTGGCGCTTCGGGTGCCCGCTTGATGGTGACATTAATACATGCTTTGAAAGCGCATAGCTTAACTAAAGGCATTGCTTCGTTATGCATCGGTGGTGGTGAAGCGACGGCGGTGGCAATTGAATTATCTTCCTGAAAAGAGCATAAGTATGGCCGTTATTAAAACCAAAAATGATCCAACCAATCTCAAATTTCGTGAAAATTTTGATTACATGTGTACCCTGGTTGATGATCTAAAAGACAAGATAAATAAAGTGATGCTTGGTGGTTCAGAAAAAGCCCGAGAGCAACATATTGCACGCGGTAAGTTATTGGCGAGAGATCGTATTGAGCAATTGGTTGATGACGATGAAAAATTTCTCGAATTTTCACCGCTGACGGCTTATGGTTTGTATAATAACGATGTGCCTTGCGCGGGTATTATTACCGGTATCGGTAAAGTTCATAAGCAGGATGTGATGATTGTTGCGAATGATGCGACTGTAAAAGGAGGTACTTATTATCCATTAACGGCGAAAAAACATTTACGCGCTTTGGAAATGGCGGAACAGAATGGTTTGCCTTGTATTTATTTAGTCGATTCGGGGGGGGCATTTTTGCCCTGTCAGGATGAAGTGTTTCCTGATCGTGATCATTTTGGTCGAATTTTTTATATGCAAGCGCGTATGTCAGGTAAACAAATTCCTCAAATTGCTGTTGTCATGGGTTCTTGTGTGGCAGGTGGTGCGTATGTACCAGCGATGTGTGATGAAAGTGTGATTGTCAGAAATCAAGGGACAATTTTTCTGGGTGGTCCACAGTTAGTGAAGGCCGCGACGGGGGAAGTGGCTAAAGTCGAAGAGTTGGGCGGTGGGGATATGCATAGTCGTATCTCAGGTGTGACCGATCACTTAGTGGAAAGTGACAAAGAAGCCTTAAGCCTAGCTCGCGAAATTATTGCTCATATCAATTATCCTCGATTTAATAGCCTGGCTCGAAAAAAAGTCATTGAACCGATGTATCAGGCTGAAGAATTATACGGCATCATTCCCCGTAACCCACGTGAACAATATGATGTGCGAGAAATTATTGCACGGATTGTCGATGGTTCAGAATTTCATGAATTTAAGGCACTGTATGGGCAAACTCTGGTCTGCGGTTTTGCCCATATTATGGGGTATCCGGTGGGTATTCTTGCTAATAATGGTGTATTGTTTTCCGAGTCTGCGTTAAAAGGTGCCCATTTTATTCAAATGTGTAGTCAACGACAGACGCCTTTGGTTTTTTTGCAAAATATCACCGGGTTTATGATCGGCAAGAATTTTGAGCAAGGCGGTATTGCTAAAGATGGAGCTAAAATGGTGACGGCCGTCGCGTGTGCTAATGTGCCAAAATTTACTATTATTATCGGTGGTTCCTATGGCGCAGGAAATTACGCCATGTGTGGACGTGCTTATGCGCCGCGACAATTATGGATGTGGCCAAATGCACGTATTGCGGTGATGGGCGGGGAAATGGCTGCCTCCGTGCTGAGTTCAGTGAAGCAAGATAGCTTTAATAAGCGCGGTGAAAATTGGGATGAGAATGATAAACAAGTCTTTGAGCAAACCATACAAGATCAGTTTGATCGCCAAAGTCATCCGTATTATGCCACGGCCCGATTATGGGATGAGGGGATCATCGATCCCATTGATACCCGTTTTGTCTTGGGGCGTGGTTTGGCTGCGGCAACGAATGCGCCGATAGAGGATACGCAGTTTGGTGTATTTCGTATGTAATAAGCTGTTTTAAAATGTTCGTTGACATCATGCGTTCGCTCTTGCCCATGCTTGGGCTTTGCGATATGAGGATGGTATGCCTAAAACTGCGCTTTTTTATCTATTTTTATTTGTCTTGCACCCCTCTTAAATATTTTAAAGCAGCTTCTAATAAGGAGCACATCTTATGACAAATTCATTTTTAATGGCGACAGATGAGCGCGGTGTGGCCACGGTGACACTGCATCGTCCAGGCAAGCACAATGCGTTTGATGACCAACTCATTGAGGGATTAACTCATCAATTAAAATCGATTGATGAAGACTCATCTATACAGGTATTGGTATTAACTGGCAGCGGTGAATCATTTTCCAGTGGCGCTGATTTAGCCTGGATGCAGTCGATGGTCGATTATGATGAAATCACTAATCATCAAGATGCGATGCAACTCGCATCGCTGATGCGAACGCTTCATCAATTAAGCAAGCCCACCATTGCCCGTGTCAATGGCTCGGCTTTTGGTGGGGCTATCGGTTTAATCGCGTGTTGTGATATGGCGATTGCCAGTGAACAAGCCATGTTTTCTTTTTCAGAAATTAAATTAGGCATTGCTCCTGCCGTGATATCGCCTTATGTAATTGCGGCCATTGGTCAGCATCAAGCGAAGCGATTGTTTTTAACTGGCGAATTTTTTTCAGCGGAGGACGCGCATCGGATGGGTCTGATCAGTCATTGTGTCGCGGATAATGAACTTGACCGTGAGGTTGATAAATATTTGAAGTTGTTACTCAAAGGGGGGCAACAGGCACAGCGTGCGATTAAAAAGTTTCTGCACACGATTGATCCGATTGATGAGGATGTCACGCAACGTTCTGCGGCATTGATTGCTAAATTGCGGACGTCTGAAGAAGGTCAAGAAGGATTAACCGCTTTTATGGAAAAACGACCCCCGACTTGGATAAAACCATAAGTTATCTAGGTCGAGGAAATTTTACGCATGACGGCATCAATCAGAGTAAAAGCCATGGCACATAAACAAATAATAATTAAAGAAATGGCCGCCCGCGATGGTTTACAAAATGAATCCAGTAATATCCCGACTGAAATAAAAGTCGATTTCATTAATCAACTATCTGACTGTGGCTTGCAGCACATTGAAGTCAGTAGTTTTGTGAATCCTCAGCGAATTCCTCAGTTAGCGGATGCGGCACAAGTCTTCTCGAAGATTCAGCGGAAATCGGGTGTTCAGTATTCGGCACTGGTGCCTAATGTCGCTGGATTAACTCGTGCAATGGCGGTCGATGTGGACGCCATTGCCGTTTTCACCGCGGCCTCTGAAATATTTTGTCAGCGAAACATTAATTGCTCCATCGAGCAATCGTTAATTCGATTCACTGCGATAATTGATCAAGCACGGCAAACGGGTTTAGCGGTGCGGGCGTATGTGTCTTGTGCATTGGGTTGCCCTTACGAGGGGTATATTTTACCGTCTAAAGTGGCGTCACTGGCTAAACAATTATTTGATATGGGCTGTGATGAAATCTCATTAGGCGATACCATTGGCGCGGGGACGCCCTGGCATGTGCAACAACTCATCAATGAGGTGGCTAAAAAAGTACCGATTGAACATCTTGCCGTTCATTTTCATGATACCCGAGGTCAGGCATTAGCCAATATTGTGGCTTGTTTAAGCTTAGGTATTCGGATGATTGACAGTGCGGTATCCGGTTTAGGCGGTTGCCCATATGCAGTTGGAGCCACGGGCAATGTCGCCACCGAAGACGTGTTATATATGCTCCATGGTATGGGTTATGAAACAGGCATTGATCTGGAAAAATTAATGATAGCCGGTCAATATATGAGTTCACATCTTAAGCGGAAAAATAACAGCCGGGTTGCGGTCGCGGGAGTTCCTTATGACTATGAAAACTATAAAATCCCTTAATGAGATAAAAGCCGTCGTCACCGGTGCTGCCTCTGGTTTAGGCTTGGCAACGGCCAGCTATATCATTAGGCAAGGTGGGCAAGTCGCCTTGCTGGATATCAATAAAACATTACTTGAGCAAGTCGTTAAACCACTGGGTGACAGGGCCATGGTACTGACGGCGGATGTCACCAAAGAGGTCGAGGTGGATGTGGCAATTGCTCAAGCTGTTCAGCAATTTGGCAATATTAACCTGGCCGTCAATTGTGCCGGTATTGCCCCTTCAAAAAGAGTATTGGGTCGCGATGGTCTGTTATCTTCTGACGCCTTTTCCCAGGTGATCTCGGTCAATTTGATCAGTACCTTTTGCGTATCCCGAGCGGCAGCCAATGCCATGCAACATAATCCTGCCCAGGAAGATAATGAACGCGGTGTGATCGTGAATACCGCCTCCATTGCTGCGTTTGATGGTCAGATTGGACAAGCGGCTTATGCGGCTTCCAAAGGGGGGATCGTCAGTATGACGTTGCCTTTAGCGCGTGAATTTGCGCGTTTTGGTATCCGAGTACTTAGCATTGCACCGGGGCTTTTTAAGACACCCTTATTTGATACCTTACCAGCCACCGCAGTGGAAGCGCTTGAGCAAGCGATCCCTTTTCCAAGCCGTTTAGGAGATCCGGATGAGTTTGCTGCCTTGGTGTGTCATATTTTCCAAAACACCATGTTAAATGGTGAAACCATTCGTTTAGATGGTGCGTTAAGGATGGGGACATAACATGGACTTGTGCGCGAAATGAATAATAATCAACCATCACCCGGTGCAAAATTTCGTCGGGCACTGACGCAAGAAACCCCCTTGCAAATTATGGGGACCATCAATGCATTCTGTGCATTATTAGCCGAACGCACCGGCTATCGTGCCATTTATTTATCCGGTGCAGGGGTGGCTAATGCGTCGTATGGTTTACCTGACCTGGGTTATACTTCGCTGGAAAATGTACTGAAAGAGATAAAGTGTATTACTCAAATAAGCGCGTTGCCGCTCCTCGTTGACGGTGATACGGCTTGGGGAAATCCGCAGAAAACCGTTTCGGCATTCATTAGCGCCGGGGCGGCCGGTATCCATATCGAAGATCAGGTGGCGTTGAAACGATGCGGCCATCGGCCCGGAAAAGCACTGGTTTCAGTGAGTGAAATGCAATCTCGTTTACAAATGGCGGTCGCGGGTCGGGTGGACCCTGAGTTTGTGATAATGGCGCGTACCGATGCGCTGAGCGTTGAAGGATTTGAGGCGGCGGTGGCGCGAGCACTGGCTTATGTCGAAGCCGGTGCTGACATGATTTTTGCCGAAGCTTTAACAACATTAGCCGAATATAAACAATTCACCGAAGCCGTTGCTGTGCCGGTACTGGCTAATATTACTGAATTTGGTCAAACGCCGTTATTCACCGTGGCAGAACTCAACGCTGTGGGGGTGGATATGGTGTTATATCCGTTATCGGCCTTTCGTGCCATGAACGCCGCCGCACTGCATGTCTATCAATCCATTCGTGAACAAGGTACGCAGCAAAACGTATTGTCAAGTATGCAAACGCGTTCCGCGCTTTATGAAATTTTGGACTATGAAACATCAGAGCGTGACATTGATGCATTGTTAACCGGACAATCTGATGAAAAATAAATGTGGGTGTACCCGCGAGAAGTTATAAATTCACTATTCAACGTTGTATTCTCATCGGTCACGAGTCAGTTTTCCATCAGGAATAAAAACAAGTGAGGACGCCAATGAATTCAAGCAAAACAGCTGGGCTTTCAAGTGTCGTGGCAGGCAGTACCGCCATATGTACCGTAGGCAAACAGGGAGTTGGCTTAAGTTATCGGGGATATGCCATTGAAGACCTGGCGGAACAGGCCAGTTTTGAAGAAGTGGCCTATTTGTTATTATATGGGGAATTACCGAATCAACAACAATTGAAGCACTATCAAGCAAGGCTGTTGGCTTATCGCACGTTACCCGAAGCATTAAAACAAGTATTGGAAAAACTCCCGAAAACGTCGCACCCCATGGATGTATTACGTACCGCGTGTTCGGCACTGGGTTGTTTGGAGCCCGAATTCGAGTGTACCCAACAACACGCAATCGCTGACCGGTTATTGGCTATTTTCCCCGGTATTTTATTGTATTGGTACCATTTTCATCAGCATGGTACGAGGATAGAAGTACAGACGGAAGAAACATCGTTGGCCGGTCATTTTTTGCACTTATTAAAAGGCAGGCCACCCTCATCCCTTGAACGAAAAGTAATGGATGTGTCATTGACATTGTATGCCGAACATGAGTTTAATGCCTCGACTTTTGCGGCACGAGTGGCCGCATCGACCTTATCTGACATGTATTCTGCCATTACCGCCGCCATTGGCACTTTGCGCGGTCCACTGCATGGTGGAGCGAATGAGGCCGCCATGGCATTGATACAGCTATTTTCTTCTGCTGATGAGGTGGAAGCTAAATTAACCACCATGTTAGTGCATAAAGAAAAAATCATGGGGTTTGGTCATCGGGTTTATAAAAACGTGGATCCGCGCAGTCCGATCATAAAAAAATACTCTCAAGCCTTAGCGAAAAAAATTCACGATAAAACGATTTTTTCCGTTTCAGAAAAAATAGAAACGTGTATGTGGCAGCAGAAAAAGCTTTTTCCCAACTTGGATTTTTACAGTGCTTCGGCGTATTATTTTATGAATATTCCCATTGCCTTATATACACCAATTTTTGTTTGTTCGCGTATTACCGGCTGGGCAGCGCATGTTTTTGAGCAACGGGAAAACAATGCTTTGATTCGGCCCAACGCCGATTACACCGGCCCAGCCAGGCGTTGTTTTATCACGATTGAACAGCGTCAGGAGTGAATAACATGTCCGATCTTCGCTCTGCCAAAAGACCTCCTGTCGATACTGTGCTGAACACGATAGCCGAGTATGCTATTGATGAGCTTAGTATTAGCGATGAAGTCTATGAAACAGCAAAATATTGTTTATTTGATAGTTTGGGTTGTGCTTTGCTCGCCTTGAAGTATCCGGCATGCAATAAACTTTTAGGGCCGATTGTCTCGGGGGCTTTGTTGACCCAGGGCGCACGTATTCCTGGAACGCACTATGCGCTTGAGCCTGTACAAGCGGCATTCAACCTGGGTATCATGATTCGTTGGCTGGATTACAATGATACCTGGTTAGCGGCGGAATGGGGGCATCCTTCTGATAATCTGGGGGGTATTCTTACGCTGGCCGATTATCTGAGTCGGCAGCGAAAAATGAAAAATAACACGTCAATTAAATTGACAGATGTATTAATCGCCATGATTAAAGCCTATGAAATCCAAGGGGTGTTGGCGTTGGACAATAGCTTTAATCGGGTGGGTTTAGACCATGTGATTTTAGTCCGCATCGCGACCACCGCCGTAGCTACTGTGATGCTTGGCGGAAACAAACAGCAAATCATTAACGCCTTATCGAATGCTTGGCTCGATGGTGGTTCGCTGCGTACCTATCGACATGCGCCTAATACCGGATCACGCAAAAGCTGGGCAGCCGGGGATGCCACCAGCCGAGGGGTACGGCTTGCATTCATGGCATTAACGGATGAAATGGGATATCCCTCGGCATTAACAGCACCGCATTGGGGTTTTGACGCGGTATTATTGGGGGCTAATCCTGTGACCCTAGCCCAGCCAATGGCGAGTTATGTGATGGAGAATATTCTATTTAAAATTGCGTTTCCTGCCGAGTTTCATGCACAAACGGCGGTAGAAGCCGCTTTGGTATTGCATGCGCAGATCAAAGATCGATTGTCAGATATTGATAAAGTGACGATTGATACCCAACAAGCGGGCCGGCGTATTATCGACAAAACAGGACCATTGCAAAATCCGGCGGACCGAGATCATTGTTTACAATATATGGTGGCGGTGGCACTCATTTTTGGTCGCCTGACGGCCGATGATTATGAAGAGGATATCGCTCGGGACTCGCGCATCGATCAATTACGCCATAAAATGCAAGTCCAGGAAGTCACTCAATATAGTCGTGATTATTTAGATCCAAAACACCGGGCGATTGCCAATGCGGTGCAAGTGTTTTTTAGCGACGGTAGTCAAACAGCGCGTATCGAAGTGAAGTATCCCGTTGGTCATCGGATACGGCGAGCGGAGGCGATTCCTTTGTTATTGAATAAGTTTGAAAAAAATATCAGCACGGCATTGACGACACAACAAATCGACACCATCATGCCTTACGCCATCGGTGATCAGGCGCTTGAACAACTGGATATTGATGACTTCATGGATATGTTTTGGACACCTTAATGACGAATAACGAGAATATATTACCTAATCAGCCTGTCGCATTACGTGTTATTGCCATGCCTGCTGATACGAATTCTAGCGGCGATATTTTCGGTGGCTGGATTATGTCTCAAGCGGATATCGCGGGCAGTATCCTGGCGCATCAAAAAGCCGATGGTCGAGTTGCCACCGTCGCCATGCAATCATTTATTTTTCTCAAGCCTGTTTTTGTGGGTGATGTGGTGAGCTGTTATACCCAGGTGAACAAAATCGGCCATACCTCTATCACCATTGACGTCATGGTATACGCCGAGCGTGACCATTCACGAAAAGGCCATGAAAAAGTGGCTGAAGGAATATTGACCTATGTGGCTATTGATGAATATCGTCGCCCGCGTGCTATCGTCATTTAAGTGATTTTGCGATGGTGTCGACTTTCTGCCTTCCTGCCATTGTCAACCCGAATATTTCGCCGAATCGCAGCTCAATCTGAGCGTAACTTGCACAAGTCATTTCATTTTCACTGCTTAGCGTCTGACTTTAGTTGAGGGATAGTTGCAACGTCGCCATTGGCGTGGTTTACTTAACGAAAGTTTAAAGCACTATCTGACACATCTATTCAGTCACATTCCAACGTGGTATTTCAAATGACAATGAAAACAGTTAAAACAACGCCATTCGATGGGCAAAAGCCAGGGACCTCGGGTCTGCGTAAAAAAGTGTCTGTTTTTCAACAGCCCCATTATTTAGAAAATTTCATTCAAGCCATTTTTGATGTGATTTCGCAGCGCCAAGAAGGCACCTTAGTGATCGGTGGGGATGGGCGATTTTATAATCGGGCCGCCATTCAAATCATCTTAAAAATAGCGGCGGCTAATGGGGTGAAGCAGGTGTTGGTGGGATGTGGAGGTATTCTTTCGACCCCGGCGGCCTCATGTATTATTCGGCAAAACAAGGCATTTGGTGGCATCATATTATCTGCCAGTCATAATCCAGGGGGGCCGACAGCGGATTTTGGCGTGAAATATAATATTGCTAACGGCGGTCCTGCGCCTGAGTCGATTACCGAAGCAATCTATCAAAGAAGTCGAGAAATCGATGCGTATCATATGCTGGATAGTGCAGATATTGACCTGGATACCCTGGGTGAACTCACACTCGGTGAGATGCGGGTCGTGGTGATTGATTCAGTTAAGGATTATGCGGATTTGATGGAGCGTTTATTCGATTTTAATGCCATCAGCGCCCTTTTTGAATCGGGTCGTTTTCGTATGAAATTTGATGCCATGCATGCGGTGACCGGTCCTTATGCGGTGGAAATTTTGGAAAATAGGATTGGAGCGCCTGCGGCGGTGGTCATGAATGGAATACCGCTAGAGGACTTTGGAGGAGGGCATCCCGATCCGAATCTTGTTTATGCCGAAGCCCTAGTGAATATCATGAATGGTCCAAATCCACCCGATTTTGGGGCCGCTTCGGATGGTGATGGGGATCGTAATATGATTTTGGGCCAGCGGTTTTTTGTGACACCGAGTGATAGTTTAGCGATTTTGGCAGCCAACGTACATTTGATGCCGGATTATCGACAGGGACTCGCCGGGGTGGCGCGCTCGATGCCGACGAGTCGTGCCGTGGATGTGGTGGCTGATCGGTTGGGAATTGAATGTTATGAAACCCCCACCGGTTGGAAATTTTTCGGCAATTTATTGGATGCGGGTAAAATTACCCTGTGTGGTGAAGAGAGTTTTGGCACGGGTTCTGACCATATTCGTGAAAAAGATGGATTGTGGGCGGTACTGTTCTGGTTGAATATTCTGGCAGTGAAAAAGCAATCGGTAGAACAGGTGGTGCGCTCACATTGGAAAGCCTTTGGGCGGCATTATTATTCAAGGCATGATTATGAAGCACTCGATTTGGATGTCGCCAATGGATTAATCGAGACTTTGCGAGGCAAACTCGCGGATTTACCTGGTACAGATTTTAACGGATATCAGGTGAATTTAGCCGATGATTTTAGCTATACAGATCCTGTTGACCAGAGTATTAGTGCCCATCAGGGGGTTCGCATTGGTTTTGAAAATGGGGCTCGCATCGTTTTTCGTTTGTCTGGTACTGGCACGGAAGGCGCAACGTTGCGTGTTTATATGGAAATTTATGAGGCAGACAGTGATAAACATCATCAAGATGAACAAACCGCGATTGCAGATTTAATTGTCATTGCTGATCAGATTGCTGAAATTCGCCAACGTACCCAAAGAAATCAACCGACGGTGATTACTTGATATCATCGGGTACATCCCGTGGTGCCTTATCGATTTCATCTCTTCATACCACCGATCTTGAGCTACCCGCTGATAAATGTAATCTAGCAAGAGTGGCCCTAACACTTGTTCTAGCGTTTAGTGCGACAACCGGCTGATTTTTGGTTACTGCTAAAACAGCACAGCCATTTTTGGATGCCTATCCCAAAATGGCTGGACTTTTTTTTACTTTTCCAGTCTTTATATTACGCACGGCATCCAATGTTCTTGCCATACATCCCGTTTGGAATCACGCGCTATCAAATCAACCCCTGACCTAACTCAGTAAAATAAATCACTCGCACTCCGCCTCTTTTCCCTTGACCCTTTCGAGTCCAGCGGACTTTGCGAATACCACCTGAACCTGGTACAACATCACCTGCTTCGGGATTCTCAGCTAACCAAGCAGAAAATTTACCACGCTCATCTTCAGACCAACAATCAGGCCATAGTATTGCAAAGAAAGATAGTCATGGTCATTCTCGGACGAAAGCGATAGATTTACCCGATAAAATCGTAATCAAAGTACAGGGTGCTTTAATGTATTAAGCAATCTTATTGAAAACTACTGCCGAATCCTTTAAATAATACACCGAATAGTTTGGTGCATAATGCACTCTACGGTTGGCACTAGGGTGAAATCAAATCCACGTTCTTAGAACGTGGATTTTTACTTTGCTTTTTTAAGCCTATTAGCCAATAATTGCAACGCTAGCATCAAATGACAATAATACTTGATAAGCTGTATTGGGTATATAATAAGGACGGTTATGTTTAAGTGGCAATGTAAACGATTTTCTTTCCAGCTAATAACGATTCTACTTTTATTTATTTTTGTATCTCAAGCCAATGCTTTGACCGACAGGCCATTGCGATCACTCACCACCCAACTCGAAGCGAACCTGTTTTTGAGTAATATTCAAGAACTGAGATTAGATGGAGTGACTTCAACCGTCACTGGGGGAATTGTCACGCTGTATAACCTTCGTGCGATCTCCGATACCACGACGCTGAACGATTACCTGGAAGTTGATTTTTTATTTGATGCGGAATCGTTGCGTTTGATTCCAGTTAAACTTGAGAAAACAGAGAATTTAGGCATTTATTATCGTGATGATTATTTGTTCTCCAAGGATGTTTCGGCAAATATTTTTCTCGAAACACCGAGTGGTGATACGCTTTCGCCAGATCAGTTTCATCGCTTGAATATACAAGCAGGCGATGAATTTATTATGTATATGGAGGCGGGGACGGTATTAACACAGCAGTCGTTTAATCCTAGTGATGACTATTATGGTGTTATTGAGGGACCGGATGACGAAATCGTAAGCCGATCTTTGTATGAAGCCAACTCTAGATGGACTCGATTTGGTATGACTATTCTTAAATCAGGTAATTACATCATTCGTTTTTTGCCCGAGAATGATACCAGCCTGAGTCTTGACTACAGTGTTACTAATAATAATCGTTCAACCCTCCAAACCTTAGTCTCCGGTAGCTCAATTCAGACATCGCTAAATGGGAAAGGGAACGAATACGCAAAATATAAAATCACACTCAACGCAGGTGACTTATTCGAAGTCACGGATCCTGTTGATGATGATGTTTGGCTTAAACTGGTCAATGAAAATAGTGAGTTAGTCGAGAACAGCAATGGTAAAATATTTTACCGAGTGAGCAAAGCCGGGGATTATTACCTCTTTGTGGTAAATACAGATGCCAACAATGGGGCTAATTACTCCGGCACCATAAACATAACCCCCGACCCAAACGTCAACCTATACCCGATACTCACTAAAATTGATCGCCAATATACCAACATAAACGACACGTTTACACTACAACTCATCGCCACCAATACCCCCGACAGTTATTCTGCCGTCGGTTTACCTGATGGTCTATCCGTCGACAAGACAAATGGATTGATTTCTGGTACTCCCACCATTTCAGGCACCTTTTCCATTCAAATCACCGTCGAAAACGAATATGGTAAAGACCAACAACGGTTCCTATTGACGATTAATGAGACACAAGGCACATCTTCACCATCAATACAAATCACTAGCTTAGGCACATCGGTAAGTACAGGCATTGTCCCGATCTCCACCCAGTTTGCGCTAGAGGCCAGTGGTGGCTCAGGCAATTATCAATATCTTTGGGATTTTGGCGACGAGACGACCTCAACTGAGCGAGCGCCAGCACACATTTTTACCCAGGTCGGCGACTACAATATTATTGTCACCGTGACGGATGCTGCCGATGTTAATAGCCGTACCACAGGCCAATTGAAAGTGATAGTCACCGCAGCGCCTCCGGTTTATTCACCACTGCAGATCACGTTGTTAAGCGCTTCGGTGAATGCCGGTATTGCCCCTCTCGCAACGAATTTTGAAGTTCAAGTCACGGGTGGTTCAGGAAATTACAATTATCATTGGGACTTTGATGATGAAACAACGTCAACGGAACGGGCACCAACCCACAGTTTCACGGATGTGGGTAATTATAATGTCATTGTGACCGTCACCGATATCGAAGATGAAAACAACAGCACCACCGGTCAATTGACAGTCACCGCAACAGTCGCTCCATCGGCCTTTTCAGCCCTTCAAATCAGTTTGTTAAGCTCTTCTGTCAGCGTTGGCAATGCGCCACTCAAGACCGATTTTAAAGTACAAGCCACGGGTGGCTCAGGCAAATATGAGTATTTGTGGGATTTTGGCGACGAACAATCTTCTACGACACAAAGCCCGAGTTATACATTTACGACAATAGGCACATACGATGTCAACGTTGCCATCACCGCTGTTGGTGAACTCTCCATTATTGTGAACAATCCCCCAGAGTCTAACATAGACAAACCGGCGCCATCGAATGACAATAACACCACCACGGAATCCAGTGATGAAAGCAGCGGCGGAGGTGGCTTGGGAGTCTGGTTTTTATTCGGGGCGATCATACTTTTATATCGACGGGTGGCTTAAGTATACGCAATAGCCTTATTTGACAGGCTACTATGCCCATGTAGCGTGGATTAAGCGCAGCGAATCCACTTCGCCATGAGCGACGTCATCCTGTTTCAATAGGCCATTAAAATGAGAATAATAGCAGGGGGCATTGATCTGTTTTCGAGTCGAGTTTAGGGTGGATTCGCTGCGCTTAATCCACCCTACCCATTCAGGGGTCAAGTATCATATTGATTAATATAGCTGAACCAAACGCTAGAATGGGCGAAATTTTTTGTTTTTAAATTTCAAGTAAAAATTTGAATTGAATTTAAGTCTTCAGAAACTGATGTCGAGGGTTCGTTATTGACCGTATGAAACGGATTTCATCTTCTCCCACACTAATGAGTCAAACAATGAAATCGAGTTTTAGTTTCGAGAAAATCAAGCTTTAATGGCAAGGCTCACTTAAGGAGTTATTGCCCTGAAAATTCGCCTTTTAAAATGTATTTCCGTCAATAGCTCAAGGGTGTCGCTACCTCGTGAAAGATTTGGGAAATCCCTATCCCAAATCGACTCGCCAACGCGACAGCTGATTGGCCCCGGCCGCCCGGCGTCCGTGCCGCTTCGCCACACCATCGCCAGCTCGGTGCGGGCTTCGCACCACTCCCTCCAATGGCTTGACGGCGTGTCGGATGTCATTTTAGATCCCCTCTGGCGCTCGCGCACGACGGGGATCCAAAATGACCGACGCCTACCGGGGACTACCCGCCCTCGCGTCCGCTCTCCATGGCGGGCAGCGAATGTGTACTGTTCCAAAAGAGCATCACTATTTTCGGTGGTGTCTTTCATGGACTGCCGACTAAAATCATATTATTATTTAGCGAGTTACCCTGATTTTCTGGAGAATTCCTCATGCACCATCCTCTCGAACACGTCTGCCGCCAAAATTCAGATGGCCCGGTCTATGGATTGAGAGACCAGGGGGCAATCTTCGTTATCAGGGATTCAGTGGTAAGAAGAAAAAATCTATTGACTGTGTCTGATTATGATTCAGTAACCAATTGTTTAATAAGAAAATAAAGTCAATTGAATCAGCAGCCATTGCCTATGTTCGCTTCATATTTGATTGACCATCGCCCAGATTGCTTAGCCCTCTCCGTCGGCAGACTGATCAATTTTAGCGTTTTGACAGCAGAAATGATTGACGAAGCGTGACAGAAAAAATACGGTGGATTCAATAATAAATCATTGAATTTAATAATGTTTAAACCAATAGTCAATAGAGGCCATCACCATATTTCTTTACTTTGATTCTCATCAAGATCATGCTAGCATATTGCGAACTCAATGATATCATAGGTGCTAGCATGGCAAATTTAAGTATCCGCGGACTGGACGATAAGTTATCACAATTGCTCAAAGAAGATGCGCGAAAACATGGGCTTAGCGTCAATGCGCGGGTCTTAGAAATAATCCAACAAAGTTTAGGTGTCGCAAACGATTCCACTCATGGATACCATGATCTTGATGAACTTGCTGGTACTTGGAATAAAGCTCAAGCAAAAGATTTTTTAGACTCAATTGAGGACTTTGAACAAATTGATGAGCAAATCTGGCGATGAAAAAAATCCTATTTGATACGAATGCCTATGTTGCATTCAAAAGAGGAGATGAAGTTGCAATTGATATTGCTAGGCTAAGCGATAAAATAGGCGTAAGCGCCATTGTATTAGGCGAATTGCTTGCCGGTTTTGAATTGGGATCTCGCAAAGCGAAAAACTGTCTTGAGTTAAAGCAGTTTCTCGATTCATCCCGCGTGATTGAACTCAAAATTTCTGGACCAACAGCAAACTTCTATGCCAATATTTTCCGTCAATTGAAACAAAAAGGTAAACCCATACCATCAAATGATATGTGGATTGCAGCATCAGCACTAGAGAATGGATTCCATGTTTATACGTACGATAAACACTTTGGTGAAATTGATGGTCTTCTTGTCGGTAAAGCAGTCAGTGATTTCATTTTATAAATGGAATTTTATTATCTGAAAAGCTATTGGAATATGATGGATTGATTAAATGTCTGAATCTTTGACCGGTATCAATGCCAATCCCATTCTGAAAACCAAGCTCAAAATACTTCATGCAAATACTCAGGTAATTGCTCGATCACGTTTGGTTGAGAAATTGGGAAGTTCGGCTAACATACAGCAGTTAACCATTATTTGTGCACCTGCCGGTTTTGGTAAAACAACATAATTGATCGATTGGTTAGCCCGTTTAAATAGACCGATTGCCTGGGTTTCATTGGATGAGCAAGATAACAGTGTCACTGGGGTTTTTCACTACGTATTCGTTGCACTTGCCAAAAATCGATGACACCATAACTAAGAACACGTTAGCACGTCTCAAACATTCAAATATTACGTGCGCAAGATATTGATGTCACTGGACTTGCACATTCGCGCCAGTCAATGGTATGCAAAAGCAGGCTTAGTTAATAACGCGATGTTTCATGCGTTTGAGTCTCAGGACATGAATGCGGCACTTAAAGTCCTGGATGAATAAACTCAAGCAAGCAAAAATACATGACACGATTATCGAAACAGGTGTCTTGTATTGTTTATTAGCGGATATCGCTTATACGGAAAATATTTACTGCTAGAAGCCGAAAGATTCAGGGGTCAAGTATCATATTGAACTCTATTTAATTTAAAATGCTTCTCCCTCATTATCAAATGACCCACATAAGGCGCATCAATATCATCCCGCGTATCGTGGACAACCGAAAAACTCAGTCCGATGGTGATGCCACCTGTGGCGCCAATGGGTGCGGCTAAACTGTTTAAATTTCTATCAATAAATTGAGTCGTGGCTAGGCTCATTGCTGACTTGCTAGGTGGGATCGTAAAAAATCAGTGTTCCCATGTTTCCCTTTAAATTTGATCGCTTTGTGGTCACTGTTGACGTCTAAGACTAACAAGCCGCATTATGGCCTATGAGCGGTCAATGGGTTATCTAGTATTCAACAGTTCCAGTGAGCCTTGCTTCGAAGGTCGATATTCCAGTTGCATTTTAATTCAATTACTGATAAAAATATCTTTGTCTTCGTTGTTCAAGAATTGCTAGTAATATCGTTGAAAAATAATAAAGCAAAATAGTAAGGAATTAATCGTTTCCAGGGGCGGGAATCAGGGTGCCTTATCTTTATTTATTGGTTTCTTTCGCCATATCAATCATGCGTAAGCTAATCCTTCCAAAAAATAGTAACCATTTAAAAAAATTACTAAATTAGGAGAAGCTATGTACCTGTCACATTTTCTGTAAATTCAATAACTCTCTATCAAGTCTGCTTATAAATTTTACTCGTCATTTATATTGTTCTGTCTCGTATAAAAATAGGGTGTTGTCCAGATTTTATGCGAGAAAAACAAACAATAACTTTGATTGATTGCAATTTCTTTAAGCATAACAATATTTGAATAATGCACCAAAATGGCTTTCTCTCTGGATTTGGTTTTAGACAGGTTGTCAATAAGTCGTGTATGAGGACAGCAGAAAAATGCGAAACGAATGGATGAAATTTTCCCCTAAACCACGGGAATTAACTCGTAATGATCAATGGAATGTGTTTCTTTCTTATCGTTCAATCAATCGCTCGTGGGTGTTAAGTTTGTACGATGTTTTAAAAGAGCATGGTCATAAAGTGTTTCTTGATCAATATGTGCTTAAAGCTGGAGATAGTCTGATATCGGGTTTGGAAAATGCGCTCGAAACGAGTCAATCGGGCGTGCTGATTTGGTCTTCTGCTACCCGTGAATCTGATTGGGTGAAACGTGAATATCAAGTAATGGAGCGACAAGCTGAACGAAAAAATTATTTTTATTTTATACCAGTCAAACTCGATGCTTCTCCAACGCCGCCTTTTTTAGCGAATCGTATCCATCTCGATTTTAGTGCCTATCCAGAAGGTCCTAATGGTGGGGAGTTGCTAAGGCTATTATATGCAATTGTTGGGAAGCCTTTAAATGCAGAGGCGATCCGGTTCTCTAATGAACAAGACGAAGCCGCCCGTGAGGCTGAAGCTGAAATCCAAAGTGCGATTAATCATGGTCAATCTGAACATTTGATTGAATTGTTTGAAAATAGTGGGTTGCCATGGTTAGTTTCAGCAATATTGGGATGTAAAGCGGCAGAAGGTCTCGTCAGACTGGGTCATTGTGATAAAGCCATTCAACTACTAGATACGCTTGAAAAGCAATTTCCAAAATCCATTCGACCAAAACAGCTCAAGGCTTTGGCGTTAGCGCGGCGAGCTAACGTTGGTGATTTGCTTGATGCGCAAAAGATTTTAGGAAAGTTATATGTCAACGGTGAACGAGATCCGGAAACACTCGGTATCTATGCCCGGACATGGATGGATTGTTATGAAATCTCTCAAGAGATTGCGGACTTGGAGAAATCATGTGATCTGTATAGTGAAGCTTTTGAGATCGCCCAAGATGATTATTATACGGGGATTAATGTGGCGGCTAAGAACGTATTATTAGGCATTCCTGAGGGTTTTGATCGAGCCCTAAAATATGCACGCCGAGTCGAAAACATCGTTGGCACTAAGCCGGAGCCAGGTGATTATTGGAAAACGGTTACCATCGCTGAAATGTTTTTAATTCAAAAAAAGTATCAAGACGCAGGACGCACTTATGAAGCTGCAATTACCTCCGCTCGATTTGAACTGGGGTCAAAAAAGACAACGTGGAAACAAGCTTGTCGCTTAATGGATAAGCTACAACCTACTGAAGAAGAGCGGGCGATGATCAGCAAAGCTTTTTTGAGTTTGGAGGGTTGATTGAGTGTTTTAACTTTTATACGCTATTCTTCTTCCCCCTTATTGTGTAATTTATAATTCTATTTTTTAGAGATGCACCCTGTGAACAATAAAATATTTAAGGTGTTTATATCCTCTTCCGATGAACTCAATCCAGAGCGAGAAGCCGCTGAACTCGCTATTCATAGGCTTAACAGAGAATATCGCGGTGTTGTTGAATTAAAAATCATTAGATGGGAAAAACAATTCTATCAAGCAGATCGAAGTTTTCAGCAACAAATTGAGGCTACCTCTGAAACGGATCTATTCATAGGTATGGTTTGGACACGTATTGGTTTGCCAATCAGTCCAATAGAAGTCTGCCGAGAAGATGGCTCAGCGTATGAAAGTGGAACAGTATTTGAAATAGAAACAGCACTTGCAGCAAAAAAGAAAATAGGTGCACCTGATATCTACCTATTTCAAAAAGAAGAACCCATTGAATATGAGACATCGCCTGAAGATCTACGTCGCATTGCAGAACAGATTGAATTACTTCAATCCTTGCTCAGAAAATGGCAACGAGATAAAGAGGGGCATTTTATTGGAAGTTCGAATTATTTTACAAGTACCAATCAATTTGTTCAAGATATTGAAGACTGTATCCGTAACTGGTTGCTACAAGAGTGTAAATTAGAGCCTAAAGAACATGTGTGGAATGTTGTAAATCAAGGTTCCCCATTTTGTGGTCTGACGGCATTCGATGAGAGTCATCAGAATGTATTTTTTGGTCGTGATTCGGAACGTCGCCAAGCGCTCCAGAAATTGATGGTGGTACATAATGCTGGCTGTGGCTCGCTAATCGTATTAGGGGCTAGTGGTATCGGTAAATCTTCATTTGTACGCGCCGGGTTGGTGCCTGATATTACTCAGCAGGGATTGATATCCGGTGTTGATTTATGGCGGTGTTGTGTAATAACGCCAACTAGCGACCCATTTAAGCGACTCACTGACGCTTTACTTCAGCCATCGTACTCTGGTGAGATTGCACCTTTACCTGAGCTTGTTGATGGTGATTTCAAGACAAAATCTGCATTACTTACAGCCTTTCGATCCATACCTGAAGTTTCAATAAATATCTTCGCTTCGGCATTGGATAGAGTCAGCGACCTTGAAGCTAAGCGATTAGGCGCAAAGCTTTCTATTCACTCACGTCTTCTTTTAGTGATTGATCAGTTCGAAGAACTCGAAGTGATGATGAACAGTGAGGCTGAAGATC
>CAYUAI010000027.1:0-26382 GCA_964442745.1 uncultured Chromatiales bacterium
TCCCGCAACTGTATTAATCCTTCTTCCACGGTGTCTAACACGAGGCCTGTTCGGGTCGGGTTAAACGTCTGATGTAATACTTCTGGCTGTGGTTGAATTTTCATTGGCGTTGCCTTGTCTCAATACGCATTAATTCTGAGCAATTTTGGAGCCTTTCATTTTGATGTTTCCGCTCATTTTTATGTTTAATTCTTTACCCGTTATTTGAATCTTGCCGTCTTTTTTCATGATGATGACGGATTTTCCACATTTAAATGTGATTTGATCACCGGCAATAATATTTAATTTTTTACCAACGTTTAAGGTGTCGTTTTTTCCGATTTGTACTTCTCTATTGTCACCCACGGATTCCTTTTGGTTTTTACCAACGCTCATGTCCTGATTTTTGCCAATGGTGATGGTTTCGTTATCGCCCACTTGTTCGCTTCGGTTTTTGCCAATGTTGATATCTTCATTCTTGCCCACATTTTCTGAACGGTTGTCACCGATGGAGATACTTTCATTTTTGCCAACAGACTCCGTACGATGGTTACCAATCGTAATGGTTTCGTCATTGCCTACATTTTCAGTTCTGTCATGACCAATGGTAATGGTTTCATCATGGCCGATATCTTCCGTTCGATCATGTCCGACAAATGTGGTTTCATCATTTTCTATGTGATTGTTTTGATCTTTCTCTGCATGGATATAAAGTTCTTCACTGCCTTTTTTATCCTCAAAACGGATTTCGTTGAAATTCGCGGCGCCGCCACCTTGAGTTGAACGCGTCTTCCAACCACTTTGGGTTTTGTTCGCGGGCAAATCATAGGGCGGCCTATTTTCCGCGTTGTAGACACAGCCCGTCACCAACGGTTGGTCGGGGTCGCCTTCCAGAAAGCTCACAATGACTTCATGACCCAAGCGCGGCAAAAAAATGGCACCCCATTGTTTGCCCGCCCACTGCTGTGACACCCGCAACCAACAAGTGCTGTTATCATTTTTCTCACCCACTCGATCCCAATAAAACTGTACACGGACTCGCCCATATTGATCCGTGTAGATTTCTTCGCCGCTCGGCCCCACGACCAACGCCGTTTGCGGGCCGCTCACCTTGGGTTTCGGTGTCGCACGGGGGGGCCGGAAGGCTTTATCACTGGGAATACATTGAAAAGAATTTTGGTAAAAATGTCCTCCATCGGTCCCCAATTCATAGCTATTTTCACGGGCTTGATGAGAAATCGAGGTGATGACGCAGGCTTTGCCTTGTTCGGATGCTATTTCATGTTCAACCAGTGTAAATTTGCCACCGGCGATAAAACTCCGATAAGTCCCAACCGCACTCACAATATCATACGCGGTTTCCTGTTCCTCGATACGCATCTTGGTGAGTCCATCACCCTCACTACGATTAGTATATAAACCGGGGTAGTCATATTGTTCATAATGAGTGATATCGGGCAAATCAACAATGGTATCTATTGTTGTACTGATATCGGTACTCGGTGTTTCGAAGTTATAGTCGGTTTGCGCCCATTTTCCCGAAACTAGGGCATAACCATGATTCCATTCACTGAGGTGATCATCGGTTTTCCCTGCCACAAAATAACGTGCCTCTTTTTCTTTGCAGTCAACATAGTCACTGCAGGCATCCGCCACCACCAGCGTATGCTTGCCGGCTTCATGGGTAAAATAATAATAAATACCTTCTTCTTCCATAAGACGTGATACAAAAGCAAAATCCGTCTCGCGATACTGTACGGTATATTCACGTTTGCGAAAGCCGCGTTGGGTCTTAATGACAAAATCACTAAAACCGCGATGGTTAAAGACATCTTCGAGAATCGCATTAACATCATTGGTTTGGAAAATACGACAATCGGAGCAAAAGGACAACAATGTCAGCCACGGCACCAGTTTCGCTCGATAAATACGGTAACCATTTTGATGCCTCGGTCCCGCATAAAATTCACTGATATGACCATTCCAAAGACGAGGCGATCGATCTTTATCCATTAAGGTCACATCGACTCGCTTACCGACAATCGCTTTCGCTTGAATGGCGTGGTCAGAGGATATCATCTCCAAGTGAAACTCAAACGGCCTGGAAATAAACTCCGAGCCAGAAAAACCGACCAAGATGAGCTTATCTGCCCCCAGTGCAGTTTCAATGGCTAAAGTTTTTCCTGTTTGCGAAAACTCTGTCATAAAGATACTTTAGTATAATTTATTTATTAAAAAAAGGAATTTAAGTGCATCACAAATTAAATAGCACCTAACGTCAATACAAATACTAACATGGCAATGTTTGCCGAAGTGTAATCTAGCTTACCTCAACGTTTCAAAAAATATAGTTAAAAACCTTTTAACTGGCATTAGGCAATCTAGCGCTTGAAAATCGCAAAAAAATTGATTTCACTGGGGTTTCTCTGAATAAGGCAATACTTATTTGTATTGCCGACTGAAGAAAAATTTCTGTGGAATCCAGGCCTCAAGTGAGATCAAATGATCGGCTACCCAATGTCGGATTTAACTGCTTTATTTGCTGCATCTCAAAAACCGATACTCTTTTTTCTAAAATTCACATACCTAAATCTACTCTGCAATTAACTGGTTGATGCGGACTGCTCTGCCAAATAACGTTATATCACCAAAATGTATTTTGCAGCGCTGATAAATCGACTCTTTAGGTTCAGTAAACTCATAGATAACCTATTTTTCAACATCCACTACCCACACAGTGGCTATACAAGCCCGTGCGTAAATGCCAAGCTTGCTTGAGCCATCATTGACGGTATCCGTTCTAATTGTTGAGTCAGCCACCTCAACGACTAATCTAAGCTGTTCTGCGGCAGGGTAGTTTTTCTCTATTTTCACCTTATCTTTAAGAACATAAATATCGGGTTCTGGCATGTCATGATCACCGGCAATAATTGAACCCTTCTGATAAACATCGGATGTGCCCATTGCTGTTATGAGAAAATTCTGTATCAACGGCTGTGTTTTTGCATGACGAAACCCTAAAGGACTCAATTCGAAAATCTCCCCATTGAGCAACTCTGTACTGGGTGTCATTGAGATAATTTCTTGCTCAAATAAAGAAAGGTACTCAGTAATGCTAAATTTATGTTTATTTTCTTGGGCGAGCACAACGAGTCCCCAACTTAATAAAAATAGTCTCTTAGAGGTAAGGCGGCGACCAGCATTAAAAAACAAATGGAGATGGAGTTAGACTTTTCCCCAAGCTATAAATCTGCAAAGTTAATTAGCCTAAAAAAACACCGATAGCAAACCATTTTATGCCACATCACCCTCATGGTCAACTCCAAGCCTTGTCCAATACGGAATGAGACTAAAACAGGTGAATTTACCAACAACGTCTTTCGCTTGAATGGCCAAGCCTGGGAAAATCATATCCAAGCGCCAACACCTCAATTATATCTTATTGGTTTTCAACGATCCAGAATTCTTATATCATAGCGGCTGCATAACAAACCATATTTTAGGAAGTACTTTATGGCAACGACAGCCATTATTGATATCCAAGTTATCACGCAAGCCATTTCTGCCGATAATCCCATCGGTGAAAATCTAGCACAGGACGACTCGTTAGATTCTATTTACCGAGAAATCAAAAGCGCTCGTAAAAATGCTGGGGCGAATGAGCGTCAACTCGCAAGCAGTGAGGAAGGCTTGAATGGTCAAGTTGTACCCGAATGGAAAACAATTCTTGATCTTGCCTCTAATGCACTAGCTGAGCGTAGTAAAGATCTGGATATCGCGGCTTGGTATACCGAGGCCTTGGTTCGTTATTATGGTTTTGCGGGATTACGGGATGGCTTACAGCTCACCTGCCAACTCATTGAACAATTCTGGGATCATGGCATTTATCCCTTACCTGATGAAGATGAAGAGATTATATCCAAAGTGGCCACGCTTGCCGGTTTAAATGGTGTCGAGTCTGAGGGAACCCTCATTGCACCTATCCGCATGATTCCATTAACCCTGGGTGATCACAATTTCAGTCTATGGCACTATGAACAGGCTTTTTCCATCGAAAAAATTCTTGATCCTAAGAAAAAAGAAACACAAATTAAGGAAGGCGCGCTGACACTGAAAGAAATTGAGTCAGAAGCGCAGGCAACACCGACTGACTTTTATAAAGATTTACACGATGATATTCAGGCGAGCCTTAAAGCCTTGTTACAATTAACCAATGTGTTGCACGAGAAATGTGGCCGTGACGCACCCTCCACCTCAGATATCCGCAGCACGTTAAGCCGCGCCGCTGAAATCGTCGGATATTTGACAAAAGATAGGATAATTAACGCTGACGTAGCACCACAAGAAACGTCCAACACCGACGATGCCATACCATCAACTCATTCAGGCCAGTCAGCGACCAAAAACAAGTCATTTTCTGTCGATGACCTTACCATCAATACCCGTGATGAGGCTTTTCGTGCGCTGTTGAAAGTGAGTGAATATTTTCGTCACACCGAACCGCACTCCCCGATGTCATATAATTTGGAGCAAGCAATTAAATGGGGAAAAATGCCCTTGCCGGAACTATTAGGTGAACTCATTACCGACGAAAAAGCACGGCGCGAGTATTTTCGCTTGGTTGGCATTAAAGAACCGGAAAAAGACTAAAATTTGCCAGATAGCGAAGGGATAACGTCTCGCATTACCTTGATAGTGTATCTAGACGAGGCTTTGTTAATACCGCATTTTTATATTAGAATGGCAATTAACCACTCAATTTATGACCGGTTTTTCATGACAGCCGATCACTTAACTACCATAAGGAAACCGTATGGCCAGTATACATGACAAACTCAATCGAGTGCGCAAACCACGGGTCCATATTAAATATGAGGTCGAAACGGGCGGTGCCATGGTGCAAAAAGAATTGCCTTTTGTTGTCGGTGTAATGGGAGATTTTTCAGGCGACCCAACCAGCCCACTCAAACCACTCAAGGATCGCAAATTCGTGCAAATCGACCACGATAATTTTAATGATATCATGGCACGCATGACGCCGGGAGTGACACTAAAAGTGGCAAATACACTTGAGGATAATGACACCGAGATGTCACTGAATCTAAAGTTTGAATCAATGGATGATTTTTTACCAGAACGCATTGTTGCACAGGTGGAACCTCTGAGAAAACTCCAAGAAACACGCGATCAATTGCGTGATATTCTTTCCAAAGCCGATCGTTCAGAAGATCTCGAAGAAATTCTCGAAAAAGTCTTGAGTAATTCAGAAAACTTACAGTCGCTTTCTGGTGAGTTAGCTACCGACACACCGAAGGAGGACAAATAATGTCAGACCCTGAACAAAATACCCAAGCCGACGTGGCTGAAGCCACCGTCGAAGAAATCAGCTTACTTGAGCAAGCCATTGTTGCCACCAAGCAAACAGAACAGCCGCGCTCGAAAGCGCTACTCAAAACCCTCGTCGAACAAGCCCTAGAAGGTACGGTGACTTGGGACCGTAACTTAACGGTGACCATTAACAAAGCGATTGCCGACATTGATAAAGCCATGTCTAAACAACTGGCGACCATTTTACATCATGAAAAATTGCAAAAATTAGAGGGAAGTTGGCGGGGCCTGCATCATCTGGTGATGAATTCAGAGACGGGCTCGTCCTTAAAAATCAAAGTACTTAACGCAAAGAAGAAAGAAGTTTTCAAGGACTTGGATAAAGCCGTTGAATTTGACCAAAGCCAAACCTTTAAAAAACTCTATGAAAATGAGTTTGGCCAACCTGGCGGTGAACCCTACGGCGCATTAATTGGAGATTTTGAATTCACCAATCACCCGGATGATATCGACATGTTAAGCAATATGTCGCAGGTGGCCGCGGCTTCTTTTTGTCCCTTCATTTCGGCCATTGATCCGCATATGTTTGGCTTTGAAAATTGGACCGAACTCTCCAAACCTCGCGATCTTGACAAGATTTTTGAAGGGGCTGAATACGCCAAATGGAATGCATTCCGAGAATCGGAAGATGCACGCTTTGTGAATTTAGTGATGCCGAGAACTTTATCTAGACTTCCCTATGGCGCTGCCACAAAACCCGCTGAGCACTTCAACTTTGAAGAATTTACCGGCAATTCAGAACCCGACCATAAAGACTTCACCTGGATGAATGCCGCCTATGTCATGGGGACTAAGCTCACCGATGCTTTCGCACAATACGGTTGGTGTACTGCCATACGCGGCGCGGAAGGGGGCGGTAAAGTGGAAGATCTACCCACCTATAATTTTGTCAGCGACGATGGTGATGTCGATATGAAATGCCCCACCGAAGTCGGCATTACCGATCGACGCGAAGCGGAACTTAGCCATCTCGGTTTTCTCCCCTTGTGCCACTATAAAAACACCAATTATTCGGTCTTCTTTGGCGCACAATCAACCCAGAAATCGAAAGTCTACGACGATGCAGCAATTACTGAAAATGCCGCCATTTCAGCGCGCTTACCTTATATTATGGCCACTTCACGTATCGCCCACTACTTGAAGATTATGGGGCGCGACAAAGTGGGCTCTTTCATGCAAGCCAAGGAAGCCGAAGTTTGGCTCAATCGTTGGATCAAGAGCTATGTGAATAGCAATCCGAGCAGCGGGGCAGAAATGAAGGCCCGTTATCCACTGGCCGAAGCGCGGGTTGAAGTCAAAGAAATTCCGGGGCAACCCGGCGCCTATAATGCCGTGGCGTGGATGCGACCTTGGCTGCAAATGGAAGAACTCACCGCCTCGCTAAGAATGGTGGCCCGGATTCCAGGCGGCGGTTAGACTGCTTGACCTCGGTGATTTACTCAATCTTATACGACTGACAGAGATTGAAATTCAAAGTTTGCAAAGCGACATTGATGGTGAGGATGAAGATGCAAAAAATGATGCAGGTGAGATAATCCTGCAAATAGACAAATTATCCAAAAACCTTAAAAAAATGTACCAAAACTCTCGTTCAAATGATAGTGAGTATCCTACTTATGAAGACTCCATCAAAAATATTGGCTTGCAATGAAGCTAATAAATTAACAAAATCATTAAAGGCTTTACCAAGGCGACGGATGGCAGAAAAATAAAAGATGAGTTCAGACTTTCTCTTAGAGGCGAGTATTCAGACGACCATGGCGGCGCTCGCGCAGTCATCGGCAAAACTCGATCGCATTAAGGCTAAGCGTTATTTTCACGAGCAACTCGCCGCCTTTTGCCAATTGGCTAAAATCGATGCGCCGATGTCAAAAGCGCAATTCATTCGTCTTATCCAACTCAGTATCGCCGACATTGATCAAACACTCAATGCCATGGTTAACACCATTTTGCATCACCCCAAGCTTCAACAGCTGGAAGCCTCTTGGCGCGGCCTTTGGTTTTTAGTGCTGAGTGGCGAAAGCAGCGAAAATGTCAAAATCAAAATGCTGAATGTGACTTGGAAACAGTTGAGCAGAGATTTTGATCGTGCCATCGAATTTGACCAAAGCCAGATGTTTCGCAAAGTGTATAATAATGAATTTGGTATGGCTGGCGGTGAACCTTTCGGTGTTATTTTAGGCGACTATTTCATCAAACATCGTCTGAGTCAAGACCACCCGGTAAACGACATCGAAACCCTGCGTGAAGTTTCACAGGTAGCCGCCGCGGCTTTTGCACCTTTCATTGCGAGTGCGCACCCCAATTTATTTGGACTAGAAGATTTCAGTCGGCTAGGGTCAGCGCTAAACTATGAAACCATCTTTTCTCAACAAGAATATGGCGCATGGAATCGTTTCCGCAAGACAGAGGATGCTCGGTTTGTTGGCGTGGTATTACCGAAAGTATTAATGCGCTTACCTTATGAAGCCCATGTTTTTCGCCAGGATGGATTTTGTTTTGAAGAAGAGGTTAGCGCACCGCACAATCAGCATCATTTATGGGGCAATGCCTGCTACGCGTTTGGCGTGACCTTAATTCAATCCTTCACCAATCAAGGCTGGTTTACCAACATCAGTGGGCGCCCAACCTATGCACAACCCGGTGGACGAGTCTCTGGACTCCCCACGCCTTGGTTTCATACCGACCAAGCTCGACTCATTCCAAAATATACCACCGACATATTAATTACTGATCTGACCGAAAAAACCCTGAGTGATATCGGTTTTATTTCACTCTGTCATCAACGCAGCACGGACGATGCCATTTTCTATAGCAATTGTTCGATCCACTCACCCCTCCAATATGACGATGAACTGGCCACCATCAATGCTAAAATATCCGCCATGCTGCAATATATCCTCTGCGTATCCCGCTTTGCTCACTATATCAAAATTATCGGCAGAGAAAAACTCGGGGCCTTCCATAGTGCGGCCGAATGTGAAGACTATTTATACCATTGGTTACTCGATTATTCCACGGGAAGCTCATCAGGGACTGAAGAACAGTTAGCTAAATATCCATTAGCCGAAGCCAAAGTTGACGTAAAGGAAACACCGGGTAAACCTGGCGTCTATTCTTGCGTCATTCACTTGAAACCCCACATGCAATTCGACCAGATTGTTTCAAGTTTAAAGTTGGTGACTCAATTATCAGAAGTCAAAATATAGATCCTTACCAAAACTATGCGTCAAACATGATGAATGCCAAAGAATTATATGAAGCCGGACAACTAAGCGAAGCCATCAAGGCCGTGACAGAGCAGGTCAAAAGCCAACCTAATGCCATCGAGCACCGTGGCTTTTTATGTGAACTCCTGTTGGTGGCGCGGAAATGGGAGCGTGCCGACAAACAACTCGATGTGATTGGACACCAAAATCCACAAGCGATCACCGGGGTATCGCTTTGGCGTCAATTGCTGCGTGCCGGTCAGGCCAGAGATCAGTTTTTTAATGAAGGTCGAGTCCCCGATGTCTTAGCCACACCTGATGTATTGATACAAAAATATTTACAGGCCTCGGTGCTCATGCGAGAGCAAAAATTCGCTGAAGCCACAAAAATTTTAGCGCAGGCAGAGCAACGACGCCCCCACTGCAGCGGTAAAATTAATGACTATAATTTTAGCGATCTGCGAGATTTGGATGATCTCACTCCGGGTATCCTCGAATTATTTACCAGTACCGGCAAGTATTATTGGGTGCCGCTATCCCGTATATTAAGCCTTGAGTTTTTCCCTCCAGAAAACGCCCTTGATGTGGTATTTCGCCGTGCCCACATAGAAATTACCGAAGATGGCCCCGAAGGTGATGTCTACTTACCCAGCGTTTATCACCAATTACCCGAAAAGAACCCGGAGCAATGTTTATTAGCGCGCACCACCGACTGGCTAGCAAATGAAAATAGTCCCGTCATCGGTCTGGGCCAAAAAATGTTCTTGCATGGCGATGAGGCAATTTCCATGCTTGAAATCGAACAATTACAATTTAACCATTAACTCACGCATAAACGCCATGGCAAACCCCAACGCCTCTGATCCCTTGGTTGCATCGATTCTCGATCGATTGATTGACAATGCACCGGAGCAAACGCAAGAAGCACCACATACACAGGTCATCGTGGAATTACGCGATGCCATTCGACGTGACCTTGAGTTTTTATTGAATACGCGCTGGCATTGCATGCCAAATGACAAACTCGAATTGGCTCAAGATCCGGTGTTGGTGGATTATGGTATCCCTGACTTCACCAGCCTCAACTTGAATGATGAAGACAACCGCACCCGTTTAACGCAGTTACTTGAAAAAATCATCGCACAAAATGAATCACGATTTAAAAGTGTTAAAATTAAATTGATTGAAAATTCGAGTGACATCCAGCGTACTTTACATTTTCGCATTGATGCATTTTTAGATGTGGAACCCGCCGAAATTCCGGTTTCATTTGATTCCACCGTCAACCCTGCCACGCGCAGCTTTGTATTAAAGGATAGACTCAGTGGATGAAGATTTAACAAAATACTACCGCAAAGAGTTAAATTATTTACGTCATTCGGCCGGTGCTTTTGCTGAGTCACATGGAAAAATTGCCGCTCGTCTCGGATTAAGCCCACAAGGAGAAACCAACGACCCGCATGTGACCCGATTAATTCAGTCCGTGGCGCTATTAAACGCACGCATTCATAAAAAACTCGATGATGGATTTCCTGAGTTAACTCAGGCCATGCTGAGTGTTCTCTATCCTCACTATCTGGCCCCCATCCCTTCAATGTCGATTGTGCGCTTTAAAAGTGCGCCTGACATGAGCAACCATTACTCAATAAAACGCGGCGCCTGTATAGAAACCCAAGCGATTAATGGCACGCCTTGCCAATTTCGCACGGTGTACCCCGTGACACTTTACCCCATTGAAGTTCAACAGGCACAATTGATCCGCGGCAGCTATCAAGCCCCCTCCATCGCTAAGCATTTAAGCGCGAATGCAATCATTAAACTCACCTTGCATTGCGTCAACCCGGATATGCGGTTTGATGCGCTCAATCCAGCCCATTTAGATTTTTATCTCGGTGGCGCCAATACCCAAGCCAACGCACTGTATCAGCTACTCTTTAATCATGTGGTCGCCATCGCCGTCGCGCAAAGCACAACCAATAGCACTGACCCAAAGACGGAGGTATTTTATGCCGACGTCAATCATATTGAAACCCTGGGATTTGAACAAGACGATGCGCTACTCCCCTATCCCGCCCGCTCGTTCTTAGGCTATCGCTATCTGACTGAGTTTTTTGCCTTCCCGGAAAAATTTAATTTTTTCCGCCTGAACCATTTAGGCGAAAAAGCCTTCCAGGGCAAAGGCAATCAAGTCGAGATTTATTTTTATTTAAATGAAAGCATTGCCATACAGGAACAAAGCATTAACGCAGAAAATTTTATCCTTGGATGCACCCCGATGGTAAATCTGTTCACCCAAAGAGCAGAGCCCATTGCGCTGAATCATGAAAAAACACACTATCCAATTGTGCCAGATTCACGTCGTTTGCTGTCCAAGGAAGTCTATCAAGTGGATCAGGTCGAAGCGGTGTCTCCCGACGGCGAAGTGCATCGCTTTGCCCCTTTTTACGGATTCACCCACCACAGCGACCCAGCACAAACCGTGAATCAACCAAAACCGAGGTATTGGTATTGCACACGCGAAATGCTCAAGCAACGACATGGCAATGACATTGATCGTGGGACTCAAATGCAAATGGCGCTGGTGGATATCAATTTTCAGGAAGATATCCCCACCAACTGGATTCTCAATATCCAAACCACGTGCTTGAATCGAGATTTACCCTCACGATTACCTTTTGGTGGTGGACAACCTAAGCTACAATTAGGAGAAGGCAGTGCCCCATTAAGTACCATTGAATGCCTAACGGCGCCGACCCCGACACGGCGCATGCATTTTGAGCAAAATGCCTTATGGAAGCTCATTTCCCATCTTAATCTAAACTATGTTTCATTAGCTTCTGGCGCTGACGGCGTCGCCGCACTACAAGAACTGTTAACACTTTATAATTTTAAACAATCACCTGACACTCGCGCCATGATCAATGGCATCGTCAATATCGAACAGAAGCTCGTCATGGCACGGGTACGAGATCAACAATTTAGCGCACTTTGTCGCGGCCTAGAGATTTGCCTCACGCTGGATGAAGAACGCTTTGAAAACCAAAATATATTATTGTTTGCCAATGTGTTAGAACGATTTTTTGCACTGTACGCACCGCTGAATTCGTTTACCCAATTGGTATTAAAATCCACTCAGCGAGAACAACCCATAAAAACATGGCCACCACGGGCAGGAAAAAAAATCATACTGTAACTGAAAAACTGTTTGCGGAACCGTTTCGATTCAGTTTTTTTCAGGCCGTGCGCTTACTGCAGGGACTCATTCGCCAATGGCACCCGCAAGGACAAATTCGTGCCGTCGGCCATGACCATAGTCCCAAACAAGAATCATTACGTTTTTCCAGTATCATTTCGCATAATTTTTCAGCGAGCGAAATCACAAAAATTGGTACCCATCAGCCGACTATCAAGCATGCACAACAACCTATCACCGAAATGCAGATTGCGTTTTTCGCATTAAATGGCCCAACCGGTGTACTACCTACGCACTATACGGAAATACAAATCACTCAACTGCGTGAAAAAGACCGGGCACTCACCGATTTTCTTGACATGCTCAATCATCGATCTGTGTCATTGTTTTATCGCGCCTGGGAAAAATATCAGTTACCTTTGACTTTTGAGCAGGCTCAATTAAACAACCCTTCGAAATCGGATCCGATTACCGCCGTTTTTGAATCACTGCTGGGACTACCTAAACAAATCAACAAACAGGCAACACCAGCAGACACAGCTTTCGCGAACTTACCCTTTATTCATTATGCCGGATTTTTTGCAACCCCCAAGAATTCAGCAGAATCACTTGCCGCTTTTTTACAAGATTATTTCGACATCGAAGTCCAGGTCGAACAATTTAAGGGAGAGTGGTTAACACTAAGCCAAAGTAGTGGCTTTGCCTTACCGCAGTTTCCTTATCCCGGCAAAAACAACAGGCTCGGGATTGATACTGTGATTGGCAACAAGGTATTTGTCATGGAGGGAAAATTTAATTTAATATTAGGCCCGCTCAATCAACAGCAATTCGATCAGTTGATGCCTGACCAAGAAAAATTTCGCACATTGTGCCACTACACACGTCATTTTGTTGGACCCACGTTATGTTTTGATGTGGTATATCAATTGCGTCCGGAAACCTTGAAAACCTGGCGATTAGATAGCACATCGAATGATGGTTTCCGTTTAGGCTGGAACACTTGGTTAAATCCAAGTGAAAATGCAACGCAAACCCGAACAATTACGGTGAATAACCCTGGATAAATCACCATTTAACCGACATGGGGCCACCTAGCGTTTGAAAATCGCGAAGAAAATTGATTTTACAGGGGGTTTTCTGAAGGAGGTCATACTTGCTGTATGACCGACTGAAGAAAAATTTCTGTGGGATCAAGGATCAAGCGAGATCAAATGATAGGCTATCCCATATCGGGTTTAATTAAAAAAACAGCCATTCAATGTGAAGCAAATCACAATCGCCAACCGCTTTTATGCCTTACACTGGCAAGATTAAACAGGAACGAAAAATGCTTCATCTCGACATCAGAACCTTAATCAGCAAGCTCAACAGTACCACCCGTACGGCCTTAGAAGGTGCCACGGGTTTGTGTGTGTCGCGTACTCACTATGATGTGGAACTGGAGCATTGGTTACTGAAACTATTAGACCGTTCCGATACCGATCTCGCCGCCATTCTGAAACATTTTGGTCTTGATGCGGGCAAACTAAGCAAAGATCTCACGCGTGCCATTGATGCCTTCAAAACAGGTAATACACGCACCCCCGCGCTCTCTCCACGCATTGTCGAGGTGGCTAAAGAAGCCTGGCTACTTGCCTCGCTCGATCTAGGAGAAACGAAATTACGATCGGGTCACATCGTTTGTGCCTTGTTAAATGATAGCGACTTAACCTATCTCGCTTACGGCGCGTCAAAAGAATTTGAAAAAATCAACGCGCAAACCCTCAGAAAATCATTTACCAGCCTACTTGCTAATAGCCACGAAGGCCATCAAGAGACAAGCTTACAAGCCAGCGATTCAAAGAACGCAGCAACCACCACAAGCACAACCAACGGACAAACACCGGCACTGGATCAATTCACCATTGATCTGACACAACGTGCCAAAAATGGCGAAATCGATCCCGTACTCGGACGTGATCACGAAGTCCGAGCGATTATTGATGTTTTAACCCGTCGCCGGCAAAACAATCCGATCCTAACCGGCGAAGCCGGTGTTGGAAAAACCGCCGTCGTTGAAGGTTTTGCATTACGTATCGCGCAGGGTGATATCCCCCCCCTACTCAAAAATGTCGCGATCAAATCGTTGGACTTAGGCTTATTACAAGCTGGAGCAAGCGTGAGGGGTGAGTTTGAAAACCGCCTACGCAATGTCATCAGCGAAGTGAAAAGCTCCCCCCAACCCATTATTATGTTTATCGATGAGGCACATACTTTAATTGGCGCAGGCGGCCAAGCTGGCCAAGGCGATGCCGCCAACTTGTTAAAACCCGCGCTAGCGCGTGGTGAACTCAGAACCATTGCCGCCACCACCTGGACAGAATATAAAAAATATTTTGAAAAAGACCCGGCCCTTACCCGTCGTTTTCAAGTCGTGAAAGTCGACGAGCCCAGTGAAAATATCGCGATTAAAATGATGCGCGGCTTGGTCGAGCCACTGGAGAAATACCATAAAATTCGCGTGCTAGACGAAGCGGTCATTGAATCGGTACGCTTGTCTCATCGCTACATCCCAGACCGGCAAATGCCGGATAAATGCGTGAGCGTGCTGGATACGGCTTGCGCACGTGTCGCCATCAGCCAAAATGCCATACCAACACCGCTTGAAAATTGCCAACGTCAATTGCAACAACTGGATGTTGAAACACAAATGTTAGAACGCGAAATGCTCACCGGCGCAAAACACAACACTAAACTCGAACAAATCGACCAACAACGCCAAGAAGTCACCCAAGCACTAGAAACCTTAAATCAACAATGGCAACAAGAGCAAGACTTAATCGCACAAAGTCGTCAGTTACGCGACACACTTGAAGCGAACGTCAAACAAAAACACCATGACTCAACGACAAGTGAAACTGAGCGCACGCAGTGGCAAGCCGATCTCGCCGAGTTAGACCAAAAACTGGCACAAGTGCAAGGTGAAAACCCACTGATCCATGTTTGTGTGGATAGCCACGCCATTGCCCAAGTGATTGCCGGCTGGACCGGCATCCCGGTGGGGCGGATGGTCAGCGATGAGATTCAATCAATTCTTAAATTACAATCAAAAATGAACCAACGCATTATTGGACAAGATCATGCGCTAAAAACCATCGCTAAAAACATTCACACGTCACGCGCTAAACTCACCGACCCCAACAAACCCAATGGCATCTTCTTAATGGCAGGACCCAGTGGCGTTGGCAAAACAGAAACCGCCCTCGCTGTGGCCGATTTACTCTATGGGGGCGAGCAAAATTTGACAGTCATCAACATGTCTGAATTTAAAGAGGAACATAAAGTTTCCTTGCTCATGGGCTCCCCGCCGGGTTATGTCGGTTATGGTGAAGGCGGTGTTTTGACCGAAGCCGTGCGACGCAAACCCTATAGCGTCATTTTGCTCGACGAAATGGAAAAAGCACACCCCGGCGTACAGGATATTTTTTACCAAGTGTTTGACAAAGGCATGATGAAAGATGGTGAAGGTCGAGATATCGATTTTAAAAATACCGTCATCATTATCGCATCGAACCTAGGCTCTGACACTATCACAAAACTCTGTGCTGATCCGGAAACCATGCCGAATGCAGAAGGTATATCCGCTGCTATTCAAGCGGATTTATTAAGTTATTTTAAACCCGCTTTTTTAGGGCGAGTTAACATTGTGCCCTATTATCCCTTATTCGATGACACCTTACAGTTGATTATCAGACTCAAATTACAAAAAATTGTTAAACGGGTGAAGGAAAACTACGATGCAGAACTCACCTATTCGGATGATCTGATCCATTTAATTACCGAACGTTGCACCGAGGTACATACTGGCGCAAGAAATATTGATCATATTTTGGAAAACTCCTTGTTACCAAGACTCTCAGTTGAATTTTTGGGGCGCATGGCCGACGGCAATGCTTTTCATCAAGTTTCCATCCATATTCAGGAAAACAGTGAAATATCATTAAAGATATCATAAACGTCAACCACGAAAGCCAGAGAATATTATGCCTATTTACATGAAAATTGATGGAATTGACGGAAAAGTAACGGCAAAAGACCATGAAAAATGGATTGAGGTGGACTCAATACAATGGGGTGTGAGTCGCGCCATCAGCTCGGCTGTCGGTGCAGCAAAAGATCGAGAAGCCAGCCAACCAAGCATCAGCGAAATGAATGTCATGAAAGACATGGATGAAACCAGTCCACATATATTTACCGAGGCCTGTATCGGCAAGAGCAAAAAAGTAAAAATTCACTGGTGCGGCACCAACAATAACAAAATTCAAACGTTCATGGAATATGAATTAGAAGACTGTATCGTATCAGGCTATTCCGTATCTGCCAGCGGTGAGCAATCATCAGAATCCCTGTCACTCAGCTTTAATAAATTGACGATGAAATTTACTCCGCATGATAATACGGGCAGAGCGCTCAGCCCAATCCCGACGGGTTACGACATGGTAACGGGCAAGAAAGTTTAATCGTTATATACACGAATCATATTTACAACAACACAAACTGTCTAAAGAGCTATATAACATAGACGATATTGACAAGGGGATTCACCATCGGGCAGACCTAAAGAATATTTTAAAAAAGGAAACTATGTAATTTACATCACTTTACCAACGCGTGTTTTCCGTATATTATTTACCAAGATACGAATATAGGCTTTAAAATACTAAAGCAAATATCTTTAATACAGTCAATCATATACAGCAGCAACACACATGGTGATTAAAAGCAAGAGAAAATAACGTTAAGTTTTATACAATACTCATTTAAACTATATTTTAGGAGAACTAAATCATGGCGATTTATATCGATTATGCGGATAAAGAAATTTCTGGCTGCGTCACCGCGAAAGAATATGAAGATATGTTCGAAGTCGACTCTTTTCAGTTTGGTGTTGGCCGTGGTATTTCCATGGAGGTCGGTAACGCGAGCAACCGAGAATCCACGCGCCCTTCTATATCAGAAGTCACGCTTTCAAAATCAATGGATCTTTCTGGCAATATGTTACTGCAGGAAGCATTGGTCGGTAGCGAAGGCAAAACAGTGATTATCCATTTTGTAAATACCGGTACGGATAAACTTGAAGAATATTTAACATACACGCTTGAAGAGTGCCTGATCAGTAGTTACAGTGTTTCCGTAGGCAGCGAAGGTACGCCTAATGAATCCATTGCGCTGAGTTTTACTCGATTCGAAACTAAATATACCGGTCGTGATGCGAAAAATGCCGCCGGTGATCAACCAATTGTGGCTTATAATTTGGCCACAGGTGAGCCTTCGTAGAAATTGATCGCATGGGGCAAATTCAATTTAGGTTTGCCCCAGCCTCCCACACAAGAAATGCAATAAGTATTCTGGGTTACTGTATTCAATGGAGCAAAAATCGATAAATATTTATCGCGTCTGACCCTATTGCATTTTTAATATTAAGGTCGATCATTAAATTTGATAAATACGATGTCAAGATCAAAGTATTAAGAAGCAAAATCGAGGACTCACCTTGAAACTCAAAATAAGTGACTCAGTCGAAAGAAAAGAGAGCAATAACGACAAGGATGTGAAGCTAATAAAAGCCTTACTGAATGTATATGCTCGGAAGAAAGATAAGATAAGACAATACTCACTATTGATACTTCCACAGGCGATGCTTTCGAGCTAGCCATCGAAGATTTTCAGAAAAACCACCAAAAAATTCAAAAGCCCGATGCTCAAGTCACGAATAGCAACTCTGCGTCTTTTAAAGAGTTGGTGAGCTTTATGAAATCCACTAGAACCACCACCACGGTTAGTCTCGTTCCCATACAGGAGCGAGGGAACGAGGTAAGGAATGAGGCATTTATTAAAATACCCACCTGGCTGGTCTTTTTGCCCGTAGTTTTCCGGAAAAATCATTAAAAAATACCACTACCTCTTCTTTTCTCCAGGTAGCGTGGATTCGCTACGCTTAATCCACGCTACCCATCTATTTTTCTCTGAAATCAATTTAAACTTACGATATTTTAAGGAATATAACGATGAGGCAAGGTAATATGCAACGCAACTTCTCTTTCAGTACTTCATCATCCATCTAATTAGTGTCAACGAAAAAGAACAGCTTTTCAAGCATAACTTGTAGAGGTTATTATTTTACAATCCCTAAGGGATCGACAGCGTAATAGCTCCCTTGATTAGTTTGTGTTCACCTAAGACGTTCTGAGTAATGAATACAGGCGGCTGGGCTGCCAAAGAGTAAGTTAGCCAATTTTCTTTAAGCGTTCAATCGCTTCAGGATGCCCACCTTCAGCTGCCTTCTTGAGCCAACTAATGGCTAGACTTATATCCTTAGGCAGCCCTTTGCCATCTAAATAAAGCTCGCTCAGACTTAATTGAGCTTCAGGTAAACCTTCATTTGCCGCTTTCTCATACCATTTCGCAGCGAGCGAGTCACTTTGAGGCACACCATCACCATTCAAAAACATTAAACCTATGTTGTGGTGCACTTCGGCCAGTGATTTTTCTTCTTCATCGGTTAGCGGTGCATGTACATCTACGGATTTACGAGGCGGGGGCGGGTTAGGCGTCGAAATATCTAGCCCTAGGCTCATATTATTTTTTCGTTTCGACGCCAATTGTTGATCATTCAATGCTGCTTCACCCGATGAAGCATGCATTTTATATTCTCCAGAAAAAGCAGGACTCACATTGGCTAATAATGTCTCAGCACTCAGTTTATCTGGACGTGTTCGCCCTCTACCCAGTACTTTACCCGCTTTATCAATGACGGTCTTATCTCCATACAAAGTATCTGCAGAAATACGCCCAATAGCTAATTCGTGCCGAGAGATTCCATGGACAGAAATATCATCGGCATTTAACACATCAAACCCAGTGCCGAGTGATAAGTCAGTACGACTAATTTTATTTTGTAAGTTTATTGTTGCTTGATTGACAAAAGGTTCACCACGTTGATCTTTCGGTTCATTGTTACTTATTTCTGGTGTTTCTATTTTGCTCTCAGCTTCCGTTGCCTTTGGCGCGCTGGATACAGATTGGGTCGCAGTATGATTCTCTTGCGAAGCACTCTCTTGTTTAAGCGTGCCACTTTCAGCTGTTGGCACCGCAACTACGGTGGCTGGCTCTTTGGCTGGCTCATTACTTTGCTGTTCAATTGGTTTCTCAACAGCAGATGATATTGGCTTATTCTCGACCGCTGATTTTTGTTCGCTAGAATCACTCGGATTTTGTAGCGGTGGCAGGTTTTTATTTTTATCTGGCGCCTCTGCAGAAGTTGCTTTGTTCGCATCGGCCTCCTTATTATTCCCCCATAGTTCATTAATAAACTTCAAGTCTTCTGCCTCGACAGGGCTTGGGAAATCCGCAGGCGTTGCCTTTTTCGTTGATTTTTTGAATAATGACGATAAGCGTTTGACCGGTAATTTATCATGAAACGCAATCAAACTCACAATCAATAACATGCTCACCGCTAAGCCAGCACCCATATTATCCATATTAAAAATACGATCCATGATTGATGGTTGCACTGCCACGGTATCATCAATAGAGTTACCGGCTTGGATTAAAGTAATACGCCTTTGCGCTTCTCGTTGTCCTTGTGCAGCGGCAAGTTGGTACCATTTTTTCGCTTCCCCTGGGTTCTGCTCAACCCCTCGTCCCGATTCATACAAAAAACCCAATCGATACAGCACTTCCGCATCCAATGAACGAGCCGCCTCTCTTAGCCAAGTCACCCCAATCGTGTCGGCCAAAGGTTTTTCATCAAAATTATTTTCCCATAGCTGTAAATAGATTTTTGCGGAGCTGTGGTTTTGTTTCGCCGCTTCATTAAACCAACGCAAGCCTTCTTGATGGTCTTGAGGCACATGACGTCCTTGCATATATAAAACACCCAGCTCAAATTGTGCATTGGGATCCCCTTCTTCAGCCGCTCGGTAATATTTATTCAATATTTCTTGGCTTATGTTACTTTTGGTAACATCATTTGTTAGCGAAGTGAATGGCGCTGTACTCACTTCAGGTTGGCTGGACTTTGATTGGTTATTCTGGCTCGGAGAGCGAGTGTCCGCAATAACTTTTTCAGATCGAATTCGATTGCGTTCCCTTTCCGCTCGCTCTGTGGTCACCTGAGGCTCGATACCAGGGGTACGCTTAGACTGAGAGACAGATGATGACGTCAATGATCTTGCATTTTCTAAACTACGGGTTAATGCGGCAATGACGGCGTCTTCACCATCATCAATTACTCGGCGGATCCCACTAATAATTTTAACAAAGTCAAAGTTCTCGGCATCGACCGCATCAAATAGATCCTGCACCAGCATTTCCGCAATGCGGTTGCCATTTTCTGCTGCATTGCGAATATATTGAATACCTTGCTCTTCAGATTCATCGCCACCCGCGCCAACTAGCACCATCATACCGAGACGAAGTTGAGCCATGTCGTGCTGAAAACTTGCCGCTTCTTTATACCATTTAACGGCTTTTTGTTCATCAAATACCACCCCCCAGCCCGTTTCATACATAAAACCAATATGATATTGCGCTTCTGGATCACCGTCTTTTGCGAGCGGCAAATACCACTCAAGCACCACCGAATCATCGTCATTTTGTGAATCTGCAAGTTGCTCTAAGCGCTGACCCGATTTTTGGTGGCCTTGCTCAGCAGCCAGTTGAAAAAGACGTTTGGCTTCATTAAAATCCTTCCCGACCCCATCGCCTCTCTCATACATACGCGCCATGAGATAGAGTGCATCTGAATTTTCAGCTTTCACAAGAGGGCGCAATAAGGCGGCGGCTTTAGCAAACTCCCCTGTTGCATAAGCACTTTCGGCATCATTCAACTCATCGGAAAAAGCACCAATGGGTATCATCCATACCAAATAAAACAATATAGAAAATAAAAAAGGCCTCATTTTAACTTTAAATAACACAACTTAGTCAGCCAAGATTGGACTGAAATCTATCGACTCCAGACTTAAATCCGACATTGGGCAACCTATCACTTGATCTCGCTTGATCCTTGGTTCCACAGTAATTTTTCTTCAGTCAACAATACAACCAATATTACCTCCTTCAGAAAAAACCCTGTGAAATCAATTTTCTTCGCAATTTTCAAGCGATAGACTACCTAATATCGGTTAAATTAATTAAAAAAATCTATAATGATTTTTCTTGGCTCAACCATACAACGTCTATGGCACTCGGCCAGGAAAACCTCGGTGAAACCCATTCGCCAAGTGCATTCACCAAGTGCTTAGCGAAAAATATAGATTCAAGTGATGAAGTATTTTGGTGTGGACCGACTAATATGACCCGTCATCTTTATACAATTCACGGATCCGCTTAAAATTCAATTGCTATACCGGTTTCTGTTGATTTCATTAAAAAATATATTCAAAACAATGCAGCTATTCGCATTTTTAAAGATGGATTAACCCCACTATTTCATCACTTGCCTTAATGCACTTTCACATTAATCTTATTACGACCCAATGGCTTACATACTTTAATCAGAAAGAGATTTTTCTTTAAAAAATCAATTCGTTACAATTCTCGAAAAATAAAACACGGTCATAAATGAAGAAAATTCTTTGCACAAACCTACTAAATTTAAAGTTTACGATCCTTTGATAATGCCCAGGAGGCTATCCGAGAATGGAAAGCCTACGACGGAAAACCCATTTAGCAGACAGTTGACGCGCTTCCTACTCACATTCACCAAATCAATTTTATTATTATATTACCGGCATTCAGCAACCTATCACTCGATCCCACTTGAGACCTCGATCCTCAAGAATTTTTTCAATCGGCAATACAGCAAGCATCTATCGACCCCAGAAAAACTCTTTAAAGTCAACCATCTTTGCGGTTTTTAAACGCTAGACTACTCAATATCGGGCACTAGAACACTTGTGCGCAACACATAAGCCGCTTTCGCCGTAACGATTTTTTGACACTTAAGATTGTAAAGATTATTGATGAAATTACAATATATAACAAACAAAACATTCTTTGATCAATAAACCATTTACGCGATCGCTGACATTGGGTCACCTAAGATTGTTCTTGTTTACCTTATACCCAAATGATGCTTATCAGCTAGAATGTGAAGTAAGCGCTAAAGAGGCGAATTTGCGCTTAATTCACATTAAAATATCAAATTACACTGCCATGAAAATGAAAAAATATAGGTGCCCTTTGAACGATGACTACCCATTACCGCTTCCACGCTCCAAAAAAGTATACCAACGCCTAATGGCAGCGCTGATCATGCTATTTTATAGCCTGTCCGGGTGTTTTGCTGAGACAAAACCGTTTAGCAGCTGGACAGAACTCATCTATGCGGCAAATGCCGGTGATCTAGCGGTGATTAAAAAGCAGGTAAACCGAGGGGCTAATATCCATGCACGTGATGAAGACAGGCGCACCGCATTAATGTTAGCCGCGTGGCATGGCCATACCCCCATCGTTAATTTTCTACTCAATAAAGGAGCCCGAATTAATGCCCGAGATAGCAGTGGTTTAACAGCGCTTATCTGGGCAGCAAGAGGTGGTTATGCCGACACCGTTGAATACCTTTTAAAACAAGGTGCCAATGTTAATGCCTCCGATAAAAAAGGCAATAGTGCATTGATTTGGGCAACCAAGCGAGACTACGTTAAAGCCGTCCAATTAGTTTTAGCACATGGTGCTAACATCAATCAACGGGATAAAAATGATTGGTCACCACTCATTATTGCCTTGCAGCAACACCACATTGATCTTGCCCTTGAATTAGTCGCCCTCGGGTCCGATATTGAACTACGTGATAAACAAGGCCACAGCCCACTTTGGTATGCTCTGCGCTTCGGTTTAACGCCCCTCATTGACCGACTCTTGCCATTAACCCAAACCGTTAACGCAACCGATAGCGAAGGAAAAATCCTGCTCCATGAAGCCGCAAAACTGGGTTTCGATCAAGTAATACACAAGTTAATCCTCAAGCGGTCTAACATTCACATGCTCAGCAAACAAGGCAATACCCCTTTCATGATTGCCGCAGCTTATGGACAGAATACAGCATTAAAAATCTTACTCGATCATAACAGTCAAATTGATCAGCGTAATCACCTAGGTAACACCGCGTTACATCTCGCAGCGAAAGCTGGGCACATTGAGACGATTAGATTTCTGCTGCAGAATAATGTAACGGTTAGTATTCAAAATCGCCAAGGCGAAAGAGCGTATAAACTTGCAAAAAGGGAAAAACACCATAAAATTTCTCAACTGCTCAGTCGGTAAATGACAAAATTCCAAATCGCCGATCGAAAAATAAACACTCGAACGCTAGGTGACGAAGATTGATGCTGAGAATAGATGATATCAATGAAAAGTTCCCTCATAGAGTACTCAGTGGCCATCCCTTAAACGCTGATTAACTGCCTAAACTTGTCACAAGGGACAGGTATACTATACAGATAACCTTGTGCTTCATGGCAGCCTTGCCGTATTAAAAAATCAAGTTGATTTTGTGTTTCTACCCCTTCGGCAAGTACGGTTAGCTGCAAACTGTGTCCTAATGCAATGACTGCGCAAGTAATTGCCGCATCGTTTCCGTCTTGAGTAATATCATTGATAAACGATTTATCAATTTTCAATTTATGGATAGGAAGTTGTCTAAGGTAACTTAACGAAGAATATCCCGTGCCAAAATCATCAATGCCAATGCGAATACCAAGCCTTTTGAGCTCATCCAGAATATCAGCACCCTTTTCAATTTGCTGCATAAGAATACTTTCAGTAATTTCTAATTCAAGATGCTTGGGGGCAAGTTGACTTAACTGCAATGCTGTTTTTACTGTATCGATAAATTCACGGCGTTGACATTGATATGCTGAGACATTGACCGCAATGGTTTCTATCGGTAAACCATCCCGTAGCCATTGTTGCATTTGGGCACATGCACTCTGCAAGACCCACTCACCAATCGAGTAAATCAATCCCGTTTCTTCGGCGAGCGGAATAAATTTTTCAGGATAGACTAAACCCATTTGTGGGTGTTGCCAGCGGATTAGCGTTTCTGCACCGATAAGTTTTTTAGTGGTCAATGAATATTGAGGTTGATAGTGAAGTATTAATTCATTATTTTTTAGGGCTTGACGTAAAGCGCTTTCGAGGATTAATCGTTCAAACACCACCGAGGTGAGGGCTGAAGTGTAGAATTGATAATTATTGCGTCCCACCTCTTTGGCTCGGTACATGGCGGCATCAGCATTCTTGATTAAGGTGGCACTGTCTAGTCCATCCCTAGGATAAAGACTGATACCAAGGCTGATGGTAAGTTGCAACTCATGTCCTATGATGAAAAAAGGATCGACAAAAATTTCAATTACCTTCTTTGCTAATATAGCAAGGTCTTTTGTACTAGAAATATCTTCCAGTAATATCACAAATTCATCGCCACCCAAACGAGCGAGGGTGTCTCCTTCCCGAATCATGCTTTTAATACGCGAGGCCACTTTTTTTAACAGTTGATCACCCACTGGGTGGCCAAGACTGTCATTGACATTTTTGAATCGATCGAGATCAATAAAAAAGAGAGCAATTTTTCCATTTTCACGATGCGCATGTTGCAGTGCATGATCGATACGATCATTCAATAATAAGCGATTCGGCAGGGATGTTAATGGATCATGGTAGGCGAGATAATCTAATCGTTCCTGGGAATGTTTAATTGAGCTAATGTCACTAAAGACAGATACGTAATTGCTGACGGTTTTTACATCATCAACGACGGCACTAATGGTTGACCAGGTTGGGAATATTTTTCCTGTTTTGTGTTGTAGCCAAACCTCACCTTGCCATAGACCTGTTTTTTGAATGCTTCTTAGAATCTTGCTGTAAAATTTTTGATTATGTCGGGTTGACCTTAGTATACGTGGTATTTTACCCAGCATTTCACATTCGCCATAACCAGTAATGATTGTAAACGCTTTATTGGTAGAGACAATATGATTGTTAGCGTCAGTGATGATAATTCCCTCCGCCGTACTTTCCACCACGGCCGCTGATAAGCGCAGTTTTTTTTCGGCTAAAACTTGCGAAGTCACATCTTGTATTGTGCCCACTGAACGGAGCGGTTTATCATAATTGTCGTAATGCGTTTCTGCGTATTCATGCACATGTTTAATTGAACCATCTTTGCCTTTTAACCGATGAGTAATATCATACTGCGCTTTGGTTTTGATTGAATACATGAAAGCTTTATTAACAAAGTCACGATCATCAGGATGGATCGCATTTAAAAAAGATTGATACGTCGGCGTGAATGATTTCGCATCGGTATCGAATATTTGATAAACTTCATCTGACCACTTTATTTCTTGTGTATGATGATTCAATTCCCAACTTCCCAAATGGGCAATGCGTTGTGCTTCGGCTAAACTCGCTTGACTCTCTTTCAAGTTATTGAATGAGATTAAGGAGCTCAGGGAGTCAGCTACCCGCAAACCAATCTCATTAAATATGTGCTGTTCCTCTAAACTAAAAATATGAGCTTGAGCGCAATGATGGATACCTAATACCCAAGGCTTTCCCGTTTTTGGATAGATTGCCATGTACATCTGAGATGCCACGGAAAATTTTTTACGAATAAAGGCATTATTTTCCACCGGCGCCATTTGTGGATCATTTCTCACGGGTCCCAAGGTTTTTAATCCTGAAATAAAAATATTGGCGACATCGGGCGTCATCACTATTTCCAGACCTTCGGCACTCGCCCCTGGCCACTTTGGTCGAGTGCGCTCCATCGGGACTGTCCAGGTTGCTGCATCAGGGTCGCAAGGATAAAGTAACCATGCCCGATCACATTGAAAGATATCTAACATCGCATCGAGGACTTGCTCTAAGGTGCTATTCATCGTTGATGATCGCAAAGAGATACGACTAATGCGCTCGATGGCATTAAGGTATTTTATTTGTGTTTGAATGGTTTTTTCCGCTTGTTTTCGCTTACGAATATCTCGAAATATCCCTTGCGTGGCAACAACCTGGTTGCCAACCCGACGAGCGGAGATACTTCCTTCCACTGGAATTTCTGTGCCATCTTTGGTACAAAAGATGGCTTCGATGTGATAAATATTTTCTCCTAATAGAATTCTTTGAAAAATATTTTGGCAATGTTGAATTGAATCAGGGTGTATTATATCCCATAGGGTGAGTTCACTCAGTTGTTGCTGATGATATCCTAATAAGCTCAGCCAGGCATCGTTAACATAAATAAAACGACCATCAGAATCCACTGATTGAACCATATCGTGCATATCATCAATGAGACTTCGATAACGCTGTTCACTTTCTTGAAGTGACTTAATCAAATGAATGTTCTGTAAAGATTGTGCTAAGCTCGATGCCAGCAGGAGCAAAAACCGCCGCCTATCCTCACAAAAACCATCCAGAGTAGCTGCGGCAACATTGAGTGTACCCAGACATCGATTTTCTATCCATAAAGGTATCAAAAAATCACTTTGTATACCGGCAGAAAGCAATCGTTTATCGATCGCATAGCCCGAATCGCAGCTGGCGATATCGGGGCGATATCGGGGC
>CAYUAI010000027.1:26482-45027 GCA_964442745.1 uncultured Chromatiales bacterium
TTTATCGATCGCATAGCCCGAATCGCAGCTGGCGATATCGGGGCGATATCGGGGCTCTCGGTGTTCAACAATTTCTGATAAAATAGTCATGTCGAAACGAATAAAGTCACCGGCTTCAAGTCCGGTCTCATCGTCATGATTTGCATCGTATAAACGAAAACCGAGATTATTTTCCTCAACTAATGCAATGGAACTATGACAAATATTCAGCTGCCTGCTGAGAAATTTCAGTGTCGTATGAACAAATTTATTAACCGAGAGCCCCGTCGTTAATGTCATATAGTGAGCTAAAAGTTCTGAGAAATAAAGGCTGCTCGGTAGCGCTTGTGTCTCTTGCTGTGATTGGTTGAAGCGATTGGAAGTCAAGAGATTATTACCCGTTATCTAATTTGTATTGTAGAGAATGGATAATACACGTATCTTTTTCTATGATAAACACCATTGACGCGGCTACACCGAATAGATTGAGCTAACACCAAGATTTCCATGGCACTTATTTTTCGATAGACTCTTTATATTTTCACAATTGGCGACCCATCGTACAAAAAAATTTGAATGGCGCATCACATGATAAACAATCATGAATGCCTATAACCATAAAAACTACTGTGCTATTTTGGAGAACCTTGCTCTGGAGATATCTTAAAGATAGCCTTGGACAGCCTATCAGACCAGGGCAATCGCGCTATGATTACACGCCCATTCCTTAACCATAATAATCTGCACACGCAATGTCATAAAAAATATTGTCCCGCCATTCAATTTCGCCTAACCAAGCTTCGTCAATAGTGTGATTGACGACACTTTCATACAGATGGGTAAAGCGATTAATATGGCTTTTCACACGGCGATGCGCATAAGGCACAACCGTTCCGGTTTTCATGATAAATGGCCAATCGCTGGATTCCGCAAGCATCAATTCTCTTGCGGCCTGATTGAGTGCCCGCTTCACCAAAACACTTTCCGGCGAAGGCATCACATCATTATTCGTAAAGCGTATTGCCAGTTCCTGCATGCGTTTTCCCGCCATATGCAAGTGTGGATAAATCCAGTGATTCGTGCTTTCCAACCAAAATTCACCATAGCCTTTATCTCCCCAACTCGATGAAGACGGCACAGTAATCTGATTGCACGGATATTCGGCCAGATACTCGGACGGAGTAATCAGTTTAATTGTCGACGTTTGTGCGGTGATTTTGCGGGCCAAATATTCTAACCACAATGGACCTTCAAACCACCAATGGCCAAATAATTCAGCATCATAAGGTGCGACGACTATCGGTTTACGATCCATCTGCTTCGTTAAATATTCAATGTGCTGTTGACGATTAGCGATAAAATGCTCCGCATGCAACACCACTTTATTACGTGCATTACGCGGTTGATATATTTTTTTCTGATCGGTATCACCGGTAATTCGCCAATATTTTATGCCGGTGTTGACTCTTGCCCCCATTGGATGAAGATACAATTTCACATACTCATAATCTAATTCATGACCAATGTCACGGTAATATTCCCGATAGTCAGCATCCCCCGGATAACCCGCTTGCGCACTCCACACTTGTTTTGATGAAACATTATCCCGACCAAAGGCCGCGACGCCCGATGGACAATAGATTGGCGCATAAACACCGTACTGAGGCATGGGAGTCGCATGACTTAAGCCGTGAGTATCCACAAAAAAATACTGAATTCCAGCGGCCTTTAAGGTGTCATCTAAGCCTGGATAATAGCCACATTCCGGCAACCAAAAACCTTTTGGCGCACAACCAAATGTTTTTTGATAGCTGGCAATACCGAGTCTGATTTGCGCCTCCACGCTAGAAGCGTTAACGCGCAAATTCGGCAAAAATCCATGCGTGGCACAAGAGGCGATAATTTCTAAGCAACCCAGTTTTTGAAAATAACCAAATGCCGCGACAATATTTTTGTGGTACTGTTCGAGATATTTATTTTTTGTCGCAATAAAATGCTTTCGGTATAAACGTGCTAAGCGGTGATAACTAGCGTCCTTTCTGGTTCGCACCACTTCTTTTTCTGCAAGCTCAATCAGACCATCAAGATGCCGCAGATAACGCTGCTGTAACAACGGGTCTTGCAACATGCACACTAGCGAGGGTGTTAATGACATGGTGAATCGGAAATCCAGCTTACTATCCACTAAACGCTGAAAGGTATTCAATAACGGAATATAGGTCTCTGTCAGTGCCTCAAACAACCAGTTTTCTTCAAAAAAACGATCTTCCTCTGGGTGCCGCACAAAAGGAAGATGAGCATGTAAAACGAAGCATACATATCCTTTAGGTGGCATAGTAACCTCAGGCTTAGCCAAAAATGCTATTTGTTAGTACCACGCGAATAAAAGACGTCGGAAGCGCCGCCAAAAGTTAACTTGCTCTGTTGAGATACCGATGGCTTTTCGCCCGCATGGGGTAAAACACTTGGCATGAGTGGTCGATAAGGCAGTGCTTGATTTCGTATTAGCGCATGCAACACTGCCAAAAACTGTTCACGACACACTTGAATATCAAGTTTACCCTGAGGCAAGGGAGAAAATAAGGGCGGCACTGGAATAACGGGCGGGCTAATAAAATTAGTTTTTTGCGAATCAAATTCATCGCCTGGCAAGAGTGCCGCCAGCTCGGGTTCATTTCCCATCGCCGTCACCCGCCAATCAATGGAAGCTAGCCCTTCCGTCGCCGCTGAAGCCTGCAAGGATTCGTCGGGGGTTTGCACAGCGCGGCTAGCTGCCTCATCACCATTTGATCGACTGAGGAACGAAGCCTGCACAATCATTTGGCTTTGTGGTGTCGCATTTGGCGGTAACTCACCCCATAAGATATCGCGATCCGTCGCAAGCGATGCTCGTGGCGTTGTGACAAAATTAGAACGCGCAATTGCCAAAAAATCGCCATTGGCATTAAGCAAACCAATCTCGCCACAATAACTCACGTTGTCACACCACAAATCCACATAATGATGCTGGCGCAACAAATCAATCTTAACATCAAAACAATGGTTGGCATTATTACCGTCAAATTCAATGTGAGTCACATCATATAACCTAAGTACATACCCATGAGCCTGTTGCTTTTTTGCCAACGTTACCAATAAACTTTCCAGCTGCTCAGGCGCAATTTCCCAATACGCGTGAATACAATAAGGATCGCGGGCAATGAATGCCAAATACGTGGAATGATAATGGATAGGCAATTCAGTATCATCAAAGGTATCAATGACGGGTACTTTAGCTTTATTTCTCCAGCTCTTGTTAGGCAAAGTCAAACAGCGTTGTTTCGACACTTTCAGTTCTTCTACAGCGATACAAAATAAATCCACAAAATCAATAACAAATGCATTGTCTTGGGATAACAGAGTGCGCACAGATAACGGCGACATCAATTCATTATGTTGTTGCGCAACCAACATGATCATCCCACTTTATGGTGGTATTGAGTATAAAATAAATGCTTAACATGGCGTAGGCAAAGAACGCCTCTTAATTCAGGTATACTAGGCTCCGCAGATGGTTTATTGTTATATTTGAGACATATACCACCTCATTTTATAAAATATCATCAGCTAACGAGTATTAGAATTGGGTTTGTTCTTCATTGGTGGCAATCAACCCTAGCTCCAGCGCCATGCTATTTTTGCTTAAATGCCTGAACTTCGCAAGAAATTTCACCTAAAGTGATGATATGGAAAAAAAACTCACATAATATGTACGAAATATATTCGACATTACCATCAACTGGATTTTTTTACACTAAAATTTGCACAATTTTATGATGTCATCTAAGGCGGCAACACCATTGAAACCTGTGGTTAAAGCTCTTCCAGATAAAGCCGAAACTTTCAGCAGTGTTAGCCACCTGTGATCGTTTTTTTTCAGGTGAAAAATACAGCAATCGAATATTTATCGAGCACCCATACCACCTTCGTTAGTTGGTAAGGAACAAATCGCCGAAGGCTTTCTATGATTGAACCGTTTCCTAAGCCTCAAATGGGTGCAACAACGTTCTCAAACAGTGAAAAACCCAAATATAAAAATGAAAATGCATAAAACAATAGATCAGTATATCATTCAAACAGGCAATAATTTTTCTTTGGGGGCAAAAATCGATGACGGTGGTGTTAATTTTTGTATCTTTAGTCGACACGCCACCGAGGTACAATTACGTCTGTACCAACAGGCAGACGATGACATTCCTTTTCAAGTGGTGCCGCTCGATCCGAGCACGCATCGTACATTTTTTTTCTGGCACGTCTATTTGGAAAAGCTACAGGCGGGTTGTTATTATACCTGGCTAGTCGATGGCCCGGATGATACCCAGCACACCGGTTTCCGATTTAATAAAAAAATCGAGTTGCTCGACCCTTGGGCGCGTGCCATCATTGATGACCGCTGGGATCGGCACCAAACCATCAACCATCAGGGAAATAACTTCACGACATCCATGCGTGGTTTAGTGGTCAATAATGCATATGACTGGGAAGGTGATACACCAATCAACCATCCTTTAGAAGACAGTATTATTTATGAACTGCATGTCGGCGGTTTTACTCGCCACGCTTCTGCCAATGTGAAACATCCAGGTACTTTTTCTGCCATTATTGAAAAAATTCCTTATTTGCAATCACTCGGTGTCACCGACATCGAATTAATGCCGGTAATGGCCTTTGATGAACAAGATGTGCCCGCTAGCGTGGCGGCCCGAGGGTTAAATAACTATTGGGGATATAGCACTCATAGCTTTTTTAGCCCCCATCCTCGCTATTGTATCAATCCTTACATCGCCAATCATCTCACCGAATTTAGAGATATGGTCAAAGCACTGCACCGAGCAGGTATTGGCGTGATACTCGACGTCGTCTTCAACCATACCGCTGAAGGTGGGCCGCAAGGACCGACCATCAATTTCAAAGGTTTATTTAATGAACTCATGTATCACCTGGACCCCATCGACAGACGGCAATACAGAGACTATACGGGCTGCGGTAATACGGTTAACTGCAATCATCCATTAATTACTCGTTTCATTATTAATTGTTTGGTTTTTTGGGTCACTGAAATGCACGTCGATGGCTTTCGTTTTGATTTAGCCAGCGTGTTTTCGCGTGGTGAAAATGGCGAACCCATGTACAATGCCCCGCTGCCTTGGAGTATTGAATTTTCGCGATTTTTATCACGCACCAAAATTATCGCCGAAGCCTGGGATGCTGCTGGCCTATATCAGCTTGGCACATTTCCAGGCTTTCGCTGGTCAGAATGGAACGGTCGCTATCGTGACGTGATTCGAAAATTTATGCGTGGCGACCGAGGACTGATCGGTGAAGTGGCCTCTTGCTTAACCGGTAGTAGTGACATTTACCAGCCTCAAGGCCGACTGCCGCTAAATAGCATTAATTTTGTGACTTGTCACGATGGTTTTACACTGCATGATCTCGTTAGCTATAATCATAAGCATAATACAGAAAATGGTGAGGATAATCGTGATGGCCACAATGACAATTGCAGCTGGAACTGTGGCGTAGAAGGCTTAACTGACGACCTTGAAATACAAAAATTACGTAAACAACAAATTAAAAACTTCACGTCAATACTGTTCATCAGCCAAGGGGTGCCCATGATTTTATCCGGAGATGAAGTGATGCGAACCCAAAAAGGCAACAATAATGCCTATTGTCAAGACAACGAAATCAATTGGTTTGATTGGCGCCAAATCGACAACCACCAAGATATATTCCGATTTTTTCAACAAATGATTGCCTTCAGAAAACGTCACCGATGTTTGCGTGCCAAACGCTATTTAACCGGCAAACCAAGCAATGATAGTCAATTACCAGACATTAGCTGGCATGGTATACAGCCCAATCAACCTTTGTGGGATAGTGACGCGCAAATCCTAGGCTTTACCTTAGCGGCTGTCGCGCCTGATGAAGAGCATCTGCATGTGATCATTAACATGTCCGCTGACGGTCAAGAAATTGCTTTGCCACAGATTGACAATCACCCTTGGTATCGAGCTGTTGATACCTCACTGGCATCGCCTGACGATATTTTAACACCCACCAATCAGCCAAGGTTATCCAGTGAAATTTATATTACACAGGCGCGAAGTATGGTAATATTAGAGGCTCGTTTGACGCCTCACTCAGCAGCTAAGGAATGAAATTAATGAGTCACACGCTCGCGGTGGAAATTTTTCATGTCAATGCCACTGTCATCACCATCAATAAGCAACAGAACACCCATCAGCTCGCGCTTACCCTATCCATCCATACAGATCAGCCATGTCAACTGCATTGGGGATTGATCCGTCATCCCAATGATCGCTGGCATTGCCCTCCCGCCGAACTCTGGCCACCGCATAGTAAACCATTTAATGATCAGGCAGTACGCACCGATTTTATCGCAGATGCAGCAGGTAAACAGTCATTACAAATCAATCTCAAATCGCCTGACAAATGGGGAAGTTTGCTGTTTGTTATTTACTTTCCCGAACAACAGCAGTGGCTCAAAAATGGCAATAAGGATTTTTTCATCACCCTACCCAATTCACAAAGCGACGCCAACCTGGTGAACAATGCCATCACTGCACGCGTTGCCGACGCACCCTGGAAGGTACAAACCATCACCCTCGATAACGGAGATACGCTGGCCACCGCCACGCTGGATCAAGACAATCAATGGCAAGTCATCTTAGTCACCAACGCCAAGCCTCCCGTATTGTTACATTGGGGGCTTGCCAAAAATCACCCTTTTCAATGGCAATTACCTACCGCAGAAGATCGTCCACCCGGCACGGAGATCTTTGACCAATTAGCCGTTCGCACGCCTTTTACCTGGCAAGATGACCTCAGTTGGTTAACCTTGTCATTTTCCGAGTCAAACTATCGTGGCATTAATTTTATACTTTATCAGCCAGCCACCGCTCGCTGGCTAAAAGCCAAAGGCAATGACCTACATTTGCCATTGCAACAGCCATCATTAGCCCATACTGATTTTAATTCGAGTGCAACACAAATCATCGCCGATAAAATTATCGAGGCCGAAATCGGAAAAAACTCCTGGACCCTCATGCATCGCTTTAATCTCGCCCACGACCTGTTAAACAACATCGAAGAAGATCAAGAAAATACCTGGGCGTTGTTGTTTACCTGGTTACGTTATTCAGCCATTCGGCAACTGGACTGGCAGCGCCGCTACAATACTCAACCCCGTGAGTTGAGCCATGCTCAAGACAGACTCACCCGACAACTTGCCGCCCTATTTGTTGAGCAGGACGCCAGCCGACCCTGGGTGCGATTGATGTTAACCACCCTGGGACGTGGCGGCGAAGGTCAAAAAGTGCGTGATGAAATACTCAATATCATGCACCGGCATCATCTCAAAGAAGTGCATGGTACCTTCATGGAAGAATGGCATCAGAAACTCCACAACAATACCACACCGGATGACATTGTTATCTGTTCAGCTTATCTCGCTTTTCTGGAAAGTGACGGAAACACCGATCGATTCTACCAGGTATTAGCCGACGGTGGAATTAACCGTGAACGCTTGACCCGTTTTGAACGCCCTATTCGCACAGACCCGCAATTTTATCCCGATAAAAAACACGGACTGATTCATGATTTTCATTATTTCTTGCGTATCCTTAACGCCGTACATACAGGCACCGACTTAGAAACAGCGGTTGATGCGGTACGCCGAATGCTCAATGCGGAAATGCATGAAAAAATTAATATTTTGCTCCAACAACGCGCTTCTGACGTACCCGCCAATGACAAACTGCACGTTATCAGTGAAGCACGGCACGGCTTAAACACCCTGCTCCACGATCGCCACGACCCACTCGACATACGAGAATTACTCTACCTTGATTTAGCCCTGGAGCAAACGTCACGAGCTATTATCGAACAACAACCCCTGAGTCAGTTGGATATAACAACGTTACTCGCGCTGACGCAACAAGCACTCAGACAGGCGTGGTTATCCACTCGAATTGATGAATTTTATATTTGTGCACGTCATTTAGACCGACTCATGGCAAGCCCTCAACAACAACGAGAATGGTATCTGCACGCCAAAGCCATCGTCGATCGACTGAGTTCGATGATTGGTCACTGGAGCAATCAGCTATACCAAACCCTACAGCCTAAGGCCGAATATCTCGGCGATGCTTTTGCAGCAGATCAATGGACCATCAACTTATTTAGTGAAGAAATTATCCGCAGCACGCCCGCCTTTGCGTTATCGCTCGTACTACGCCACCTCGACCCCATGCTAAGAACAAAAGCCGGACTCAGCGGCTGGCAAGTCATTAGCCCGGCGCAAGCCTCAGGAAAAGTTTGTGTTGTCGATCGCCTATTGACGGTACAAGGTGATCATTTTTCAGAGCCAACCATTTTAATCACCGACCAAGTTTCCGGCGACGAAGAAATACCTGAAGGCATTACCTCCATTATTACCTCAGACACACCTGACCTGGTTTCCCATGTAGCTGTCAGAGCACGCAACGCTCATGTCTTGTTTGCCACCTGTTTTGACGATGAAACCTACCAGCAATTAAAAAATTTAAAAAACCAGCAACTCACTCTGAAAGTGACACCGGCCGGTGATGTTGAATACCATAGCTCGCTCACCGGAACCGAGCAACCCGCTGCAAAACAGAACAAAGTCAAACTCACCTTACGGCGCCGAGCATTTTCCAAATGGGTCATCCCCGCCTCCGCGTTTAATGATGACCACGTGGGTGGTAAATCCAATAATCTACAAGCACTGCGCAAGAAAATTCCCGCCTGGATACAACTACCAACCTCGATTGCCCTACCCTTTGGGGTTTTAGAGCAATGCCTGAAAAATAAAAAAAACCAGTCGATTGCTCAGCAATTACCAGCCTTAATCGCGAAAATCAAAACAGATCCGGCCAATAAGCTATCAGAGATTCGCCAACAATTTCAAAAAATCACCGCCCCAGATGCACTCAAAAACGACTTACTAGCCATGTGGCACAGCCAACAACTCGCTGACATGGGCTGGGAAAAAATCTGGCCAGCCATTCAAGGTGTCTGGGCTTCTCAGTGGAATGAGCGTGCCTATTACTCCCGAGTTGCAAGAGAGATTCCCCATCACCGCTTGCAAATGGCCGTGCTTATTCAACAAGTGGTTGAGGCCGACTATGCGTTTGTCATTCATACCGTCAACCCGATCACCAACAATGACAACGAAATTTACGTAGAAATCGTCTTAGGTATGGGCGAAACTTTAGTCGGCAATTACCCTGGCCGTGCCTTCAGTTTTTTGTATCATAAGCCAACCCAACAAATAGAGATTATCTCCTATCCAAGCAAACGCATTGGCCTCTATGGCAGCGGAGTTATTTTTCGTTCTGACTCGAATGGTGAAGACCTGAAAAACTATGCAGGCGCCGGACTCTATGACAGTCTACTCGCCACCGCACCGGAACATCGTAGGCTCGACTATAGTGATGATATTTTGCTTTGGGATAATACTTTTCGCGAACAATTGCTCACCAAAATCGGCCAAATTGGCCATCAAATTGAAAAAATCTGCGGCTCACCACAGGATATCGAAGGCGCAATTCAGCAAGGGATATTTTACGTCGTGCAGACCCGCCCCCAGGTCGGCATTTTCAATTAGGAAAAAATCAATGTCACGTATTCGTATAGGAAATCAAACCGCGTTCTCGGCTCCCCACGCCCTGGAACCGCTAGCATTCGCCATCGCTCATGGCTTTGATGCTTTTGAATGGTTTTCAGATAAAAAAAATACCGGCGGCTGGGATGAAATGGACATGGACCCGGCAGAACGCCGCCGGGTCAAACAACAAGGACAAACCCATGATATCCAATACACCGTACATGCGCCTTGGCAAGCCAATCCATTATATCCTGACGGAGAAGGCTTGCTAAAACGAAGCCTAGATTTTGCGGCAGATATTGGGGCCGATTTGGTCAATCTGCACCTGTATATGGATCAAGGACCCCAAACTTATGTTGACTCACTGCGTGACATCATTCGTTATGCCGCACAACTAGGCGTGCGACTCAGCATCGAAAATACCCCGCTCACCACGCCAGAAAATTTTAATGCCACCTTTGCCTGTCTCAAGCAATTAAGCATCAACACCGATCACGTCGGTATGTGTCTTGATATCGGTCATGCGAATCTTTGCCAGACCACCCACAATGATTATATCCGTTATATTGATGAACTCGCCACTGATCTACCGATCATCCATCTGCATATTCATGAAAATCACGGCGATCACGACAAGCATTTAACCCTCTTCACCGGCCCGGCAAAACACAATGATGGCGGAGTACGCGAATTCATTAAACGTATGAAACAACGCCATTACAGCGGCGCCATGATTATGGAGCAATGGCCGCAGCCAACCACATTGCTTGTCGAGGCTGAACATAAGCTGCGCATGATGTTAGACCCTTATGGAAAAAAAAAACACAGTACAGCACCAACGTAACACAACAAACGGTCGTAACCACTGAAGCCCCTGAGCCAGCAATCGCTCAACCATTATCCGCAATCGCAGAACCCTTTATTCAGGCAATCATTGATGCCCACCAACGATTAACCAGTTGGCGACAACGCCTCACCTGGATACAAGAAACACTTACCAACCCAGCGTTTGACGCCACCCCTGAACAATTGACAGCCCTGGCTATTTACTTGCGTTTCCTTGGCACCGGGGAAGCCTCTTGTCAGGAAGATGGTCGGCATTTTCGGCCTAATCATCACGCTCAGGCTGCGATGCATATCGAAGCCGCTTTAGCACAACGACAAACACCAGATAACGCCTGGTTATTACGCAAAATTTATCCATGGCTACCTTCTCATGAGGCAGAGTTTCGCCATCGTGAACCGCTGACACGCATCCGTGATATCGCCCATCGCAACGACATACCACACGCACTCAAACAAGAAATCAAACATCGATTGCAAAACAAACTACATCGCTGCGCTGGCCCTGAAGATTTAAAAACCTCGGCAGATATATTAAAACGTATCACCGAATCACCCAATGATTATTCATCGGAATTTATCGAACAATTCAAAATTTTCCATGAAGAATTACTGGAATTCTTTAATGCGTCCCAGCTCGACAAACGACTCAACATCCTTGCCGAACAACTCGATCAACCACAAAACCCGCACATCTTCGCCATACTTACCTTGAAATCGCAAACCCATCGGAGCGATACCCAACAACTTGAACTGATTAAGCATGTCACCGAATTAAGAAAATTAATTTCCGGCCAAACAACCCCGGAAGATAGCTCACTCACACAACAACGGCGTCTTTGTGATATTGCGCTGGAAGAATTTTCTTTCGTTTTGTTAAGCGATATGGCTAATCGATTAACACAATTCGCCGACCATAATGCCTGGCCAGTTTTTTTACACAGCTTGATCTATGCCATAGATAATGCACGACTCAGCCAAATTATGGCGCAAGAATGTGGCATACTCTCAGCCGAACTCAACCGATGGTCGAAAGACTTTCAAGCCAACGATGAATTTCAGCTACTGCGCCTGAAAGCTAGCCTAGAACGCAGTAAGCGACTCACTGAACAATATGCCGATAAAGTATTAAACTTATTTCCAGCTCGCGTACAAAGCCTCGGTCGCGCTTTGCAAGTCAGCGAACATGCCATTGAGATTTTTTGTGAAAACGATATCCGGGCAAATATCATTTTCCAAATGGCTAAACTGATACAAATGGGACTCGATCCCATCCGTACGGCACTTAAACTACCCGCTTGGGAAACGGTTGTGCCGGGTACCATCACCGGCAAGCTGGTGCAGGTGACTCACATTGAAGCGCTTATCCATCCATCAGAAACGGTGATTGTCATGCTAGATCGAGTCACCGGGGATGAAGAAATCCCCAACCATGTCGGCGGACTGGTGATCACCCAGGCGATTCCTTATTTGTCTCATCTTGCGGTGCGAGCCCGTCAAAAACAAGTGCCTTTTGTGATGGCTAACGATCAAAAACAACAAACAGATTTGATGCCATTACAAGGAAAAACCATTCAGTTATTCGCCACCGCCGATCAGGTCAAATTCCAGGAAACCAGCGTTCCACGGACAAGCTCCCATGAAAAAATCATCCACCCAGCGATGACCCTGCCATCGGTAACATTGACGGAGCAAATACAACTGTATCCACTGTCGACCGCCACCCCAGCCATCTGTGGCAGCAAAGCCAGCAATGCAGGCTTATTAATCAACTATGCCGAACAATCCCATGGCTTATTTCAAGCACCCCAAGGCATGATCATGCCATTTGGCATCATGGAGCATTGCTTAGCTAAACAGTCAGAACTCGCCAGTGAATATGCCCGATTGCAGACAAAAATCATCGCAGCACCCCCTCAAGCGTTAGACCCACTGCTCACAAAAATGCGAGCATTGATACAACAAATTGCGGTGCCTCATCCTATCATTGAACAACTGACTGAGTTTTTTGGTGAGTCTACGCTGTTAGCGGTACGCTCCAGCGCCAATGGAGAAGACTTAGCACAATTCGCTGGCGCCGGCTTATATGATTCCGTTGTCGGTGTGACTGCCCAGCAAAGCACGACGGCCATTCAACAGGTATGGAGTTCACTTTGGAGCCGTACCGCCACACTCAGCCGAAAAAATGCGGGGATTAAACATAACCAAATCCATATGGCGATACTTTTTCAAGAAATGATTGAGCCCGAACTTGCTTTTATTATGCACACCTCAGACCCCATGCATGGCACATCAAACTCGGCTTGGGTCGAATTAGCCATTGGTCTTGGAGATACCCTTGCCTCCGCTTGGCAACCGGGCAGCCCTTACCGAATTCGCTGCGATCGACACACCGGCCAAAGCCAGCTCTTGAGTTGCGCTAATTTTTCTTTTGCGCGACACGCTAACCAAGCTCAGGGAAGTTTTAGTGAACTAATTAATTACACAACGGTACCCTTTTCTACCCAGCCAGCCCGCCTTCAATCATTGGCACAACCGCTCGCCAAAATTGCAAGTTACCTAGAATCCGTATTTGATTACCCGCAGGATGTGGAAGGGGCGATTCGCCACAATAGCTTCTATGTTTTACAAGCCAGAGCACAACAAGGATTAAGCTGATGCGCACTTCACTCCCTAAATTACTCGCGATGTTAAGCATTCAAGCCCCCATCAAAGGCGATGAAACCCTGCTACGTCTAGCGCAATATCGCTTGGCAGACGCCGGGCTCGGCGGAGAGTTTTACCCTGGAAGCCCCGGTCATTTACGTCACTTATTGTCATTTCGTCCTGGAGAATTCGCTTGCGTTGCCCATTTGCCACGAGGCATTAATCTGCTGAGCACGTCAGGACGGGAAACCATCCAACAATTTGCCGAAGTCGCCGCCGGACAACTGCATGGCATACTACTGCACGATCAAACCACATTTGCTGATCAGCCACAACAGACCCTCAATGCGATGCGCGATATGGAACATCGGCTCAGTGGACTGGCCCAAGCTCCCCGGGTTTTCATCGAATACGCAGCGGGTTTAGCACCGGAGTTTTTTGCTTCACTGTTTGAAGAAACCGCCGATTTATCAAAGGTATGTGCTGCGATTGATATTTCCCACGTCGGCATCCATCTTTGCCGCCAACAATACGCCCAACAACATCCCAATGAAGATGTATGTCGCCTGCGTCCGGATCACCCAGATTTACCTAAAAAAATCGATGCCATCCAAGACGCCGTGGCGGCCACACAAGCCTTGGTTAACAGATTCGTCGAACGCCTATCACGGCTTGATAAACCGCTGCATTTCCATCTCCACGATGGCCACCCCTTGTCCACTTTTAGTCTATTTGGCGTCTCTGATCATCTGAGTTTTCTTCAGTCAATCCGCTTGCCATTTGCTTATCAAGGACGACACACGCTGGATGGGATCTTCGGGGTCAATGGGCTCACCAAACTAATACACACCGTCATGCAACAACGCTCGGCTGAACAATTATCATTCACCGTCGAAATGCATCCACAAGCCGGTCACACACCTCTCGGGGAATATGCCTCACTGTTCTCCCATTGGCGAGATACCAGCCAAGCGACCCATATGAATTATTGGTTGGACATGCTCACCAACAATGCCACCCTAGTCCGTCATGCCTGCCAGACAGCCGCCTGAAAATTATTTAAAGCAAGAATATAAAAAATAGCGTTAGCGGTGATTTATCACTTGATTAGTCTTTGTGAAAATTTTATTTTTTTACAAAAACTTAACTGAGTTACCCACAGCTTATGCACGCTTTCTGTGAATAACATGGATGAGCAAAATTAATACGTTATGCCAGTAAATGTAGGGCGTTTTCGAAATTAACCTGTTCCGATCGTTGGGCAATTTGTTGGTAGGAGGCCACAGCAGTATAATAATTGGCCGACTTCGGGTCAGTAAACTCAATGGACGCCGGATTATTATTGCTTTGATTACTCGTATTATTTGAACGACTTTCAGCAATCTCCGCTTGGGCATTGGCGGCCATCGCCACCGCTTGAGCCGCCACCGCCCGGTCTTGTGAAGAAGGATCAGCCGGTGCCGTCGCCGCCGCCTGAATGCGATTCGCTTTTTGTAATGAGGCCTCAGGATCATCACGAACCGTACTGGTGTCGATTTGTACTTCGCCACCCACAGCATAATTTTTGCCATCAGGCCCGCTCTGGTATTCATAAGTGGGGCTGCCTTTGGCATATTGCCCAGCCACAGCCTTATGCGCCGCTTCATGGGTTCTCACTTCCCTGTCACGCTGACTGAGTTCCCGGACTTGTTTTTCTTCCTCTTCGGTCAGCGTATTGCGGCTATCTTTGCTTTGCTTGGTTTCCTCATCGTGCTCTGTCGTTTGCTTCTGCCTCGCCGCCTCACTAAAATTTACCGTATCATCTCGAAGAAATGAGGAAGTTTCCGCTTGAGACACGCGATTATCTAATAATTCATTAGACTCCTCCTCAAGCGCCATCGAATGATACTTAACCGTAGATAAACTTAATACTTGGGCGATGGTGGTCATGCCAGAAAACTCATCATGCAGCTACATCCAGTCAAATGGCCTATCATTATTATCTTCCGCCTTTAATCATTCACCAGATAAGCTGATTGAGCTTTATATCGACAAGCGGTTGGTCCACTGAACGCTTTTCTCGCAAAACCGCCCCCCCCCCCGGACTGGGCCAAGACTGAAATTACCTTAATCACCATGAATAACACCTCGCTCATGGGGTGTTATTACATTTTTTCGAGTACTCGAATCCCCAATAAGGCCAACCCTTGTTCAAGGGTACGAGCAGTCAAGTCACAGAGCAATAAGCGGGTCAATCGACTCGCGTCAGAATCCGCTTTTAACACCGAACAAGCTTCGTAAAAACTGGAAAATGTGGTGGCTAACTCATAAAGATAAGTGCATAACCGATGAGGTTCTAAATGCTCTGCCACGGCGCTCAATGCTGACCCGAATTGCAATAATTTTAAGCAAAGTGCTTTTTCTTCGGCTTTGACAATATGCAATTGATCCGCCGTTTTAATACGATCCAGCGGATTGCTAGGCTCCTGACTGGCGGCTTTGCGGAAAATAGAACGCACTCGGGTATACGCGTACTGCAAATAGGGTGCAGTATTACCTTCCATCGCCAACATGCGTTGCCAGGAAAAAATATAATCTTTCACTCGATCACTGGATAAATCTGCATATTTAATCGCGCCCATGCCCACCGTTTTGGCAATCACGGTTTGTTCTTGATCGCTGAGTTGAGCATTTTTCTCTGCCACCACCGACTTGGCTTGTCGTTCTGCCTCATCGATGAGGTCAACCAAACGCACCACCTCACCACTGCGCGTTTTAAATGGTCTACCATCTTCACCTAATACACTGCCAAACGGCACGTGCTCTACCCTCACCTGGTCCGTTAGCCAACCCGCCATTTCGCCAGTCTTAAAAATCATGGAAAAATGCTGGCTTTGCCGCGCATCAGTAATATAAATAAGACGCTCGGCCTTGAGTGACTGAATACGATATCGCAAACACGCTAAATCTGTGGTGGCATATAGATAACCACCATCCGATTTCTGAATAATGAGTGGCAACGGTTGATTATCGCGCCCAACAAACCCCGGTAAATATACCACGGTCGCCCCTTGATCTGGCTTTGCCAGCCCTTGTGCTTTTAACTCACTCACCGTATCGGACAACAAGTCATTATAAGCGCTTTCACCTTTCACATCGCTGTCTTGCAAGGTCACATCTAACCGCGCATAGACCGCACTGAAATACTGCCGAGACTGTGCCACCAGCGATTGCCAGATGGCTAAGGTATCGACATCACCTTGCTGCAAGGCCACCACCCGCTGGCGGCTGCGCTCGGCAAAGGCGGGATCTTCGTCAAACTGTTTTTTCGCCGCTTTATAAAGTGCATTTAAATCACGGTAATTTTGATTAACAGCGGTTTCATTACCCACTTGCCAACCCTTCTCCAACAAATACTCAATCAACATACCAAACTGAGTTCCCCAATCACCCACATGGTTCTGACGAATCACCTGATGGCCTAAAAATTCCAACACTCGCACCACCGCATCGCCAATGATGGTACTGCGTAAATGACCGACATGCATCTCTTTGGCCACATTCGGTGCGGAAAAATCCACCACCACCATTTGCGGACGAGAATCCGGCAAAACCCCCAACCGGGAATCTTGCGACAAAGCCAATAATTGCTGGCTTAATACGCTGGGCAACAAACGCAAATTAATAAAACCTGGACCCGCAATTTCCGGTGGCTCACAAATGTCCGCTAACTGCAATTGCTGGCAGACCTGATCCGCTAACTCTCTTGGTGAGCATTTTAGTTGTTTAGCTAACCCCATCGCGAAATTCGCTTGGTAATCACCAAAACGTGAATTTTGTGTCGCACGCAACTGCGGGTTGAAGTTTGTGTAAGCTTCCCCAAAGGCCTGGGTAAAAGCCTGCTGAAAACGTTTTTCTATGGTTCGAAATAATTCACTCATTAATTTAACTGTCAGGTTATAGTGCTGAATATAAACAGCACAAAGATGAAGCAATAACATCGTTGATATTTTGCGCTTGACGGCATAGACTCAAGCCGAAATTTTGATCACGCTGCCTCACTTTAATTTAAAATTACGAGCAATCAAAAAGTTAAAATTCTAACTACGATAATTTAGGACATACCACCATCGCGAATATTGATTGCGTTTAACCGCCTCGATACCGATCACCTCCCCAAATAACCAGCAAGCTACAATAATTATATTTTTTAACCATTTGTATCATACCAAGTAGGTTTTTTCAAAAGATATTGCTATCATGCCTACCGCTAAAAATGATTGAATACAAACAGCCAAGGAGGCAAACATGCGATCAGCGATGGTACTTTTTATCAGCGGACTAACATTCGGCTGTATGGACAGTGTAAAGCAAAACGATACCGACCCCAATCAAACCGGCACGCCAAGCATTGTGACTCATACCGAAATCTTTGACAGTCGCCCTAACACCCAATGCGGTAACCATCTATTCGCAGGAAATCCAGCGAACGCTGATCAAATACTCTGCAGGAAAGGCTATGCCGTGGGCTATAATTTCCAGAAAAAATTAGCCAATTGGGTAGCCTATCATCTCACCAGAAATTCAGTAAACGCCGACATCAGTGTCACGGAAAATTATCAGGAAGATAATGACATCCCATCAGGCCTAAGAGCAAAATTAACAGACTATAATAACTCGGACTACCATTACGGACAACTCGCACATTTTTCCACAGTCGGCTTTAATGTCACTGCTCGCCAGGAATCTTTTTTACTCTCCAATACCACCCCTCAGCAAGCGGATTTCACCAATAAGGGCTGGGCTACACTCAATGATTATCTGCAATCCTGCGCCATTGAAAAAAAAGAACTCTACGTGGTCACCGGCCCACTATTTAACTCACCGAATCCGCAAACTATCGGCGACGACATCGCGGTACCTGAAGCCTATTATCAAGTCATCTTAAGTCCACGATTTCCACCGACGGGTTTTGCTTTTAAAATACCCCATCGCTCAATGGAAGATTACGAACTGGAAGACTATGTCACATCCATTGACAACATTGAATTAATGACAGGTATCGATTTTTTCGCCGCAATAGAAGATTCCATCGAACAACGCATCGAAGCCGACAGTCGTCCTATCTGTCAACTTCCCTGGACTAAAATCTACTCCAACACAAACTCACAAAGCAACACATTTTCGTGCGGTACAAAATCATTTTGTTCACAAATGTCGAATTGCCAAGAAGCCCGCTTTTATATGAATGCCTGCCGTATTCGCACGCTAGATAGGGATAATAATGGTACCCCATGTGAAAGTATTTGCCGATAAAACGATTCTGCAATGATTGTTTTTCAGGTCATTAAGGCATCCCTTTCAAGGTGAATAATTATACGTTTCAGTGGTAAGATCTAGCTATTCT
>CAYUAI010000028.1:0-43684 GCA_964442745.1 uncultured Chromatiales bacterium
GTTATTAGTGGTTACCGAGCTTGGGCAGCCTATCATTTGATCTCGCTTGATCTTTGATCGCCACAGAAGTTTTTCTTCAATCGGTGATACATGAATGAAAATTCATTAACTATTTTTTTGAATGAACTTTTCGATACTGCGGCTGGGTACGGCGCCAATTTGGGCGGCTATTAATTCACCATTGGGGGCGAAAACTAGAAATGAGGGCGTGCCATACCAAGCTTCACCGGTTAACTCAGCATAGAGTTCAGCAACGACTTCAGGTTCAGCAATAAGATTCGGGTAGTTTAACTTGTGTCGGCGAATGAATGCCTCCGCCTGTTTTTTCTTGCGAGTACCATCGGCGCTGATGCCTAACATCTGTGCATTTTTGTGTTGATAATTGTGATGAAAAGTAACGTATTGATGCGCTTCTTTATTACAAATATGACAGTCAGAAGCCCATATCATGACGATTAGCCATTTACCTTTGCTCATATAATCTTCAATATTTTTCCCTTTTCCATCAAATGTTTGCAACCAGGTTTCGGCGTTGGCTAAGCTGGCTAGCATGACTGTGAATAACAGCAAAAAGAGCGATGGTTTAACGGTGGCGTGCCATGGGGACATAAATATTTCTCGCTTTAATAAATTTCGATCAGTCGTTTTTATTGCGCGATCATTGTTGAGAAAAATAGTGCTGTAAATACGCTTCGAATGTCAGAGTGTCGGTCGCTTCGATGGATTTTTGTTTGGCCAGTGAGCGATTAATTTCATCAATAAAAGAGATTTTCTGTTGTTCTGTGAGGGTTTGTCTTTCAAAGTAGTTTCGATGCTCGACGGATTTACGCATGGCAAAATGGTAAAATGATTCTTTGTTAGCACGCATTTCTGCGAGCAGACGTGCCGAGGGTGTATGGTCGGGGTTTTTTACCAAATCTTGTTGTAAAACCAGCGTTGCTTGATAGCGTGGGGTGTTTTCATTGGTGTCTAATAGTTCAGCAAAACCTGTCAGTTGTTCGCAAAGCTCACTGGCCCACTGCACTAACGGCATCGATTGGCCATGACGTTGTAATTGGATGCCTGGTTTACGCCCTTGGTGGGCGACGATTTGGTAGTTAGCATCAATTTCTTTGGTTTCCTGTGGATCAATCGGTGGGCTGGGATGGAATAGGCAAAAAGCAAAAAAAGTTTCCAGGAAGTGAAGTTGATCCACGTTAATGCCTAAGGGGTCAAAGGCATTAACATCGAGTGAGCGCAATTCAACATAGCGAACGCCGCGCCGCTGTAAAGCAAGGATCGGTTTTTCATTGTTATTGAGTAATTGTTTAGGGCGGGTGGTGCTATAGTATTCGTTTTCAATTTGTAAACGATTGGCATTGAGTTGCCGGTATTCGCCATTTTTTTTCAGACCTATTTTTTCATGTTCCGTGCAGGGTGTTTCAATGGCTTGTTGTAAAAAGTGAATATACTCCGCTAAGCTGTTATAGCTGGGATTAACACCTGTTTCATGTTCTTTGCTATTTTGGTAGCCAATGTCGCCCATGCGCAATGAGGTCGCAAAAGGTTCGTAATAGGTGAATTCATCAAACGCTTGCAGCGTTGTTTTTTTATGACCAAGGAAGGATTTGCAGACCGCCGGTGAGGCGCCAAATAAGTAAGGGATTAACCAACCATAGCGTCTTATATTGCGAATCAAACTAAAGTAATGCGAGGATTTAAAGGTTTGTAAATCTTGTGAGCTTTGAACGATGTTTTGATATTGCTGCCAAAAATTTTCACTAAACGAATAATTAAAATGAACCCCGGCGATCACTTGCATCACCCGACCGTAGCGATGCCCTAAACCTCGACGGTATACGGTCTTCATGGTGCCTGCATTGGAGGGGCCGTAATAGGCAATGGGAATATTGGTCTCACCCTCGACCACGCAAGGCATGCTGGTGGCCCACAGTATTTCATTATCTAGTTGGTGATATACAAATTTTTGGGTATTGCATAAAAATTTGAGGGCATTTTCAATACGGTTGAGTGGCGGGGTGATGAACTCACAAAGTGCCTCTGAAAAATCAGTGGTAATATAGGGGTGGGTCAGCGCTGAGCCTAAACCGACAGGGTGTGGCGTTTGTGCAATGTGGCCTCGTTTATTAACCCGCAAGCTTTCTTTTTCCAAACCCATCAGACTTTCTTTGAGCAGATGACTTGAATGGCTATTGATGAATGCCGACAATCTTTGTTCAGTCGTTTTACACAAAATGATGAATGCCTTTGTTAATGTCGTTTAATGGTGGTAGAGTGCCAGATAATCGGCTCGAATATTTTACTCGTACAAATAACTTCATTTTGCCATCAACGATACGTATAATAAAACCGCGTATTGTGCCTGATTTGCATTGAAAATGCACCAAAATTCTATTCAACCGGCATTGGGCGACCTCATGTTTGAAAATCGCGATGGTCATGGATTTCACGAGGGGTTTTCTGGAGGCGGTAAGACTTATCAGGAATCAAATGCTGGGCCGCCCAATGTTGTTTCAGCTTCCCTAGGAATGGTTTTATATGATGATGCTTTATGGTTTCGTACGTCGCCTATTATTTTCATTACCGCCGGAGCGCGCTCACACATTGACGTTAAAGGCTGTTAATTATTGGCATCGAGTGGGTTTTTCTTTGGGAGAGGCCAATCGTTTTATCAAACCGGTAAAATGTATGGGGCTTGAGTTTACTAATCCCATTGGATTAGCTGCCGGATTGGATAAAAATGGAGATTATCTGGATGCATTGGCATCGCTAGGTTTTGGTTTTATCGAAATTGGTACGGTAACACCGCAGCCTCAGCCGGGTAATGACTCACCCCGCTTATTCCGGATTCCTCAAGCACATGCCATCATTAATCGTATGGGGTTTAACAATAAAGGGGTTGATCACTTGGTGACGCAGGTGCAGCGCTCAAAATATCAGGGAGTGCTCGGTATCAATGTGGGGAAAAATGTCAACACGCCGATAGAACAAGCGGTTGATGATTACCTGATTTGTCTGAGAAAAGTGTATTCACTGGCAAGCTATATTACGATTAACATCTCGTCACCGAATACTAAAAATTTACGGCAATTGCAAAATGGGGAAGAATTAGGGATATTTTTACAGAAGCTTAAGCAAGCGCAAGTGCGCTTGGATAATCAATATCACCGATATGTACCGCTGGTGGTTAAAATTGCGCCTGATTTATCCACCGACGATATCGCGGAAATGGCCCATTTATTCATACGCTACGAAATCGATGGAGTGATTGCGACCAATACCACGATTTCACGCGAGCAAGTTGAGCACTATCCCAATGGAAACCAGGCGGGGGGGTTAAGCGGAAGTCCGCTGACTAAAAAATCAACCGCCGTTGTATCAACATTGCAACAAGTGCTGGGAGATAAAATACCTATTATTGCGTCAGGAGGCGTGATGAATGGCCATGACGTGAAAGAGAAATACCAAGCGGGTGCTAGCTTGGTCCAGCTGTATAGCGGATTGATTTATGCCGGGCCTCGGTTAGTGTCAGAGGCGGTGCAGGCGGTTTGATGGCGATAAAAAAGCGAAGCTGTTTGGTTAAAAAAAGTGTCGTATGGGCGTAATTTTTAACCAAACAGCCTTTAGCTTGGTTATTTAGCTACGATCTTGGGCCAAGTCCCTTTGTTTTGATTGATCGGTCGAGATGCATGACCCACCGTGTGAATGTTAATGACAATTTCGCGATAACGATCCCCATCGACTTGCCATTCACGCGCCGCACGTACCACACAATCGATACGTACTTTGCCACACTGTTGCTCGGCATCAATGGGTGACGCCAGTGCTTTTTCTACCGCTTCCTTGATGTTATTTAGCTGGGTTTGATCGAGCTTTAGACCACCTAACCACTCTGGAGCGTTAATGTTGACGACGTTTGCTATTGCTTGTGATGAGCCAATGAAAAGCCCGAGCAATGCCACCTTCAGACAGACGATGCGAATCAATCTCCGTGTTATCATTTATCCCCCTAATTAAACTCGGTAATAGCTAACGATCAATACCGGCTGGCAATGATCACTTGATAGCCCACTGTTGCTGGATTGCTGTACGCATGACGTTTTAGCAATGCTGTGCTCACACTGGGACGACTTCTCCCTCAAGAAGTACACAAGATTCAATAATAGAAGTGTCATGAAGCGATATCCACTGCTCTGGATAAGGACTCATGAGGTGTCTATTATCCATCTTGATGGTATATTCCACATTAGTCTAGTTCATCCGTCAACTATTAACTGGATTAAAAATACTAAGCTATTATTTAACAGATTGTTCTTTATGCATGTCTAATGAAACAGCATTTGCTGAGCCGCAGGCGGGACAGAGGCGTTTGATGGGTTTCGATATAATCCAACCTAAGTACACTAATGCGACGATAATTAATGGTAAAAAAATAGGGGAGAAGAGTAAAATGACACCAAAGATGACAAATTCTTTAGCGGCAGTGGCTTTGCTTTTTCCTTCGTATTGACAGTCGTGACAATGGATGAAATTTGGGTCGATTTCTTTACTCATGGAGTCTCCTACTGGTGTTATTGCGTGAGTCAATCTATTTTCCCTATTTAGAAATAGAGTTTTTAGTCTATGCTTTCTGATATTTGTATTGTAGATATCATGAGTGGGATTGGAAGTACAGCGGTTTGTGTGAAATTTGTCCGTAATATTGAGAGGGTGTCGCGACTCATGTCCGTTGCCGCATTTTAGACAACTTCTAAGCTATTGGATAATAATGTTTTGTGCGAATGGAAATAACATCATTGTATTGACATGAATGTTTATTCCCCAGTTAGACCGAGCGATTTTATACATTCCATGAAGCGCTGGACGGTCTTGGCTGATTGTTCGAAGTTTAAACACGGTGGACCTAGGGGGCGTTAGACGATAAGCTATTATATATTGTCTTTATGATTAATTTTAGCCCATTGAACTGAATAACGGCTCATGCGAATGAGTAAGATAACCGAATGATGATGGAAGAAAAAGAACAGCCAGATGAATATATTAGTAAGAGCCAGCGCAAGCGAGCGTCTCACGCGGCTCAACAATTAGGCCAGAAACTTGTCGAATTACCCACAAGTCAATTAAACAAGATTGATTTGCCGGATCGGCTTCGCGAGGCTATCTGTCATGCAAAAACGATTAAATCGCATAGTGCCCATAAGCGTCAAATGCAATATATCGGTCGTTTAATGCGTGACATTGATGTGCAACCGATCGAGCAATACATGCAAAGTCGGCAATGGGAGCCTCGTAAAGAGACGGAAAAACATCACTTAGCGGAGCAATGGAGAGATGGATTAATTAACAATTTCGATGTTTTTTTTCATACCGTGCAAGCGAGTCAGCCAACCATTGATCGGCAACATATTCGCCAATTGGTACGAAATTCGACAAAAGAACAAAAGGAAAATAAGCCTCCGAAATCAAAAAGGATTTTATACCAGTATCTATTGAATCTCCTTTCTGAGGCAAATTCATCATCCTTTTGAGTCATCGACGAAATTGCCAGCATTGTTGTAGCATCATCGTGCTAAACCATCCATCGATCTCGTTCAAGCGCATTTAACAGGGGATAAGAATGTTCATTCCTAAGCGTCTCCGTCGTCTTGGTACCTGTAATATAGGGAAATAATATGCTTAATGAAACACCATCCGCCATTTATCTAAAAGACTATCGTGTGCCTGAGTATTTAATTGATCAGGTTGAGCTGACATTTGATTTGAATGAAGACGTCAGCAATGTGACAGCGCGCCTCAAAGTGCGAAAAAATCCGAAATGTGATACCGGCCCTTCCGTGTTAGCGTTGAGCGGATCGCATTTAATGCTTGAGTCTATCGCCCTTGATGGTAATGTATTGCAAGATCATCAATATGAATGTCACCGCGAGGGGCTGCGGGTTTTCGATGTACCTGATCAGTTTATCCTGGAAACGGTGACTGAAATAAAACCTGAAGAAAGCACCGCGCTTGAAGGCTTGTACAAATCCAGTGGTAATTATTGCACGCAATGTGAGGCGGAAGGCTTTCGGCGCATTACTTATTTCTTGGATCGCCCCGATGTGATGGCGATCTACACGACAACGATCGTGGCGGATAAGAGGCGTTATCCGGTATTACTTTCTAACGGAAATTTGATTGAACGCGGTGAATTGAGCAATAACCGGCACTGGGCTAAATGGCATGATCCGTTTCCTAAACCCAGCTATTTATTTGCTTTAGTGGCCGGTGATCTTGTGCATCAAGAGGATCATTTCAAGACAAAATCTGGTCGGAATATCACGTTACGCATTTATGTTGAAGAAGAAAATATCGATCGTTGTGATCATGCGATGGCGTCATTAAAAAAATCCATGGCTTGGGATGAAAAAGTCTATGGTCGCGAATACGATCTCGATATTTACATGATTGTGGCAGTGAATGACTTCAATATGGGCGCCATGGAAAACAAAGGTCTGAATATATTTAACTCCGCTTGCGTGTTGGCAAAACCTGAAACCGCCACCGATAATGATTACGAAAATATACAAGCGATCATTGCTCATGAATATTTTCATAATTGGTCAGGCAATCGGGTGACCTGCCGTGATTGGTTTCAATTGAGTCTGAAAGAAGGGTTTACTGTTTTCCGTGACCAACACTTTACGGCGGATATGACGTCAAAATCAGTTAAGCGGATTTATGATGTGAATGTGCTTCGAACTAGCCAATTCCCACAAGATGCCGGGCCGATGGCGCATCCGGTGCGTCCATCGTCTTACATTGATATCAGTAATTTTTACACCGTCACGATATACAACAAAGGCGCTGAAGTGGTTCGCATGTTGTATAACTTACTGGGTGCCGATGGCTTTCGAAAAGGGGCCGATATTTACTTTTCCTTATATGATGGCCAAGCCGTGACCACTGATAACTTTGTATCGGCGATGGAAGAGGCCACCGGAGCTGATTTGCGACAATTTCGCTTATGGTATGATCAGGCTGGTACCCCCGAAGTGAAAGTGACTCGCCAGTACGATGCCGCCCAGCAAATTTATAGCTTGGTCTTTGAGCAAACTTGCCCGGCGACACCAGGGCAAGCCACCAAACAGCCCTTTCATATTCCCTTGGCTTTCGGTTTGCTCGATTCCTCTGGGCAAGAGTTAGTGCCACAAGTCGTCGCAGAAGATAATGCAAGCTGGACGCTGAATGAAAACGTTTTGGAAATTCGGGAAGCGGTGACTCAGGTCCATTTTAAAAATCTAGCGAAAGCGCCCATTCCTTCCTTATTACGTGATTTTTCGGCGCCTGTTAAGTTAACGATTGAATATACTGATGATGAGTTGATGTTTTTGATGGCCCATGACGGTAACGAATTTAATCGATGGGATGCCGGGCAGCGTTTAGCCATGCGTATCATTAATGGGTTGATTGCCGATCTTAATAATAATAAACCGCTGGCTATTGAACAAGGGTTTATTGATGCCATTCGGCAAATCATTGAGCATGATACATTAGATCAATCGTTAATTGCCCAAGCATTAAATTTTCCCAATGAAATTGTCATTGCAGAACAACAAAAAATTGTAGATCCAACGCTGATTCATCAAGCGCGGGAGTTTTTGTGCAATCAGGTTGCCACGACCTTAGAATCCAGTTTTATGACGGTTTACCAAGCCAATCTGAATACTCAAGTCTATCAATTTAATGCACAAATGGCAGGCCAGCGACGCTTAAAAAACACCTGCTTATATTATTTAATGCGTCTCAATAAACAAGCTATTCGGCAAATGGCATTGAGTCAATTTCGTCAGGCAAATAATATGACCGATGGCTTGGAAGCCATGGAAGCGATCGTCAACACAGATTGTGAAGAAAGAGCCGTTGTGCTTGATCAATTTTATCAAACCTGGAAAAACGATACATTAGTCATTGATAAATGGTTTGCACTGCAAGCACGCTCTAAGTTGGAAAAAACATTAGATGATGTGATTGCACTGACTCAGCATGAGGCGTTTGATATCAAGAATCCGAATAAAATGCGAGCTGTGATTGGTGCCTTTGCATTTGCCAATCCAGTGCGTTTTCACGACCGCTCTGGCCGAGGTTATCAATTTTTAGCCGACTGCATCATTGAACTGAACACATTGAATCCTCAGATGTCGGCGCGTATGACTAATGCGTTCAACGCCTGGAAACGCTTTGAAATACAGCGTCAAACAATGATGAAAGCTCAACTCGAACGGATTAAAAGTCAAACTGATTTGTCGAAAGATGTTTTTGAAATCGTGACAAAGACTTTAGCGGAAACATAGCCGTTAGGCGAGCTAAAATGACGGCCTATAGACGTTCAGATAATTAAATACAATTTTGGAGATCTCATGGTTTGACTATACCGGCGTGTTTTCCCATACGAACATGTCAATCTAGCGAACCAGTCTCTTCCTAAAATGTACGTTATTATCTGAAAACCTATATTACGATCAATATATCGGCTAGGATTGGAATGCTCTAATTACAACCGAAGCAATACGCCACGAAACTGAATGAAGTCAAAGATAAAGATAAGCCCACTCTCGCGGTCTTTATGGCGTTGGGATTACTGGAGCTGAAAAGAAAGGACATACCGAGCCAAGTCGAAAAAAATATGAAAAAGGACAGTGTTATTCGTTGTCAAAAACGAAGGATGTTTATCAACTTAGTTAAGACAATGAACGACAACTGTGAAAAATGGTTGCCACTCATTTTTTGTCAATATCATCTGAAAGCGGATGAAACGTTGAGCCTGATATGCCATGTATTAACCCAGCTAGGGCGCCTTCGACAGAAGGGCCAGATTCTCGAAATGGAGTTGAAAGGCTCGATAGTAAGGTTCAGGCTAATACGCTGGATAAGGTATTAACAATACTCAAAAAAGACATTTTCTTGTATTAAGGTTCGCCGTTCTTGACGTCCACCTGTATGCCAATTTTTTTCAAAAAAGGCGTGGGTAATACACCACCTGCGCTAACAATTACGGCATCGTTAGGTATGGTGATTAGTTTGCCTTGGTGGTCAATGGTGACATCTTTTTCACCGATGTTTTTCACATTTGATTTCAATAAGACAGTTAACCGATTTTCTGCTTCCATTCGAGTCACATTATCACGATTTTGCTCGGCGGCTCTTGAGAAAGCATCACTGCGGTATGAGAGTGTGGTCGTGGTGCCTTCTTCTTCGGCGATACTCACGGCCGCTTCCAAGGCACTATTGCCTCCGCCGACGACCAAAACATGCATACCTCGATATTGTTCTGGATCAATCAGACGATAAACGACCTTGGCTTGATCTTCGCCAGGGGCGCCAATTTTGCGTGGTGTTCCGCGTCGGCCAATGGAGAGTAATACGGTTTTTGTGTGATAGGTGTTGTGATTGGTTTTAACAATCAATCCTCCACTGTCGGACTGGGTTATCATATCCATACGTTCCTTATAGTTGATGCGAATGCCAGTTTTCTGCTCGACAGCTTGCCAGAATTCAACCAGAGGTTCTTTTCTGATTTCGGTTAACTTCACTTCGCCGATAATGGGGAGTATCGCCGTCGATGTCATAACCAGTTTGCCCCGAGGGAAATGAGCGACGGCACCGCCAAGTGAATCTTGTTCTACGGTGACGTAGTTTAAATTGGCTTCGTGTGCTCCCAAAGTGGCGGAAAATCCAGCAGGCCCGGCGCCGATGATAACGACATCGGTGGGGGCGTCTTTCGCGGTGGCGATGGCCGTTTTGATTGCATCCATGGCTTGTCGCCCTTGGGTAATGGCATTTCGTACTAGTCCCATGCCGCCAAGTTCGCCGGCAATATAAATACCAGGCACATTCGTCTCAAAATCTGGTTTTAGTAATGGGATGTCAACGCCCCGTCGTTCTGTGCCAAATACGAGGGTAATCGCCTCCATGGGGCAGGCTTCTTTGCATGCGCCATGACCGATGCAATGTGTTGCATTGATCAGTCGTGCTCTGTCGTCAATTAGGCCGAGTACATTGCCTTCAGGGCAGGCGGTGACACAGCTGCCACACCCCACACATAGATTGGTGTTAATTAATGGATGTAAAGACGCCGGTTCGGTAAGTCCTGCCTCTTTGATACCTATGAAAAAATCAAGGTTTTTATTGCTATCTTTGGTGCGGATACGCTGAAATATAATATAGAAAATGAGTATTGGTATACCATAGGTGAGTATTTCTAAAAAATTGTCGGTGATACCGACAAATAAAACATTGGTAATATCGATGAAAAACTGCATAACAAATCATGTTTCTATCATTGATTTTTAAGTCGTTTGAGCTAAGCGTTCGCTTTGTCAATCCAAGTTGAGCACGAAAGGTGAATCAGTGCTCGGTAATACATCGTTAAGCGTGACTACATATTTCTTTATTCGTTTTGTTACTTTTTCGATCGTTTTTGTCCGCTCTTTAATTTTTTAACGTATTAAGTTATAAGATAGCGGGCGTTATCTTTTGTTTAGCTTTATTTGTTTATAATGTCGTTTTTTTGGTTTTATACATTGTCTAATTAGAAAAAATGTCATCGCTATAATCATATTACTATATGATATTTATGTTTTTTTAATTAGATTTAGTGATGGGTATCGCGTAATTATCAGTAATATTCTAAATCATTTCTTCTTCTAAAAAATTGATCTTTGGTCGGATATCGAAGTCTATAAAAGCAGCAAAGCTATTTGACTTGAAAATGATCTTGCCGGTACTCAATGCCTTTTGGTAGGTTGTGAAATAGATGTTTTTAATTGGTGTTTCATGATCGTCATTGATAATGCTTAAATTGAAAAATAGTCATCTATGCGCTTCAATTTTATCGAATTAATGGTCATTTAAATCAAGGAACTATTAGTTGAAGGGTGGGCTAGTTATTACGTGTCTATTCCTTGACAAGTTAAAATAACGATTGCGAATTGTGGTTGCAGGGAAATCGAAGAGGGGCTTTCTAAAAGATGTCGAACGATATGGGAGAAAAAGCAAAGATAACGGCTGAAATTTTGCGAGGTGATGCTGTTCCTGAGACGGTTGTGGAACAAGACCATAAAAAATTCTCCAAAGAAGCAAATATTGTCACTGGTATTTTTGGTTTATTAGTCGCTTCTATTTTGCTCATTTGGTATTCATGGGATTCTGAATACTTAAGTAATGAGGATGATTTAATCTATGATTTGGGGCTAATTGGTGGGATTATGATGCTCCTTCAATTTCTTTATAGTGCTCGTAAGCGATTCCCAAAATTACGGCAATGGGGGACATTGAAAGTTTGGTTTGGAATACATGTGTTTGTTGGTTTGGCCGCACCGACTATAATTATCATTCATAGTCAGTTTGAAATTGCTTCGATTAATGGTGGCGTTGCTTTTTTCTCCATGTTGATCGTGGCGATTAGTGGTATGGTTGGGCGATATCTTTATAGCCAAGTGAGTTTTGATCTTGCGAATGAGCGTTTAGCATTGAAAAATCTGCATTCAGTGCTACAAGAAAAAGTATTAAATTCAAAACCGGAGTTATCCGATCAAATACAACATTTATTAAAAAATTTCATGGTGATTTCTTTTGCTAGCCCTAAGAATGTAGTGTATGCATTTTGGGTTGCTTTAATGGTGAGAATTCGATCAAAATATCTGTATTTACAAATTTGCTATTTAAGACCTGCATCTTCAGCCTCGCAGGAAGGTGCGGTTGTACTCAAGTTATGGGGTGATCACGCAACTTTTACTTCCGTAGAGAAAAAAATAATCAAAGCGTACCTTGCTCTATTAAGCAAACTAGCACGCCATAACGCGGTGAAGCATTTGTATAGTTTTTGGCGTATCGGGCATATCCCTTTCCTGTATTTACTGCTGATTTCTGGAATATTTCATGTGATTGCTGTGCATATGTATTAGCGTGTTTTCTTAACCGTGATATTAAATGGCTAAATGGAACGATTAAAAAGGATGTTTTTAAATTTCGATCGTTTATTCATCTCCTTGAGTGTAGTTTTCATTGCTTATTATTTGTTTTCTTCATTATGCTATGCGGGAGCAGTGCAACGGTTTGAAGGTTTGGTGATGCCAGGTAAACTGAGCATTGCCCACGCTAAGTATGAAAAAGATTGTGGGAACTGTCACGAAGCCTTTCAAAAAGGTGCTCAGGATAGTTTGTGTATGGATTGCCACAAGGAGGTGAGTAAAGATGTCAAAGATGGCGAAGGTTTCCATGGAAAAATTACCGATATTAAACAGCGAAAGTGTAGTGTTTGTCACAGCGAACATCGAGGTCGAGATGCCAACATAGCACCGTTTGATCGCGACACGTTCGATCATTCCCGCACAAATTTTCCACTTCGTGGTGTTCATGATTTACGAACCTGCAACGATTGCCATGATGTTTCTCAAAAATATCGTAAAGCATCGAAAGCGTGTGTTGGATGCCATCGGTCTGATGATGCACATAAAACCAGGTTGAGCGATGAATGTGTTAATTGCCATTTAGAGACGGTTTGGGGGGTGGCTTATTTTAATCATGACAAAACGGATTTTAAACTGAAGTCAACTCACAGAAATGTGCGTTGTGTCGATTGCCACCCGAATGAACGCTATCAAAAAACGCCTAAAGGGTGTTTGACTTGCCATAAATTGGACGATGTGCATAATGGCGATCGGCGAGAAAAATGTGAAGATTGCCATACCGAGAAAACATGGGCAGAAATTATTTTTGACCATGACAAAGATACGGAATATAAATTGGAAGGTCGGCATGTCACGGTGAGTTGCCAAGCTTGTCACCAAGGGGACGTATATGAAGAATTAAAAACCAATTGTTATGCTTGTCATCAAGAGGATGATGACCATAAGAAATTGTTTGGTAAAAAATGTAAAGACTGCCATGTTGTCAAATCGTGGTCGCGAGTAGTTTTCAATCATACAAAAGATACTGAATATACACTCAATGGTAAGCATAAAAAAGTGAGTTGCATTGCATGTCATAAGGGTGATGTCTATGCGGAGTTAGAGACAGACTGTATTACCTGTCATCAGCAAGACGATGTGCACGAAGGACAAGAAGGTGACGATTGTGGTCAATGTCATGATGAGCGATCATGGCCAATCAACGTGTTTTTTGATCACGACTTGACAGCTTTTCCTTTGTTGGCAAGCCATGCATTTACACCATGTGAGGAATGCCATATAACGCCGGCGTATCAAGATGTGGATAACCGCTGTCAAGATTGTCATATGAAGGATGATGCTGAGATTCATAAAAAGCGTCTTGGGTTGAACTGTGAACTATGTCATAACTCCAACCAATGGAAATTATGGTTTTTTAACCATGATATTCAAACTGACTATAAACTCACTGGGGCGCATAAAAATTTAGATTGTCATGGTTGCCATAAAATGCCGATCAAAAAGAAAATTGAGCTAGATACGACATGCTATTCTTGTCATGCTCAAGATGATCATCACCAGGGTGCCTTTGGCAATCGTTGTGAACGATGTCATGTCACCCGATCATTTAAAGTGTTGGCGATAAACAACTAACCTGATTTCTGGCATTATATCAAAATGATGTGTGACAGCAATACAGACTAAACGATGTCGACACAAGCATTAAATAATAATAAATATTGTCTGCACCCTTTTGTTTTTTCAGTTTTTTATTGTGTTGATGGCAACGTCAGGCAAGCTTCATAAAAAATAATCATTATATAAAACGTGGTGGGGATATGGGGGTGGCTTTGTGTTATGGAAAACGACTTGTGCGTGTACTGATGTTTGGACAGCGTATAATATCGCCTCAGAAATTTTACCTTATTTGTTAAATTCCCCTTTTATTCATCGGTAAGGAACGTACTCGAAAGAAGTGAGGAAACTTGCGTTCGGTTTGAGTCTTTCGGAATGTTTTCGTTGAAATTATATTTCGTCTACAGGTGCTAGGTGGCGTATTTTCGAAAAAAATATTCAATAAGACACTGAAGATGAGCTGCAAAATGACTCGGTGAGTTCGTATATGTTCCGAGACTTAAATCCAAATGATTTAAATAAATACGCTTATGTGTGGGATGTATTTGTCAATTAAAATGAGTTGTATTGTAGCATGTCTAAAAAGCTTACATGTAAATTAGGGCAGTTTGCGATATTAGCGTCTTTTTTTATTTTTAAGTCAGTTTGCGCTGGTGATATATTAAAAAGCGTTGCTTTTTCTGAAAAAGCCGATATGACCGAAATGAAAGTGCATTTTACGAAAACATTTTCTTATCGAAAACATTTTCCAACCAGTCGTGGAAAAATCATTCAGATTCTAATAAAACCTGATGATGAAGTAAATGAAGGCTTTTATAAAAAACGAGAAATGATTAGCCCGGGGGAAAATACGCCAATAGGCATTCGAGATATTATTTTTGAAGGAAATGTAAAGGGTGGACCTTATTTAGTGGTTCGATTTAAAAAAATAGAAACCTTTACGTTGTCAAAGGAAAAAAATTCAAATGTGCTAACAATTCAAATCAAACATAGTCAGGCAGCACCGGCATCTAGCAGGCAAGCTGAAAGACAACAAACAAGGCGAAGTGGACCAGAGAATAAAAAAGCAGACCAAATGATGCTCGATGCAAGAGATGCTTTAACTCGGGGTAACAATGCGCAAGCGCTTTTATTGTTTAGCCAATTATTAGATATGCCTGGTCACTCATATATTCACGACGCGAAGGAATACTTAGGGTTAGCTCGTGAACGTAGTGGTCAACTTGAATTAGCCAAGAAGGAATATGAAGATTACTTGCAGTTATATCCTAAAGTACGAAGAGCCGAGACAGTTAAGCAACGTTTGATGACATTGAATGCACGGATGGAGCGCCGTAAAACCCGGAAATTAGCTCAAACAAAACGTTCAACTGCAAGAAATAAAAAAAGTGGTATTGGGCGAAATGATTTTTTTGGTCGATTATCACAAATTTATTTTAACGCCTGGATGGATACTGAAAGTAAGCCTTCGAGCCGTAGCCAAAATCAATTATTGTCTTTTTTTGACTTAACAAAGCGTTTTCGTAACGAAGATCGTGATCTTCGATTGGTATTTAATGCGAGTAGTACGTTAGGTTTGTTAGATAAAAGAACTCATAAAGTAAGAGTGCGATCTATCTATGCTCAATATAAAGGTAAGAAAAATAAGATGAGCGGTTCAGTTGGACGCTTATCAGTTAGTAGTGGTGGTGTATTAGGACGTTTCGATGGTTTTTCTGTTGGTTATGAATATAAACCTAAGTGGTTTATTCATGGTGTTTTAGGTGCGCCTGTTAATTTTTCTGAGAATCAAAAAATTCAAACGAATCGACCACTGTATGGAATGCGACTCCAGAGTGAAGAACTATTTACCCATTGGAAGGGCAGTAGCTATGTCATTAAGCAAGATATTGATGGTATTACGGATCGTTTTTCGGTGGGTGCTGATGCCCGGTATTTTCGTAATAAAAATGTTTTTTATACACTGCTTGATTACGATATTTCGTACAAAGCACTTAATTTTTTGACAGCCCATTATGGCACGCAAGCTAATGCGAAAACAAAATTTGATTTCCATTTTGATCATCGCCGCAGTCCGGTCATGCTAACTTCCAATGCGGCTAATGGTTTGACCAGTATTACGGACGAAAATATTACCTCTCAATTGGGTATTCCATCAGGCGCGGCAAGCTCACCTGGCAATACGGCGGCAGATCGGATTAAGCGTGATCCGAGCATTAAAACATTGTTAAATGAAGGTGTTTCAGAAGATATCATCAGAGATCGTGCTATTGCAAACACGGGCCGCTCAACTTTGATTACCGTTAGTATGACTCATCAAACAACAAAGGACTTGCAAGTTAATGCGAATCTTACATTGTCAAAATATATCCCGGGCATTAGTGTGATTAATGATCAAAAAAACGAAAACAAACCGCCGAAAAATTCGATATTTGAATTAGATGGGTTTGATTACATGTTTTCTGGGCAATTTATATTAAGAGAGCTGTTATTCGATCGAGATACCTATATGGCCGGGGTGCGTGCATCAAATAACAGAACAAGTAATCGATATTCGGTAAATTTTTCTGTCAGAGCACCTTATGGTAAAAGCTGGCGATTTAATGGTCGAGCTAATGTTGTTTATACAAAAAATACCGAAAAAAACTTGGTGTCAGGTAAAGTTTCTCCGTCTTTTAAAGCGGAATATCGTTGGAATAAAAAAATGACAGTCGAAACTAATTTTGGGGTTGATATAAATAAAACACAAGCAATTAATGAAGATTATGTTTGGTCATATATTAATTTTGGATATCGTTATATTTTTTAATGAAATCATGAGATAACATCAATTCATTTGACATTCACTTTCTCATCTATTGTGTCTGGGTGTTGCCGTCATTCGACGCATGTTTAGCATCGCCCACTAGCGAGATTAGGTCGCTTAGTGTTTGATCTCGCTTGCCCATTGGTTTTGACAGATTTTTCAAGCGTTAGGTGGCCTAATATCGACACTAAGGTTAGCAAATCCATCTACCGATACGTAGGATATGAAAATTAAGGCATTCAATTGGAAAGTAAGTTTGTATATTGTGGTGGGTATTTTGGCCGCGTTATATGGCTTGCAAATTATACAAGCTCCGGAAACCATATTGGACGATGTGATTGTTTTTGAAGAAGGTAATAAATTGGTGGTTCAAATCAAATTTAATCTCCCTGTGCGGTATGAGAATCATTTTCCTGAGGGATTTGGAGATTTCCTGCAGATTAAGGTACGCATTGTCTCCCTGGTAGGAGGGAAAACTAATGAATACCTGAGTCGTGATGCCATCTTGCCCGGATTTATTGAGTTGGTTCCCATTGCCAATATTGCTTATGAAGGTAATGTGCCAGGGGGGCCATTTCTTTCACTGAAGTTTAGTGAGCCTATCAGATTTCAGGTAAGTGAAGACTTGAATACATCGAGTATTGTCATTTATGTGCCGAAAGTGTTGTAGATCGTTAAGTAAGCGTTTGTGTGCCTTACCTATTTCTGTGATTGAATAACAACAGCAAGTAGTGGCGGGTCTTAATGCAATTGATGATGATTTATGTTGAAAGTCCTGAATAAAACGTGGTTTACATTTTTAATGATGAAAGTGCAATCTAAGTTTTGCGTATAATGGGGTGACGTAGATGAATTTTTACACAGAAGCTGCTAGTATTGTTATTTATATAAAAGCCTTTTTTGGATGCTTAATAAGGTCGCAATAACACCAAGCTACAACATAAGAAAATGTCTGGGGAATGGGGAAACAATTACACTTCCGAGGCTGGATTGCGTCTTTACTTGCACATTCATGCCCGCAAAATCATTCTGTCCGAAATCCATGCGATTTGCCTGGCGTTCCAGGGAGTATTTTGCGTCTCAAAAGTATCCATAATTATAAATGGGTAAATGCGGTCGAAAAAATAAGCGCTAAAGTATTTTTAGCCATAGGCTTAATCTGTTTGTGTTTTATTAGCCCAACCGGTTTGGCTGAACAGATTGATATTGCCGAAGATTTTGATCACTCCTTAACAGGTTTCCCGCTGCTGGGTCAGCATGTAGAAATTGCATGTGAAAGCTGCCATATTAATCAAACCTTTAGAGGTACATCCCTTATTTGTAGTGATTGCCATAATGGCACTCGAGCGGGTGGCTTCTCCGCCAATCACATTCCCACGACCCAACAATGCGATGCATGTCATGATCTTCATGGTTTTGATGTTGTGCCCAATATGGATCACGCCACTATGTCTGAATCTTGCGTTACCTGTCATGATGGGGTATTGAGCTCAGGCCTTTCTGTCGGTCATATCCCGATTTCTCAGGAGTGTGATGCGTGCCATTCCATCGGGTCGAGTTGGCAAACTAATTTTTTTAATCATGATGGCATTAGCAATGGTTGTGTTGAATGCCATAATGGTACGAATGCGACGGGCAGGACACCTGATCATATTTCTACCAATAATGCATGTGAAACTTGTCATACCGTCAAGATTTGGAGTCCAGTGAGCTACGTTGATCATGACACTGTGGTTGGACCTTGTAGTTCGTGTCACAATAATTCCATTGCTGTTGGTGTGCATGTCGCACATATACCGATTAGCGATGAGTGTGATGTTTGTCATATCGGTGCAGGATCGAGTTGGGTGAACCAGATTTTTTTGGAAGATTTCCATTCTATTATTACGGATGGATGTGAAGTTTGTCATAATGAGGCGACTAATGCCCTTGGCAAATCCCTCACCCATGTTTTGAGTACCGAGCAGTGCGAAGCTTGTCATTCGCCAACGGGTGGATCCTTTCAATTTTATCATCAGGTGGATCATGCTGAATTATTGACCGAAAGTTGTGACGCTTGTCACGTGCCAGGCGGACGTACACCTGCAACAGTTAAAACCTCTGATCATGTTTTATCAACGGATGCCTGCGGTAAATGTCATACCAGCGGTGATACTTTCATTCCCGCGTTAAAAACAGATCATGACGAGGTCATAGGTAGTTGTAGTGACTGTCATAATAATGTCGTTTCTCAGGGTAAATCAGAAAACCATATTCAAACGGTGGAAGAGTGTGATATTTGCCATAGCCCCATCGACTGGACAGATACACAGTTCAATCACTCGCTCGTTGATACCAGTGTTTGTATTAATTGCCATAATGGTTTTGGTGCTCGAGGCAAAAACCCAGGCCATGTGAATACCTCTGATTTATGTGAATTTTGCCATAATGAAAACAGTGGTGGTTGGGACACTTACATCGTTGATCATAATGAAGTGATTGGTATATGTACAAGTTGTCATGCTGATAACAAAACAGCGAACCATATACCAACCATTCTGGAATGTGAGGCCTGCCATAATTCAAGAACTAGTTGGGTTGAAAATATTGTTTTTTCTCATGAGGGTATAGACATTGGCTGTATTGAATGTCATAACGGTTTGTCTGCCACGGGAAAATCCCAAAGTCACATTTTAACAAGTGATATATGTGAAGCTTGCCACACTTATACATTCAATGATTGGCAACAAATTCTTCTGGTTGATCACAATGAGGTGATTGGTGATTGTGAAACGTGTCACAATGGGATTATTTCGACCCCCAAGAACAATACGCACATTTCATCAACGGATAATTGTCGTGCTTGCCACGGTACTCGTAAGTGGGTGCCGGTAGTCACCGTGGATCACAATGATGTGAATGGTGAATGCGGGACTTGTCATAATGATGTGATTGCTATTGGTAAAAACACGGAACATATTACCACCAGCGATTTGTGTGGTGTGTGTCATAGCACCATCGATTGGGTAACGGTGATTGTTGATCATAATGAAGTGGTCGGAGTCTGCGAAAATTGTCATAATGGTACACTTGCAACGGATAAATCCGTTGACCACGTGAATACGACGAAAGTCTGTGGAGCGTGTCACTCTACCAATGTTTGGTCACCTGTTGATGTGGTAAATCATACAGAAGTCATTGGCAATTGTGATTCATGTCATGATGGTAGCCAGGCGACACCCAAAACACCGGATCATATTCAAAGTACAGAGGCGTGTGAGGCTTGTCATTTTACGACTCAGTGGCTACCGGCGCTAAAAGTAGATCATGATCATGTGCTTGGCAGTTGTGGTAATTGCCATAATTCTTCGGTGGCTGCAGGGAAACCCGCCAACCATATCGAAACGACCGATGATTGCGGGGCTTGTCATAAACCTGATAATTGGGAAGAAATTATAAAAGTTGATCATAATGTTATTTTAGGCACGTGTGACAATTGTCATGATGGGATTCGTGCTACCGGCCGAAATCAGGCACATATTCTAACGACACAGGCTTGCCAAGCCTGTCATTCTTCGACAATTTGGAAGCCAGCGATTAGCGTCGATCATAATGAAGTGATTGGTGAATGCATCTCTTGTCATGATAATACCGTGATTCCTGGGAAAAGCACCGATCACATTAAAAGTACAAATCAATGTGCAGCCTGTCATAATACAACGGCTTGGACTCCGGTGAATCAGGTTGACCATAACGGGTTCACTGATCCTTGTGGTTCGTGTCACAATGGTGATACGGCTACGGGCAAAGGTGATGCTCATATATTAACTTCTGAAATGTGTGAAAATTGCCATTTTATTTCAGCCTGGGTGCCAACGACGGGGGTTGATCATTCGAGTGTGCTTGGTATTTGTTCGGACTGCCACAATAATGATGTAGCGCTTGGTAAATCACCTGGTCATATCAGTACGAATGACATATGCGATGATTGTCATTCTAATACGCGCTGGATCCCCGTCGTTAAAGTCAACCATTTCAGTGTACAAGGCGTTTGCATTGATTGCCATGATGGGGCGACAGCGATAGGAAAAACCCCCCGACATCCGAATACGAGCAATGTATGCGATACTTGTCACGCAACCTCGCTATGGAAACCGGTGATTAAAGTGGATCACGATAATGTGGTAGGTCCCTGCTCCTCATGTCATTATCGTTCCTCGCAGCATATATCCACCAGTGATGTTTGTGATGCGTGTCATTCTTCGCTTTTATGGTTACCTACGATTGGCGTGGATCATGTTGAGGTATTTGGGGCATGTGATAGTTGTCATGATGGTGTGATTGCTCGGGGACGTTCAGCATCGCATATCGCAACTTCTACATTGTGTGAAGCATGCCATCGTGTGATGTCCTGGATTTCATTTACCGTCGATCATAATGAAGTGCAAGGCGCCTGCGTTACTTGTCATCCGGCACCTGGGAGTCATATTGCAGCAGGCGTTCAAGGTAGATGTGATCGTTGTCATTCAACGACTACTTGGCTAGATCCCACATCCCCATTATCGTAATTCGTTACAAGCTATACCCATAACGCTATGGATATGGTATATCATCAAAAGCGAAGACCCAATTGCGCCGCGGCAGATATCCCGTTACGCTGTTGGTTGGTCGCTATTGCTATATCAGCGTGAATGCCAAATAGCCATAGACCGAGCCCAGTAGTTAATTCACTCATTCTTGCATCGGGTAGGTTATACCGATAGCCGAGCCTGAGCTGTAATAATTTGAAATCAATTTCCGTACCCACTGATGCGAATTGATATTTGCGTGCATTGGCTAATAGTTGAGTTTCTGTTAGGTCATAATCGAAGGCAAATGTCGTGCGGCGAGCAGTGCGTGCAATGCCGATACGGGCCTGTGGTTTTAGTTTGATGGTGTAATTTAGTGCAGTATTTAGTGATTGAGGGATTACATCTTTTATAACAAATCCATAGTTCCAAAATGAATTGATATATCCGGAAATACCCACGTCGAAATTTAAAAGATTATGTTTTTTTTCTCCGTTATGTAAAATATATTCGGTTTGCTCAAGCTCTTTAGCGATGATTTTGTAATCATAGCTGCGGATATCTTTATATTTGGGCGTTATCCCCCAGGTAAATTGATGCTGCAATATTGTTTCTTCACTCGCGATGGAGAAGCCAAATTCAGTGACGATGAGTCCAGTAAGCTCTGCAAACGATGTAAAGTTCTTGGTGGGATCGATCAGGGTAAAAATTTTATCAATTCTCCCGTCATCCAAAATAGCTAATGTAGATTTCATGCTATTGATATCAGCATTGGAAATAGTTGTGCTCGCATAGGCATTTCCCCATACGTTAGCGAAGGCAGCAATCGCTATTTTTTTACTCGGAATGCCAATAACTAATGCCGAGCTGGCATGAGCTTCTAGGCTTTTACGAGATAAATTTTCAAGTGCATCGAGTAAATTGGTACCTTGTGACGCAGCAAATTGCCGACGCTGTAGCAAGTTTTGGTCATTATCATTCGTACTCAGTACATTAAATAATGCTTGGCTAAATTTAGCAATGTAATTATTTTTTCTAAAATCGTTCTGCCAACGATAGAGATTATTTTGGTCGTCAATTTTACCGCTAACAATGGGTGTTTCTAGGCTAAAGTCATCGTCTTGCCGGAAAGTAGCTAGCATGGAGGGATTGTAAAAAACAGCATTGCTGCTCGTGCTTGACGCAACACCGGTACCGCCTTGCGCCAACGACTGTGCATCGGTGGCAATCAATGGAGCGGCTTGAATACTGATAATAACAGAGCAGCTGATTAATGCGATGCAGGCTTTTCGCTGTATTTTAGCGTATTTTTTTCCCATAAGGTATGATTACTATTTGTTTTTCGTTTAGTGTCGTTGGTGTACATCAAACCTGATGGTAGTTAAGATTGCATGGAAGAATGTTAAGCAATAATACTTGTATTTTACTATTAGCGTGCGGCTACGCGCATTGTGCCTACGTTGGCTGATATTCATTAACTGACTGAAATAACGTACTTTAGTTGTGTTTTTAATTGGTTTAGACGGTGAGTATAGCAAAATAGCAAAGGTTTTTTTATCCATGAAATAACAGGCCGATTTTTGTCAGCCAAAAATATTCAATAAAAATAATAGGTTATATGATTTTTGATGTTGAATTAACCTGCGTCGATCACATGGGCACTTTCAGAGTTAGTTAATGATTTTTGCGATTGCACAGCCATAATTCTTTATTCAATTAAGTTTTTAGACTGTTGTGACGATAAAACAGCACAATAAAAAGATTTAGTGAGGAACGCATGGCGAATAAATGAATACTTTGCTAGACTTGATCTTAGATAACTATTATAAGGATAGAGTTAAAAAGGCGTGTGGGATAGGCTGAAAAAATACCTTAACTATATTTGGTAAAAAATAAAAAAATACACTAAACCTCATAGGGCTGGTGCAAAAATACGCATAGTGTTTAAGGTGGATAATGTGGGTCGTGTGGGTTGAGTTTTAAGTATTGATGATGAAAGTTAAAGATTAATGTCACCCCTGTTTACAATTCCCGTTGTCACTTACCAATAATCATAAATAGTTTTCTCTGCATCTCCATGCCTCTTTTTTTCATTGCTATATCTTCATATGGTAGTAGATGGAATTGTTCAATCTGTTACCAGTCAATACAATAAAAACAAGATAGCATAATAAAGAATCTAAATTTTATGGTGTATCGAGTCGCTAGATTTTCAAGCTATGCATACTCGTTAAGAAATAAGGCAATTGGTCATGTCACCAATTTTAAGGTACATCAGATAATTTTGTTTCTAAGCAGATGCAGCCGATGATTGTTTGGCAGTGATTAAAGTACGAGACGATCTGGATTTCAACGTTACGTTTGTTCAGTGAGGAACAGGTACGCAAATAGCTCAGGTGGGGTGGGTTATGATAGAGGAAAGAGCTTCAATACGAAGTTCACGAGTACATTACAGTATAAGTGATAATGTAACGGAAGCAGCAACATGCAAGATTGACGCTTTGTCATGTCAAAAAGCTAACGACCGACTCCGTTTTTTTGAGCGCTTTTGTCATCTAACTTATATTATGCTACATATGAAAAAAAATATGAACTTAGGTCAGCCGTCTATACAGAAAAGCAGCTTGATGGATTTGTCCAAGTGCTTTTGGTCGCGTTTGTTATGTGTTTTCTTGCTGATGATGACATCTGTTGCTTGGGCGAAAATAGAATATAATAGCTATGCAATTGGATCAGCACTGACGGCTAGCCAATTACCCGCACATCATTTACCACTGACAGCAAACGACATCTGCGCTAGTTGTCATATCAATAACAACTGGTTAATTTCTAAAATAGATCATTCAGCACTATCTGGCACTTGTGTGAGTTGCCACAATAATATTTTTTCCGGTGGAAAGCACGAAATGCACCTAGTGACTCAAGGGAGTTGTGAAGCTTGCCATGCCACGAATACTTGGGAACAGATTGCTAATTTTGACCACCAGCTTGTCACCGGGACGTGTATCAGTTGCCATGATGGGACTCGCATGATAGGGAAATCAATCGATCATTTGGTGACAAGCAATAACTGTGACGCATGTCATACAACAACGATGTGGACCATGGTCCAGGTGGTTAACCATGACGAAATACATGGTGCTTGTGAATCCTGTCATAATGGTTCGAGTGCAACCGGTTTGTCGAGTGATCATATGGTCACATTTGATTCTTGTAATGCCTGCCATGAAACATTTGCCTGGACCACCTTAACTAATAACGCTGTTATTGCCATGGGCCGAGATCCGATTACGAGTCAACGTAGTAAAGCCTTGGCGAGTCGAGCTTTCGGGTTTGATCATGCAGCTAACAATGCCACCACCAATTGTGGGCAATCATCATGCCATGATGGAGCCAGCGGATCGACAGGGAAAAACCTGGGCCATGTGAATAGTACCAATGTTTGTGATACTTGCCATTTGTCGACATTAAGCTGGAGGCTAGTTGCCATTGACCACCAACAAGTGGTGGGTCAGTGTGCTGATTGTCATAATACGGCAATAGCCGTTGTGCCATCGGCCGTGACCACTAAACCAAATAATCACATATCAAGCACCGATACGTGTGAGGCCTGCCATTCACCACAAGTATGGAAACCCGTGCGTTTCGTTGACCATGATCAGGTGCTGGGTACCTGTTTAAGTTGCCACGATGGTACTGTTTCACCAGGAAAACAAGATATCTCTGTCGGTAAGCCGGTGCACATTCTCTCCAGTGAGGTTTGTGACACATGTCATACTACATTTACTTTTTCGCCGACTCAGCGCATTAATCATAACGAAGTACAAGGCACCTGTGAGAGTTGCCATGGAGAAAATGAATATGGGGCACTTTTTGGTAACAAAACAGTAAATCATTTAGTGTCAAGCGAGGCATGTGGTGCCTGTCATACCACAAAATCTTGGCTGGCTGGTTCGAAAGTCGATCATAATCAAGTTGATACCGCAAATTGTACAACATGCCATGCGCCAGCCCCGGAAGGGATAGCTACACCTAAAACCGCTAATCACATACCGACTTCAGATGCCTGTGGAACGTGCCATAATACCACAATATGGCGAGTGGTGGCCTTTGTTGATCACAATGAGATTTTAGGGGCGTGTTTTGATTGTCATACCGGGTCTATCGCCAAGGGAAAGTCGAAAAACCATGTGCCCACCAACGATAAATGTGAGGCCTGCCACACAAGTTCAAGTTGGGCGCCATTGCTTGGGACGGGCTATGATCATCAGCAAAACCAAGACGGTGTGGTGTGTAGTTTTTGCCATAACAATGGTTTAGCACTCGGTAAAAACGCCACTCATATTCAAACCATTGCAGAATGTGATACCTGTCACAAAATAGAGGCATGGGGGGGGGTAACGCCAGCTCAAATACACAGTAATCTGACTCAGCCGTGTGTTTCTTGTCACAACGGGAGTGTGTCAACAGGTAAGGGTTTTGGTCATATAGAGAGTTCTGATGCCTGTGATAGCTGTCATGTGACCATCACTTGGACGACACGTGATGTGGATCATACACAAGTTGCTAACAGCCCCAATGATTGTGTTTCATGTCACGATAACACGATTGCATCAGGTAAGACTCTCGGGGTGCATATTTTGTCAACCGATGTCTGTGGTGCTTGTCATACGACAGCCGTGTGGGTACCCGATAAAAGCGTGGATCACCAAGAAGTATTGGGTACTTGTGTGAGTTGCCATACCGATGGTGCAGACAGTGGTGGTAAAAATGATGGGCCAAAGCAGTCGCATATTAATACCTCCGATATTTGTGATACGTGTCATTCGACAGTAGCTTGGGTGCCGGCACGCTTTGTTGAACATAACGATGTGCAAGGTGATTGTATTGCTTGTCATGATGGGACCATTGCGGGAGGTAAAGAAATTGCGCTGACGCCACATATTGAAACCTCTGATGCGTGTGGTGCTTGCCATTCAACATTGCGTTGGTTACCAGCAACCAGTGTTGATCACACTGAAATATTGATTGATTGCTTGCAATGCCATGATGGGAGTGGTTCGATTACTCAAAATGGTAAATCGAGTGATCATATTGATACTTCCGACAATTGTGGCGCTTGCCATTTGACAACGGTTTGGACACAAACGCCTGGTTTTAACCATGACGAAACCACAAATTTAAAGCCCTGTGAAACGTGTCATGAAGGTCAGACGGCTTCCGGTTTGCCGGGTTTTCATATCCCAACCACTGGTCAATGCGAGCATTGCCATAGCCCAAAAGGATGGCAGGTGTTAAATACATTCATCAATCATGAAGGGGTGAGTGCTGAGTGTTCTTCATGTCATAATGGTACAACGGTGACAACGGGAAAATCTGCGCAACATATTCCATCAAAAAGTGAATGCCAGATGTGTCACGTGGTGACACCGGGCATTGGTAGGAGTGGTGTTACTTGGTTGGATGTTCAGTCTGCGGATGTGAATCATGATTTTGTGTTGGGTCGATGTTTCACTTGTCATCGGCCTAACGGACCGGCAATAACGAAAAAGTCAGCCGACCATATTGCTTCGGGCGATGATTGTAGTTTATGTCATGTGACGGCACCACAGCTTTGGACAGGTATTGTGAGCTCGGCAGTTGATCATGGAGCCGGTGGTGTGATTGGTGCATGTGAGAGTTGTCATGATGGTAATATAGCGATAGGCAAAAATGATGGACCTAACGCGACCCACATCAACTCGACGAATGTGTGTGGCGAATGTCATGAGCCTCCCCCCACCCCTGCATGGACAGTTATTTCGACCTTAGTGGACCATACCCAAGTGATTGGCATAGAGAACTGTGCGGGTAATTGCCACAATGGTGAGATTGCTGTGGGTAAATTAACAGGTCCTTCGGCGTTTCATATAACAAGCTCGGATGAATGTGCGGCTTGCCATTCAACGAATAGATTTGTGCCGGCTGTACGAGTCGATCATTCCGAAGTCTCGTTACCCTGTGAGGAGTGTCATGCGGTAACTTTGACCAACAATTTAGCTCAAGGGAAATTTGACGGTGATACTGGTGTTCACATTGAGTCATCAGATAAATGTAATGCTTGCCATTCTACGATTCAATTCATACCGGCAATTTTTGTGGATCACGATGAAGTGACTGGCATTGAGTCCTGTGGTCTCAACTGTCACAATGGTATCATTGCGATTGGTAAAGAAGGTAAAGTGGGTGGACCGACTAATTTTCATATCACAACGTCGGAGGCGTGCGAGCAATGCCATACTACCCAGACGTTTATCCCCGCCGCCGTAGTTGATCATAATGAAATCACCTTGGCCTGTACCGAGTGTCATGATGGTAGTGGCGCTAAGGCTCAATCCTATAAATCAAATCTGCATATTGCGACCACCGAGGTATGTGATGCCTGTCATGATACCTTTCAATGGATGCCTGCGACCGATGTGGATCACCTTGAGGTATTAGCGCTCGAAGTTTGTGAGGCCTGCCATGATGGTGTGGCAGCGGTGGGTAAAACCTCTGGTCATATCCCTACCAAGGATCAATGTGGTGTTTGTCATTTACCTAAACCTACGCCATGGTCGTCGGTGTTAGTGGTGGATCATGGCCTGGTCATTGGTACTTGTGAAGCGTGTCACAATGGTGCGTTGGCCATTGGCAAAAATGATGAGCATATTATCACTACCGAGTCGTGCGCGGCTTGTCATCTTATTTATCCAACTCCATTTGCTGAGGTATTTAAGGTGGACCACAACGAAGTGATTGGTATCGATAGCTGTGGAGATAACTGCCATAATGACGTGGTTGCCATAGGCAAATTGGGCGGACCGACAGGAACGCACATTACAACGTCGGATTTCTGTGGTGCGTGCCATAATACCCAGCAATTTGTGCCAGTAACCGTCGTTGATCACAATGAAATTTTTATTGCATGCCAAGATTGTCACGGCGATGCTGTTGGATTAGCACCTGGGCGGACCAGTGGTCCCTCTGGCATTCATATCGAAAGTCATCAAACCTGTGATTCCTGCCATGATACGACCACTTGGGAGACAGTTCGAGTGGATCATTCTGCTATTGATATTGCATTCTGTACTCAATGTCATATTGATGGTGGTTCAGGGGGAGGTAAAAATGAAGGAAGTCAGCCTCATATGCCAACCACCGATATTTGTGAATCTTGTCATTCTAAGCAAAGCTGGATTCCAGCGGTGAATGTTGATCATAATGAAGTTGTCGTCGAATGTATTGAATGTCATGTGGCTGGAGGGTTTTCAAATATCAATATGGGAACAAACCACATGCCGACTACGACAGATTGCGGTGCATGTCATTCGACATCGGTATTTGTGCCACAGATTGCAGTCGATCACGACTATGTTAATGCGCCAACCTGTGTGACTTGTCATAATGGTTTTTTCGCACTGAGCAAGTTAGATGGACCCAGTCGATCGCATATTTCTACTACCGATTTGTGTGATGCATGTCATGTGACCGATACCTTTATTCCAGTGAAACGAGTGGATCACAATGAGGTTAACATTAGTATTGATTGCGGTACCTCTTGTCACAATGGCCAGATTGCGACGGGGAAACATGCAACACATATTCTGACTACTGAGAATTGCGATCCTTGCCACACCACCACCTCTTGGGCACCGGATACCATGGATCATAATGAAGCAATAGGTACTTGTGAAAGTGCCGGCTGCCATAATCCACCATCGACTCACTCAGCCGTCAATGTGATTTCTGACTGTGGCAGTTGTCATTCAACCACGACCTGGTTGGATCCGATTAATCAATTACCTGCGCCAGCCGCCTTGTTTTAATTTCATATAGTTCATTTCTAGCAATAAAAAAGACCTCAATATTGAGGTCTTTTTTATTGCTTATTTTTTCTTTTCCAATCCCTATTTATTATCGGCATTGGTTTTCCTGCGCCAAATTTTGCATGTTTTTTAGTAATGTTGAGCTGTCTATGGTAGGAGGTATTTATGGAAATGGGCGTTGTTAATACAACTCGTGAGAAGGTGTGGCCATTACCTTTTAGTATGAAAGGAATTGAGTGGTTGCAGGGTGTTGAAAATACACGAGTTGTGGAGTTTTCTGCCGGGAAGAGCGTCTTTCGTGATGGCGAATCCTGTACCCATTATCTGTTCTTGATGGAGGGGGTTATTCGGGTTCATAAAATTTCAGAGACGGGTCATGAAATTACCCTATATCGCATAAGGGCGGGCGAAGCCTGTGAATTGACAACCTCGTGCATGTTGGCGGATGACATGTACCATGCGGCGGCGATCACTGAAACAACAACAAAAATAATACTGATTTCAAAAGATTGTTTTCAGAAGGCGTTGGTGCATTCGGAGGCGTTTCGCCGTTATGTTTTTGCGTCCGTCGAGAAGGGCATCCATGATTTACTTTCGTTAATTGAAGAGGTGGCGTTTGGCGCGGTAGATCACCGTTTGGCTCGGTGCTTGTTGGCGAATCAAAATGAAAAAGCCGTTGTTCGAGTGACACATCAGGCATTGGCCGTTGATTTAGGGACCGCTCGTGAAGTTGTTAGCCGAGCCTTAAAAAAATTTGAGAAACAGGGTTGGATACATTTACATCGAGGCTGGCTTGACGTGGTCAATGAAAGTGAATTAAATAATTTGTTAAAAAAGTGAGTCTAGTGTGACTTTGTTACGGAGTGGCAGGCTTGTTAAGTGTGTAATCAAAGTGATGGGTAGTGATTAAATTGTCCATTCCTAAACATGATTAGTTATACACAAGAGGAGCGCCAGCAATGAGTATGCAAGAGACAAAAACTTTCATTCACCAAAATTTAGGGCTAGTTGACCGAATATTTCGAGTATTACTTGGCACGGTGATGCTTGGAATTCCTTACTTTTTATTGCTTCAGCATGGAGCGGTCGCTCAGTGGTGGCAATCGAGTTTGATGGCGCTATCCGTTTACCCTTTTTTGACTGGCATTTTGGGGACTGATCCTGTTTATCGATTATTCCACATGAAAACTTGTGATTTATCGAATCGAAATCAGTGTGGGAGTTTTCCTTTTCAGGTGGATGCCATGGCTGGGCATAATCCGATTGCGGATTCTGATTTAGAGCACACGTTACTGCATTCGCATCATGAGGAAAAAAACATCTAGCGCGATTGAGAGATGTAATAGATTGATTTAACAGATAAAAACAGAGCCAAGGATGGCTCTCTTCACCGCTGGCACCTCAGTTGGTTAAATAATAATTTTTTCTCGCCATATTTTACGTCAGCTCATGGCAGGTTTTGTCATACCCCAATGGCGTAAAATAAGCTATGATTCAGGTCTTTTAAAAGCAACGATTAACTTAAATGAGCGCCATGAGTAAATTATTTAACCGACGGAAAACCGTCGCGGTTAACGTGAAGAACGTGACGATTGGCGGTGATGCGCCCATTGTTGTGCAATCAATGACAAATACGGATACGGCGGATGCTGTCGCCACTGCTGTTCAGGTATTCCAGCTTGCCAAAGCAGGGTCTGAGTTAGTGCGTATTACAGTGAATTCAGAAGAGGCGGCTGAAGCGGTACCCGAGATTCGGGAGCGACTGGATCGTATGGACTGTGATGTGGGTTTGATTGGCGATTTCCATTTTAATGGGCATAAATTATTACAAAAATACCCCACTTGTGCACAAATACTGGATAAATATCGAATCAACCCAGGCAATGTGGGGCGTGGTAAGAAAAAAGATAGCCAATATGCCACCATGATTGAAATCGCTTGCCAGTACCAAAAACCAGTGCGCATTGGGGTGAACTGGGGAAGTTTAGATCAAGCCCTCATGGCAAGTTTGATGGATGAAAACGCTCACATAGCCCAACCGAAAACCTCCACTGAAGTGATGCATGAAGCATTAATACGGTCTGCACTCGATAGTGCGGCACGGGCTGAGGAGATTGGTTTGGCGCGAGATAAAATTGTGCTGTCTTGCAAAATGAGCGGTGTGCAAGATTTGATTTCTATTTATCGAGATTTAGCACAACGTTGTGATTACGCGTTACATCTTGGCTTAACCGAGGCGGGTATGGGCAGCAAAGGCATTGTTGCATCAACTGCCGCGTTAGCCGTATTGTTGCAGGAAGGCATTGGTGACACGATTCGAATTTCATTGACACCACCACCGGGTGGGGATCGAAGTCGAGAAGTGATTGTTGCCCAGGAAATATTACAAACCATGGGGTTGCGATCTTTTACGCCGATGGTGATTGCTTGTCCGGGTTGTGGTCGCACCACAAGTACCTTTTTCCAACAATTAGCGCAAGATATTCAGAGCTATTTACGAGAACAAATGCCAGTATGGCGCGACCAATACCCTGGTGTTGAAACGATGGATGTGGCGGTCATGGGTTGTGTCGTCAATGGACCGGGTGAAAGTAAACAGGCCAATATTGGGATTAGTTTACCCGGAACCGGCGAAATACCTGTTGCCCCGGTTTATGTTGATGGTGAAAAAATCGTCACTTTGAAAGGTGACAATATTGCCAAAGAGTTTCAAGCCATTGTTGACCAATATGTTGTGCGTAAATATTCATCGGCAGATTGAAAAGGATTGCAAGCGTGTCAAAAATCGAAAAAAAACTATTACATTATACTGGTAAGGCCATTGCCGATTACAACATGATCCAAACTGGTGACCGAGTGATGGTCTGTTTGTCAGGTGGCAAGGACTCTTATACGTTACTGCGCTTATTGCACTTCTTGCGTATTCATAGTGGTTATAAGTTTGAGTTATTTTCTTATACGCTAGATCAAGCGCAACCCGGTTGGGATGATACCGCGATGCGAGTCTGGTTAGAGCTGCATGGTTATGCTTATGAGATCGGGCGTCAAGATACCTATTCCGTGGTCGTAGAAAAAATACCGGAAGGGAGAACCTATTGCTCGCTTTGTTCACGCATGCGGCGCGGTAATATCTATGGTTATGCGCGGGAAAATGGTTTTAACAAAGTGGCATTAGGGCATCATCGAGATGATTTAATTGAAAGCGCCTTGATGTCCATGATGTATAGTGGTGAAATTCGTTCGATGCCGCCCAAGTTGTTAACCCAGGATAAACGATTGGTTGTCATTCGACCGATGGCTTATTGCCAGGAAAAAGATATTATTGCCTATGCAAGTGAGCAGCAGTATCCGATTATTCCATGTCATTTATGTGGTTCTCAAAAAAATAGGACTCGACAAAAAGTTAAACAACTGATTGCCCAATTAGCCAGCGAAAATGCCAAAGTACCTAGCAATATTCTAAATGCCTTGAGTAATGTGAAACCTTCGCAATTAATGGATAAAAAACTTTGGGATTTTACGGCATTAGAAGATGGGCTCGAACCGCCAATAGTGACGGATAGTCATATCGCCAACAATTCCTCAGCGGCACTAGATTTTGCTTGAATGCATGATTTAGTTTGCCTATTATAGTGAAATGAGCAATGTGTTTTTTTCAATCACTTCCTAAAGATTAAGGAGAATAGTATGAAAAAATGGTTGGTTTTGCTGATAGGCTTGGGGTTCGCTGGTACCGTCGCGGCGGGCTCTCTCAATGGAGAGGGTGTGCATATCAAGGGGGGATGTTCATCAAAAGATAAAGTGGCTCAATTTCACAAATTCCACAGCAAAAAATGGACGCTCGCTGAGCAACCCAAGCAATCGGGTGTGGATGAGGTTGAAAAAGCTGTCAATGACGCGGCGACAAAAACTCACATACCATTGGATAAATTCATATAAACTTTAATGGATTTGTTTTGTTGCTAATGCTGTTATCAAAAATACTAGTTTGATAAATGGTTGGATGTTTTTCTAAAAACCCCTGGATTTATTACTCCAGGGGTTTTTTTATTGATAACCTACATTTGGCGTCAAGGCATGTGAACTGAATCTCTAGAGAGATCACATGATCCGGGGGCGAAATGCAAATGGTAAGGTCAAATAATAATGATTGTGATTTATGATAAAAAAGGGTTTACTAAATTATTGGAAATACCGGGTATGAGTTTACGTGGTATGGATCTACGTGGTGTTAATCTAAAAGAGGCAAATTTAGTACAAGTGGACTTAACTGGGGCCGATTTGCGGGATGTAAATCTTGAACAAGCGGATTTGCGATTGGTTAATTTAACGGATGCCGATTTAACGGGAGCCTGTCTGGCAGGGGCCGATTTGATGGGAGCCAATTTAACCAATACCAAAATGGACACCAAAAAAATAATTCCGATCCAAATCGTCTAGCGCACATGCCCTGATTAAAAATACGAGATATAAATCAACCATTCAAGTATTTTACCCGACCTTGAAGTGTGTGAATGGATGGCGAGGACTCATGGTATAACATAGATTCAAATATGGTAACTAGCTGTGTCAGGAAAAAATATTCATCTAAAGCCGGGTGTGCTGCTATGGTGACCCGTTTTTATAGTGTGGTACAAAACTCGATCAGCATACAAAAAAAACAATATCGGGTAATCATTAAGGGAGAGGGAGATGCGTTTATATTTAGGGTGCCGAAATTTTTTTATTTTTAGACTGGGATTCATTTGTCCGGTTTTTGTGCTTATTGGCTGTGGTGGAGGATCTTCAGACGATAACATGGCTGATGTCGCTAACAAATTTAGTATTGTTTCCACGACACCGGGCGGTGAGATGGGTGGAGTGCTTGTTGATGCTCAACTAAAGATTGAATTTAGTCATAATGTTGATCCCGTCACCATGAGTAGCCGTACTTTTACCTTGCTAAATGTCAATACCCATTTAACGGCCAGTGGCCAAATTAGTCTCGATGAAAATACCAAAATCGCTACTTTGCAACCCAATAAAAAACTTGATTATGGTACCCATTATAAAGCCACAGTTAGCCATTTTGTTACTAATACCGCTGGGGACCATTTAGGACAGTCGCATTCCTGGAGTTTTTTTACCGCCGAGCAACCACCGACAAAAGATTTTTTCCAGCCGCCAGAGGGCGATACCGGGGTCAGTGTGAAAACTAATGTACGCGCACATTTTTCGCAACCGATTAATCCGGCGACAGCGAATAACCGTAGTTTTCAAATAAAGAGCATGGATGGGAAACTGATCAGCGGTCAAATTTCAGTAGAAAACAATGATTCGGAGAGAGGCAGCAGCAGTTCTGTTGTGTTTAAGCCAACGCAAGAACTGGCTTTGAATACTCAATACCAGGTAACACTGACAGCCAGTATTACGGGGCTCAGTGACGTCGCGATTGAGCCGCTGTCATGGTCGTTTACCACCTCACCAAACCATTCGGCGGCTTTTCAATTTGGTACCACTGAAATTGATGAAGCGCACGGGGTCGCTAGTGACGCCGATGGTAATGTGATTGTTGTGGGGCGAACCCAGGGTAATTTTGAAGGTGTTGTTGGAGGAGGGGCTATTGAGCTGAAGCCATCCGACGATATTTTTGTGGTCAAGTTCGATAGCGGTGGCAAGCAATTGTGGGCACAGCAATTCGGTACTGAAGAATTTGATAGCGCCAATGATGTGGTGTTGGATCGCCTGGGTAACATCTATCTGGCGGGTCATACGGATGGGTCACTTGATGGTAGCACAGTGGCGAGTCTCTCGGATGTTTTTATGATGAAATTAGATAGTAATGGTAATCAGCTTTGGGTTCGCCAATATGGCTCACCCGAGGGTCATGAAATCGCTCATGCTATTGATATGGATGCAGCGGGTAACCTGTACGTGACAGGCGATTCTTCGGGTAATATTGATGGTTTGATATCCAACGGTAAACACGATATTTTCATCTTTAAGATGGATGCCGATGGTAACAAAATATGGAGTCGTTTGGCCGGCAGTGGAGACCAAGATCACGGCAACGATATTGCCGTAACGGCGGAGGGAGATATTTTTGTCAGCGGTGAAACAGAAGGCAGTTGGGGAGCACAAAGTTCGCTCGGTTTCTCTACCGCCATTGTTTTAAAATTGAATACCGAGGGGGCAGTACAGTGGACGTATTTGGCGAATTTTGAATATGGTATCGGGATTTCCATTGATACTGATAGTGCAGGTAATGCCTATTTTGTGGGGGCTGGTTATGACCCAAATATGAATTCAGGAGGGATGATGGATGGCCGTTTCTTAGCGAAGCTCGATGGCTCAGGTCGTCTTGATTGGATGAAATTTAGTGATAGTCAGTCGCCGGGTGAACTGGCGGGTTTTACCATTGATGGACAAGATAATTTATATATAGCCGTGTTTGAATTTTCAGCGGGAAATTTTTTTCCTCCTTCGCTACCTTTTCAAGAAGGCCCTCCGACGGGTGGTTCGAACCGGACATTACCTAATTTAATTGCCAAAAAGTATGATACCAATGGTGATTTAGTCTCTCAAGATAAGGTAAGTGTAACTGAATATGCGGCGCCTACAGGCATTATCTACGATGAGGTTTCTAAGCATTCCTATCTTACCGGTGGCGTGAATGGCAGTATTGATGGCAATGTTTCGTTAGGTTTGGAAGATGCCTATCTTGTGAAGTTCAGCGCGACTGAAGCGGTGAGTCCATAAGGTGTTTATTGCTATGAATATAAATAAACGTGATTTTTAGCTCAGAATCGTATATCAATGATTAATCCGAAGACCATCGCCATCACGTAGTCTCACAGAATTTTGTTACATTTCATCGGCTTCTAGAGTCGTTGAGTCGCCCATATTCTAATATATTTTCTTACATGCCAAAATGTGATTATGATAACAGGTAGTGCGTCGGCTGTGTTCACGAAAATTCCAGGGGTGATTTTCTATGTCACCGACCAATGTTAAATGTTCAATGGCTTGCGGATGATGAAAGTCAGAAAGCATTTTTTTTAAGATCTGATCGCTAGCCCCTTGATCGGCTGCACGTTGTGAATGGCCGCCTATCCAGTTGTTAACAGGTACTCGGGGTAACCAGTCATACGGGGTGGCAAGCACAGCGCTACCCCCATTATGCAAAATATTTCTAATAGAGAGCAGTAATTCCTGAGGGGACGAGATGATATCTAACACATTCAATGCGCTGGCGAAATGAAATGTTTCATCTTCAAACGGCAAGGCAAGTGCGTCACAGGCCCAAAAATCAACTTGTTCTTGATGTTTGAAATTGACTTGATATTGGTGCCGCTCATAGGTGATACCAAGCTGTTTTAAAGGAAATGAAATCGTATTTTCACGCAAAACACGTTGAGCCATGCGAAGCATCCAGAAATTGATATCAATACCGAGTGTTAATCCGGCGTATTGTTCGGCAATTTCAAACGTAGTTCGGCCTACCGCACATCCCATATCAATGAACGGTGGTCGAGGTTTTTCCTTGAATAATGCCAAACCTGTATTGAGGCAATCGACAGCACCGCTGTGAGTCGGTTTGGGCTGATTGATGCCAAACTCTCCGTTAGGGGCTTTGTCTGCGTAATGATCCCAGGAAAAACTACTGGCAAAATGGCGTATATTGTTAAATGCGGCTTCTGGTCCAAGAGCATCACCTAACATGGATTCTATCACTAACGAAAAGTCATTGCGTGCAGTAATTTGGAGTAGGTTGTCGTTGAGATATTGTTTGATGTGGCTGACGATAATAGGAATACCATCAATGATAGGAAATTCCAGTTGGCAATGCTTGTTAGAACAGATTAGGTTACCTTCCATAATGCAATCTTTTGTTTGATGAATCACATTAGCAATCCTCAGGGGTAACATATCGAAATGAGTTATCTTACAGTGTGGACAAACAGGTTTAAGAGACTCGAAATGTATTATACGCATGTTATTTACTCCCCTAAATTAATTAGGAATGGGCGACGCAATAACTTCCCATTCCTTAATCGTTCGTGTATGTCATTGACTTTTTGCTCACAAAGATTTCATTCAAAGCGGTAAGATAAGCCATTGCTACCTAAAAATCTAAATTAAATTGTTAGTCATTTGACGTTATAAATTTTTTGAAATAATCAAAAAATCACGTTGTCGTTTTGTAAATAATATTTCACCAGTAATTGTCGGCTAAAATATTGCATAACATAAAAATATGTAGCTGATAATTAGGTATTGTCAGAAATTGCACAGGTTAGTTCAATGGAAAAAATAATATGTTTTTGCTATGGATATAGACAATACGATTGAAATTAGGTGAATGATGAGCAAAGCAATAAAAGGTGTACTTTTGTCCAGCTTTATATTTCCAGGGGCTGGTCACTTGTTTTTGAAAAGTTACCGACGTGGTGCTGTTTTATTGGTGACAAGCTTGATCAGCTTGTCTTTCCTTTTAGCGAGTGCAGTACAGCAAGCATTGACGATTGTTGAGCAAGTCAAGTTAGAAAATGGAGTGATTAATAAACAAATTATTTTTGATATGCTGGCGCAGGCCTCGAATAATACAAGTAGTAATTTACTAACCATATCAACACTGTTAGTTATTATTGTTTGGAGCATTGGTGTCGCTGATTCCTATCGCGTAGGGAAACAACAAGACAAACAACTACAGCAAGATTAAAACCCGAGATAAACTATCATTTTCGCCTCCCAGATTTAGGCCATTTTTGACCGATCTTCCATCGCAAACTCCTCGAAATAGCACAACTGTTCCTGCGGTTTTTCTCAATCAGATCGCCCAAATTTAGCTTAAATCTGGGCGCGAAAATCCCATTTTATGGCCGTGCTGAGTATAATCTCCCTTATCTTTACTGAAAGAACGAAATTCAACCTGAAGTCAATCGTTATCCCCTTGCTGCCAATCCTGCATTAGGATTTCTGGTGGTGTCTTGTGCTGACTGTTCTGATAAATTACATTATTATTGAGTGAGTTATCTTGACCGGCGAGAGGAAATCTTATGTGCCATCCGCTTGGTTAGCTAAACCCGAATAAGTAGCTTCTTCACAATGGGTGTTATTTTTACGATTCATTTATATCCATTTAATGAAAATACTCCCATCCATGGGAGTATGCCTCCAGCATTCATGCCGTTGCCATCTGTGTGATATCTGTCCTGACGCATTTTTCTGCCATTCCTACTAAGCGTTGTTTGCCTACAGCGCTAATTATTCTCGTGTTCAACAGTTGTATTCGGGTTAATTTGAAAAATATCTGATAAAACAATAAATTACAGATTTTTATGGTTGTTTTTTAGGGGAAAACTTGACTTAAAAATATACGTCGTATAAAAGTAGTCATCGTATTTTAAATTAACTATGGCTAACGCACGGATATGAAACAGCCCGAAGCAACCCCTAGCAACCGCCGTGAACGTAAAAAAGCGGCGATGCGTATTAAAATTATTGACGTCGCCATGTCGTTGTTTAAATCGCAAGGTTTTCATGACACATCCATGGAATATATTGCCGAACAATGTGATATTGCTAAAGCCACGCTATATAAATATTTTCCTGTCAAGGAGGCCATTATTGCGGCCTATTGGCAGCAGGAAATACAAAAAACTCGCGCAGGATTGGATCAAATTATTGCCAAACACCCGGATACCCGTACTCGCTTGGAGAGGTTGTTCACCCAATATATGCAGCGCATTATGGAAAGCCGGGAATTGTATGAAATCTATATTCGCTATCGTCTGCAACACCTACCTAACCCTGAAGCCAATGCAAAATTACGTAGCGGCGCGGAAGAAAATGCCTTAATCATCATACGGGCTGGGCAACAAAGTGGTGAGCTGCGCCGTGATATACCTGATCGACTCTTGGCAGGTAATTTGGAAATGTTATCGCTCATGCAAGCCATCATGTGGCTACACCATCCAGAAGCGTTTTCCTTGACATCGATTTCAAAAATGTTGACTGATCTTTTTTTAAATGGAGCGATGAATCATGAAAAATAGCAATGTAATACAATCGGCAGTTGTCAACCAGACAACTGACTTATTGAGCTGGTCGGAAGCTTTTGAGGTGGGGGATAGTCAAGTCGGTGGCAAAGCATGGAATATCAGCCGTTTAGCGCGTTACGGCTTTAATGTGCCGCTGGGATTTGTGATTCCAATCCATGTTTATCAACTGTTTTTACAACAGAATCAACTTGAGGAAGAGCTTGCGAAAATTACTCAAACCATCACATTAGAGCATATTGCTGACCGTCATTTGACAGAGCCGCTTGAAAAATTACAAAACAGAATTATCCATGGTCAATTTTCTGAATCTTTCATTGAGGTGTTGATGGAGAAATTAAAGGCAACCAGATTAATAAATCAGGCTCTCGCGATACGTTCATCGGCCACGGCTGAAGACTCTGATGATACCAGTTTTGCGGGAATACATCAGTCGTTTTTGAATGTGCAGGGTATCGATCCCGTATTGCATGCCATTAAGTGTTGTTTTGCTTCTCTGTGGTCGTTGCAAGCGATAGCTTATCGACGAAAAATGAAGATTGACGATCATCAAGTATTAGCGGCGGTGGTTATTATGGCGATGATTGACGCGGAGGTGGCCGGTGTGGTATTCACTTGTGATCCTGCCTCGGGGCGGGACGACCGTTGTTTGATCAGTGCTAATTTCGGTTTGGGTGAATCGGTGGTTAATGGTGAGGTGGAGGCGGATAACTATTATGTTGATCGCCATTATTTTCAGGACGTGGCACGCCAACTGGGGAAAAAACAGCACATCACGATATGTGCGGAGCACGGCGGAACCCAAACCATTGCGCAAGAAAATAATAGTCAGCCAACACTCAATGATGAGCAATTGCAAGATTTGGCTTTACTGGTGAGTCGTATTTTTTTCAGTTTAGGTGACGCTGAAAAACACCAGGACATTGAATGGGCCATCAAAGATAATATCATCTATGTATTGCAAGCTAGACCGGTGACGGTTGTTCCACGCTATACCGTGGATGCCCTACAAGATCAAGCCGATGTGTGGTCCAATGCTAACTTCCGAGATGCCGTTCCGATGGTGATTTCGGTGCTGCAGCGTGAATCCATGGTCCATACAATTAACCAAATTATTTTAAATAATTTTAATGATGTGGGCTATAAACTCAAACCGGGACTCACGGTAGTAAAATTGTTCCAAGGACGAATGTACTTTAACGTGGCACTCTACCAATGGTTGCTTTACGATGCTTTAGGTATGAAACCTGAAGATATTAATCTTTTAATGGGTGGGCATCAGCCTGATATTCGTATTCCTACTGGATCGCCCTATTTTTGTAAAGCCGGATGGCGACGTGCAAAAGTGATCATGAAAAGTATGCGTCTTATTGGTCTTTATCGAAAAAAGCAACAGCAATTTTATGCAGAGGTTGATCGCTTAATCGAGAGATTTAACACAGAGAATTTACCCAAGCTATCGGATATTGAATTTCTCGATCTGATGGATTCCTACGATAAACCCATCACGGAGTATTTCGATAAATACATGAGCTTATGCGGTGGCATTGGTACTTTTACAATGGCCATCAAGCAGCTGCAACCCTATTTTGGTGATGAAGCCATTGGTATTGTCAACGCATTAGTCGCTGGCCAAGGTGACCTACCTAGTGCCAATCAAGGCTATGAGCTGCTTGAGTTGGCTGAAATAGCCCGTGATGACCAAGCAGCGCGAGTGTTTCTGGAAAAAAATAATTTGCTGGGTCAGGCGTGGCGGCAATTGCCTGATGATTCCATATTCAAACAAGCTTTTGCTAAGTATTTGGATAAATATGGTTTTCGATCGACTTATGAAATGGATATTTCTTTGCCGCGCTGGTCGGAAGATCCCAATTATTTATTAAGAAATATTGCTAAAACCATCGCCACGGCTGATCTCAAAACCTATAAAAAACGCCAACGGAACTTGTTTGAAGATGCAGAAAAAAATCTCAAGAAAAAAGTCGGATTTTTGAAACGACGGTGGGTCATGAAATTAATCAATGACGCGGTGAAAGGTACCGAAACACGAGAAAACGCTAAGGCTTATACCGTGCGATTATCTGCCTTAAACCGGAAATTTTTTCTGGAAGCGGGCCGACGGTTATTTAGCAAAGGCTTAATAGCGAATATAAATGATGTGTTTTTTTGTAGCTCAGCGGATGTGGTGAGTTTGTTGAACAGTGCTTGGGATGGGCATGGTTTAGAAAGTTTGATTAAAGATAATAAACAAAAAATCCAACAATTAAAACAGCACGTCGCACCGGATGTGATTATCAATAACGAGCTTGTCTTCAAACAAGCAATACCTATTGGTCAAGGCCAGGGTTATCGGGGTATTGCGGTATCTGCGGGTCAAATCAAAGGCACTGCCAAAATCATAAAAACACCCGATGAAGGAGGGAACTTGCAGCCGGGAGATATCATGGTCGCACCATCCACCGATCCCTCTTGGACCCCTTTATTTATTCATGCCGGCGGTATTGTGTTAGAAACCGGCGGTTATACCTCACACGGTTCTATTGTCGCCAGAGAATATGGCATTCCAGCGGTGGTTAATGTGGCAGGTGTCATGTCCTTGATCAAAGAAAATCAAACAATTAACGTCAATGGCAATAATGGTACGGTGATGTTGGATTAGCCGGCCAAAGGTATTTTGAAATAAACGTCATACCCAGCGCGCTTTCACGCTCACGTGTGGGAACGACATATTTTTTCTTAAAATTAAAGGGTTCACTAAAAATAGGCGTTTTAGGCGAACAGCCACCCTATACCCGAACGTAACTTGATCAAACATCATCAATATTTATTTCGAGGTGGTATATGGAAAGGAATAAGGTGAGTACCATTGTTAAATTGCCAATAAGCTTAGAAAAACAACTGAACGCCAGGGTCGTCAATCACTAACAAGCCCCTACACCAAAATCAGATAAGGAATGGGCGCGTAATAACTTCCCTGTTTGGCGCTCAGATTGGGTTTGTATTGGTTCGTTCTGATTGAGCAAAAGTGTAGGAATAGTGGTTCTCTTTCGAGCTTTTGTGATTGAAGAACGGGCCAAGACGGGCGGAAGATGAGATGCATAACCGGGAAGTTATTGCGTGCCTATTCCTAAGGTGTTGACGAATGCTGAAAAGCTACGGAACGTTTCAAAATATCAAACGGACTATGACGTTGAAATTTACCGACTTCTCGAACGACGTTTTGGCTATAATCAACCTCGCGATAGTATTGTCTTTAGAACCAATGATGCCTAACAAGCATTTACATTGTATCGTATCAAATCCAGATATCACGGTTGGTAAACCATGTATAGGAAACGATCATGAATGTAGATAATTTAATCACAACAGCGTTTCTTGTGTATTTTTTAGAGGGTAACAAAATGCGCCTAGCTAATTTGTCTGCTTCAGGCTTATTTGTCTATTGGAAAACACGGTTTGCTGATAATACAAGCATTTGCTATAGTAACAAAATAAATTTGCTTTTATCCTGCTGATTTCGAGGTAAATATCATGAAAACGTTAGGGCATGGTGCACTCAAGAAAAATGCTGGCCAACGACTATGCTGGACCCAAGGTAGCGAGGTCGTTGTGATGGCGGACACTGGCTTGCCATTGTCAATATTTGGCAAATAAAATTATTGTTGCTGATTCAAGACCATTAATCGCTTCCACTTCACGCCATGCAACGATTCACCGTAAAACTATTTTGCAAAACCATTGAATGGCTATTACGCTTACGAACCTGGATGATTCGCTTCCCAGAAAAAGATCCCACACAAATTCTTATCGATAATTACACCGAGGCACAGCATCAAGCGGCACAACGATTACAATATTCAGAAACACAAACTAAATACGACCTCGCATCAAAACCAAATCACGTTTTAATTGCCATCCCATTTCGAGACCAAACCCATACAACGCAACAATGCTTGACTAGTATTTTTAAACAAGAGTTAATCAACACTACAATCACCATTGGCCTAGTCAACAATGGCTCAACCGGACACACCACGCTTGAATGGCTAAATCAAGTGACACAATACGCAACGGGAACAATCAGTATTGTCATCCTCAACATTGATCAAGCCTTTAATTTTTCAAATCTTATAAATTCAGCCGTCAAACAATATGCCAACGAAAACACCGACTGGATTCTCATGCTAAATAACGATACGGAAATGCGAACTTCCACCGACCTACAGCGCCTCATTGATTTCGCCAACGGCTGTCCCAACTTAGGCGTACTAGGTTGCACACTGCTCTATCCCGACAATAAAATCCAACATCTATTTTCCGCCCCCGGCCAAAAAATTGTTGCCGGCCACCCACTCAAAGGCATCATGTATAACGAACACCACACATGGTACCAACAAGCTCGCCCGGTTGCCGCTGTCACAGGCGCTTGCCAGCTAGTGAGTTACGACAATTTTGTTAAAGCAGGCATGTTAGATGAAAAACTACCCACATTGGGTCAAGATATCGATTTATGCTTAAAATTACAAAACCTGAATTTAACCAACTGGGTATTACCAGAGGTCGTGCTATATCACCACGAAGGATTAAGCAAAGGTCATTCGTTTAATAAAACGGAGATTCAACGCATGTATGATGTTTGGGGAGATATGTTGTATGACAATGAGTATTATTCTAAGAAATTTACCCGCTGGTCTGAATATCCGGTTTATGGTTTAATGGAGCGGAGATACCCTTGGGTATGGCTCGTATTATAGTAGCTAAAGTTGCTATACAATCACCCTTACGTCAAAATAACCAAAAGCTGTCATAAATACAGACATTGGTTAGCAGCAATTATCTGCCACCAATTGGCATCAATAAAAACAATAAGTTAGCCGACTTT
>CAYUAI010000029.1:0-27801 GCA_964442745.1 uncultured Chromatiales bacterium
ACCCACGTTGATGGCACGGAGGTCGGCTTTGGGGGTGGGAAGTCATTATGTCTATACGGCATCGACACTGAGTGTAAATTACGATTATGGGTAAAATTATTGAGCTTAAAACGGATCGACTTATATTAAGACAATGGAGGAAAAATGATTTTCCAGCATTTGCCACAATGAATGCTGATCCGCTTGTAATGGAATACTACCCGAGCACTTTAAGTGAAGATGAAAGTAACACAATGGCTCATAAACTTGAGTCCCTGATATTAGAACGGTCTTGGGGATTCTGGGCAGTCGAAACTATTATAGGGAATAAATTTATTGGCTTTGCTGGGTTACATAAGCCGACATATGAGTTGCCAGTAACTCCATGTGTTGAAGTTGGGTGGCGGTTAGGGAAGGAGTATTGGGGAAATGGATATGCTACGGAAGCAGCTAAGGCATCACTTGAATTTGCATTTGAGGAGCTTAGTTTAAATGAAGTCTATTCCTTTACTTCTATTTCAAATATAAAATCACGACTAGTTATGGAGCGCCTGAATATGCAAGATATAGATGAGAATTTTGAGCATCCAATAATTCCAGAAGGTCATTCACTCAGAGAGCATGTCTTGTATAGAATAACCAAAGAACAATGGATAAATAATGCCGCATAACAATCCCGGTTATGGGCGGCGTTAGGGCTACACAAACTATTAACGAGGAGAAATAAGATGAAAGAAACAGGTGTCTATGGTTCCATTTATACCAGAATAAGGGAGTTAAATTTTTGTGGTACTGATTTCGATCCAAGCATAAGTGAACTTGCATGGGAGCTTATGATTTCGAGACACTATGGTGGAGCAATTTTTTACCATCAAGTAATGAAAAGGGATTTGAAATAGTTAAATATTCAGCTTTGGATGTTGAGGTTAAGGATGATGGAGTAACTGTAGATGATTTATGGGAATGCACAAAAGAGCATTATGGTTTAACAGCGGCTACGGGAGTTATTGGTGCTGCCAGTATCCCTATAAAAAAAATAAAATTAGATTACAGGGTCCATCCGGGCGCAAGTGAATACACAAGTTTATCCAGTCATATTGGTCTGAAATTTTCCCCCAGAACAAATTTTCGATCTGGTTCTGCATCTGCAAATGCTGCGAAAAGAGTATTTGGCATGACTAGAGTTTTTGGAATTATAGGCCGAGCACTACCATTTTCCGCCGTTGGATTAGCTGTGTTTGATGCTATTAGCATTGGCCAATGCGTGTATAAAAAGAACAATTAGGACGCGCAAATGACTAATGATGAATTAAGGCGAGAATCAGTTATCAAAGATGTTATTGCTATTTTTATAGATGTAATAGGTTTTCTTACTGACGATGAAAAAAAGATGGTTAATAAAGATACCCATATTATAAAGGATTTTAACGTGGATGGTGATGATGCTATAGAAGTTGATATGGCGCTAGAAAAATATTTCTCAGTAAAGCTTAGTATCGAAGACTGGGGGAACGCGGTTTTAATTCATGAAATTGCAGATGTGATTATTAAAAAAATGGATGAAAACCCCTAATCGGGTAGCCGAGGGTCTCTAACCCTCAGCCCCACAACACCCTGCATGCGGCTCCGCACAGGGCGTTTCATTTAGGATGGTCAAGCGCAATTCATCCATCGCATAACGTATAAAGCCCCTGAGATTTCAGAAACGGATTAGATGGAGATAAGAGGTCAAGTATCATATTGAGTGGTATGAAATTTTAGATGTGCGATAAATAATAAAAGATAAAGAGTGAAACAGTTAATATGATACTTGACCCCTTTCACTATTGATTTATCCGTCATGCCAGCGGTGGTATTTACTACCCCACAAGTGGCGACGGTAGGGTTGACAGAAAAACAAGCCACACAGCAGGGAATAGATGTTGGCAGTCGTACGTTAGATCTAGAAAATGTGCCACGCGCCTTAGCCAATTTTGATACACGTGGTTTTATTAAGTTAGTGGCAGAGAAATCAACGGGGCGTATTGTTGGTTGTCAAATACTGGCCGGTGAAGCGGGCGAAGTGATACAAACCGCTGCTTTAGCTATTCACAATAATATGACCATTGATGATTTAGCCAATCAATTGTTTCCTTATCTTACCATGGTGGAAGGGTTAAAGTTATGTGCACAGACCTTTAACAAAGATATGAAACAACTGTCATGTTGTGCAGGATAACGTTTTATGAAACCTTATACCATATCAAGGCTTGCAGAAGAGGCCGGTGTTAGTACAAGTATTGTCCGCGTTTATGAATAATAATGTCTTATTAACCATTGGAAAATTCGATGCTACGACCGAGGTTAACATCGAAACGATTCGCTACTATCAACGCCTGGGATTAATCAATGAGCCACCGAAGCCATTGAGTGGATTCCGAGTATATCCAACCTAATCGTCTGAGATTCATCAGACGTGCCCAGTAGCTTGGGTTTACACTGAAAGAAATTCATGAATTGCTGGATCTTGGTGATGGTCATTGTCGAGAAGTCCAAGTTTTAACGAAGCAAAAATTAGAAAAAATCGATTCTTAGATGAAAGACCTCAAAGCGATGCGTAAAGCATTAAATGCATTGCTTACTCAATGCGAGCTTGACGAAACCCCGGATATTCATTGTGCCCTGATTGATTCATTGAATAAGCCATGATGATCGCATAATACTCATTATGCCCGTTTTTTGATCTGACCATTGATATTGCTGAAAACTCAGGGTTGATATGGATGTCATTCTGGTCTGTTCTAAAATAACCACATTAAGTCCACCACCATTCGCTCACCACGCTCTCACACCGATGTGTCATTCACGATATTTTTTAATAATCAATATGTTAAAGTATCTATTAACGCTGGGGTGCTGAAGGTAAATGTGTAAGAAAAAATTTGCTTTCATCATACTATTGTATTACGATTCGTAAATTCGTCATACTTAGTGATTTTAGATGGCAAGGTCAATCACTTTGCGAAGGAGTGGATAATGAATGAAAATTATAACAAACTCGTGACAATTCTGGCCCTTGTGTTTAGTTCTGGAGCCGTATTCGCGCATGGTGAATCCATTCGTGGTGGTGGGGGAGGAAGCATTAATGCTGTTGGTGCCACCATCCTGAAAGAGAAAGTAATCGGTTTACGCTGGGATGCTCGACGTTATGATGTCTTCACCGATGCGGAAATGGTGCAATTTAAACGTGATCGTGAAGATGTGCATATGCACAGTGCTGAAGATGCCTATTTTTTATCGTTTGGCTTCCCTGTATCAGATAATATGGATATCAGTATTTTAACGCAGTACAACAATTTCAAAAAATTTAAAGATAATGGTGACGATTTTGCCAATAATTGTTTTGCAGAGGCAAATTTACAGAATGATGCTGACAGCGAGCTAGCTAAGTGCCTATCACCCACCGATGACTCACCCGGTTTGGGAGATACGTTAGTCACCGGTCGATATCGTTTTTACCGTTCCCATGATCATCAAATTGCCTCTATTTTTGGTATCATTGTGCCAACCGGGAAAATAACCAATTTGACCGATAACGGTGAAATTATTGGTACGCATAATCAGCCTGGGAGCGGTGCAGTTACTTTTCAAGGGGGGCTGGGATATAACGGTCATCTCCATCAATTAAGCAAAATTGATATCACCGCTAATGTTATCTTTCGTGCCAATACACAAGGTGCAAAACAATTTCGCAGCGGTAATTCTATGCAAGCTGACCTAGCCTTTAGTCATGTTTTTGGGGATTTTATCCCTATGATTGAGTTTAATTATATTAAGTTCTTGAAAGATCTTGAAAATGACGAAGTCAAAAAAAATAGCGGTGGGCAAAGTCTCGCAATCTCGCCAGGCATGGCTTATAGTGTGACTAAAAAACTCGGGGTCTATGCAAATTATTCTTTTATTTTTAATGATTTGGGTGGGATTTCTAATGATGAAAGCTATCGTTTTAGCCTCGGAGTAAGTTATGCATTTGAGTCGCCCTCTCAATCACATGATCAGCTTTAATCCTTGCTAGAACGCTTATACCCGCTTAACCATTTTGTGAGCAATGGGATTAATGTTATGCCACCTAACAAAATAACGGTAACAGTAATTCGTTGAGTATCTGCCGATGCCATTTCACTACCAAAGTGCGCTAATAAAAAGCTTGCTGGGATAATACCAACGAAAGTCGCCATCGCAAACCGCCAAAATGTTATCGCCGTAATGCCCGCCGCATAACTGACAACATCGAAAGAAATAAAAGGAATGAGGCGGGAAACACAAACGGCCCACATAAGTGCATTCTGTGATCCTAATAACCCCAAAGATAGACGATCGCCAAAACGTTTTTTAATCATATCGTGGCCCAATAAGCGGGCAATGTAAAAAGCGATGATGGCACCCAACAAAGCGCCGACAATCACATATATCGTGCCCCAAAAATGTCCAAAAAGTGCACCGGAGGCGAGTGCAATAGGAGCGCTAGGTAGTGGACTCATGACAATTGCCACCGCCATGAGTCCAATAATCAACAAGGGCGCCCAAATTCCAGCCACATCAATAAAAGCACGGATGGCGGCGGCATCGGTAAACATCATCAGTGCATCATTATGTTCTAGATACCAATACAACGCGATGAGTAATGTGACTGCACAGGCACCGATTAGAAATCGAATTAATAACATAGATCAATATCCATTCCAATGGCGATTCAATTTTGAGCATCTTGGTTAATTTTATTTTGAGATTGACGTGTCTCGGCTGGCCATCGACTTTTAATATAGGCTAACACGGCCCATATATCCTCATCTTTCAAGGTATTTTCCCAAGCGGGCATATCGCTTTGATAATTGGGCGGTGCATAGGGTGGTACTAAGCCAAATTTAGTTAGGCCAAATAATAAGTCATCGGCATGATGCCAGGTATGGCCAGTTTTATCATGCGGAGGGGCTGGCAATCTACCATTGGGTTTGCGGACTCGCCAGTTCGGTTGACCTTCTAAATTTGCACCGTGACAAAACGAACAGAAACGTTTGTAAACTTTATCGCCCCGCTTGACTTGTTGCTGGTTATCGGGATCGGCATTGAGTGATGTTTCGGCCGCGATGACTGGAGGGATAAAAACCCCTAACGTAAATAAAACAAGTGGATTGAAAAATAAATGGATTAAGGTTTGGGATTTCAATCTTCCCGTCTTCGCTGCCATAATATCTCCGTAGTGAAAAAACAACCAATTATAAACTATGGCGGATTTCTTATGTTATGAAGTTTTCAGATCTTTGGATTCTATCAAATTAACATGATGAAGAGTAACAGCAACGATTTGCCGTTACTCTTCATGCGTTATTATTGCGTCACTGCCAGTTTCGATTTGGAAAACCAGGCATACAACACCGGCAATACAAATAGGGTCAACAAGGTTGAAGAGGCGAGACCACCAACCACCACCGTGGCTAACGGTCGTTGTACCTCTGAACCCACACCGGTCGCAAGCAACATCGGGGTTAAACCCAAGGCTGCAATGCTGGCGGTCATCAACACCGGTCGTAATCGAGATAACGCTCCTTCAAAAATGGCCGAGTGCAACTCGGCGCCACCTTCAAAACGTTGATTGATTGCATTAACCATCACCACACCATTGAGTACTGCTACACCAAAAAGCGCAATAAAACCAATGGAACCGGGTACCGAGAGATATTGCCCCGTGTAAAAAAGGGCCGCAATGCCGCCGATGAGAGCCAGTGGCACATTAAGCATAATCAGTGCCGCCTGTCCAACGGAGTGAAAGGCGAAATAGAGCAATAAAAAAATTAAGCCTAAGGATAGAGGCACGACAATCATTAAACGCGCTTGAGCACGTTGTTGATTTTCAAATTGTCCACCAAATACCACAGAGTAACCCGTCGGTAATTTGATTTCGTCGTTAATACGTTGTTGTAACTCAGCGACTAGGCCACCCATATCACGACCTTCAACGTTTGACTGTATTACGACTCGGCGCTGTACATCATCGCGGCGTATTTGTGGTGGTCCAGACTCGATGCGTACTTGAGCGACTTCCCCTAACGACACCCAGGCTCCATTAGGCGCTTGCAAAATCAAACTGCGAATGGCTTCCACACTGTTACGATAGGCTTCATCCAGGCGGACATAGATATCGTATCGCTCATTGCCTTTAATGACTTGCCCAGCTTCCTGACCTCCGATGGAATCGGATACCAGATCCATCACTTGAGCAACGGAAATACCATATCGTGCCAATTTTTCTCGATTGGGCCGTACTGATAATTGGGCCTCACCACCAATTTGCTCCATTTCTACCCCTCGTGTTCCTTCCACTTTACGCACCAAGGCCTCAATTTCTTTGCCCGTTTTTTCCAGTTGGTTGAGGTTAGGGCCAAACAATTTAATTGCTAATTGTGCCTTAACGCCAGAAAGAAGCTCATCCACACGGGTAGCGATAGGCTGTGAAAAAGAAAATAAAAGACCGGGATGCACCGACATTTTTTCTTCCATCAGGGCTTGTAGAGCTTTACGATTCGGCGCACTGGTCCATTCGGAAACCGGTTTTAGGCCAACAAAAATTTCTACATTAGATACGGGTTCAGGATCACCGCCAATTTCTGCGCGCCCAATACGACTGAATGTATAAAGTGCCTCAGGAAATGTCATTAATTGTTGTTCCAGTTTGTGGGCGACAGTCAGGGACGTATCCAAACTGGAAGAGGGTGCCAAGGTCACTCGAATATTAAGCGTGCCTTCTTCTAGCTCAGGCACAAATTCGGTGCCAAGATAAGGTACCAGTGCTAACGATGCCACAAACAAAACTAAGGCACTGCCAATCACAAACCAGCGGCTTTTTAATGCGCCCCTGAGCAAAAACCGATAACTTTTCTCCAATGGATACATAATCGGACTATTTTTATGCTTGATCGCACGCCGAAAGAAATACGTCGCCAGCGCCGGTACCACGACTAAGGCCACCAATAAGGAGGCTAGCATGGCCAGTACAATAGAAATAGCCATGGGTTGAAAAAGTTTGCCTTCGACGCCTTCTAAAGTAAACAAGGGAGCAAAAACAATAATGATGATCATCACGGCAAAAAACACCGGTCTACCCACTTCCCGAGCGGCCTCTTGAATGCGTAACGCCATCCCATGGGTGTCTTGTGCTGATTTATAAGGATGTGGTTCACCCTCACTGCGTTGTTGTGCCTCTGCATGATGTTCGGCATCGGGCTGAGTTAAATGACTAAAAATGTGTTCCATCATAACGACTGAACCATCGACCATCATGCCAATGGCAATCGCTAGTCCACCCAGTGACATTAAATTGGCGGAAATTCCCCACTGAGCCATGACCATCAATGCCAACAAAATGGAAATAGGTACGGAAATTAATACTAAAAAACTGGCGCGGAGATTAAGCAGAAACAACATCAAAATGACGACGATGAGTACAAAGGCTTCCAATAAAGCTTTGCTCACGGTATTGACGGCTTGTTGCACTAATTCTGATTGGTCATACACAACTTCAAAGGTAACCCCATCAGGCAATGCCATTTGGATAGCTGGCAATCGGTCGTTAATGCCATCAATCGCTGCTTTAGTATTAGCGCCCATGCGCTTAAGTACGACACCGGCGACCACTTCTCCCTTCGGAACAGGGGTACCGTTAGCATCACGTCGTGTCATGGTGACTGCACCTTGGCGAATCTCTGGACCAAAAGCCACCGTCGCCACATCACTCACCCGTACGGCAATGCCATCCACATCTTTCAGCGGAATATTACCAATGTCCTGCAAACCCGCTTGATCGCTGCGTAGCCAACCTACGCCGCGAATCACTAATTGTTCCGCGCCGCGATCAAGGTACCATCCTCCGGCATTACGATTATTTGCCTCAATGGCTTCGGCCACTAGATCGCTTGTCAAGCCGTAGGCTAGTAAACGTTGGGGATTCAATTGTACCTGATATTGACGCACTTCACCGCCAAAGGAGAGCACTTCTGTGACCCCATCGATCGGCATCAGCAATAGCTTTACCACCCAATCATTGAGGCTGCGCAGTGCAATCGCATCATATTTTGTTTCATCTTCTGACAACAAAACATATTGGTACATTTGGCCAAGCCCTGAGGTATTCGGTCCCATAGCGGGTGTGCCAATGCCATCAGGGATTTGTTCTTTAGCTATTTGTAAACGCTCAAAAACCAATTGGCGCGCAAAATAAATACCGGTACCTTCCTTGAACACGACAGTGATGACGGAAAGACCGGTCTTAGAAATAGAACGTACTTCTTCCACATCGGGCAAGGCATACATCACCGATTCAATCGGAAAGGTAATTAATTGCTCGACTTCTTCGGCGGCTAGGCCTTGTGCTTCAGTATTAATTTGTACTTGTACATTGGTCACATCAGGAAACGCATCCAGATTGAGTTTAGGCAAAATCAAACTGGCACCGACTAAGGTGGCAATCAGTGCTAAAACCACCAGCAGACGGTTTTCAACACCGATGTCGATCAACTTGTTTAGCATGTTTGTCTCCTAGTGGTTGTGTATTGAAAAACCGCTTTTGGCGATTTCGGACTGCACAAAAAAGGCACCTTCGGTGACCACGCGGGTACCTGGTGTAATCCCCTCAATGATGACTAGTGTTCCTGCTTGACTGGTTATTTCGATTTCTTGAGGTTTAAAGTGTCCGGGTTTCTCTTCAATAAAGATCACCCAATCGCCATCCGCACTGCGTAATACCGCATGCTCAGGCAGTGCCAAAACGAGTTCTTTTTTTGTGGTTTCTATTTGTGCCTGTACAAACAAACCAGGATGTAAGCTATCATTTCGGTTTTTCACACCCAAGCGCACAGCAATGGTGCGAGTCGTTTCATCCAGTTGATGATGAATTTGAATGACTTTGGCTGGATACTGTCGTTCATTGACAATGACGTTAGCCGTTGTACCGGGCTTGATATTGATAAGAGCATCGGGGGCTAAACGTGCCTCGACCCACATCACCGACTCATCGGTAATTTCAAATAATAGGCGTCCAGGTTCAACAATTTCGCCCTCGATAAATTGGTCATAGGTGATAATTCCGCTTTGGGTCGCCAGTAAATTAAATTTTCCTACCGCTTTACTGGGATCATTGCCTTCGAGTAATTGTTCGACTTGTGGTTTTGTCATGCCAAAAGCCAAGACTTTGGCATAGGCTTGTTGCCGAGCGATTTGTGATTCCACAAAACGTCGTTCTGACACGACTTTTTTTCCGAGTTTCTCGACTCGCTGCCATTCACGGTCTGCCACAATCAGCTCGCCCTGCGCTTGTGCCATTTCTACACTCGATAAACTGACTAAAACTTGCCCTTGCTTTACGTTTTGTCCCAGACGTTTATGTCGTTTGATAATTTGTGCGCTAATTCTGGGAGTGATTTTTTTGGATTGATACGCATTAAAAAAAACTTCGCCAGGGGCCGAGACATATTCAGCAATACTTTGCTTTTGTAGCGGCTTGACAATAATAGCTGCGGCAGCTATTTGAGCTGCCGTCAATTCAATTCCACCCTCATTATCGTGCTCACCTTCATCAGCATGTCCTGTACCCTCATCATGATCATGCTTCTCTTCCGACATGGTAAAATCAGTATCCATATCATCATGTTCATGTCCTTTTTCTTCGGCCGAAAATAATATTGTACTGCCCGTTAAGCTCATAATAATAAAAATAGACATTAGTTTATGTTTCATAAAAATTCTCCCGATAGAATCATTGTTTTATCATCAATTAGTTACTTGTGAGCCATTGCTCAATTTGTCCAGATGCACTTAGCCACTCGACCCATGCTTGCCACATTTGTGTAGACAGATTCACCGCCGTTTCTTGAGCATCGACATTTTGTTTGGCTTGGACCAGATAATCAGCCGTGCTCATCTCGCCTAATTTCCAGATAATTTGAATCAATTTGAGTTGTTCATTAAGGGTATGTGATCCTGTCTGCTTCCAAGATTGCCAGGCCGCATAAGTTAACTGATAACGACGGGAAGACCCTTGTAAGTGAACTTGTGCACGATGCCTGGCGGATAACAACAACTGATCGATTTGCATGACTTCCTGATTGGCTACTTCCACTTCTGCACCAAAGCGGTTACGTACATAAAGTGGCATGGAAAAACTTAAACCGATTAAAGCGTCACTACCATCCATACCACCTCGCAATCCAAAATTAGGATCTGCTTTTTGAGTCGCTCGTGATAACTTCACGCTGGACTTTGCGGCAGATAGTTTTGCTCGCAGTGCATTGAGCCGAGGGAGTTGCTCTTGAAATGTATCCAATTGGATCGTTGTTTGTGTCAGCGCCGGGGGTTCCTGGCTTAGGGCTGGCCAATCACTGGTAAATAGACCGCTCGCGGCTTGCAACTTAGCTTCATTTTCTGCTTGTTGAGCGGTATAATTAGCCAATTGCATTTTTGCCTCACTGAGTGCAACCCGTGCCAACATGACATCCTGTAAACCAATATCGCCGGCTTGTTGACGTTTTTCGGTATTATCGACAAATTCCTGCATTAAGCCGACTCGTTGTTGTGCTAGATTTTGCAATTGCTGAGTGCCTTGGCGATGAGTCAAGGCCGTTAAGATTTCTTCCGCCGATGTTTGTCTTTGCAAGGTCAGCTCTGCTTGTGCTAATTGAATATCTGCCTCAGCTTTACTCGTCGCAGCGACACGCTTGTTACCCCAATCAATGCTCTGATTAATCCCAATACCTAACGTATTAACAGCCGTGCGCTCTAACTCGATATCGAGTTCTGGATTGTAAATGGGTTGGCTAGCCGCCATCCGGCGTGCTTCAGCGACTCGCAAAGCAGATTCAGCAGCTAAAATGATCGGGTTTTTCTCCCATACCTTTTGTATGAAATTGGCGAGGGAAGGTGATGCATAGAGTGGCGTAGATACGCACAGTAGTACCAGGCCCGTAACAAAACGTTCCCGGAAATGATTCCGTTGAAGCACTTGAATTCTCCTAAAAAAAATGAAATTACTGCGTCACGTTTGAGTGAAACGCGTAATAATAGATAGCGATAATTTTTTCTAGAAACTATTTTTAAGATGTCTCAGATGAGCACAAAGCAGAGGAAATAGGCGAAAAAGTGCAGTTCTGGACAGAGAAGTCCTGATATCGCTAAGCCCAAGGACGGGTGAGAGCGAATTACACGCAAACCTATTTTTAATGCTGCATGGTGCCAGTTGAGGTATTTTAAAATAGCTTCTTAGGCTCGGGGAGGCCGATTAGGGGGAGGCAATTTGCGAGTGAAAAAATAAATCGTAACAAAGGGTAATCGCTGTGTATTATCGAAGCCAGCCATTGAAAAAGGGATGCTACTTAACGCCGTTAAATGTGCTGACATATGACAGTCATGCCCGTCATAGTGTTGATCGATAACATGGTTCATCACATTGTTATCAACACTCCACGTTGCATGCTCTTGTGCAGAAAATAGAGTATCGAGCATACTATCAAGTTGTCCTCCACCCGCCCAAAGCACATTGCTGCTGAGCAAACTTGAGACAATGAGATAAATTATTGTTCGTTGTAATACCAGCACGCTAACTCACATATTTATTGTTAAACATCAATTTTGGACGACTTACTACATCAGTGTTTTATTATATTACGACCAGTTGAGACTAAAGTTTAGCGCATAAGTTTATAATAGTTTACCGATAAACACTAAATTTTTAAGTTTCCCAACTCACTGACTGTTTAATAACCAGGATCTTAATCAGGCCTCGCATTGTACCTATCCTTTCGAAGAGAATGCAATTACAATCATGTGTGATGCCAGTAGTAATTTTGAGGTTAATTAGGTTGGGTATTTCTTAAGGGGAGGCTTTTATGATGCAAAATCGAACGACTATTTATTTAACATTAGCCTGTTGCTTTTTGTTAATCTCCATTCTACTCTCCTGTGATAAGGGTAATAATGCTCAACCCACTGAAAATAATAAAATAGATACATGGGCGTCAGATGTTCAGTTAACTGTGCTCAAAGATATGAACCCTGATCCCAAAATTGTAGAAATTAATCTTGAAGCGAAGGAAATTGATATCGAAATTATTCCAGGGGAAAAAACGCAAATGTATACTTACAATGGGTTATTTCCTGGGCCTTTGATTGAAGCAAATATTGGCGATACGCTCATCGTTCATTTTACTAACAGGTTATCAGAAGAGACAACCGTTCATTGGCATGGTGTTGAAGTGCCCGCTGTCATGGATGGAAGTAATATATCTCAATTGCCGATTGCGGCCAATGGTGGTCAATTTACGTATCGTTTTAAATTATTGACCGCTGCTACTTATTGGTATCATCCACATATACAAACACATAGGCAAGTCGAAAAAGGTTTGTACGGTGCTTTAGTTGTTCGTGATATTGTTGAAGATAGTCAGCTTAAGTTGCCGACGAAAGAACTTGTTGTGGTACTCGATGATATTTTATTTGATGAAAATAAACAAGTAGCTCCGGCCTATCCCGCAGACCCAGTTCAATACGCGTCGGTTCAGCTTAATGGCCGTGAAGGTGATGTGATGCTTGTGAATGGTAAAATATTCCCCACGGTAAAAGTCATTGCAGGGGAGCCCATTCGTCTTCGGTTTATCAATGCGGCGAATGCGCGTTTTTTTCGATTCTCTATCAATAATAAATTTTACCGGATCGGGGGTGATGCTGGGTTAATTATGGATACCGTTCATACCCCACCGATACCCACATTTACTCCAGCCAATAAAACGTCTTCTTTATCTGCGCGGCATTTTGGTGATGGCGATCAGCTCTATTCTAACCCAGATCTATCATTTGGCGTTATGCTAGTGCCTGGAGAAAGAGCAGATACTATATTTATTCCTGACTGCGACCCTAAGGGGCTTTTATTGGAAGATAAAAACAATTTTTTAGAATGGCATGATTTTCCAAGGGGGCGCCACAGTGCGGAAAGAAAAGAGGATGGTAGCATAGGCATTGTGCATGACCTAACGATTGACGGGGCTTCGGCCGCAAGGCGACTGATGACATTCGAATGTGTATCAAAGGAATCAGCACCGCCAGCCTATAAAATACCAGAACATTTACGCGATGTAGAAAAAATATCAGTTACTGAGAATACACCAATTTTACCTATTACTTTTGGTCATACTTTTCCTGATAGCTTAGGTAATATTACTTTTTTTGCTACAATGGTTGACGGTGTTGGCAAACCTTTTGAGTTGTTGACACCCGAGCAGGGGCTCAGCGCTATAAAAGGTCAAGTTTATGTTTGGGAAGTGACGAACTTGACTGAAGGGGATCACCCTTTTCATCCTCATGGTTTTTCCTTTCAGCTATTGGGCACAAGCTATATCGATATGGATACCACAGATAATAATTTTATAGAGCTTCCTGAATACCTAGAGTACAAAGATACCATTCGTATTCCTGGGCGACCAGGTGCCCGTGGTCGAAGCCGTACCGTCGTTCGTCTAGCCGTTAAATTTGATGATATAGGTAGAGAAGGCCGAGTCAGCGCTAATGGTAAATTTGCAACATCGACAACGTCGGGAGGGTGGATCGTTCATTGCCATATACTTGAGCATACCAATCGTGGCATGATGACATTTCTTAATCTTTTTGATCCATAGTGGAATCGGCAATGGGTAATAAACGTTGCCTAGTGGTGTGATGAATTCCGATTCCTTATTTTTCCTTTGGTGCATCCTCTTGGTCAATCCCTTCGATAATTGGGCAGCCAGTTTCACTGCCCGTGCAAAGGTTAATTAGCAAAGTGAGTTCGTTTTTTAACAGGCTTAAATCAGTGAGGCGGGTTTCAACCTCGTCTAATTTAGTGCGGGTGAGTTGGCGGACTTCTAAGCGGGCATGTTGAGGGTCTTCACGCATTTGAAGGAGGCCTTTGATTTCAGTTAGCGAAAAATTCATTTTTTGTGCGCGTTGAATAAATCGAAGCTGGGCTAGGTTTTTATTTGTGTAACCACGTATTCCTGAGTCGGTGCGATGTATTTTCGGCAGTAAACCGATCTTTTCGTAATACCGCAACGTATCGGCACTTAGCTTTAGTTGTTTGGTGACATTACCAATGCGATATTCACTCATATTGTTGTCAAATAATATTTCTTAGGAATGACTAGCGCACAACCATCGTTCAATTTCCCTTCGTAAAATCTGTTGGCTGGGCAATGAGGTAAATACTAATTTTCCATTAATAACAATCGCCGGTGTTGCACGAATAGAAAAACTTACCGCGTAATCTATCTCATCAACAACATCGATTTTTCGCCATTGGATGGCCGGGTTATCGATTTCGCTAATGACCTCTTGAACTCGATCAGCCGCCTGTCCACAGCGATGGCAGTTGGGCGCGCAAAATATTTCAATCGTCACTTTTACGTTATTCACTGGGTTGCCATTTCTGAACTTGATGATTGGCATAATCGGCGACAAATACCGTCCCATCGTCAGCCACTGTCACGGCAATGGCGGTATGGGTGGGGGCGTCACTAGGTAGACTGAAGCTGTTGAGAAATACACCCTTGCTGGTGAATTTTTGTACTTTGTCGTTGTAGAAATCAGCAACAAAGACATTTCCCTTTGGACCCACGGTTATGCCTGTTACTGTGGTAAACCAACCATTAAAAGAACCGTAAATGTTCATTGCAAAAGGTCCCCCCCATTTGGTTATAATGTCACCATTTTCGTCGATCGCCAATACCCGATCATTGTAGCCATCGGCGATATATAACACGCCATTCTTACCCAGCGCAACATCAGTCGGGTAATTCAATTTTCCAAAAAAGCTACCGGCCTCGCCGGTGAGGCCCCATTGCCGGACGAAATCGCCATTAGCTTTGAGTTGTTGAACACGTTGATTATAAAAATCCGCTACATATAATTCGCCATTGCTGGTGACGGCTACCCCACCGGGTGCATTGAATTGACCAGCCGCTTTGCCCGTTTTTCCTATCGTGCGTTGGAAGCTGCCATCCAAGGCATATACTTGAATTCGATCATTAAAATAGTCGGCCACATACAATTCATTATTCGTAATGCTTATGTTCATTGGGCGATTAAGGTGTGTATTTTTATCACCGTCCTGACCAAAGGCATATTTAAAGTTTCCATCGCGATCAAATACCTGAATACGTGCATTACGTGAATCACTGACATAAACTTGACCATTGAATGTTGTGATACCCGTTGGTTCATTAAATTGTCCAGTTTCTACCCCCTTTGATCCCCAAGCTTGAATTAATGTATACGCTGGTTCTTTCGCGGAAGGAAACCAGCTACAGGCACTTTGAATGATCGTGAAGCTAATGAGTATTGATAATCGTAATCTGTTCTTCATTTTTTTTCTCTTCACCTTATCATCAACAAATATTTATTATTGCTGGGTAAAAATCAAGGTTTAATGCGGAAGGTTATTGTTTTCCGTCATGCTTTTCATGGTAAAGCCTGTGTCGTTGATGATGGCTTTCAATTGATCCTCGGTAAAGACTTTCCCTTCGACAGTCTTAACAATGACTCGTCCATTTTTTAAATCAATGTCTACAGATTTAACGCCTTCGGTTTTAGTAAAGGATTTTTCAATGCCATAGGCACAGAATGGACAAGCTAAACCATCGACACGCATGCTATATTCTGTGCCTGCAGCAAAAACGAGATTTGCCCAAAGAGTGAATAAGAGAACGATAAAAAATTTTTTCATGATAGTGTCCCGAATAAAAACTAACTTTATAAATGCCATTCAAACGATGCTTTTGCTCGAAAATCAGATTTTTCTTGGGCATCGCTTAGGTCGCTATAAATCGGTATTTGGATGCCAGCTTTGATTGCAAAATTTCTTAGAGTCCAGAAAATACCGGGGGATAAAAAACTTTCTATTCCGCCACTCTTAGGCAATGAATTGCCATTGATCTCGGATTTTTCATTTATTTCAGTATTGAGTTCCAAGAGCCAGACGGTATCGGGTTTTTTATATTCAGGTGTCGTAGGACGGTAGCCAGCCACAAAATCGATTAGCATTTTATTGCCGACATGAAACCCAGCATCATTTTCGCCATTATAACGGTAGCGCACACTGGCCCAGTGGTACCATTTAATACTTTCATAGCCATAAGTCAAACCACCAATCATATCGTTGGCCCCATTACCGAGTTTAGGGCGAGCTGTTTCATTGCCATTATTCAAATTGAACGCGATCATTACCGCCGCTGATTTTTGTAAGCCCAAGGAATCCTGTCGCCAAAAACGATATTTGCTAAATAGTCGAATATCGGCTAATCCATTGGAGGAATCGAATTCATCTTTTTTAGCGATGTAGGGTAATTCAATACCGGCGGCCCAATTACCTGTCATGCCATAAACCAGTTCCAGACCGGCCTCGACTTTTTTTTCTTTGTCGGTTTTTTCCAGATGGGTTTCCAGCGCGGTTTCTATACCACCTTTATAGAGTACGTGTGGACCTATACCAAATACAGGGTCATGTGCAAAGCTGGACGGGCTGAATAGGGCAAGCACTAGACTTGCCATGATACGTACAATATTTAGACGTTTCATGGTGACTCCAGATTAGTCATTGAGCTAGAATAATCAAAAGTCTAGAGGGTGGAGTAGACTCCAGGTCAAGTATTTTTTGATTAAAAAGACGAGAAGCGATACCTTTCTGATTTATTGCTCCAATCGAGAGTAAAAGCGAGGCACTTTAGAAGCTGTTGAGTTAAAAAATATCGAGCGAAAAGTTGTTAAGATAAGACGATTTTTTCGATCATTTGAGAAGAATAGCGGTGCTATTTGCCGAAAAAAATCGGGAAAATCAGCCATTTTTATGGCTTGGCAGCCGATTCATTTTTTAACTCAACAGCTTCTTAGTGCAAGATTTTTAGGAATGGTTGATTGAAGGCAAGTAACGCACTTGTGATTAACCTGATTTTCAGCGTATACGAGACCAGCCCTTTAGCATGCAATTCAGATACGTGCGCTATCACACGATGCGAGTATTCGGTAAAACTTAGCGACGAATTGTCATAGCTTACAGGGATTTCTGGTAAGATGAGCCGTTCTCCTGTACGGACACCGAAAAACTTGTTGCGAACCCCGCCAGGCCAAAGGACTTCGACAGTGCCTGTTTTTTCGGAACCCAGACCAAAATTGGCGGCGAGTCCGTTCTGGGACGCATAACTCGCTCCGCCTGTGACAGGGATCATGGCCCGCTTTCCTTGGCCGGTACTCAATGTGACAACAGCGCCTATACCGTCGCGATTAACCCGTCCTGCAGCTGTCAGGTTCACGGTACCTAACAGCGATATTTCTACCCAGTTGTTGCCGTTGTCAGCCGAATTAAGCTCCACCGTCAGGCTGCCATTTTCGACACTATTTCCATTCCAGCGTAATGTTAATGGTGATAAAATAGACAGGTCGGGTTCAAAAATGGGAAGAAAAGATGCAAGGTCATCAAACTGACTGCCGGTACGTTCAGCGGGAATCACACTTAAGGGCAGCGGTATTTTCTCAGAAATATTGGCATTTGAAATGGTAACAACATCAACAAACCCGTCTTGATTCAGGTCGCCAGTCGCTAATCCCTGGCCAATACGACGCAAGTGATCTGCAGACTCAGCAAGCGCTGGCGCATCGTAAGTAAAATTAGCCGTACACGCTTGATTTTGTAATATGACAGCCGGATTAGTCAATGCAAAGATCGCAACATCAATCGCGCCTTGGTATATAATATCTGAGTCACCATCATTATCGTAATCAAAAATCGAGGTACCCCAACCGAATGTGCTTGTGATAAGCTGATCGCCAACCCCTGGATCAGAAAAAACACCATTCTCTTGACCGAGAAACCACCGTGAAGACAATGCCCCCAATGGAAAGACTCTTGGCCGTCCCGGTGATTGATAATCGCCAACGTTTGTTGCGAAAAAATCCATGTGCCCATCGCAGTTAAGATCACCAAACGATACGCCCATCCAGTTACCAGGTAATGAAAGCCCGGCACTCACAGATACATCGGCAAAATGCCCCGTACCATCATTTCGAAAAAGATGAATTAAGCCATAAGCAACACCGCCTTGAAAAGGATGAGGAACGGCACCTTGGTCATCGAGTGTTATGATATCGATATCGCCATCTTGATCGTAATCAACCATCGATAGTGCCCAAGTCAATGAGGCGGCCCCTGACGATTCTGGTAAAAAACCTGTCATGGATTCAAATCCAGATTCAGCACTCACATCAGTAAACACGTTGCCGCCGGTATTTAAAAATAACTGATTATGTTCATTAAACGAAAACGGGATACGAATACCGCGAAAATCATTCCAACTGTTATGCGTGTTTGCGACGGCGATATCTAAAAGGCCGTCCCCATCAATGTCACCCATTGAACAAGAGGAAGTCGAGAAGTGACCCCCACCAATCCCGGCTGTCTGCGTAATATCAATAAAGCTTCCATTTCCCTGATTTTCATATAAACGGTTGGGCATAATAGCACCTAATACCATGAGGTCCTGATCACCGTCATTGTCGATATCGCCATAGCATATGCCCGTCGAATCATGATCGACAGCAGCGACATTAGCAACCGCCGCAACGTCGACAAAACTCAGCTTTCCCGTTTCATTCAACTGGCTAGAGTACAGACTATTTGCTCCATTTAAACTATTCGTCACATAAATATCAAGATCGCCATCACGATCAAAATCAAAAACAGCGACGCCAGGCGCACCATGAGGTTTATGTGGAATATCGGTCAGGTTGTCCGGCACGATAATGGCGTTTATTTTTAGTGAATCAAGTATCATATTGCGTGGAGATTCAATATGCTCAAAAAATATTCCCGAGCGAGGGTCGGCGGCAAAATCATGGAAACGAATATGGCTACTTGCCTGTGCCATCGTGAAAAGCCCCAAAAAAATCGAAAGAACAATACGAGTAAATAGGCGAATAAAATGGGGAGGGGTTCTTCTTAAAGAAAGAAACTGACGACGGCATTGCATGCTGACTCTCCTGCTTCAGATTGAGGATATACCTATAGCACTATGGGTATAGTAGTATAGTTTCCTTTCCCACGCCCCGTTTATGCATTTTTGAGAATATATACCCGTAGCGTTATGAGCAGAACATAACGCCATGTTCATTAAAGAAAAACGTTGGTTAGTGTTGATGTATTCGTCGTTTATTATTGTTTCTTACGAAAAATATTTACGACGTCGAGTTTAAAGTAACGCAAACAAGCGAGCAACAAATAAGCAGCGGTGGCTTCATCCAGGTTACCAAAGACCGGAATATTATCCGGAATCAATTCAAAAATACCGGCGCCTGGATTGAATAAATAAAATACAGACAGTAGACCGATGATCAAGATAGTAAAATGTTTTTTCATGTTTTGTTAGATACTTTTGTTGGTTTTAAGCCGTTGCTTCGTTGTTAATAAATTAAGCGAGCGCAGCAGGTAATGTACTGAGGAATAGGCAGTCAGTACGCTTAACTTAGTGTCATGGTAAGTTTTAATTTGTTTATTATTTGATCTTGTCGTGAGGATTATACCGAAAGCGGCTGATGTTTTCCAAAGCCTTAATGAATTGATGTAGGAGTATTTCAATGGGAAATGGATTAAAATAACTCAGCATTGGCTCAAATACAGCCCATTCCAATGAGATGCAGACTTGTTGTCAAAATCCTCATGCACAGGATACCAACACAAAGGCGATATCTCAGGCGCTGTTTTAAAATATACGGATAGGATTAAATGATGGCACGACCAACTACCCCCGCATTAACTGTTGATATTATCATTGAATTGAAAAATGACCCGGCCAGACCGGTTGTGTTAATCGAAAGAAAATATCCGCCCTTAGGATGGGCAATACCCGGTGGTTTTGTTGATGTGGGTGAAACCGTCGAAACGGCGGCACAGCGAGAGGCCTTGGAAGAAACCCATCTACAAGTGGATTTACTCAAATTATTAGGTGTTTATTCAGACCCTCATCGAGATCCGCGTGGTCATACGGTGAGTTTAGTTTATATTGCAGAAGCCGCCGGGGAGCCGGTTGCCGATGATGATGCTAAGTCCGTGGCTAGCTATTTTCTTAATACACTGCCAGCGACGTGCGTATTTGATCATCATCTTATTTTACAAGATTACAAGCGTTACCGGGAAACCGGGGCATTACCCCATGTATCGTAAAAACAAATATCGAAACCATTCCTTGGAAATTTTCTTCACGCCATTTGCGATGAGTTTATGACGGATTTAAAAATGCTCTTTGAGACCCATACGGCGAATACCACCATTGTGACTGCCACTCAGCGCTTAACGCGTTATATCACGGCGGAGTTTAATCAATATCAGCAAGCCTTGGGTTTGTCGGTGTGGGAAACACCTGCGATTTTACCCTGGTCTAGTTGGTTGCAGCGGTTGTGGTATCAGTACACCTTAGTGCAAACCCAGGAGAGCCATACACTTTTATCGCCCCATCAGGAGTTATTATTATGGGAGCAAGTGATCGGCCAGTATTCTGATGATATTCCATTACTGCAAGCGCCAGCTACTGCAAAAATGGCGCGCCAAGCTTGGCAATTACAACATGAATGGTGTCTGGATTTATCGGTAACGACTTATCACAATCATGATATCACGGCGTATTTAACTTGGAGTCAAGCTTATCAACAGCGTCTAGCTGAACACCGGTGGATCGATCGTGCTCAATTAACAGATGTTATTTGGGAGCGAATGAGTTCGGCTGAGATGATGGCTCCTAAGGTATTGGTGGTAGCGGGTTTTGATGATATTACCACTCAGCAACAGCGATTATTGGATGGCATTGACGACATAGGAAGTAAGGTCGTAATTTACACGCCGGAGAAGAAAAATCAACAACAAATGAAAATGGTTTGTCAAGACAGTCGAGAGGAACTTCGTACAGTTGCCCAATGGATCAGAAGTCAGGTGACGACCAATCCACAAGCGCAAATTGGTGTGGTGGTGCCGAATCTGAGCGATATGAGACAAGACATTGAGAATGTGTTTGATGATGTATTGATACCGGCCTTGCATTTGCCGGGTGCTAGTGTCACCCGTCGGCCGTATGCCATTTCTGCTGCGTTACCTTTGCTAGATTATGCCATTATCCGTATTGGTTTATTTATTCTTGAGCTTCATCAGACATTTTTTTCCTATGAAAAAGTCCGTGAACTGTTGCGCTCACCATTTATTGGTGGCAGTAACGAAGAATTTAATCAACGCGCCATGTTCGACAATTCACTGAGTGATATTGGAGAAATGTATTTAAGTCTATCGCAAGTTATCCAATTGGCTCAATCTAATAGTATGCTTGGCGCCACCACTTCAGGCCGTGCTTGTCCTCGCTTGGTTAGCCATTTAAAAGCTTGGGAAGTTCAGTATCACAGCCTGCCAAACCGGCAAACCGGGACTCAATGGGCGCGGTCTTTTATGGAATTATTAAATGCGTTTGGTTGGCCGGGAGATCGTTCCTTGGATAGTCGTGAGTATCAAACAATCCAAGCGTTTTATCAGGTCTTTTCCCAATTGGCCGCTATTGATATGTTTCATCCGAGTTTGTCGTACCACGAAGCGGTGGTACATTTTCGTTCTTTATTGCAGCGCACCAATTTTGAAATCGAAGCAGAAGCGTTAACGGTGAATGTCATGGGCACCTTAGAAGCTACCGGTGTGGAATTTGACGCGCTTTGGGTTATCGGTTTGCACGATGGTGTTTGGCCTGAATCGGCTAAACCTAACCCATTTTTACCTCTCGAATTACAACGCCAGGCCAATGTGCCTCATTCTTCACCCGAAAGACAACAACAATTTACCCAGCGAATCCATGATCGCTTATTAAATAGTGCCACATTAACGATTTGTAGTTATCCCGCTAAGGACGGTGATCAGGTATTGCGGGAAAGTCCTTTGCTAAAGAATGTAGCGATTTATGCACCAAGTGATATTACCTGGACAGCGTTTTCAAGTTTTGAAAAATCGATTTTTTTAAGTAAAAACATTGAACAACTAAGCGACTTTTGCGGACCACCGCTGGCGAGCTTAGGCAGGAAAAAAGGCGGTACGAGCCTCTTCAAAGATCAGGCGGCTTGTCCATTTAAAGCGTTTGCTACCCATCGCTTGGGGGCGAGAAATGCAGGCCAAATTCATATGGGCTTAAATAGTCTGGAACGTGGTGATTTGCTCCATATTATTTTAGAAAAATTTTGGAAGTTAATGGTGTCGCAGGAAAATTTGCAGTCGTTCAGCGAGCAGCAAATTGAAGATCAATTACAAGTTTGTGTCGAGCAGGTCATTGATGCCTACGCAAAACAAAAACCTAATACTTTTACTCGTCGGTTTAAACAAATTGAAATCCAGCGCTTAACTCGCTTAGTCAGTGAATTTATCCAATTAGAGAAACAACGATCGCCATTTGTTGTACAAAAAATTGAACAAGATCGGATGGTTAATATCGGTTTATTAAATATTAAAACAAAAGTGGATCGAATCGATGTTTTGCCGGATGATAGCTGGGTGATTATTGATTATAAAACCAGTGAGCCGTCGCCGACCAGTTGGTTTGGCGAGCGTCCTGATGAACCGCAATTACCGCTCTATGCCGTGACTGAAAAGCGCAATGTGTCAGGGTTGATTTTTGCACAAGTGAAATCCGGTAAAGTCGCTTATAAGGGAATCGTCAAAGAGGCCGAAGTATTTCCCGGCATGACAGCGTTTATCGACAGCCGATACGGTAAAGATTATGACAGCTGGGAAGCATTAACTGCGCATTGGCAACAGATCTTGGATCAGTTAGCCGAGCAGTACCAGCAAGGCATTGCCAGCGTTGATCCAAAAAATCCCAACACCACCTGTGCATTTTGCGATCTGACCGCCTTGTGTCGCATTAATGAGTTGAATCAACAGAAACAAGGATTCTCCGGCGAAACACAAAATGAGGATGATGTGCATGAATGAGGTCGTTGATTCACCACAAAGAGCCCGAGCGTTGGATGTGTCAGATTCTTTCATTGTGCAAGCGCCAGCCGGTTCGGGGAAAACCGAATTGCTTACCCAGCGATATTTATCCCTGTTGAGCACGGTTGCAAAACCCGAAGAAATTATTGCCATTACTTTCACTCGAAAAGCCGCCAGTGAAATGCGCAACCGGGTGTTATCCGCATTAGATAAAGTCAATAGCCAAGCAGAACTTGTTTCTGAACATGAAAAAAACACCTGGCAACTCGCCCAAGCAGTGATTGTCCGGGATCAACAACTGAATTGGCAATTACTTGATAACCCTAATCGCTTGCGTATTCAAACCATCGATTCATTGTGTGCGAGTATTACTCGGCAAATGCCGATTACCTCTCGGTTTGGCGCCCAGCCGGCGATTTCGGACAATCCATCCGTATTATATCAACAGGCCGCCAGAGAGACCATTGCCGAGGTAGAATCAAAAGAATCCTGGTCTGAACCCTTGGCGCATTTATTAACATACCTAGATAATAACCTTAAATCCATTGAAAAGTTATTGGCATCGATGTTAGCCCGTCGCGACCATTGGTTAAGGCATGTAGCCGGGGGCGATCAATATGGATCTAAGCGTGATGATTTAGAGCGCGCCATTAATAACGCGGTTAACGATGAAATGACTCTGCTGGCTGAGAGTTTTCCGCTTGAACAAGCTGAAGAAATGATAAGCCTGGTGGGGTTTGCTGCCAGTCAGCTTAACGTGACGAAAGGGGAAGACTCTCCGTTAATTGATTGTTTAGATATGGATGAATTACCTGAGTTTTCCGCTGAAAATGTCGCCGAGTGGCAGGGCATTGCTCATCTTTTTTTAACCGCCCAAGGAACTTGGCGAAAAACCGCTAATGCTACCATTGGATTTCCGGTGGCCACCAAAATAAAAGATAAACAACAAAAAGCCCATTACCAAGCAATGAAACAAAGCTTCATGCAATGGGTGGAGCATGGTGCTGAAAACGAGGCGTTCACCAAACAGTTACATGACATCCGGTCGTTACCACCGAGTGAGTACCGCGATGATCAATGGGAAATTATGGATGCGTTATTTGCTTTATTACCGTTAGCGGTGGCACAATTAAAATTGATTTTTAATCAGCATGGATGCGTGGATTTTACCGAAGTTTCCCAAGCGGCGGTGACCGCATTGGGATTTTCTGATCAACCCAGTGATCTTGCTTTAGCGCTGGACTATCGTATTCAACATATTTTGATTGATGAATTCCAAGATACCTCGTTATCACAATATAAATTAACTGAGCAGCTAACCGCCGGTTGGGTGGAAGGAGATGGCAGAACCTTGTTTGTGGTGGGTGATCCCATGCAATCAATCTACCGTTTTCGAGAGGCGGAGGTCGGACTATTTTTACGGGCGCAGCATCAAGGTATCGGTAATGTTCATCTGCAATCATTAAATTTGACGGTTAATTTTCGTTCCCAGGCGGGTATTGTGGATTGGGTAAATCGCAGTTTTCATAAAATATTTCCGCAACGTGAAAATATCGCCATGGGAGCGGTATCGTATGTCGCATCCAATGCGTTTAATGAAAATAAAAATCCAGAAGCGGTGCAAATCCATTGTTTTTTTTCTAATGATGTGAATTTGGAAGCGGAACGGGTTCAGCAGTTAGTGATGCAAACCCGAGCGGAAACCCCGAAAGGCACTATTGCGATTTTAGTGCGTAGTCGAGGACATGCCAGCGCTATTTTACCCGCGCTTAAAAAGGCCGGCTTGAATTATCAAGCCATGGAAATTGAGCGTATGGGACAACGCCCGGTCATTCAAGACTTATTAGCATTAACGCGTTCGTTATTGCATCCGGGTGATCGTATTTCCTGGTTGGCAACTTTGCGGGCGCCTTGGTGCGGCTTGAGCTTGGATGACTTAACTCAGCTATGTGGTGATGATCACTACAAAACAATCTGGGCACAAATAAATAACAAGGACTCAGTGAGTCGGTTATCAGCGCCAGGAAAAATTCGCTTAACCCGTTTGGCTGATGTATTTAAAGTGGCGTTGCCACAACGCAACCGGCTGTCATTACGACGTTATGTGGAGGGGGTCTGGTTGGTGCTAGGTGGACCTGCAGTGGTGGGCAATGAAACTGATCTAGAGGATGCGGCAGTTTATTTTTCCTTATTAGATCAATTAGAACAAGGCCAGACATTAACAGATTTTGAACAATTGATGAATAAAGTTGAGCAACTTTTTGCACGACCCAATATTGAGGCCGATCAACGTCTGCAAGTGATGACCATCCATAAATCCAAAGGCCTGGAGTTTGATACGGTGATTGTGCCCGGATTAGGGCGTAAGCCCACGGGACACGAAAAACGTTTATTACTATGGATGGAGCGTCCCAGAGAACAGCAGAAAACCGATTTATTAATGGCACCGATTGCCTCTCCAGGTCGGGAGGACGATGCGATTTATTGTTATTTGAAACAATTAGATGAGCAAAAATCCTTGTTAGAAGATGCGCGACTATTGTATGTGGCGGCTACTCGTGCGAAACACAATTTGCATCTGATAGGACACACGGGTGTCAAACACGAGGATGAAGATATGCAACTTTCGGCACCGCATCCTAAATCTTTATTGAGCCGTTTATGGGTGATTGTTAAAGATCAATTGCATCGTGAACTTCAAACGTTGTGTCTCGAAAACTCAGCGACAATTGCTGATGAAGTATCACTCAATGAGGCGTCTCATGATTTCATTACTCGATTAGTCACGGATTGGCAACTCCCGGATGTGGCACCAATGATTTTAACGGAAACCCTCAAAAACACCCTTGAGGAAGCGAGTGAAAATCTTGAATATGATTGGGCGACGGAAAGCACGAAACATGTGGGAAGCATTGTTCATGGGTTTTTAGAAAGCATCGGTAAAGAGGGTATCGAATACTGGGACTCGGCGCGGGTATTAAAAAAACAAGCCGTGATTCGCGCATCCTTAATGCAGCTCGGAGTGGGGCATCCTGATCTAGATCCGTCAGTACAGCGTGTCATGGATGCCTTATTAAATGTGCTAAATGAATCACGAGGTCGGTGGGTTTTTGATGAAAAACATACCGCAGCGGCTTGCGAGTATGCTTTAACAGGCACCATCAATCAACGATTAATCAGTGTCGTTATTGATCGTACGTTTATTGATGATCAAGGGATTCGATGGATTATTGATTATAAAACCAGTATTCATGAAGGTGGAGGATTGCAATCATTTTTAGATAGTGAGGTTGAAAGATATCAACCACAGTTAACACGTTATGCCACTTTGTTTAGCCTGTTAGAAAATCGTCCGATTCGACTCGGTTTGTATTTTCCGTTGTTAAAAGAATGGCGGGAATGGGCTGGTGAATCGGTTTAATTCTATCGGAAAATTATCTAGCATAGAAAAATTGTGCATTTATAATTGTTCATAGGAAAACGAAAAATGGGTTAATCATTGTGGTTTCATCAATTAGGTCTCTTTCTGGTGTGTTTCTTTCGTGAGAAGCCAATTTTTTTTTACATCATTGAAGGGCGTTTTTTTGATCAATAATTCAGTAACTGATTGATTTTTCAGTCAATCACTCTGTAGTAAAAGCGCTGGTCCTAAAACTGAGTGGGAAAAGTTGTTTAACCTGGTTTCACCATTCCATAACGATAGTCAATCAGTTTATCCTCTTTGACATAGTTGGAAATAAGGTCAGGTATTTAGGTGGTAATCGTTGGCTGGTTATTATACCCAAGATGCTTGAGTAATTTAATATGTTTATCTGCATGATCATGAATGTCACTACTCAAGGCATAGGTTTGTTTTGTAACTGAGAATCAAGAATTAATCAAGCGTGAGATTCGGGTCATTAATGTATTGATGACATTCTGACTTATTTTTAAACAGATATGAATTTGAGTGTAGTTTTGTTATAATTTGGCCACAATAAATAATGTTAAATAATTACAAGCGTCTCGGGGTTCTGGCATTGAGCAGATACCAACGAGCCGGTCATTAAATATAAATGTGAGGGAGTTTTTAGTGATGCTTAATTGCGGATGCAAGGGATTTTACCGTCTTTTATTTACAATTTTTTTAAGTGTTCTACTGATTGCTTGTGGCAGCGGGAGTACGAGTGGAGGGGATGGAGAAACCCCAAGTCTCAGTATTTCAAATGCCGCTGTTACTGAAGGCGATAGTGGTATTGCGAATCTCAACTTCATCGTCAGCCTCAGCGCTCAGGCCAGCGAGGATGTGACGGTGGATTATGCCACTATTGATGGTACGGCTACGGCCGGGAGCGATTACACAACAATCAGTGGCAAGCTTACCATCTCTGCGGGTAGCACTTCGGGGGCGGTGATTGTGAGCATCACCGGTGATACGGATATTGAAAACAACGAAACACTTACGTTAACACTGAGCAATCCTAACGGCGCGAGTCTGCGCACGGCGACGGCCATAGGTACGATCACTAATGACGATGCGGCGGCTTCGTTACCAACGATGGATATCACGAGTGCCAATGTGAGCGAGGGAGACAGTGGCACGTCGAACCTTAGCTTTACCGTTAGTCTTAGCACTGAGGCCAGCAGCGATGTCATGGTGGATTATGCCACGTCCGATGGTACAGCAACCGCCGCTATTGATTACACCGCAATGAATGACACGCTTACCATCTCAGCGGGTAGTATTTCGGGGGTGGTGACGGTGAGCATTACCGGTGATACTGATGTGGAAA
>CAYUAI010000029.1:27901-43683 GCA_964442745.1 uncultured Chromatiales bacterium
GGTAGTATTTCGGGGGTGGTGACGGTGAGCATTACCGGTGATACTGATGTGGAAAGCAATGAAACGCTTACGGTGACACTGAGCAATCCGAATGGCGCGAGTTTGGGGACGGCGACAGCGATAGGTACCATCAATGATGATGACTCGACCACCCTGCCAACGGTCAGTCTCACCGGTGGTCGTGTGGTGGAGGGGGATAGTGGGACGTCAAATCTTATCTTTACCGTCAATCTTAGCACTCAGGCCAGTAGCGATGTCAGGGTGGATTACGTGACTTCCGATGGCACGGCCACGTTAGGCAGTGATTACACGGAAATCAGTGGTACGCTGACCATCCCCGCTGGCCGCACTTCAGCTATGGTCATGGTGAGTATCATCGGTGATACTGATGTGGAAAACGATGAAACACTTACGTTGACACTGAGCAATCCGAATGGCGCAAGTTTGGGGACGGCGACAGCGATAGGTACTGTCAATGATGACGATTCGGCGGCAACTTTGTTACCAACAGTCAATATGAGCGATGTCAGTGTGACTGAAGGTGACAGTGGTATGTCAACTCTCATTTTTACCATTAGTCTTAGTGTTCAATCTAGCAGTGAGGTGACCGTTGACTACGCCACCTCTGATGGCACGGCGGTGGCGGGTACCGATTACACGGCCATCAATGGCACGCTTACCATCCCAGTCGGTAGTACTTCGGGTACGGTGGCGGTGAGCGTTATCGGAGATGTTGATGTGGAAGGCAACGAAACACTTACGCTTACCTTGAGTAATGCCAACGGTGTTATCTTTGGCACGGCGATAGCGACGGGAATCATCAATGATGACGACGACGCAACGACACCGTTGCCAAATGAGCCAGTCTCCGGTTTATTTTATAACAGCGGTAGCATATCAATGATTGATTTAGCCAATCCATCTGTTGCACCGATAATGGTTGAGGCGAGAAGTACGGTGGGAGAGGCTGGACTATGGCATGGGGCGATTGATGTTGCGGGTCAACGAGCCACAGATCTTCATACCCGAACCATTATTTATGGTACGGCCGATGGTATCTATAAAATAAGTGCGCTTAAAGGAGATCCAAAAACGCCTGTCCAAGTATCTAATGAAATGGGGGTGGCAGAGATGTGCAAATACCAGTGGGCCAGTGATTTTGCCGACCATAACGATACCATTTATCTCTATAAGATGCCGGGGGCGGATACCAGCTGTGGGACGTCTGACGATGAGTGGAAAATGGTTCGAGTGGGTATGGACGCCACCATGGATCCTGTCATTGCCAAGGAAATGGATCTCGAAATTTATGATACGGCCTCGGGAGCCATCATCGGCTTTCTTGCCTTTGAGGGAAATAAAATTATTCGATGTGATCAAAATTTTCTGAGTTGTTCTGATGTGGTTTCTTTTGTCAGCAATGGCGAGGTACTTGAAGATAACCCTTTCATTGGTACCGCGATTCTGTGGGTTGATGACAAGCTTTATCGCTACAATATCGCTACTAGCACGCTCTCAGAGGCATTGCATACATTTTCTGGTGGAATACCTCCTCGTTCCGTTACTTCTGATACCGATGGCACTAATCTTTATTTTGCGGATGGCAATGAACTTTATCAGCTCCCGCTGGATGGTAGCGCTACTGCCTCCTTGCTGACTACTGCGATAGCGGTTGGCGAAATAAACGAAATTAATATGACAACAAATCGAGTTGTGTATGTTGTGTCAGCTCTCGTTAGTAGTATGGCGGCTCTCGAATCTGTCAGCAAAACGGGTGGAGCGGCTATGACTTTGTCGTCTATTGAGGGTTTCGTATCTGTTCAAACCGCGGGTAGATTTGTTTATTATAATAGGTTTTTGCCCACAGCCACTGGGCCGGTTTTTAGTATTATCAATGAAGATGGGACAGGTGTGGTAGAAACGCAAGAGGCGCAGATGACTGGGTTTCTCTATAGTTCAACCCAGGGTGTTGGCGAGTTTACTTATGGACGGATCATTTGGACTGAGGGCTGCTCAATGACTGATTGCCGCGGTGGCACCATTAAATCAATTGATGCGGCCACAAAGAGTGAAGAAATTGTGTTGGGAACCATCCCGCAGGATATGACTTCCATTGTTTTTGTTGGTATGAATAATGAAACGCTTGGTCTTGGCTTTGATGGCGTGAGAGGTAGCGATATATTCTTTGTTAATGCCAATCTGGCTAATTCTCTGAAAAGGATCACCACCACGCCAGCGATTAATGAAGCGTTGCTTGGGGGGGGATAATTAACCGTAATAACTGTGTTTATCGCGAATATCAGTGGTGCTGCACACAGGTAGTCGTAAAAGAGCTACCTGTGTGGGCGGGTTGATGTCTTATGAACTTATGCGTTCGTATTCGAAAGACCAGGAATAAGAATCAGTGTGATCCATATTTTTCCCTGGAATGGTATCGGTCGATGTATAACTTAATTCGGTATAGCGAATGCGGCCTTGTCCAGTAATTAATCACCTGAGAACTTTCTCCAATTTCACCCCAACCATTTACCATAAAACGGAATCGACGGTAAGGCCTTTGACTGGTAGCGCTGTAATGATGAGTCGCTTCGGTGCCATTGCCATCGAGTATTTTTAGGCGAAACCCCAGAGGCAAAGGATCACTTGCACCTTTTATTGCTTTAATCAGAGGAATGATTTCAGCGAACCCGTTCGGTGGATGTCGTAGGTTCAAGGGTGTTTAATTGATTGTACACGGTTGGTTGGAGTATCGCACGGGGCCAGGCCCAGGCATTCCCACGCGGGTGCGTGGGAATGAGGGGGGGATGGTTAGTTACTCGGAAACAAATTGTTCGTCTTTCACTGTATCGTCACTGTCGGAAGTTGTTAGCTCATGTACTTTCGATTTCATTTTATCGAAAAATCCTGGCTCACTGTTTTCTTCGCTTTTAGCTTCTGTGTGTTGCTCTATCTCTGTTTTTGTTTCGGTTGTGCTGTTTTCCTCGTTGCCGGTGAGTGTGTCAAATTTTTCTTTGGCAGAATCGAGTAATCCACCAGACGCCGCTTCTTGTGATTCTTTAGCGGTTTCGATTTGCTGTTCGGCTTTGGCTTCAGTTGCCGCGTCTTCGCCTTTACCGATGAGCGTGTTTAACTTTTCTTTGCTTTTATCGAGCAAATTTTCTGATGCGTCTTCTGTGCTGGCTGATATCGATTGCTCTGTTGATAGTGCGTTACTTACCTTGTCTTCAATGGCTGTCTCGTCGGCAGCGTATACGACACTGGTGGGGACGAGCAAGCTCGCAGCAAACAGGTAGCTTAACGTAGTATTTTGTTTTTTAGGGATCTTCATAGTCATTTCCTTTGTTGTTAAATTGAGAGTAAGAAAGATATTGTTTAAGTCTTGCAAGTCTTGTTTAACTGTGCATGGTGAAATCATACTCAATACATTCTGCCGCATTTTTCTGGAGCCGAAGGAATATACATGATAATGATTCTAACGAAAACAGGTGACAATGACTAGCATTTAATTGTTAAACTCTATCTGAAAAGTATAATATCATTAATACCTCTATCGGTTTACACGACATAAAAAAAACCAAACTCAGGATATGAAAAATTAGCTGAACGTCTACTGAATGAATTCGAAGTGATAGGGTGAAATGTTGTATTTTTAACCGCTTAATGGATAATAAACCAGCAAACAATATCGACGTATCGCTATTGGCACTTTCTGCATGAAATAGTGAGAGCAAGAGGCTACTGGTTGAATTATTAATTCAAACGGCACCACAACTGAACTTTAGCGGCATATACCGTCGTAACATTGGTCAACTAACTGATGAAATGGGAAACAATTAAAGTCGCAGAACAACATCTGCGACGATCTGATCCAATTATGGCGAAATTGATTAAAGAGCATACGCCTTCATGATGCATCAACCAAAACAAAACGCGTGCCTTATTTTCATTTGCTGGTTGATGATGAATTGATCGTGCGCATTACCGATTTTGCAAAACCTGTGGATTGCTATGCGATAAAATCTCGAGCGATGGATGATATTCGACCGAGTGGCTTGGGGGTGCATTTAATGCGCAAGGTCATGGATGAGGTGCGTTTTTTAGAACGGCCAGGTGGCATAGGAAATGTGCTTGAAATGAAAAAGAAAATAAAATCTGTCACATGAAATATCATGAGGGGTGTTCACCATCCGAATTCCGTGGATGCCGACGGCTATTTAGATCGTTTAACCAGACATATACCTAGCACACGTAAGAGTTGAGTTAGGCCTAATGAAACCTCCAAATCTAAGCAGTAGCACCGACATCTAAATCCTAGCTGTGATGGGTATTAATTAAAACGTCCATACTTGTGGGATGATGGCCAGTGTCGTGACACCAAGCAATAGGGTCAGTGGCAGGCCAAATCGCATATAATCACTAAATCGATAACCTCCCGGACCATACACCATTAAATTGGTTTGGTAGCCGATAGGGGTGGTAAAACTGCAGGAAGCGGCAAACATAATACAGATAATAAAGGGGATGACGTTGACATCCAATTGTTGCGCTGTGAAAAAAGCAATGGGAAACATCAGCACAGCAGCGGCATTATTGGTGATTAATTCAGTACAAACCACCGTCATCACATAAATCATCACCAAGGCCAATATCGGATTGGCACCCGCAAAGTTGATTAATTGGGTGGCAATGGTGGCGGCGGCGTCGGTTTTTGTCAATGCGGTGCCAAGCGCGATGGAGGCCGCGATCACAATCAATACTTGCCAATCAATGCTGCGGCGTGCTACACCCGCCGTGAGGCAGCCCGTGATAATCATCAGGCCGGCGGCTAGAAATGCCGCTTTGAACATGCTTAGGTAACCGAGTGTGACCGAACCTACCATGGCCAGCATAATCAGGCTGGCCATCCACGCTCGGTCGTGGCGTATGGGACGTGAATTTTTTAACAAACTGACCAGGTAAAAATCTCGTGAGTTTTTTTGTTGTTCATTAAAACTGGCGGTGGCTTCGAGTAATAGGGTGTCACCGGGGGTTAAGCAGATATCACCGATTTTCTGGTTCAGGCGTTTGCCATCGCGGGCAACGGCGATGACCGCCGCATTATAATGAGATCGAAAGCGCCCTTGACGAATGGTTTTGCCAATCAATGGACATCGGCTGGATACCACTACCTCGACTAAAGTGAGGGCATGGCGTGGTTCACTGAGTTTTTGTTTTTGTTGGGTGATTGGTGTGAGACCACGGATTTTTTGTAAATCGATCACTGATTCCAGTACGCCGGCGAAGATTAACAAGTCGTTGGCAAGCAGTGGTTCTTGGGGTGAGACAGCGGGTATTATTTGTCCATCACGATCAATGGCGGTTAAAAAAAGGCCGGGCAATTGGCGCAAGCCGGCCTGTTCTATGGTTTTGCCTACCAGTGGACCATTTTGCTCCACCAGCATTTCTATGGTGTATTCCCGCATGTTGTCAAATTGACTGATGGCCGGGATGCGTTCTTTTAATAACCGATTGCTGGCGAATAACGTATAGATAAGCACGATGACTACCGCCGGTAACCCCACCCAGGCGATTTCCCATAATCCTAGTGGGCTTGATCCGGTTTCTGAAATAAGCAAGCCGTTCACGACTAAGTTGGTGCTGGACCCGATCAGCGTCAGCGTTCCTCCGGCAATGGCCGCATAACTCAAGGGGATCATGAGTTTCGAGACGGATATTTGTTGTCGTTTGGCCCAGTCGTTGACGGCCGGTATCATCATGGCAACAACCGGTGTATTATTTAAAAATGCACTCATGACCATCACCGGAACCATTAACTTTAATTGTGCTTTTTTTAAGGATTTAGGTCGGCCGAGTATCGATTGACTTGCCCAGCGAATGGCACCGGTTTCTTGCAAGCCCGCGGCAATGATAAACAACAGTGCCACGGTAGCCATGCCTTCGTTGGAAAAACCCGCCAGTACTTCTTGTGGGGTGAGAATGCCCGTAATGAGTAATAATAAAACACCGCCAACGATGATGATGTCCGCCGAAACTTTGCTCAATAAAAGTGCGCTAAAGCACAGTGAAATTACCCCGAGGGTAAACCAGGCTTCCCAGCTCATAAATTATTATCTTTTTCTGTTTTGATTATTCTTGTTGTCATTACTGCGACAGTTATTTTGAGTCAAAATGACCGTTGTGTCAAAAACACCGCTGGGGTTGTCCAGTTCAGAGGGCAAACGGTGGTAACTTGACTCAGCCACTTCGATGCTCGTTACCCAGCGAAAAATACCATAAATGAAACAAAATACCTAATGGTCAAGCTTGTGATTTCGTCACTATTTTTTTTAAGGTCAATGCTTGAGTCTACATAACCGATTCTCCTTGAGTCTTGATTATCTAATGACTGACGTTGAGAGGAGAGCACATGACTGATTGCACTGAGATACTAAAACAACAATTTCCCGCCTTAGGAATGGGCGACATAATCATTTCCTGGTTTGGCACCTAAATCAGGAGACAAAGCCGACGATGGTAGGGAGGCAGGAGATAGAGCGACTCAGGGCGATAAAAGGGATTTAGGAGGTAAAATAACGCATGGAGCCGTTAGCGAGACAAAGCCGATGACAGCAGGGAGATGATTGCATCACCATTCCTTAGGGTTAATATTTTGTCATGATAGTGGGAGCGGTGTTTATCTGTGGATGGGTTGCACTGAGTGCAATTCCATCCATTAGATAATGAATCTGTTATTTTGTCAGGTGACGTCGGCGCAGGCTGATTAGTCCAATTAGCCCTGTACCCATTAATAAGAGTGTGGCAGGTTCTGGCACATCAATAACGAGATTATCGCCTGCGGTGCGGAGCTCATTCAAGGTGATATCTGATGCGTCACCGGCACTGATTTCCAAGTATATTTCATTGATTGAGGTAAAAGTAATGCCTGAGAAATCGCTAAATGGTATGGAGATCAATCCGTTGCTGATGTTGCTTAAAGTGACAGCATCCATGGAATCTGCATCGGTAACACCAATCGTTATTGCCAAATCGCCCTGGTCAAGGGTGAGCGCATCTAAAAGAAAAACATTATTGACTAAACCTTCAGCTAGATCTACGCCACCAAGACCGTTATTATTGGCATTCCAGGTAACCCGACTGACGCCGGATGTTCCGACATCTTCACTATGAGTGAGAAGCCCTGAGCTAGCCGTCGTAATGACACTGGCGGATGTGTGAAGAAGACCGCTGTTGTTTATAATTTCTAAACGACGAAAGCCGCCCAGCATGGAGCCTGCCAGCGTAGACATTGATATACCTGAACTGCTTACGGTTTGTGGTGTTGCATCATTGAAGTTATCAATGATCAACGCTTGGGAATGATTGGCAATCAGCATGGCACCTATGAAATATAAAGTTTTTGTCAGGTTTTTCATGTACGACTCTCTATAATGTAAATTAATGTTAATTTTGGCTTGGATATTGAGACCAGTATAGCGATTGATCAAGAATTGGGTATGAGCTACATCACAGGTATTATCCGGAGAGTATAGTAGCGATTTTTAATCAATCGTAAATTGTTTAAAATTTTTCGGGAGATTGGCGACCTTCTATATTAATAGTTAAGAAATAGCCTCGCTTACATATCTATTGGGTGATAGATATGTAAGCGTATACGGCGTTGGCGGTATATGTTTTTTTTTGAAGGGTCTGTTGTGAGTGTGGTCGTATCCAGTTGCATGGTTTTTGTGCAACCTATCATAAACATAAGCGAATGTTATCATGAAATATCATTCATTCACAGTGATTTTTATCGTCATCCTAATGGATTGCCTTGTTGGCAACCAGCTGATTGAATCATGGATGACACCGATCAGACGCATGGCAGATATTCTCTATCGTTTTAACCACCAGGCAACAGCCCGGACAAAGAACAACTAACCAAAATATGGAATACCTAATTTAAGGCATTTTATCCGACATTGGGTAGCCTAAAATTTGTAATTTCTGAATGAACACAATGTTTTTTAAATATTACGAAAAAAAGAGCTTCAATAAAACGATTGACATTCGCGTTTTATTAATTTGAAAGTCTCAAAAAATCACGACAACATATAAAATATTGGCCTAAAATTCTTCAATAACACGTTGGTGGAAATCAAAGATCTTTTCGAGGAGAGTCTGTCATAATCATTCCTAAGCAACAACTTCCGTCACCTTATTTTGCCATAATTAATCATTGATTTGCCATTTATTGACCGTACTGTCCGTTATTTTTCAGTTATGCTGTTTATTGCGTAGCACGATGTGAAATACATGTCTCGCACTCAATGCCTAAATCTCAAATGCTTCGGGTATAGTGTTGCCAATCAGGATAATTACACGGTGAATAATGGTATGAAAAAGCAAAGTTTCAATCGCAGTTTTTGGATTCTCTTGTGGTGCTTTTTGAGCGGCATATCTGTCATTGCCTTCGCTGACAGTAAAATGACATTGCAGGTCGTGGAAGTGGCTGAGCGCTTGTATGACGGTGGGCCGGCCATTGCGGTAATTTTTTCGGAAAAACTCGATCCAAAAAAGAGATACGATAGTTATTTTCAAGTGCAAGATAAGCAAACCACGATCGCAGGAAGCTGGATACTCAGCGATAATCAGCAAGTATTATATTTCCCCCATCTCCAACCGGCTCAGCGCTATAAAGTATCCATTCACCAGGGCATCCAGGCGGCCAGTGGCCAGTCGCTCAGTCAATCGAAAGAATATGCCATCAAAACGCAACCCATTAAACCCGCCGTGGGTTTTGCGAGCCAAGGTTCCGTTTTGCCTGAACGGCTAACCGCTGGGCTGCCCATCATGAGTGTCAATGTCGCTGAAGTCGATATCGAATTTCTCAAAGTTAAAGCGCATAAGCTTGCCGCGGTAGTGCAACGTATGGCGCGTCGTTCGGCGTTAAGCCACTATGACTTGGATAATCTACATCCTTATTTAGAAAGCGTTTACATGGCACGTTTTAATACGCATGGAACGCCAAATAAACGCAGTATTAGCCATATCCCCGTGGAAGAAATGGAACCTTTGCAGGCGCCTGGATTTTATGTGGCTGTATTACGTCAGCCGGGACGTTTTACTTATCAACAACAAACCACGTTTTTCTTTGTGAGCGACATTGGTTTGCATATTCGTCGCTTTGCTGACCACCTGGAAATGATCAGTTCGTCTTTGCGCACGGGGCATGCGTTGGCGGCGGTGAACATTGCCGTGCATGATGCACAAGGCAATGTATTAACCGAGACCACCAGTGATGCTACTGGGCGGGCCAATCTCAGTGTGGTGAAAGGCACGCCGGTATTAGTTACCGCTAGCCAAGGAAATCATATTTCTTTTGTGTATTTAAAACAGGCCGCTTTGGATTTATCAGCGTTCGCGGTAAAAGGCCGTCGCCATCGGGCGCTGGATGTTTTTTTGTATGGTCCACGTGATCTTTACCGGCCTGGCGAGTCAGTGGATTTGTCGGCTTTATTACGAACCGGGGATGGCGAGGTGGCACCAGCCTTACCGTTGAATGCTCGCATCAAGCGGGCCGATGGCCGTGAATTCACACGCTTTACCTGGCACTCGGCCACGCAAGGTTATTATAGTCATCAATTCACGTTGCCCGGTGATGCCCCCACAGGACAGTGGTCAGTGGAAGTGCGCACTGATCCGAATGCCCATGAACCGATTCAAGTGTATCCATTTAAGGTGGAAGAATTTCTGCCGGAACGCATGAAGCTGAGTTTTGCTACCGCGCAACAATCGCTTAAATCTGAGGAGCATTTTGAATTACAAATTAATGGCGAATATCTGTATGGTGCTCCCACTGCCGGTAACCGTGTCCAGACGAGTGTGAATTTACGGCGTGAGGTCCATCCAGAGGCTAATCTTGTCGCGTTTTATTTTGGCAATCCGGATGACGATATGAAAAATTCGCGCCGCGAATTAGCGGATGGTGTAATGGATAAAAATGGGCAATTTTCTTTGAATTTTATTCCCATGCAAGGCGTCATTACTTCACCCATGCGAGTGACGGTCATTGCCAATCTGTTTGAAACCGGCGGACGTCCGGTGACTCGCCGCCTCAGTCGCACACTTTGGCCGGCGTCACATTTGATCGGTGTGCGTCCTTTGTTTGCAGAACATCGCGCCGAACCCAATGGCAATGCCCGCTTTGAAATCGTCAAAGTAAATGATCAAGGGCAGCGCTTGGCCGCTCAAGATTTAGACGTGCAAATGATTCGAGAAAGTCGTGATTACTATTGGGAGTATGATGAGCATCGTGGTTGGCATTGGAATTACAGTCAAACCAATTATCCTATCTATCGACAAGATATTAATCTAACCGCCGGTGATGTGGCTGAAATAATGGTGCCCGTGGAATATGGTGAATATAGTTTACAAGTATTCGATCCTGACACCCAATTAACCAGTAAATACCGTTTTACCGCCGGTGGGTCTTATGGACCGGACCAAGCCGTTGCCGCACGTCCAGACAGTGTTCAAATTAATCTGGATAAAGCGACTTATCAGGTGGGTGATGTGGCCAAGGTTCATATACTGCCACCCCATGAGGGCGATGCCATTATTAGGGTGGAGTCAGACCGTCCCTTGTGGTCCTTGCGTACCCCCATACCGGCAGAGGGCAAGACCATTGAAATTCCCATTAATGCGGCCTGGAAACGCCATGATATTTATGTGTCTGCGATGGTATTGCGCGGGGCCGACAGTCAGCAAAAGATTAGCCCCAATCGCGCTTTAGGCATTGTTTATTTACCCTTAGATCGCGAATCCCGTCGCCTAGTTGTCACACTGGAGGCACCGGCCAAGATTGAGCCCGAGCGTACTTTGACGATTGGTGTAAAAATTGATGGCCTGACGGATCAACAGGCCACGGTCACGGTGGCGGCCGTAGATGTGGGCATTTTAAATATCACGGATTTTGCGACCCCGAATCCCCATGATTATTTCTTTGCGCAGCGGACTTATAATATGGATTTATATGATTTATATGGCCAAGTCATCGAAGGCATGGAGGGTCCGCGGGCGACGCTGCGTTATGGGGGCGATGCGGATAGCCGTGGATTGCAGCGCAGCAAACGGGCCGATGCTAAGGTGAAAATTATTTCCTTGTTTAGTGGGCCGGTGACCGTTAATCAACAGGGTGAAGCCTTGGTTAAATTGCCGATCCCTGATTTTAACGGACGTTTACGGCTCATGGCGGTGGCATTTAGTGATAACCAATTGGGTGCCGCCGAACAAGAAATTCTCGTGCGTGCGCCCATTGTGGCGGAATTGGCCACACCGCGTTTTTTAGCCAGTGGTGATCGTTCCATGGCGACCCTGGATTTGCACAATATGAGTGGTCAAGCTCAGTCACTTCGCGTGGAAGTGAGTACTCAAGGACCGTTGACCCTAGAAAATGGCGCGACCCAGATTGATTTAGCCGATGGACAAAAAACCACGCTGCGTTATCCACTGTCGGCGGGGTTGGATTTGGCGGTCGCCACGCTGCGGGTGGCGGTGAGTGGTGATCAGATTAAATTGTTACGTGAGTGGCAATTGGCCATACGTCCGGCCTTCCCGGGGGAATTTCGTGCACAACGACAAATGTTAGAGCCTGATCAGCACTTAGTGATTGATCCGGCGTTGGCGAATGATCTCATGCCGAATACCGTGGAAGTGGTTTTAAATGTGGCTTCGCTGCCGCCGTTAAATTTACGTGAGGCCTTTAAACATTTATTGGATTATCCCTATGGCTGTGCCGAGCAAACCACCAGCAAAGTTTTTCCGTTAATTTATGCGGATCAGGCGACCATTGATCGGTTTAATCTCAAACCACTGAGTGAGTCGGGGCGGGCCAAGCGAGTACAACACGGCTTGACACGTTTGGCAGGCATGCAAACGAGCCAAGGGGGTTTTGGTTTGTGGAGTAACACGGATCGAGAATCTTTTTGGCTTTCCGCGTATGTCACCCATTTTTTGCTGGAGGCCAAGCAACAAGGTTATGCGGTATCGGAGACCATGTTGCAAAATGCGCTTAAACGACTGCTTCGTTGGGTGCAAAGCAGCCGTGGTTTTTCCCTGCGAGAGACCGCAGCAGAAAATTACCAATTCGCTGCCAAAGCCTATGCGGCTTATGTGTTAGCGCGGCTCAACCGAGCCCCATTGGGTACCCTGCGCAATCTCTATGATCATCATCGGCAACACGCTGACTCCGCTCTGCCCTTAATGCATCTTGGTTTGGCATTGAAACTTTCGGGTGATCAACGTCGTGCGGAGGCCACCATTATCGAAGCCATGAAAAAACAGCGCCGCCGTGATCACTATTTTGGTGACTATGGCAGTCAATTGCGTGATACGGCGATGATTCTGTATTTGCTCAACAAACATGCGGTGACTGTCGCCGGGGCCGGTGATCTTATTTTTCAGTTGGCCAATCAAATGCGGCAACGCCGCTATTTCAGCACGCAAGAACGCAATGCGCTATTCTTGTCAGGATTGGCGTTGACCGACGGTGGCAAAGCTTGGCAAGGTTGGTTGACCCTCGGCAAAGATAAACAAGCACTGGGTCAAAATAATCGTTACCAAGCCATCTTTGATAGGCAACAACTCAATGCCGGTATTTCGTTTCAATCGACGGCTGATTTTCCGCTTTATGTCAGTGCAACCATCAGTGGTTATCCCCATCAACCGGTGTTAAACGGTGACAAAGGCGTGATTATTACACGGCGTTTATTAGATCTGAAAGGGCAAGCCGTGGCACAACGTGAACTCCAGGTGGGGGAATTGCTGGTGGTGCATAGCACCGTCAAACTCGATGAGAATAGGCAGGATATGCATGACGGGTTACTCGTGGATTTATTGCCTGCCGGATTGGAGTTAGAGAATCAAAATCTCGCCCATGCCGAATCTTTGCAGGATATCAAAATCAATGGGGTTTCATTGCAAGCGAGTATGGAAAATCGGCAAATTCGCCATCTGGAATATCGCGATGATCGATTTGTGGCCGCGGTGGCCTTCCCACGCTGGAATTCAACGCATCTGTTTTATTTAGTGCGCGCTGTGACACCAGGGACATATACCTGGTCAGCGCCCACTGTTGAAGATATGTATCGTCCCGAGATTCATAGCATCGGTGCGGATACCCAGCAATTACGTATTGTCAATGTTACGTCAAAACCCGAGTGATGAGCAGGATGTTATCAAAGTCTCCGTGGTTAATAGCTGGGGTGGTGGCTATTTTTTTGACCGTGATCAGTATGATCTGGCTCGATAGTTTTTTCCCGCTACCATTACCCGATGATCAAGCAGATTTCAGCCGAGTTTTGTTGGCGCGTGACGGTACACCGCTGCGTGCCTTTGCCGATGATGAGGGCGTGTGGCGGTATGCGGTTCAGTTCGAGGAGGTTTCCCCCCATTATTTACAAGCCTTGATTAACTATGAGGATCGTTATTTCTGGTATCATCCCGGTGTGAACCCAGTGGCGATGTTGCGTGCGGCTTGGCAGTGGTGGCGAGCGGGTAAAATTATTTCTGGCGGCTCTACGCTGACCATGCAAGTGGCGCGTTTGTTGGCATCTCATGATCGTTCGATGATTGGCAAAATACAACAGATTCTCCGGGCTTTGCAGTTAGAATGGCATTTGTCGAAACAACAAATTTTAACTTTATATTTCAATTATGCACCGTTTGGTGGTCCGATTGAAGGGGTGCAAGCCGCCAGTTATGCGTATTTAGGCAAATCGGTGGCGGAATTGAGTCATGCCGAAGCCGCGTTATTGGCGGTATTGCCCCAGGCTCCCACTCGTTTGCGTCCTGATCGACATCCAGGTCGAGCCGCTAACGCCCGCAATAAAGTGCTTGATCGTTTGGTCAAGCAGGGGGTATGGTCAGCCTCACTGGTGACCGAGGCGAAACAAGAGAACATCAAAGCATTGTTTAATCCCAAGCCGTTGCTCGCCCCTTTGTTTGCGCGTCGGGTATTGAATCAGCTTGCCGATGCCACGCATCGCCGTACCACCATTGATAGTGAGTTGCAGCAAGTGTTGGAAGGGCGCTTGGCAGAATTCGCTTGGCAATTGCCTGATCGTTCTTCGGTCGCTATTTTAGTGGTGAAAAATGAAACTTTAGCGGTGCGGGCTTATGTGGGATCGGTAGATTTTGCCAACCCCAATCGCTTTGGTTATCTGGATATGGTGCCAGCGATTCGATCGCCGGGTTCTACACTCAAGCCTTTTCTCTATGGTTTTGCCATCGAAGATGGATTGATTCATTCCCACAGTTTGTTAAGCGATGCACCCATCAATTTTTCCGGTTATCAGCCCAGCAATTTTACGGGTGGCTTTCGTGGTCCGGTCAGTGTCAGTGAGGCCTTACAACGCTCGCTGAATATTCCGGCGGTGCAAGTACTGCATCATTTGGGTCCGGAGGTATTTGCCAGTCGTTTACAACAAGGGGGTATCGATTTAGTGTTTCCCAAGTCTGCTACGCCTAATCTTGCCATGATATTAGGAGGTGTCGGGGTTAGTCTAGAAGATTTGGTGGCCGGTTACAGTGCGTTGGCGCGTGAGGGGTTGGCGGGGGATTTGCGTTTTTTTGAAGATCAGCCGGTGACTGATCGGTATTTAATGTCCCAAGGGGCGGCCTGGGTGGTGCGTGATATTTTGCAAGATCAGTCGCGATCGGGAGTGCAAGCGAGTTTTATCGCCAAACCAAAGCATCGTCAAATTGCTTGGAAGACAGGGACAAGTTATGGTTATCGTGATGCCTGGGCCGTGGGTGTGAATGCCAAACATACGGTGGGTATTTGGGTGGGCCGCCCTGATGGTACGCCGTTGCCAGGACATTATGGGGCGATTACCGCCGCACCGATGATGTTTACCATTTTCGATGCATTACTTGGTCATTCTAATTGGCCGTTGGCTAATGCTGCCCCGGAGAGTGTCGAGCCACAAGAGATTTGTTGGCCTTTGGGTGCTGCGGTTTTGCCATCACAGTCGCATTTATGTCATCAACGCCATCAAGCCTGGATTGTCGATGGCCAAGTCCCGCCGACGCTAGCTGATCGTCATGGTCAGTCGTGGCGAGCACTCACTCAAAAAATTTGGCTAGGTGAACATGAGAAATATCGAGTCACCGCCGATTGTCAACTCAGCCAACGCACCGCCATAGACATCGCGCTCTGGCCCCAGGCCGTGGAACCTTGGTTAACGTCAGAACAACGCCAGCGAAGCGCCATTCCCCCCTTAGACCCCCGTTGCAGAAATACCACGGTGGCGGAAGGTCAGGTTTTGCAGATCAAGGGGGTGGCCGCCAATGCCATATTGCGGCCCGCCGGGGGCAGTCAAGTCAAACCGCATGTTTCGTTGTCGGTAGTTGGTGCCAATGATTCGGTGTATTGGATGATTAATGAAGTAGTCCATCAACACAGCGCACCGCGACTGCCTTTTTCCCATCGTTTTGAAAAATCGGGTCGGTATAAAATCACCGTGCTGGAAGAAAACGGCAATTACGATACACTGTGGCTAAAGGTGATTGATAGTTAGTTTGTAGGGTGCATTTCATGCACCAATCTCCTCAGTAATGTTCGAGTTCGGGATGACATTTTTCGGGGGGGCTGGGAGATTCTCGTTCCCACGCTCCTGCGTGGGAATGCAGACTCAGCGTTAGGGGTGATGCATGGAGCCAAAGTCAGGCAGGCATTGACAAAAGCCGTCGTGAATCGATCCCTGGAGGCTTGGCTACCGCCTCCTTGCGGTAGACACTTTTTT
>CAYUAI010000030.1:0-43435 GCA_964442745.1 uncultured Chromatiales bacterium
TATCAAGGTATGGAATACCTTGCTTGGGAAACGTTGAAGCGTAACAACTACAAATATGGAGAGCTTAATAGTGAAGATGCCGAAAATCCTATCAAACTGCATTTTTTTTGTGAACTCACCAATCCGCAAGATACATTAACCTTTATTGATTTTAAGCGCATCAATAAAGGTGGAGTTTTTGGATTGTGTCGCTGGGAAGGATGGGAAAAGTTAGTGACTGAAAAATATAAAGAGGAATAATATAAATGGCTAAATTAAATCCAGAAGAGGCAATAAGTGCTGCTATTACAGTATATGGCATTGAAAAATCAAATGACATCAACAAAACATTTGCACTATCTAAAATTCGTAATTACTTCCAATTCTCCAACGCAAGTGCTCAGCGCTTTACATCAAAAACCGGGGCGTTTGAATTCAAAACGAAAACCGGGTTTGGGGTGATCGCGAAAGGAAAAAAAGGGAGTGACTTTGAAAATGACGCCATCATTATTTGCCGAGGAACGTCGAGCCTTTATGATTGGTTGACAGACTTTAATACCGGCCTGCAAACCTCTCGAACCGGACATACCGTTCATGCGGGGTTTAATCGAACATTTAATGAATTTTATCCGAGGCTTCGCGATTTCATTACTGTCAATAAACTGGCAAGATTGCATTGTGTCGGTCACAGCTTAGGCGGCGCACTGGCGACCATGGCAACCGGGTTAGCGGTGAAAATGAAGACGAAATCGACACTGTATACCTTTGGGTCGCCTCGGGTCGGACTCATCGATTTTGCCACCCAACTCAGTCTCAGTCATTACGTCGGTATCGACAATATTCACCGTGTCTTTCATGGCGGTGATCCGGTGAGCATGGTGCCTATTTGGCCATTTGTGCATGCGCCGCAACCTGGCGGGGAGTGTCATATCGGTAAGGTATTCGAGTTCAATCCATTGCAACATCTCAGTGGAAACTATGAGACCAGCTTGGTCGGTAAAACAAGCTGGGACGCTTTGCGAAAACCCCAGCCTCGCTGGGAGAGTCAAATGAAAGGTTGGGTGAATTCAGATGACAAGTTAACTCATTTTGGATTTAACTATCAAAATCTCTGTCTGATCATGCGGGCAATACAAGTGGGCATTAAGGACTGTCTACACATCCCGTTTGCCTCGCTTAACCAGACCGTCGTGACGGGCACCACCTATGTTGATCAATTAGCCATGCTCCTTGAGCAAGCCTCAAAGGTCTCAACGACATCCGATAGTTTTGTCAAAAGTATCCTGTTGCGTATTGTGAAAATGACCGGGTTAGTGATGGCACTACCGCAGAAAATCACCCACCATGTGGTGAAAGTGGTATTAAATCATTTGGTTTATGTGATTGGTCGGAGTGTTAAATTTGCATTGCAGTATACCAAGTAGAGACAAAGGGGCGTTCTACACACCATCATCAGGCGTTTAAATAAATCCATCCCTTCCCTGCTCATCGAAAGTGAACACTAGGCCCGAGGCAAGGTCACTCCGATTTGCCCCTGATATTTACCGTGCCGATCTCGGTAAGAGGTTTCACAGACTTCATCCGACGCAAAAAACAGCACTTGAGCGACTCCTTCATTGGCGTATATCTTAGCGGGTAAAGGAGTGGTATTTGAAAATTCTAGCGTCACATGCCCCTCCCATTCTGGCTCTAAAGGAGTGACATTAACAATAATACCACAACGTGCATAAGTGGATTTACCCAAACAAATTGTTAGCACATTGCGCGGTATGCGAAGATACTCAACGGTACGCGCTAAGGCAAAGGAATTCGGTGGAATAATGCATACATCGGATTTTACATCCACAAAACTGTTACTGTCAAAATTTTTTGGATCGACAATGGCAGAATTAATGTTGGTAAATATTTTAAATTCATCCGCACATCGAATATCGTATCCATAACTCGACGTACCATAGGAAATCACTTGGCCGCCATCGCTTTTTTGTTTTACCTGGTTAGGCTCAAACGGCTCAATCATGGCCTGTTGTTTTGCCATGTGACGGATCCAGCGATCGGATTTAATGCTCATGCCCTGATATCTCTATGTTCTCGTGCTTACGTGCTCATCCGCCAAATCAGCGAAGGGATGAAGCCCTCAAAGCGATGATCGGATTTAGGTATTCTGAACCACAATATTCGGAAATTTAGTGCTATAGTCTTTCGCTTTAGTGGATAATTTTGCACCAACACGACGGGCAATTTGTCGATAAATCTCCGTTATCCGTCCCTCAGGTTCGGCCACCACCGTCGGCTGACCACCGTCAGCCTGCTGCCGAATGGTGATATCCAATGGTAAGGCACCCAACAAGTCGATCCCATATTGTTTGGCCATTCGTTGGCCGCCACCCTCACCAAAGATAGGCTCATCATGGCCACATTTTGAACAAATATGAATGCTCATATTTTCCACGATGCCTAACACAGGAACATTGACTTTTTCAAACATTTTTAATCCCTTGCGTGCATCTAACAAGGCAATATCCTGCGGCGTAGTGACAATCAATGCGCCACTCACCGGCACCTTTTGCGACAACGTCAACTGAATGTCCCCCGTCCCTGGTGGCAAATCGATGATTAAATAATCTAAATCGCGCCAATTGGTTTCATTCAGTAACTGCTCCAGGGCTTGAGTCACCATCGGCCCCCGCCAAATCATGGGGGTTTCTTCATCAATCAAAAAACCAATCGACATGGCTTGAATCCCATACGAAACCATTGGCTCTAACGATTTACCATCCTTCGTCTCGGGCTTGCCATGAACACCTAACATGAGCGGTTGGCTTGGCCCATAAATATCCGCGTCTAACATGCCGACTTGAGCCCCCTCTGCTGCCAGTGCCAACGCCAGATTAACCGCCGTCGTTGACTTGCCAACGCCGCCTTTCCCAGAGGCCACCGCAATAATGTTTTTAATGTTCTTTAGCGGTTTAACACCCTGTTGAACAGCGTGACTGGTAATATCGCTGGTGATATTGATGTTTATTTCATCAACACCTTTAACGGTGTTTAATCGCTCGGTCAGCGCCGTGCGAAGCATCGGCATATAACCTTTCATGGGAAAACCAAAAGTCAAATTCAGGTTAACCGTCGCCCCATCAACCGTGATCGACTTGACAACGCCCGCGGAAACTAAATCTTTATCCATGTAAGGATCAATATACCCTTTAATCGCCGTCTCTATCTGCAGTTGGGAAACCCCCGGCATCATCTTCCTCCAAACCATCAGCTGTTTAACTACCCTATGAAAATCCTGATAAATAATTGATTTATTTTACATGATTTCATTGCTAGCGTCTGAATTTTTTATCGCTAAATTTGTTATAATTCGGGCCGTCCCCACCGCCGGTGATGAACAACATTATAAATGTTGGGGCAGACTTGGCTTCGTAACAGCGTCGAGACAATATTGTCTATGTGGGAAAGCCGCCGAGAAAAAAATCGGGATAAATAATATTTTGTGTTATCCATATTGTAAAAAATAACTATTTATCAGTTTAGGCATTGGGTAAAGTAGGATAACCTGCGTCAACTCACACAAAACACGCAGATTTTACGAGAATCAATGGTCATTATGCAAAAAAAACAGATCAATCACTCACAACGCAATATTTTAGTCACCAGCGCCTTGCCTTATGCCAATGGCTCCATCCACTTAGGGCACTTAGTGGAATACATTCAATCGGACATTTGGGTGCGTTTTCAGAAAATGCGGGGTCACCGATGTTTTTATGTTTGCGCCGATGATGCACATGGTACCGCGATTACCTTGCGCGCCGAAAAAGAAGGCATCACCGCCGAGCAACTGATCGCTCAAGTGGCCACAGAGCATCAAGCCGATTTTGCTGATTTTAGCATCGGTTTTGACAATTATTACTCCACCCACTCCGAAGAAAATCGCCAATTTGCCGAATCAATTTTTATTCAATTACGCGACCATGGCCACATTGAGGCACGCACCATTAGCCAAGCCTATGATCCAGAAAAACAGATGTTTTTGCCGGATCGTTATGTCAAAGGGACTTGCCCGAAATGCGGCGCCGATGATCAATACGGGGATAATTGTGAAGTCTGTGGCGCCACCTATGCCCCCACCGACTTAAAAAATCCGGTGTCCGCTATTTCCGGTGTGCGTCCGATTGAAAAAGCATCGGAACATTTATTTTTTAAACTCAGTGATTTCGAACCCATGTTGCGCACCTGGACAGGCATTGATGATGATTCGCCGATCAAGACATTGCAACCAGAAATTGCCAACAAATTAAAAGAATTATTCGACGCCGGATTACACGATTGGGATATTTCTCGTGATGCGCCGTATTTTGGTTTTGAAATTCCCGACGCCCCAGGCAAATATTTTTATGTTTGGCTCGACGCGCCCATGGGATACTTAGCCAGTTTTAAAAACTTGTGTGATAAACAAGACATCGATTTTGATACATTTTGGTCAACCAATAGTCAAGCGGAAGTCTACCACTTCATCGGTAAAGACATTGTCCGATTTCACGCCTTGTTTTGGCCAGCAGTGCTCGAAGGCGCCGGTTACCGCAAACCCAGCGCTATTTTTGTCCATGGTTTCCTCACCATTAACGGTCAAAAAATGTCGAAATCACGCGGCACATTTATTAAAGCGCGCACCTATTTGGAACACTTGAACCCAGACTGTTTGCGCTATTATTTTGCGGCCCGATTGAATAATCGCATTGATGACATCGATTTAAATTTTGACGACTTTATGCAACGAGTTAATTCCGACCTGGTGGGCAAAGTGGTCAACATTGCCAGCCGCTGTGCCGGCTTCATCAAAAAACATTTTGACAACACACTCGCCGCCGAATGCACCGAAGCTGAGTTATATCATCAATTTGTCCAGGCCGGAGCCGACATTGCTCAACACTTTGAAGCGCGAGAATACAGCCGGGCAATACGTAAAATCATGGCCTTAGCAGACAGAGCTAACCAATATATTGATGAAAAACAACCCTGGGTCATAGCCAAGCACCCGGAACAAAAGGCCAATTTGCACCAAGTATGCAGCCTAGGCATTAATTTATTTCGAGTGATCATCACCTACTTAGCGCCGGTGCTTCCGTTAACCGTCCAAAAAAGTGAAGCCTTTTTAAATTGCAAGATACTCGACTGGGACAACCTTCAGCCACCGTTGCTAAACCACACGATCAATACCTTTAAACCACTGATGACACGTATCGAACAAAAACAAATTGAACAACTCACCGAGGCTGCAAAAACCACCATGGAGAACGCATCACAACCCATGACAACGGCCTCAGGTCCCTTAGCAAACGACCCCATTAGCCCAACCATTTCATATGATGAGTTTGCCAAAATCGATTTACGTATTGCTCGCATTACCAAAGCAGAACACGTGGTCGGTGCTGACAAATTATTGCGCCTTGAATTAGATCTCGGTGGCGAAACCCGCCAGGTATTCGCGGGCATCAAATCAGCCTATCGCCCAGAACAGTTAATCGATAAATTAACCGTGGTGGTCGCTAATCTGGCACCGCGCAAAATGCGCTTTGGTCTCTCTGAAGGCATGGTGCTAGCGGCTGGACCAGGTGGCCAAGATCTATGGATATTACAGCCCGAGCCAGGTGCCCAAGCTGGCATGCGGGTAAAATAATTTTATTCGGCCCAGCGGATTGCTGGTCCCAAAAACAGCCATTCCGCCATTGATAAAATGTGCACTATCGACATTATGAGTTACCCGTGGTAACAACATCACGCCAGATAGCGGCTATTTATGTGGCGAGGAATCTCTAAATGACAGAATATGCAATCATTTTAATTAGTACTGTATTAGTGAATAACTTTGTGTTAGTTAAGTTTCTTGGCCTATGCCCATTCATGGGGGTATCGGGTAAATTAGAAACGGCCATGGGGATGGCGTTGGCAACGACCTTTGTATTAACGCTGTCATCAATCTGCAGTTATCTGGTCAATCAATTTTTGCTAGTACCCTACGATCTCACCTACCTAAACACCATTGCTTTCATTCTAGTCATCGCTGGTGTTGTCCAGTTTACCGAAATGGTCGTCCATAAAACAAGTCCCTTGCTCTACCAAGTCCTCGGTATTTTTCTGCCACTGATTACCACCAACTGCGCGGTATTAGGCGTCGCCTTATTAAACACTCAGCAAGACTTAGGTTTTTTTGAATCGGCGTTATATGGTTTCGGTGCAGCCGTGGGTTTCTCAATAGTGATGATTCTGTTCGCCGCCATGCGCGAACGCCTCGCGGTGGCCGACGTCCCCATCGTGTTTCGCGGACCCGCCATCGTATTAATCACCACCAGTTTGATGTCGCTCGCCTTTATGGGGTTTTCCGGACTGGATTAAACACGCATGCTTGAAACAATTATTATTCTGAGTTTACTGGCCGCCGGATTTGGCTTACTGCTCGGTTATGCCGCCGTTCAATTTAAAGTCGAAGGCGACCCCCTGGTCGAACAAATCGATAAATTACTGCCACAAACCCAATGCGGCCAATGCAGCTATCCTGGCTGCCGCCCCTATGCCACGGCCATCGCCAACGGTGAGGCGGACATCAATCAATGTCCACCGGGCGGAGAAACCACCATTATCGCTTTGGCCGACTTGCTCAACCGTGAAATCATACCGTTAAATCCTGATAACGGCACCGTCAAACCCAAAACGGTGGCTGTCATTGATGAACAAAACTGCATTGGCTGCACGCTTTGCATTCAAGCCTGCCCGGTTGATGCGATTTTAGGGGCGGCCAAACAGATGCACACCATCATTGAAGCCGAGTGCACTGGCTGTGAATTATGCGTGGCTCCGTGTCCGGTTGACTGTATTGAGATGGTCACTATCAAAGAAAGCTTAGCCACCTGGAAATGGCAAGAACCCCAACCCTTTTATAAACTCCACCCTCAAACTGTGGAGCCACAGGCAGGATGATCAAAAAATTTTTTAACTTTAAAGGCGGGTTACACTTAACCGGGCACAAGACCGCAAGCACACAATACCCAGTGACACCGGCTAAACTCCCTAGCACTATTATTTTACCACTGCACCAACATATAGGAGCACCCGCCGAGCCCATTGTTTCGGTCGGCGAGCATGTGTTGAAAGGCCAAAAAATCGCCAAAGCAACGGATTATGTTTCGGCCCCGATTCATGCCAGCACATCCGGATACATCCGACACATCGGACCTCATGCCGTTCCTCACCCCTCGGGACTGCAAGCCACTTGCATTATTCTTGAGCCTGACGGTGAAGATCAATGGACAGATTTGCAAAATCATGCTCATGACTATACCAAGATCGACCCCAGCGCCTTGAGAAATCTCATCCGAGAGGCCGGTATTGTCGGCTTAGGCGGTGCAGGATTTCCAAGCTTTATTAAACTCAACCCCGGCCCTGGGCGCACCATTGATACCCTCATCTTAAACGGAGCCGAGTGCGAGCCTTACATTACCTGCGATGACATGCTAATGCGAGAACGAGCCGACGAAATCGTCGCCGGTTTAATGATTCTAAGATACGCACTTCAAGCCAGCCATTGTATTATTGCCATTGAAGATAACAAGCCTCAAGCCATCAGCGCTGTTGAACAAGCCATTAGCAAATTCAATGTCGCTGATACCCAATTAGCGATTGTGCCTACCCGTTACCCCGCCGGTGGCGAAAAACAATTAATCTACACCATCACAGGAAAAGAGGTTCCCACTAATGGCCTCCCCATTCATGTGGGTGTGGTATGCCAAAACGTAGGCACAACCGCCGCCATTTATCGCGCCATTAATCATGGAGAGCCGCTGGTATCTCGTTATATGACCATTGCCGGTGATGTCGATAAGCCTTGTAACTTAGAAGTATTGCTCGGTACCCCGGTGACGGAACTGATTGAACAATGCCAAGGCCATATTGAAACCCTCGATCGCATCATCATGGGCGGCCCCATGATGGGCTTTGCCTTACCTAACGCAACAAGCCCGGTGATAAAAACCACCAATTGCGTTACCGTAGCCAATAAGAATAGCCGTAAATTTCAGCATAAAAAACCGATGATGCCCTGCATTCGTTGTGGCCGCTGTGCGGATGCTTGTCCCGTCAATTTGCTGCCCCAACAATTATACTGGCACGCCAGTGCGAAAGAATTAGATAAAATCCAGGCGTTTAATTTATTCGATTGCATCGAATGTGGCTGTTGTGATTATGTATGCCCGAGTCACATTCCTTTAGTGCAGTATTATCGATATGCCAAAGCAGAAATCTGGCAACGTGAAAAAGAAACCCAAAAATCAAATATTGCACGCGAACGCTTTGAATTTAGAGAAAAACGCCTAGCTCGGGAGAAAGCAGAACGTGAAGCACGATTAAAAAAGAAAAAAGAGGCGCTCAAAACCACAGAAAGCACCGATCAAGCGACCAGCAAACCCACCGCTGACCCGAAGCAAGCCGCGATACTCGCGGCCTTAGAACGTGCCAAAATAAAACAATCTACCCAAAAAGTGCAGCCTAAAAACATTGACAATCTCACCAATGAACAAAAACAAATGATCGCCGAAATTGATGCCCGTCGTACCCAACAACGCCAACAGCCCACCGTCGCCAACAAAACAACAAGTCCCCTCAATGACGCCGCTCAGCGTGAAACTCACTCAGAATAAATAGGAATCGGCGTTTTATGGCTTTATATACACCAAGTTCTCCTCATCTTCACGCGCCGAGCTCGGTCAACAAAATAATGCTGAGCGTGATATTGGCCCTGGTACCAGGCTGTCTATTGTATGTCATCCTATTTGGCTGGGGCATTATCATACATATGTCGTTAGCCGTGATCACCGCCTTAGTCGTAGAAGCGCTGATGCTAAAGCTACGTGGCCGACCCATCCTCTTGTTTGTCTCTGATGGCAGTGCCATTGTCACCGGCTTATTACTCGCTTTATCCATCCCGCCCATTGCTCCGTGGTGGGTAACCGTTATCGGTATTAGCTTCGCGATAATTATTGCGAAACACTTGTATGGTGGACTAGGCTTCAATCCATTTAATCCGGCCATGATTGGTTATGTGGTATTACTCATTTCTTTTCCCTTAGAAATGTCAACCTGGCCACTCCCCGAAACACTCTCCCATATCCACCTTGATTTTCTCTCAGCCACCCAGTTGATTTTCAATGCCGAAACCTTGCAAACTACCAATCTAGATGCACTTAGCGGTGCCACCCCACTCGACTATTTAAAATCTCAACTCGGCTTACAATTCACCGTTGATGAAGTCATCCATAGCCACCCCATCTTTCATAGCACAGCGGGTATTTGGATGAATATCGCATTTTTAGCCGGTGGTGGCTGGCTGCTTTATAAAAAAGTAATTAACTGGCATATTCCCGTTGCCATGCTTGGTAGTCTCTTCATCCTATCAGTGGTATTTTATGTATTCGACCCCGAGCGATTTGCCTCACCGTTATTTCACTTGTTCAATGGCGCCATCATGCTCGGGGCATTCTTCATCGCCACGGATCCAGTGAGCGCTGCTACCACCAATAATGGACGTCTCATTTACGGAATAGGGATTGGCACACTGACGTTCATTATCCGCACCTGGGGAGGTTATCCTGATGGTGTGGCTTTCGCCGTGTTACTTATGAATATATGCGCACCCACGATTGATCACTATACCAAGCCCCGTGCTTTTGGTCATTCAGACAAATGAACCATCTTCTTAAAAATATGTTAATCGGCGGCGCTGCATTAACGGCGTTTGCATTCATTAGCAGCCTCATCGTTGCGGTCACCAATGAGAGTACCAAACAGCAAATCGCCACCAATGAACGCGAAACCTTACTGCGAAGTTTAAATATACTGATTCCTCATGATCTATATGATAACGATATATATAATGATACGGCAGCGCTGTATTCACCCAAATTACTTGGCAGCAAAAAACCTGTCACCGTTTATCGTGCCCGAAAAAACCAAGTACCGGTCGCCGCTATTATCAATTCTATCGCTCCCGATGGATACAATGGCGAAATTCGATTGTTAGTCGCCATTTTAGCTAACGGTACCTTAGCCGGTGTGCGAGTGGTTGGCCATCAAGAAACCCCAGGACTCGGCGACGCCATTGACGCACGCCGCTCAGACTGGATTAAAACGTTCAATGAAAGGTCATTGTCTAACCCGTTACCCGAAAAATGGCGGGTGAAAAAAGATGGAGGTACATTTGATCAATTTACTGGTGCAACCATTACCCCCCGCGCCATTGTAAAAGCCGTCTTCAATACGTTAAAATATTATGCAGTGCATCGAGAAGAACTTTTTAGTACCACACCACCGCCTTTAATCTCCAGGACAACACCGCATGTCGATCCAAGAAGTTAGCAAAATTGCCACAGATGGTTTATGGACCAATAACCAAGCCTTGGTTGCCCTGCTCGGTCTGTGCCCGTTATTGGCGGTATCTAATACGGTCGTTAACGCCTTGGGGCTTGGTATCGCTACCACTGTGGTCCTTATTGCCTCAAACGTCACCGTATCGTTGATTCGCAACTGGGTCCGAAATGAACTCAGAATCCCGATTTTCGTACTGATTATCGCTTCTTTTGTCACCACCGTCGGCTTATTGATGAATGCCTATCTGCACGAACTTTATAACGTGCTAGGTATCTTTATCCCATTGATTGTCACCAACTGTGTAATTATCGCCCGCGCTGAATCATTTGCTTCAAAAAATACCCCAGTCAAATCTTTATTAGATGGCTTGTTTTATGGGTTAGGATTTACTGTCGTACTGGTTTTATTAGGGACGATACGGGAAATACTCGGCCAAGGCACCTTGTTTTCTCAAGCCCATTTAATGTTTGGCCCCAGCTTTCACAACCTGCAACTGACAATAATCGAGGATTATCGAGGGTTTATTTTAGCGATCCTACCCCCTGGTGCATTTTTGGGGTTAGGCTTGATGATCGCATTAAAAAAATATATCGATATTCGCCTTGAGTTGCGAAAAAATCGGCAAAACCAGCAACCAACAACACAACTATCACAGTAAGCGATAGGTAAGTAAAAACCGCTAATTTAGCTTAGTTTATAAATTTAACAAAACATTAAACCAAATATAATAAATATAATTTAATCAGCAAGCATTGAGTTCCCTGACACCATCATCAAATATAATGATTAAATCTTCAGAGAACTGGTTTCGCCATCTTTTTGAAATCACCTCAACCCGCATAACAATTAAAATAGCGGTCGACTTTGGGTTGAGTGGTCCAGTGTCCTTCGCTTGCTAGCCACAATCAAAGTGTCGATATAACAGACGATAAAAGGTGAATAGCATGCCGCTAAAAATCAGAACCATTCCTCTCATTTATGCTTTATTTATACTCTTTTTTGGTTTTTTTTCCTCCTCAAACCAAGCGGGTGGCTTTACCCAGCTGTCCACCAAGATTGGCCCATTTCAGCTCGGCATGAGCAGTAGCAGCTTCCGCAATATCTCCAATGTCTCGCCCGAACCCTGCCCCATCTGCATTGACCGAGAACAATTTGCGAGTCTCTCTAGAGGCCAAGCGTTAAAAATTATGCCAGAATTTCCTGTGGGATCAGGCATTGATTTCTTTTTTTACAATCATAAACTCTATCACATATCCATCGGCCCCAGTGTCAATGATGTTTTTCTTGCAAAGCAAGACTTAGAAAAACAATTAGGTCCTGGCAAAGTAGAAAAGCAATTTAATGGAAATTCTTTATTAAAATGGCAAGAACAAGGTGTTGTCATTACCCTCAATTATAATGAAATAAGCAATGAGGTCTTCTCTATCAATTATTATGATAAGGAGATGAAAGCGGAAAGAGACTGGCGCGAGTCACAAGCACTAGAAAACACCCAATAAATATCGCTCCACGGTTAAAAAATATTAAAGCACTCATTTCTACCATAAAAATATATTCTCGCCGTATTTTTTTGCAATGAAAAAACAAAGAAGACCCTATGGTACTGGCGAACATTAAAATTCAGTCTTTTATATTGAGCAATGGCTTAGAATACCTGCTCAGAGTACTGTTTGTACCACCACCCACGGACTACTAGCGACCATCTTTTCATCATCAAGAACCCACTTCCCTTCATTATCATAAATTTAACATGGCTTTTATTACTGATAAAACAAATTATCGCTAGATATAAAAATTTAATAGTCAGCGTTACCACGAATTGATACATTATCCTGGTAGCTAGAGAATGCTCGGCATCTTACAGACCAGATACACTACAATTATTTTTATCGAATAAACGCCGACCTTCTCATTCGATTAATAACTCACATAGGTAAATATATTTATTGATGAATCACGTAGACAAAACCATAACATCAATCAAAACTAATCATTCTTTAAATTAAGAAGCGGTTTGGTTAAAAAGCGTCAGCTTTCTAACGTCGGACATTTTTAACCAAACCGCTTCTCGATTAGCCTACATTTCGTATCAGGGCCTGTGAAAATCGCGAAGAATTTTGATTTCACATAGTTTTTTCTGAACGAGCGTAATACTTGAGATATTGCCAAGCCAAGAAAAACCTATGCAGGCGCAAACATCAAACGAAAATGCATGACTGAGTGCGGAATGTGGGATATGCAGACATAAAAATGTCGAGAGGTTTGCTATGCCCCCAAAATTACATTTCCCGTCCTGGCAAGTGCTAGGTTTCGCGATGAGCATGTCACTCACCAGTGCAATTTATGCTCAAGACGATGTGACACTCAACAATGAGAGCTGCTTGAGTTGTCATTCCAACATGACCCACAAGGACATTACCGCATTAGCAGAAGCAGAGTGTAAACAATGCCATGCGCCCCCAGAAATCACCGGTCCACAAAACCGAGTCAGTGCCCACCTAGATGCCATCGCAGAAATTGACTTACCCCTGGCTACCGATCAAAGCCATTTGCCAGCCGGTATGAGCTACCCGCTCTATTACAAAGGCAGTCGGCTTGGTAGCAAGCCTAATCCCATGGTCCAGATACCTCCCGGAGAATTTATTCGAGGCACCAATAGCCGATTACCCGATGAAGGCCCTGAACATACCGCCTCCACACCGACTTACTGGATCGATATATACGAAGTCACTAACTTGCAATACAAAGCGTTTATTGATGCAACCCAACGAAAATCCCCCAATCATTTTGAAAACCGCACGTACCCACCCGGCAAAGCAGACCATCCCGTTGTCTACGTGACACATCACGATGCCCATGAATATTGTGCCTGGGCAAACAAACGACTTGCCACCGATAAGGAATGGGAAAAAGCGGCTCGCAGTACCGATGCTAGAACTTACCCCTGGGGCAATACGTTCGCGCGGCACAACGCCAACACCCCACAACGCTGGAAAACCCTTGAACAAACAGGTGATACCGCGCCGGTTGGCTCATTTAAAAGCGGGATTAGTCCTTATGGCGTTTATGACATGTCGGGGAATGTATGGGAATGGACCGCCAGTCAATACCGACCCTACCCCGGCAATACCCGGCCTTCAGAAAACTACAATGAAGATTATAAGACATTGAAAGGCGGCTCCTGGTGGGACTGCTCATTTTACAAATGCGGAATTTCCGCCCCCGTGTTTAATCGCTCCTTTTTTCTTAAGTCAACCAAAAATAAAACATTTGGTTTTCGCTGCGCAAACGATACCTAAAAATTAATGAGGTCAACCATGAAAATTCGACAGAACAAACAAAATCACCCAAACATAAAAATCATACAAGCCATCATTATCGCGGCTTCCCTATCGGTGGCAATGGCCTCGGATAATATTGACAAAAACGGCTCAATAAAGAATATGATCCTCATCCCGGCGGGTAAATTTATTATGGGCAGTGATAAAGTAGAAATCTTAAATAAATCCGGCGAATTCGGCAATGCCAAACCCTGGTATCAAGACGAACACCCGCAACACACCATGGACGTTCCCGCTTTTTACCTTGATACCTACGAAGTGACCAACCAGCAATATCGTGAATTTATCAAATCAGTCACCGCCACCCCACCCGAGCATTGGATAAAAACCGGTTATATTGTCAGCATGAAACCACAAAAACTCGACAATGCCCCGGTCAAAATTTTACGTAAACTGGTGTCCAAAGTTTTTCAATTGGACATAGATACTCGCATGATGGACAAAAAAGCGCTATTAAAGGTGATTGATGAGCGCTTAGTAAAACTAGATAACTTGCCAGTTACCTATGTACGCTGGGATGATGCCAATGAGTATTGCCACTGGATAGGCAAAAAATTACCCACGGAAGCCCAATGGGAAAAAGCAGCGAGAGGACCTGATGGACTTGAATTTTCATGGGGCAATGAATGGAAAAAAGGCATGAGTAACAGCAGCGGCGAAACCTGGGATGATGGTGCCGCACCGGTTGGCTCCTATGAAACAGACAAATCAGCTTATGGCATCTATGACATGGGCGGCAATGTGTCAGAGTGGGTCGCAGACTGGTATGATGCTTATCCTAACTCGGATTACAGTAGTGTCAATTTTGGGGAAAAACAAAAAGTGGCCAAAGGGGCGGGCTGGAGTGGCATGGGCCACTATGCATTAAAGCTCTTTCAGCGCGGCGCCTATCGAATGAACCTGGAGCCACAACTGGCCTTTAACGATGTTGGTTTTCGGTGTGCCAAAGATCATTAAAAAAGCGTATCACCAGCATTGGGTAGCCCATCATTTGCCCCTGATAAAAGCCATTTCCTGCGTGATGGTAAAACGCGAGGCTACCCAACGCCGGCATCACACCTTAATTTTCGTATTAGGAATACCGACTCCCCAACATGAAACCTTTTGCTGAAAGCTGCGAACAAAATAAAGCATCAATCTTAGCCGTACTACAAGCCCAATTCGCCCAATCAAAGCGCGCCATCGAAATCGGCAGCGGCACCGGACAACACGCTGTCTATTTCGCACAACATTTGCCCCACCTCAACTGGCAAACCAGCGACCTTGCGGAAAATATGGATGGCATCCGTGCTTGGCTCCGTGAAGAAAACTTACCCAATACGCCGCCACCGATTGTCATTGATATCGGTCAAGCCAACCACTCATTTTATCATGTTGATGCGATATTCAGCGCGAATACCACCCATATCATGCATTGGTACACGGTAGAAAAATTGTTTGCCTTCATCGGCCAATACTTAGATAACAACGGCAAGTTTTGTTTATACGGCCCGTTTAACTACCAGGGTCAATACACCAGCGAAAGCAATCAACGCTTCGATCAATGGCTTAAAAATCGTGATCCGTTAAGTGGCATTCGAGATTTTGACCCGTTAAATATATTAGCCAATCAGAATCATCTAACATTCGAATGTGACATTGAAATGCCCGCCAATAATCGCCTGCTTGTGTGGCAAAAAACGTAACACCTAATTCCTCAATGTTTTTGTAAATAGCGATATGGCGGCTAAGGAAAAAATAAGCACGCGCTCCATTCAATAATCCTATGTTAAAACGAGTAAGATACGATGAGCGAGTCATTTACTTCCCTACCCATTCTAAGGGGCTCCAATGAACGCTTATCATTGCTCTTCATCTTGGTTAAAACTGATTCCTTTACTCGCCATATTGCTATTTAGCGCTTGCATTCAAAACAATTTAGACAAATTATCCGCACCTTACCAAGATCAATCAACGCAAGAAAATCCAGTGAGTCAATCATTGCCTCAAATACAAATTTCTAAGGGAATTTCTGACGCACTCACATCACAACCGCTCATGACTAACCAATGGCTCCCCCCAAAAAAACTGGTGAGCTGGCCTACCACAGACAAAAACCTATCCTATGTCAATCATTTCATTTTCACTATCGACTCACAACGCCAAGGTTTTGCCAGCGGATCAATCAATACCAATACGACCAATCTCCGCGCCCCCATCTTCTTGCGTCATACGGATTTAAATACATGGCAACAACAACAGCCATTTGCTGCGACTCTGCCAACCTCACACGCCCTCCTCCTTCGCCAGCATGACGCCACCGGTCAAACATATCTATTATGGCAACAAGAGGACAGCCAAATTTTTATCAATACCTATGATAATGATCAAGGCTGGAAAATCCCCGAATCCATCGGCATCGGACATTCACCCCAATTGGCGTTAGATCCGCAAGGCAACGCAGTGGTTGTCTGGTTAGAAGATTGGAGTAACGGATTGGAATATATTCACGCGGCAAAATATCATTGGCACAATGGATTGGATACCGTCCATAGCATTGAACGGGGGCAACTGTATTCACAAAACTACACCACGATTGATGCCCTGGCGAACCCGATTATCAATACCAATGGCCACATTATTATCGCCTGGAGTGAAATCGATAACCAGCAAACCATCTACACGGCCAACTTGAACACAGAATCCGGCTGGAGCATTACCAGCCAACCACTCAACCTTGGCATCATGTACTTACCTTTGCAACAATTCAATATTTGGTTAACAGCGAATAGCAACCAGCTGAACCTAATTTATATTCGTGAACAATTTGGCAAATTTAATAAACGCCTATTTTACACTCAGACCAACTTAGCTAGCCAGCAATGGTCGCCTCCTATCATGATCGATGCGAATATCAATAAAAAAAACTTCGTCATACCTGACAGTAAACAAATCGTTGCGAATGAGAAGGGAGAAGCACTCATCGTTTGGCAGGAAGATCAAGGCAATGTGGTAGCTTCATATGCCCGTCATTTTTCGACACAATTAGGTTGGAGCGCCATTTTGTCACTTGATATTTCAGCAACGATTGACGGAAATAATCATCAAATCACTCGTAAGCATTTTTCTGTCAGCATGGATCAGGCAGGCAACACCTCATTGGCTTGGGTTCAAGAAAAAGGCAAGCAACAACAAATCATCTATGTCGAATTGACCCAAACCTGGTCGCCCCCAGAAATTTTATCTTTTTTTGACAGTAGCCATTCGCTTTGGTCGGCTCCAGTGCTGGTGAAACAAAATAATCAAACCATTATCGCCTGGATGCAAAAAAAACAAACAACCACACACACCCAACTTGAGCTTGTGATCAGCCATCGAGACACTCTCGTCAAACCCAACAGCCAACTAAAAATTAGCCACTGGCCTGATGTTGAGCCTTTAGAGAGCGAGTTGAACGTACCAGTTTTTTAGCGATTTCATTTTTCCGTTTACCTAAAAAAATATGCCGGTAACCCACATATAAAAAAACACCTAACAATGGTAATAAAAAACCAACCAGTGCCGGTAACGCTAACATCGAAAAATATAACAAAACAATCCAGATGATTAAAGCCAGGCTTAACGGCATTAAGTTCAAAAGCAAAGCTTCGTGGGAAAGTCGTTTTGCCTGGGAATAATCCATGTCATGAAACACTAACAAAGGCACATTAAAAAACACGCGTAAAAAAAATATCGACAATAAAAAAAAATACAATAAATTAGCTGTCATTTCCAGCAAAAATGCAAGTGGCTGTGGCTCCACACTCACCATCGTCAACAACAATTTATCACTGCCTTCTTGTACATTAGCACCCGAAGCCAAACTCAAACTGATTAGCAGTATCAAACTCCCGGTGACAAAAGTGATGAACGCCATTCGAAAAAAAATTTTTTGATAATAAATCACGTTATAAAGTCGCTCTAACGGACCAATGATATGAGAGTGATCGGCATGCTGAGCAACCGTGACTAAATCAATGAGTAAGAAATAAATGGCGCAAACATAAAATAGCAAAAAAAACAACAATAAAACCACATTATTGACGTTACCATATAACGAAGTCAGTGCCTTTAATGCCAATCCATTCACGATCAAAAACAAAATGAGCACACTGGCCACCGCCAACGGCCGCCTAAACAATAAATAGACACTCTCCTTAAACCAGACAACAATATCACTTGTCTCAATTCTATGAGGTTGCATTGTGTCCACACTGAACTCCTCTTCGAATCCGCCGTATCCATGCATGATGAATAGAGAGAAAAAAATCAATAATCCGTGGCAATGACATTGCTCACAACTCAAACAAACTTAAAAAGACGCGCTCTTGGGCGCCCGGGGAAAAGGAATAGCATCTCTGATATTTTCCATCCCAGTCATATAGTTAAGAAAACGCTCAAACCCTAAACCAAAGCCGGCGTGAGGTACCGTTCCATAACGTCGTAAATCTCGATACCACCAAAGGTCTTTTTGTAGGCCGTGCTGTTCCATTTTAGCCTCCAGCACATCCAAGCGTTCTTCTCGCTGGCTGCCACCAATCAATTCGCCAATGCCAGGTACCAGCACATCCATCGCAGCACAGGTTAATCCGTCATCATTTTCACGCATATAGAAAGCTTTAATCTCTTTAGGATAGTTCATGATAATCACCGGCCCACCCACATATTCTTCCGCCAAATAGCGTTCATGCTCAGATTGTAAATCCGCCCCCCAAACCACAGGAAACTCAAAAGCAACCTTAGCACTGTTTAACACCTGAATGGCATCACTATAATCCAAGTGCACAAAATCAGTCTTGACAACCCGACTTAAGCGATCCATTAAATGCTTGTCAATCCGTTGAGTAAAAAACGCAATATCCTGTTCGCATTCATCCAACACATTTTGAATCACTACCTTTAGAAAATTTTCGGCCAATTGTGCATCAGCGGCCAAATCAGCAAAAGCAATCTCTGGCTCGACCATCCAAAATTCAGCGAGGTGGCGACTAGTATTTGAGTTTTCCGCTCGAAAGGTCGGCCCAAAGGTATACACTCGCGACATCGCCATACAATAAGATTCCGCATTCAATTGCCCTGAGACGGTTAAATACGCTTCAGAACCAAAAAAGTCCTGGGTAAAGTCGGGGTCGCCATTTGCTGACCGTGGCACCTTAGCAAAATCAAGAGTACTGACTCGAAACAACTCACCAGCCCCTTCACAATCGCTGGCGGTGATAATCGGTGTGTTCACCCAATAAAAACCACGTTGCTTAAAATACTGGTGCATCTGATAGGCACAAGCATTACGAATCCGCGTCATGGCACCAAACGTATTGGTGCGCGGTCGCAAATGCGCCACACTTCGCAAAAATTCAAACGTATGCCGTTTTTTTGCAATGGGATAAGCATCAGGATCGTCAACCCAGCCATACACATGAATGGTGGTTGCTTGAATTTCTAAGGATTGTTCCTTTCCTTCACTTTCCGTCAACACGCCTTCCACACGAAGGCTACAACCGGCGGATAACCGAACAATTTCATGCTCATAATTGGCCAATTTTTTATCAGCGACGACTTGTATACCAGCAAAACATGAACCATCATGCATGGATAAAAAAGAAAAGCCCCCTTTAGAGTCCCGCCGGGTACGAACCCAACCATTGACTACAATCGTTTTCCCCGGCAAGACTTTTCCTGCCAATAAATCTTTAATTTGCAGAGGTAGCTCCATCTCTGACTTTGCTCCTTTGAGTAACTTAAACCGATATTGGGCTAAATATAGCCTTTCAGGTATTGTTGTCGCCTATCTTTTGGAAATTTCTCAATGGCATAGCGCAGCATCCAGCCCACCGCCTTATGCAATAAATCTTCTTTATCACACAACAATAATTCAGCCAAGCCTAACGTCTCATTAAAATCATGCCGCTTAATAAAATGAAACGTCGCCATGACAGCCATGCGCCGATCCCATAGCGACGTTGATTTCACCAAACGATAGAGTGGCCGCCGATCTTTGTACAAAAACTGAGCCCCCACAATGGGGTCCGCCGAAATGTCTACCAAATCCCAATGATTAACATACGGTTTATTCGTTAGGTACATTCGATATAGTTGCAACTGTTGAGCCGCATTCGCTTGCTTATATTGATTCACCAAAATAATCACCGCGAGCAAACGCTCCTCATGATAGACAGACGTTAGCAGTTGATAGATATCTTCCAAACGGAGTAACTGACAATGTTTGGCAAGGTCGCGCAATTGAGGAACCCGAATGCCTAAAAATACATCGCCTTCGCCATATTCACCCGGCCCAGTTTTAAAAAAGCGCTGTGAATGACAAGCCACCTCAGGATCCGCCCGCTCGTTTAATGATTGTTTTATTTCTTCTATCTTCATGATATTTTAGCACGACCGACAACGATGCCAGACAGGGACAAATAAACCCATTTTTAAAGGATAGAAAAATCTTTGGGAAAGTGCATTATTCATGCGCTTTGAAGGAACAAAATGCGGCGTCTTTCAGCAAGAAAAAATAACCAGCAACCCGTGAGCTAATCGTTATATCGTATATTTTTTCATCCGATACAATAAAGTATCACGCGTAATGCCGAGTAATTTTGCCGCTCGACTTCGGTTACCGTCGGTTCGGCCCAAGGCTTGCTGAATCATTTGACGCTCTAGCTCATCTAGCGAGATACCATTATCCGGCAAAATAAAATCAAATAAATGCTTTTTCATACGACTCTCTGGCGACTGGACCTCAAAAGGCAAATTGCTTGGCAACACATCACGCCCACCAAACAAAATCAACATACGCTCACAAAAATTACGCAGCTCTCTCACATTGCCAGGCCAGTGGTAAGCACGCAACACTTTCATCGTGTCTCTTTGGTAACATGGCACCGGCAATCCATGTTTTTCCGAAAGCAAATCCGTCAGATGACTAATTAATAACTCGATATCCCCTTTTCGATCCTGTAAGGCGGGCATCGCAATGGGTACGATATTTAAGCGATAAAATAAATCCTCTCGAAATAAGCCTTCCTGAAATAGCTGATATAAATCACGGTTAGTGGCAGCTAATACTCGAACATTCACATAACGAGGGCTACTTTCACCCACCGCCTGACATTCACCAGACTCCAAAAAACGTAATAATTTCGCTTGAATATTGAGAGATAACTCACCGATTTCATCTAAAAACAAGGTACCACCTTCCGCCGTACGGATGCGCCCTTCATAGGTTTTATCTGCACCGGTAAATGCGCCTTTGGCGTGACCAAATAACTCAGATTCAACGATGGCTTCCGGTAATGCCGCACAGTTGATACTCACAAAAGAATGAGTGGCTCGGGGGCTCGCTTCATGAATCGCTTGTGCCATCAGCTCTTTACCAGTCCCACTACTCCCAGTAATCAATACTGTTACATCGGTCGCCGCTATCACCGAAGCCGTATTCAACACATTGAGAAAAGTAGCTGATTCGCCAATTAATTTATTTGTGAACATCTGGATCATACGGTAACCCCTCCCACTCATGAATATCATGATGACCGTGCGCACCCGGTTGAAGTGCATAAAATGGGCTCACCAGCGCCATCAACACGATAATAATACCGGCCGTTTTTCTAAAATGCGGATTGAGTGTGAGTTTTGAAACCCAACTGGTAAGCACCCCCGCCGCCATCACTGTCGGCAACGTCCCCAAACCAAAAGCCAGCATCAGCAGTCCCGACTGCCCAGCATTGCCTGATGAGGCGGCCCAAATTAATGTGGTATATACCAGACCACATGGCAACCATCCCCATATAGCGCCAAACAGAAAAGCCTGCCACGGCGACTTCACAGGCAGCATTCGCCGACCCAATGGCTCAATTCGCCGCCATATCGGTTGGCCAATGGCTTCGACAAAGACTAATTTAGGAAACCAACCTGCAAGATGCACCCCTATAATAACTAAAACTAGCGCCGCTATCCATTGTAAAATTGAATGCCCATAGCTTGGACTAATTGTATAGAAAAAACCACGACTTACCGCCCCCACCACGACACCAGCTAAACTGTAACTCAAAATACGGCCAATATTATATGACAACACATAGGGTAATAGTCGACGCTTATCTTTATGTACCTCTGCCGGTAAGCTGAAAGTCAAGGCACCAATAATACCACTGCACATCCCCAAACAGTGGATAACACTTAACAGTCCGATACTAAATGCAAGAAAAACCGAATATTCCAAAAATAAACCCACCAATACATTATTTACGACTTAAATAGTACCATCCACTGGCCCCCTCACATGATCGATGACGAGTTTGAAATCTTCATCAGTCCGATTGACTGGTGTATAAAACAACCAAAAAAAACCACTTTATGTCGCTTTTTAAAACCTACCTTCCGTCAGTTGACAGAAAAATATACACTCGGCTGAAAAAAAACATCTGATTAAAGGGTAATTAAAAAAATAATGCGTTACCCCAAGGGAAAATAGTATGAAATATCCTATCGCAAAATTAGTTATAGTGATCGTATTTTTTCTAGCATCTTATAACCATACCCTTTTTGCTGCCAACTGGCTCATGCTGCAAGGCACGGAACCTACCGCCGCCACCGAGCGTGCAAAGTTATGGGGACTTATTCAAGGACAATATCAGCACGATTTCAGTGAAGCTAATTCAGCCAACCAATACACGGCAAACAAACTCATTGGACCCAACTTAACATCCAATAAAATGTTTAATGTGAATCGAGCACGAATTGGTATTAGAGGCACAGGCTTTCCACTGGAGAGTAAAATAAACTATTTTATTCTGTCAGAGCTTGGAAATAACGGAATTACCATGGCCAGCAAGCACGTTAAGTTAACAGAGACCAGCGTCACCTTCAATCACCTACCCTTTGCCTGGATACGCGTTGGATTGTTCAAATATCCTGGCTCCGAAGAGAGCTTGCAAGCCATCCATGTCTCAAACTATATCAATTTTTCCAGTGTGACCAATGGCATGATGCTAGAGCGTTTCCCCAACGATGATAATTTTTTTAAGAAAAAAACAGCGAATGACCAAAGTGCAAATACCGATGCTCAGTTGCTAGGCGTCACGATTAACGGGTTGCAAAAACCGGTGGGTGCATTTCGTGATACCGGACTCCAGATTTTTGATACCATAAAACGGTGGAGCAATTGGGAGCACAGCTATGCACTGATGATAGGTAATGGCAACGGGCTTAATCTCGGCGACAACAATGGCAATAAAAACATGTATTATTACTGGTCATCAGAACGTATCTTTGCTGGTCAGGGTGGGAAAAGGGAAGGAGTTAAACTTTTTGCGTGGCATCAATCCGGTCAGCGAGCCTACGATAAAGACTTTTCCAACGAAACCATTGATAGCTATGACCCAGGCGCTGACGGCATAGCTGGCACCAGTGATGATCGATCCGCTAAAAAGTCATTAATTGGACGAAGTAGCGGAAAAAAGCAGTACCGCCATTATCAAAGAACACGGACCGGCCTTGGAATTAAATATCTTAAAAACCCTTATCGAGTTTCCGCCGAATATATACGAGGCTCGGGAATGATTTTTCTTGGCCCACATAAAGAAAGTTTTGATATGAATGAACCCGGTATGGCAATGATCTCACAGGAATAGCTAATGGCTGGTATATCGAAGGTGGCTGGCGTGTACTGACAAGCTAATGGGAAATCGACTTACGTTATGATGTCTTCAATCGACTCACAGGCGACAAATTAGAAACTAATTTTTCTACCCTAACTTTAGGCGCTCAATACTTGTTAAATTTAAAAACACGCATTGTTATCAACTATGCCATTCGCAATGCTAAGTCAGCCAATAATATTGTGGCCGCATTAGAAAACAACTTGAATACGCTCGGCAATCGCTTAGCCATCCAATTTACCGCGATCTACTGAATCCCAATTAGGTATTGGTAAAATGAAAAAATCAACTTAGTCAAGCATAACCTCACTGTTTTGCAAATCATTGCGCAATAATTCTGGCAAATCATCCGGACCCACTAAATTAATGTCTTCCAGCAACTCAGTAAAAAAAGGGATCCCTTTGCGACCACTCCATACCGCAAAAGTCTCTTCATTACCTTTACCATCATTCTTAAACGTATCCAACATGCGTTGCAAAATTTGCGGAAAACGTGCCGCTGGAACATCAAGATGGCTGACTAGATGGTCAAAACTCAGCTGATAATAAGGCACCGCTTTACCAAACATAATTTTAGCTTGGCTTTCCAAGCGAAGCCCCGGAACTCTCGTGGCATATTGGTTTTCCATAATTTAACCCTTGGTGATGCTCTCGTATCATCATTACAATATTGAATAAAAGAACCGATAAACTCTAATAATACAAGTATAGAGTAAGCTTGTTAACAACACATAATAATATTTAGTGATTTGGATAGGCGGCCTTGTTCATCATCTCGGCCAATTTGATGGCCATGCAATCATTAATCTTCCAAACCATCGGACCATACCGCCCCTCTTCACCGACAGCTCAGGGCCAGTAGGGTGGCCAAAACCATGAATAAGACCGGATATACCATTCTGTTCGTAAGAAATTACGCTAGGAATGAAGCTCATCAACCTGGTTTAGATAGGTCACTTTTCCACATAAAACCCCGCCAATTTATACTTGCCCAAAAAAAAGGTGGCCAATTGGCCACCTTTTTCAGATAAAATTGGGTTATTTTATCTCACCATCACTGTCACCCGATCAGGTGTTGGATCCCTTTGCCCCTGACTATCGGTCACAATCAAAATGATATCAAACGTCCCCTTCTTCTTAAAGGTAACTGGGCCTGGATTCATCTTGGTTGTATTCAATGTAGCCCCATCGAAATTCCAGAAATAGGACAATGGAGTATTCCCATTGGGGTCCGAAGCAAAACCGGTAAACAATAAACGATCACCGGCATTGATGACGACATTGGTTGATGGCGACAAGATAGTACCGTTCGGCGGCAAATTCCCTGTCGGAATATTCGCATCCTCCACGGTGATCTTACGTATCGCTGGCGTTGGATCTGATTTACCTCGCGCATCGGTCACCGTGAGCTTAACAGTATAGGTACCCGGCTGGTCAAACACCACATCCCCCATATTTTGAACATTTAAGCCAGAGGCAATTCCTCCGGAGAATGCCCATGAATAAGAGAGTGGTAAATGAAAGTCAGGATCCCTACCATTTGCTCTAAAGTTCACAACATCACCGACTGTGATCGTCATATTTCTCACCGGAATAACGATCACTCCATCCGGTGCTTGATTAGGTAGACCTAAGGTTTTGAGCACAGTAATCGTGCGCACATCGGCTTGGCTGATTGCTCCCAAACTGTCTTTTACAATCAAACTCACATTAAATGTGCCTACTTGACGAAAGGTAACATCCCCTGGCTTTTGAGTAGTGACATTAGGCACAGCCCCATCAAAATTCCAGATGAACTGTAATGGCAAGTTACCATCCCGATCCCCCCCCGTTGCCGTGAAATACAAGGCTTCACCCTCAGCAATCGTCACATCCTCACCCGGTGACAGAATATTTCCAAACGGTGCTAAATTTCCCGTCGGTTGATTATTCCCTCTATCAACCACCGTAATCGTGCGCTCGGCAGGAAATGAATCAGCCAAACCTAGACGATCAATCACGATCAATTTCACCCGATAAACACCGGCTCTCGTGAACAAAATATTGCCGGGTGTTTCATTAAATGATAACGGAGCAACACCAGCAAAATCCCAAAGGAATCTTAACGGCAGATGGTTATCTGCATCGCTACCCGTACTAGAGAAATAAACCGAATCACCCACATTGACCCTCATGTTTTGTGCCGGCGTTAAAATCACACCATTGGGTGCAATATTGGCTGAACTTTTCGTCCTGACAGTCACCACTCTTTGCACTGGCGTAGGGTCTGACAAGCCTAAGCCATCGGTGACGGTTAATGTCACTCGGAAGGTACCCACTCGATTAAAAGTAATATTCCCCGGATCTTGTCTAAGTGAATTAGCCGCAGCCCCATCAAAGTTCCAACGGTAACTCAGTGGCAAATTTTTATCCGCATCCGACCCGGTACCGGCAAAGGTAATCGTGTCACCAACAAATATGGTCATATCACCTTGCGGTTTAGTAATCGCACCAGCCGGTGCCAAATTCCCCAATGGTGAATTACCACCTTGCACTGTAATCACTCGTTCAGCCGGTGTTGGATCCATCAGACCATCGGCATCGGTCACCCATAAACTGATACGATAAGTCCCCAGTTTATTAAACGTCACAGGACCTGCACTTTGCTGATTGGAATTTGGCACAGCGCCATCTAAATTCCAAAAGTAACTCAATGGAAGAGCATTATCTGGATCATTGCCTTCACCAGTGAAGAGTAGCGTCGTGCCTCGATCAATCACCATATTATCTACTGGGGTAACAATCACACCATTAGGTGCCAACAACGAATCAACCCCATTACCACGCACGGTGATAATCCGCTCAGCGGGCGTTGGATCAGCTAAGCCTAAACTATCCATGACAACAAGCCTGACACGGAACGTTCCCGCTGTAGTAAACGTGACATTGCCTGGATTATGCGCATCACTATTCGGTACGGCACCATCAAAATCCCATTGATAAGTCAGATTACTATCGCCTTCGGGATCAAAAGCCGTTCCTCTAAAGGTTAGCGTGTCCCCTTCATTGATCACCACATCCATGGTTGGTGTAATTATAGTGCCATTAGGCGCCTGATTATTGTTAGCCGTATTTAATACCGTAATCGTCACTTCTTCAGGCGTCATATCTTTTAGGCCTTTACTGTCCTCCACCGTTAAGCGAATGCGATAAGTACCGGCTTGATTAAATGTCACAGCCCCTGGCGTTTTCTGCAGAACATTAGGCACGGCCCCATCAAAATTCCAAAAGTATTTAAGCGGCGTATGACCATCTGGATCGCTACCCGTTGCAGTAAAATCAAGCGTAGAACCCACCTCAATCGTCAAATTTCGACTCGGTGTGACAATCGTGCCACTAGGTGGCTGATTGCTGGTATTCAAACTTCTCACCGTAATCACACGCTCATCCGGCGTTGAATCTGACAAACCTAAACTATCAGTTATTGTTAATTTAATTCGATAAATACCCGCCCTAGGAAATGCCAGTACACCGGGATTTTGCACATTCACATTAGGTATCGCGCCATCAAAATTCCAGGCATACGATAACGGGATATTGTTATCGGGATCGGCTCCTCTACCGGCGAAGCTAATACTTTCTCCTTCGTTAATCGTCAATGGTCCCGTCGGAGAGGCGATAATACCATTGGGCATTTGATTATTATTCGAACTGGTTAATACCGTAATCTCTCGTATCGCCGGTGAAAGATCAGCCTTTCCAAGACTATCTTTTACCGTGAGTGTCACAGTAAATTTTCCGGGTTGACTAAAAATAACCTTTCCAGGTCGTTGACGCGTTTCATTAGGCGCTGCACCATCAAAATTCCAGCGGTACACGAGAGGTATATTACCGTCAATATCGAAGCCCATGCCTGAGAAAAAAATCGCTTCCCCGACAGGAATAGTTACCGACGCCGCTTGAGGCGAAATAATCACGGAGTCGGGTGCCACATTGGTTGGGCTGTTCGCCGTTACAACAATCACCCGCTCGGCTGGTGTTGAATCGACTAAGCCTAAGCTATCTTTCACCGTTAGTTTAACTCGGTATGTTCCTGGTTCGTTAAATGTGACCGCGCCTGGATTTTGTTGATTTGAGTTTGGTACCGCACCCGCAAAATTCCAAGCATAAGACAGTGGTGTATTATTATCAGGATCCACACCCACTCCTGAGAACAATACTGACTCCCCGATATCAATCACTAAATCTTTCGATGGAGAGTTAATAATCGAATTGGGCGCTAAGTTATTTGTCTGAGGATCGATCACAGTAATCACACGTTTAGCCGGCGTACCATCGGCCAGCCCGGTACCATCCTTCACCGTGAGCAATACGGTAAACACACCGGTTTTGGCAAATGTGACACTGCCAGGGTTACCGCCATTAGCGCTAGTCGCACCACCACCAAAATCCCAAAAATAAGAGAGCGGTGTGTTATTGTCAGGGTCGGTACCAGACCCTTCAAAGATAATCGCATTATTGACATCAATTGTCACATCACTGGCAGGTTTAATAATGCGACCAATGGGAGCTTGATTGGCATTCGCTTTCGCTGTCACAGTAATGGTTCGGGTCGCCGGTGTCTGATCAATCAACCCGGTATTATCCCTCGTGCGTAAACTGATATTATAAGTACCTGCCGATAAGAAGGTCACCTGACCAGGGTTTTGTTTGGCAGAATTCAACGCGCCTCCATCAAAATTCCAAATATAAGTTAATATAGAATTTGGATCCGGATCAGAACCTGAGCCCGCAAAAAAGATAGACGCGCCTTCTTTTATTGACATATTCCCCGACGGCGACAAAATAGTTCCATTCGGTGCGGCATTGGTTGTCGGTGTGTTACCCTTGACGGTGATCATTCGTATTGCCGGGGTTGGATCAGCTAAATTCTGATTGTCTGAAACGGTAAGCGATACGGCATAAGTTCCCGCCTTACCAAAAGTAACCGTGCCTGGGTTCTGCCTGCTGGTTGGCGCTGCAGCTGCCCCACCATTAAAATTCCATACGAAACTAAACGGTCCATTATTTTCTTGGTCAGAAACTCTTGATGCAAAAAATATCGATTCACCCTCATTAATTGTCATATTACTTGACGGCGCAATAATTCTCCCATTCGGCGCTGTATTGATGCTGCTATTAACAACAGTTACAATGCGTTCAACCGGGGTTGGATCAGATAAAAATAATGCATCAGTCACCGTCAATTTCACGGTATAAATACCTGCACTCGAAAATCTAACATCCCCCGGCGACCGTCGAGCTAATGCTTGGTTACCCGCTATCGGCACGCCTCCATCAAAAACCCACTGATAGGTGAGTGGAATATTGTTATCAGGATCAGACCCTGAGCCAGCAAATCGAACAACATCTCCGGCATTTATCGTCACGTTATTGCTAGGCGATAAAATGGCACCAGCTGGGGCGTTATTTGTTGGACTGGTCGGATTATTACCGCCCACGGTAATGATTCTGATACCGGGTGTCGAATCAATCGCACCGGTATTTTTATCTTTAACCGTTAAAGTGACCTTAAAAACCCCTTCTTTTTTAAAGGTAATCGTTGGTGGATTTTGTTGCGCTGAATTTAGCGTCGCACCCGCGAAATTCCAGACAAAAAGTAAATCGCCGACAGGGCGATCGCCTGTTGATGCAAAGTTAACAGCATCCCCTGCATTGATATTGAGATCGCTGGATGGGCTTAATATTATACCATTAGGTTCTGCTTGCGAACTAACAGCTCGGCCGAGTAGCACCCCGGCGGCGATATCTTCGTTCGCATTTAGATTGACTTCATCGGTTCCGTCATCGGACGGATTCGAACATGAAGCAATAAAGAAAACGCTTGTTAATAACAAACACTGGATTCTGTTTTTTTTGAACAGCATGAAACAATTGAACAGCAAGACCATAGTCTCTCCCTCACATGACAAATTCATACATGCTGAGTTACTCCATCCCACGGGTATAACTCAAGCTCACGATTGAAAAACAACGCTAAAGATAGGACGTCACATTGAGTCGAGAATATGATGAAGGGTAAATAGGAGTGCCATTCGCCTTAGATAAAAGCAAATAGCTTTTTATTGTATTGACACCTATGCCCCATCAACCACCCTACCCACGTAACTTTATTATCTTTTTTACCAATGAAAAATAACTGTTATTTTTGTTGTTATACTATTTTTCTCCATATTCTAAGATAGTCTCTTTACCGCATAGATGCAAGGACAATTAACCTCAGAATTCTTTAAATGTTTAGTCGCTACACACGATAAACGCTTTAAAAATATAACAGAAATTAATTTTATAAAAATTTTTAATTGCGAATAAAAAATGGCGACATATTAAGAAAAACTGTCGTCCTCTCGTGAGAAATGACAAACCAACGTAAAATGGCCGGCTAAAAACTTATCCAATCCTTTAGCCACTGTTCTTGAAATCCCTCAGCAAGCATAAGATGAGCAAATAATTTTTCAGATCAAGTGACCATCGCTTTTTTCCTACAAAAAAAATTACTGTCTGAGGCATTAATTTGTCACCGTCACCACTCGAATGTCCGCCATAGAATCCCCCTTATTTAAACTATCGGTCACCGTAAATGTCACCATAAACTGACCTGTTTGATTAAACTGAACATTGCCTGGGTTTTGCAAATTCGAATGGGGAATGCTGCTAAGACCGAAATCCCAATGATATGACAATGGGGTATTATTATCTGAATCTTCACCAACACCAGAAAAATTCACACGTTGCCCAACACGAACAGTCACATGACTCACAGGTAATATTATCGTGCCATTAGGCGCATTATTCACTGAGCCATTGTCATTACCCAGTACGGCAATAATACGCTGCGCCGGTGTTAAATCACTCGGATTCGCACTATTTGTGACAGACAATGTCACGTTATAAATGCCTGGCGTATTAAATATAATGTCTCCCGCGTTCTGTTCCGTAGAACGGCTTGCCGCCCCAGCGAAATCCCATTGATAGCTTGCATTCCGTCTCGCATTTGGGTCCATTAGTTCTCCCATAAAATGAATTTTTTCACCGACATTAACCGTTAAGTCGATGGCCGGCATGATAATGCGAGCGACCGGCCGAGCCTCATTATTTCCTGCGCCACCACCACTACCCACTGTAATGATTCTTTCATCCGGCCTAGGATCAACACTGCCACGACTATCGCTAACAATTAACGTGGCACGATACGTCCCGGCGCGGTCAAATGACAATGGTCCTGGGTTTTGCGTATCCGAAATATCAATCGAGGTCCCCTCAAACGTCCATCGATAAGTTAATGGAAATTGATTATCCGGGTCCGCACCGATACTTTGAAAATTAATGGTTCCACCTACGCTGATAGAGGTATTTTGCGATGGTGAAACAATCGTCCCATTCGGTGCATTACCAACACCGGGTGATGTCTCGGTTAACGACACGACCTTAATTATTCTAGTTTCTGGCGTGGTAGCACTGACCCCAACCGCATCGGTTACTAGCAAACGAATGGCGTATTCACCCACCTTATTAAATAATACGGCACCCGGATTTTGGATATTGCTCGCCGGTAATAGCCCATCAAAATTCCATCGATAGCTTATAGGTAGATTATTATCAGTGTCTGTTGCCGATGAAGTGAAATTTAATACTTCCCCGATGGGGACTGTTAAATTATTGTCATTGGGTGTCAAAATCGTCCCGGTGGGTGCAATAGAAGTTTCGCTATTTGGGCTCAATACCACCACCGTTCGTTCTGCTGGCAGCGGATCTTCCATAAAACGATTGTTGCTCACTCGCAAACGAATACGATAAGTCCCCGACTTATCAAATATCACCAAACCAGGATCTTGACCAATAAAGTCGGGTGTTGCTCCATCAAAATCCCAATAATAGGTTAATGGCAAATGCTCAGCGCTATCGGTTGCCGTTGCTCGAAACTCCAGGCTTTGCCCCCGATTAATCGTTGTGGTGGATTCGACAGGTAAATCAATTTGACCTTTGGGTGCTTGCAATCCGGTATTGGTATCACGTACCGTAATCACGCGCACTTCAGGTGTAGGATCAGTAACAGCTGATGCGTTTTGCAGGATCAATTGAACCTCAAATCGTCCCGGTACATTAAATTGCACGAGCCCTGGATTTTCCAACGGGGAAGACCGAGGCACGACACCCTCGCCAAAATCCCATTGGTAAGTCAAGGACTGATTGGCGCTCTTGCTCGCTCCCGCTCCCCGAAACGCCATACGATCCCCCACATTGATGACCATATCAGCAACCGGTGATAATATGTAACTTTCGGGAGGTGACTCAACGTTAGCAAGATTTTGAACAACAATAGTACGCGTCACCGGCATACTTGCCGCCAACCCTAAGCTGTCTTTGACGATCAGTGTGACATTGTAACGCCCCGCCTGAGCAAGCGTAATATTGCCTGGGTTCATGAGGGTTGAATTAGCTACTACACCATCAAAATCCCAATGAAAAGACAGCGGCAAATTATTTTCAGGATCAACACCCGCCCCAAAAAAATTGACCATCTCCCCCACATTAATTGTCATTTGTTCTATTGCCGGCGAGAGGATAGAACCACTGGGTGGCTGATTTGAGCTTGCCGGATCGCTCACCTGAATGATACGGATGGCAGGCGTTGCATCCGCTTGCCCTAAACTATCAATGACCGAGAGTTTCACTCGATAAGTGCCTTTTTGATGAAAAGTGATTTCGCCAGGGTTTTGTATCACGGCATTCGGTGAGATCCCATCAAAATCCCAACGATAGATTAACGGTGCATTATTATCCGGGTCGACCCCAAATCCAGTAAAAACCACAGACTGCCCTACCGTTATCGTTTGATCGGTGGCTGGCAATTGGATGGTAGATTCGGGTGCCACACTCATCACACCGCCATTCCCTGAGCCAGGCGCACGGCTACTCTGTACCGTAATAATGCGTGTCGATGGCGTTGGATCAGCTAAACCCAAGCTATCCGTCACCACATAGGTCACCACATATTGACCAGGTTGAGAAAAAGCAATATTACCTGGTGTCACCAGCGACGAATTATTCGCCCCACCACCAAAGTCCCAAAAATGAAATAACGGCACATTATTGTCTGGATCACTAGCTAAGCTACGAAAATTGAGTGACTGGCCAACACTAACCACAACGTCGGAAGCCGGCTCAACAATATCGCCATTGGGGGCTAAATTGTTTCCGCCAACCGGATCAGTGGATAACACCGTAATCACTCGAATATCAGGTGTGTTATCCATATTACCCAGACTATCGGCGACCGCTAATGCCACCCTATAAACACCAGGAATGACAAATAACACATTACCTGGATTCTGTACCGTAGAATTGGCCGCTCCACCGCCAAAGTCCCAGACATAGGTGAGTGGTAAATTACTGCCTGGATCGGGACTAATCGCTGAAAAATTCACCGCCTGACCGATACTAATTGTCATATCCGTCGTTGGCATAATGATTTTGCCATTGGGCGCGCTCACCTGGGTCGGTGTCGCATTCTCCACCACAATCATTCGCACGGCTGGCGTTGGGTCCGCAATGCCGAACGCATCAAATACCGTTAACATAACAGGATAAATACCCGCTTGATTAAACACAATGGTACCTGGATTGCGTTGGCTTGAATCAAATGCAGCCCCATTAAATTGCCATAAATAACTCAAAGGGGTATTTTTATCTGAATCATAACCCGAACCTAAAAACCGAACGGCGGTCCCCACCTGAATGGTTATATCCGAGGCGGGTGAGCTAATGACAGAATCAGGTGCTTGATTCGCTCGAGGGATTGTCGAGCTTGAAAGGTTCGGTTGTGATACCGCTCCTGCGTCACAATTGGCAGGGACATTAAGCACCTGGGCCTGGGCAATCGACTCATCCGTCATCGCGGTGACAACACAGGGAAAAACAAGCAAATTACGTATTGTTACTTTCCATACACCAACCACATTGGCCCGGTCACTCCCTAACAACTGACCGCTTTGCGCATCGAAAACATGCACCATTTGCCGAGCAGATGCACCTTCACCTTTGGCTTTCAAGATGTTACTGTCTGACTGCCATTTGGCGACGGCAATTGACAAAGTCATCGAAATGTTTTGTACGCGGGATAAGGTGCAATAGCTTGGGGCATTTTGCACAGCGACCGTTTGGCTTAAATTATCGGATGACACATGAATAAAACATGGCGCCGTGTTGAATTGGTTAACTTCGAACTGCCACTGACCTTCCGTATTGGTAAGCGCTGTACCTATCGTCTGTGTTGTCATCGGGTCCGATAAGATAATTTGCTCCCCTGGCAAGGCATTTCCCTTCGCACTTAAACGCCCATTCGCCTGCCACACAATCTCATTAATGGATAACAACTGATTGAGTTGTGCCTGCTGCCGGATATCCGATGCAAAAACAAATTCCCCGGTCGCGTCACTATCACCAGGCTCATTGCTACAGCCAACCAATCCTAATAGAGAGATCACCATTATAAAACAGGATATCTGTTCATTTATCACTCGATGGACTAAACCACCCAACCACTTTCCCATATCTCCCCCCCGAACTACCTTGGTATATTGACAACCTAATCCAAAGATGTTGTATTAACCGACATTGGACAGCCTTGGTTTCCGCCACAATTAGCTAGCGCCAGCATGAAAAACGGTTAGTTTAAAAAATTTCGATCGCTTGAGAAGAATAGTTGCGCTATTTACCGAAAAAAAATCGGGAAAAGTCGCCATTTTGATGGCTTTGCAGACGATTCATTTTTTAACCAAACAGCTTCTTAGTGGCATAGATGAAATAACGCGGCAGGCAAACCGACAGAAGGAGATATTGATGAAGTTGATAGTAAGACGTGGCACCATTCGACTCATCGAGCAACCACGAGCTAAAACTAATTTGTCATACACTATATAAGACTTATGCTATTCCCCATTACGCATTTGCTGCTGTTATTTTATTTATTATTATTGCCAATGCTGAGCTAATTTTTTTACCGCATTAACATTGACTACATTAACTTTTTTTAGGGTATCCCGCAACTAGTTTATCAGGCTGATTCAAGAGATAATAACGCGTACTGAAAGACATGCCCACGCTTTACCGTACCCATATGACTAATGATTGATTTGTATGTAGAACACCCTATACAACACAAAATCTAATGGATTTTATTTATATTTTCTTTTTGAGACAAATTTTTTCAAGCGCTTCTTTTTCATCACTTGGCGTTTAGTTAATACATTTAATCGCCCTTTAAAAGGATTATCTCCTGATTTAAACTCCAACTTAATAGGTACCCCAGTTAATCCTAATGTTTTTCTAAAGATGTTCTCTAAATATCGACAATACGCCAACGGAACATGCTCGGTTTGATTGCCATGGATAACAAACTTTGGTGGGTTATGACCCGCCTGATGAACAAATCGCAACTTAATGCGGCGACCATGCACGAGCGGCGGCTGATGGCGACTAATTGCCTGCTGCAATATCGGGTTTAATGCCGAAGTTGGGTATTTTTTTATCGACGTCTCATAGATTTTTTTGACGCCTTTGATCAGCTCGCCAACCCCTGAGCCATGCAATGCAGAAATAAAGCGTATCGTAATGTAGCTCGCAAACACCAGTTTTCGATCGAGCATTTTTTTTATTTCCGAACGCTTATCAAGCGTTAAACCATCCCATTTATTAACCGCAATGATCACGCTTCTTCCCGCGTCAATCGCATAACCAAGCAAATGCGCATCCTGACTAGCAATCTCTTCTTGCGCATCGAGTACAAGTACCACCACACTTGATGCATCAATGGCTTGCAATGCTTTTATGACACTAAATTTTTCTATTTTTTCAGCGATTCTTGCCTTGCGCCGAACACCAGCGGTATCAACTAATGTATATCGCCTGCCTTCATGCTCAAAGGGGACGAAAATACTATCCCGAGTGGTTCCCGGCATGTCATAAGCCAACATCCGTTGTTCGCCAATCAGTCGATTAATCAGCGTGGACTTGCCCACATTCGGGCGGCCAACAATCGCAATTTTAGGCGTATCATCTTGCTCAAGTGGATCGGCCGGCTCGATAGGTAACGACTGTACCACCTGCGCCATGAGATCACTGACACCCTCCCCATGAGCGGCCGATACAGCAAATACATTGGCGAAACCAAGACGATGAAATTCTGCGGTGAGAACGACTTTATGCATTTTTTCCGTTTTATTGACGGCAATATATACGGATTTCCCGAAACGACGCAAAAATTTCGCAATTTCCTCATCCCCTGGCAGACAGCCCGCTTTCCCATCCACCAGAAACACCGCCACATCACATTCAGAAATAGCCTGTTTAGCCTGTTCAGCAATCAGCTGATTTAGCGCATTTTGATCATCAGAAAATCCACCGGTGTCAATAACAATAAGCTGATGGTCATCAATACTAGCCAAACCATAACGACGATCCCGGGTCAAACCAGGCTCATTCGCCACTAACGCATCACGTGATTTTGTAATTCGATTAAAGAATGTTGATTTACCAACATTAGGACGCCCTATTAGGGCAATAACAGGTTTCATGGTTACTCAATTAACTATTAATTATAGAATAGAAAATCTATTCAGATCATCACGCAGACGCATTAATCCTGCGCAGCTTCTTCTTCATCCAGATCAGCTCTTTCCCTGAACCAGAGAAAAAGCAACCAACACGCCATTATGATAAGACACCAATAGCTTGCCATTATTCACGAGTAGCGGTGCAGCAACACCGGTACTTATCATTTCTTCTCCCAACAAAGGGTCTGGCTTTACTCCGTCAAAATCATCAGCACTGGTTTCTACACCACTAACAAGCGCCACGTGGCGATAAGGAATGCGCCCCAATATCTTACCATCCTCCGTAGACAACCAATACACATTACCATCCACATCACCGAGATAGAGTTTATCACCCGAGATTGATGGCGCCGTCGTTAGATAACCCAGCAGCGTATCCTGCATCCAAAGCGTCGCACCGTTACCGCGGTCCAAGGCCCATACCCGTGCATCGGAATCGACTAAGTACAATACATTATCAGACATCGCTAAACCCTGATAAGAAGAGATATCCCGTGACCATAAAATTCGACCTGACTCTAGCGCGACAGCCGCCACCCGCCCTTGGTAACCCACCACATAAATAGTGCCATCTTGATACTGAAGGTAAGCATCAATATCCACCATACGCTCCAGTTCTGATCGACCTTTAGGAACAGCGACGCTGGTTTCCCAAAGTAATTTTCCGTCGTGCAACGCGAGTGAAACCAGCTTACTGCTGGCAAACGCAATCATCACTTGTTCGCCAACAATCAACGGTGAACTCGTACCACGCAAGCTTAAGACGGGGACTCCCCGACTATACACCCATATTTTCTGGCCATCACTCGCACGTAATCCTGTAACTTTGCCATCATTGCTTTGCACAACAACAATCTCTCTCGCTCTTTGCGGTGGTGCAAGCACTTCGCTCGAAACAACGGTGCGCCAAATCAATTCACCATTTTGCGGATTCAACGCAAACACTTCGGCATCGACAGTCCCCACTAACAGCATATCATCATGCACAACCGGGCCGGCAGAAAAATGTGCATTTTGCGTTGAACGCCATAATAGCTTACCGCTAATGGCATCAAATTTACTGATAATCCCTGTGGGCTCGGCGGTATACACAGCATCACCAGAAACGTAAGGATAGTTTTTCACGAAACGATCATGGCCTTTTTCTGCCAGCGTTTTATACCAAACCACATCAATGGCCTCTTCTGCCACTGGCGGCGTGACATACTGGCGTGGTTTACGTTCCGGTGTTGATGAACAACCTTGCACCAACAACATACCAAAGACAAATAAATAACGCCATTTCATGATCGGATAGCCTATTCCGTAGAGACGGATAGATTTGCTCCGCCTAAGTTGTCGAGCTTCATACGTAACAGGTTTTTACTGGTGACACTCATTTCAAAATGATTATTTAACGCCGTGTTATAAGCGGTTTTCGCTTGATCAGCCAACCCTCGCTGCGCATAAATATCCCCTTTTACCATTTCGTAAGCCGCATCAAAACCACCCGCATCATCCACCGACACTTGCGCTAATGCTTCATCAAATTTCCCTAAGGCTAACAAGACACGTGCTAAGCGGATACGAGAAATATGGACAAATTCAGGAAGTTCAGCCTGCTCAACCGCCCAAGTTAAGCGCTGACTGGCCGTCTCCAGTTCACCTTTTTCAACTTCTAACTTAGCCATCGCTAACGCCGCCAAAATGGCATAGGATGTGTCACCACGCTTTTCAATCAAGCCAGCACCATTACGTAATGCCGCGTCTAACTCTTCACTGCGTAAGTTACTAATCACCGCGTTGTATTCAAGTGATGCACTTTCCAGGGTAGAGTTTTCATGATTACTCCACACGCGCCAGCCAATCGAGGCGGTAAAGGTAACCACTAACACCACCAACACAAACTTACCATTAGTTTCCCACCATTTTTTCAGGGCTTCCAGCTGCTCTTGCTCTGTTTTATACGTGTCCACTTGACTTTCCTTTTGCTAAAAATAATACGCTCTCGTTTGCTGTTCTAAACACGGCAATCCGTCTCATGTTAATCATGACAGGTTTCGTTCTTTGTTGTGTGATCACCCACAAACGCCACTAACTCAGACTGAGAGTAACTCCGTTGCTCGCCGTGCTCTCGAAGCCACTTTATCGTCACCGTCCCCATTTTTAATTCATCATCACCAATGATAAACGCCCAGCGTGCACCACTACGGTCAGCTTTCTTCATTTGTGATTTAAACCCACCGCCACCGCAATGACATATTAAATTAAACTCAGGATTACCCTGACGAATTTTCTCAGCAAGTACCATACCCGCGGTTAATGTCTGTTCACCCACCATCACCATATACGCACCCAGCGGATTAACCTCGGCTACCGTTTGTTTTTCCTTTAACATCAAAACCAAACGCTCAACACCGATGGCAAAACCAACCGCGGGTGTCGCCTGGCCACCTAAATACGAAACCAAATTGTCATACCGTCCACCAGCACACACGGTCCCTTGCGCACCCAGCTCACTCGTCACCCATTCAAACACCGTGTTCGTATAATAATCGAGGCCGCGTACTAATCGCGGATTGACTTGATAAGCCACACCCAGTGTCTCTAACAAATGTGTCAATCCTTGAAAATGTGCCACCGAGTGCTCATCAAGATAAGCTTCAAGTATGGGCGCGTTTTTAACAATGATTTGTGTTTGTGGGACTTTACTGTCCAAAATACGCATCGGATTAGTGTGTAATCGACGCTGGCTATCCTCATCTAAGTCAGTTAAATACACTGAAAAATAATCAACCAGGGCTTGATAATATTTTTTTCGGCACTCCGGTGTCCCCAGGCTATTTAATTGCAATGAAACAAACGGGGCTAACCCCAGTTTTTGCCATAATTTTGCCGTGATTAAAATAATTTCGGCATCAATATCGGGGCCACTCAAACCAAAAGCCTCTAAACCAAATTGGTGAAATTGACGATACCGGCCTTTTTGCGGACGCTCGTGACGAAACATGGGTCCAACATACCAAAGTCGTTGAATTTGATTATACAGCAAACCACGCTCGATCCCTGCCCGGACACACGAAGCGGTACCTTCTGGCCGTAATGTTAGACTATCCCCGTTCCGATCTTCAAAGGTATACATCTCCTTTTCAACAATATCGGTGATATCGCCAATCGAACGCTTAAATAAATGCGTGTTTTCTACAATGGGAAAACGAATCTCCCGGTAGCCATAGGATTCAAAAACACGCTGGGCAATTTGTTCAAGATACTGCCAATAATGGACCTCATCCGGCACAATATCATGCATTCCGCGAATTGCCTTAATCGTCGTAGACAAAAGTACACTCCATAATAAAATCATCAAATCGGTTGCAATTTTAGCACGACTGACCAACGACTACCTCAACGACAATACCAAAACGGTAGACAGACTGAGATTGGCTTAAAATATCGACAAATAACTCAATGGGGAAAGCGGCGCACGACTTGCTTTTGCCTACTTTACCAGCAAGCAAGGAAAATATCATCGTATCCTATCGCTGGCTAAGTTTCCGAGCACGAGGAGGACGAGAAATCAATCATATTCCGATTAACACATCGGCGACGAATACTTTCGAATGATCCGAGATGACGTTTTTTAGTCACAGAGAAACCCACCTGCCACGCCAGGCTTCATTGTGCCATACTCCACCGACTAACACCAAAATTCAACGGGATATGGCTAATTCTGGTTAGCTTTACTGGTATTTTGCAAATCAATCACGGTGGTCACTTGACCCTTCGATGACGCCGTATTGTCCGTTAAAGAAACAGACGCGGCTTCAGAACCCCCGTCTTCCGCTTGATTTTGCGAAATGTCTAATAACTTTCCCCCCTGCCATAATAGCAGAGCAATAATGATCAAACCGATGACCAACACGTATTTCATCCAATGTGAAGTATTCGATTTTTTATTTATTTGCGGTGAAATAGACACCCGGGACAAATTCGGCACCCTATTCTCGGAAATGGCCGCATAAGCCCCCAGTAATGGCTCATAAGAAATACCCAGCATATCCGCGTAGCGTTTTATATAATGTCGCACATAAATCGGTGCGGGCAATTTATCAAACTCATTGGTCTCTAAGGCTTTGAGGTGCTCTAAGGATAAATTCAACCGTGCCGCCATCTCACGCAAATCAACATCGCTGGCTTCTCTCGCCACCTGCAACACCCGACCAGGCGATGCATCCCCCAACAATGTATCACTCAAAACATCCGGCACCGATTCTTTTTTTAACACACCCTGGGCTGGATCCCATGTCGCTTGGTCCTCAAACGCGGACTTCGTCATTATTTTCCCTGCCTTCAATTCAAGCCTAAAAATAACTGCGTTTCATCTGAGTCAGGAAACCTGGAGGTAAGATCGCTCCCCAATTTTGACACAATGCGTTGATTGCCTAACTTTTTTTCTATACGAACTCCTAACCATAAACTGGCAGCACTACCTGCAATGATTTCATGATACCGTTGCATATAAGCACGGGCTTGTAAATAGTGCTTGGCGGTATACTTAATTTGCGCCATATTTAACAACGCCCGAGGCATTTTAGAATTAATTTGTAGCGCTTGCCGAAAATAACCTTCCGCCTTCTCCATTTTCCCTTGGCGTGTCGCACAAACGCCAACATTCTCAAAACCGACTTCGGGGGTTTTATATAACTGATGATTCACTGCACGCAGAATATGCACTTCCGCTTCTGCGTAACGAGCATGCTCGCACAAAAACACACCATAATTATTATGGACTGCACCGTATTCAGCAGAATCATCGGCCGTTAAATTGATAGATTCTTGATAATGCTTATCCGCCAGCTCATTTTTCCCTAAGCGATTATAGACAATCGCAATCACTGAATGCGCGCTAGTCAATGCTGGGTTATGGTCAATGGATTTTTTGAGCTTTTCTAAGGCAAACTCAAGTTTGCCCTGTCGTAAATAATTGGCGCCTAGCTGCATATTGACTTTGGCAATTTTTTCAGATGAACCTGGATTGTTCTCTGGCATGGAGACACAACCCAAGAGACTGACAATACAGCAATATATAATATACCTAAAGCCATTCCCTGCCCAATCAGGCATTAATTGATACCTCCCAATGCAACTCCGTTCATTTTAGCACTTCTTTGAGTACGGTCTTGTATTTTTCCCGCCAATTGTCCACAAGCCGCCTCAATATCATCACCTCTGGTTTTGCGGGTAATGGTCATTAAACCACCGTCTATGAGTCGGTTTTTAAAGCGCTCAATTTGCTCTACCGATGAGCAGCGATAGCGTGTATTAGGGAAAGGGTTAAAAGGAATTAAATTCACCTTAGCTGGCAATGGACGTAATAGTTTTATCAATGCCTTAGCATCGGCTAAACTATCATTAATCCCATCGAGCATCACATACTCAAAGGTGATCGCCCGACGCTGATCATCTTCCACATAATGTTGGCACGCGACCAATAAATCAGCAATTGGATATTTTTTATTGATCGGCACGAGCACGTCACGCAACGCATCATGACTTGCATGCAATGATACTGCCAAACTTACATTACTGACTTTACGTAACTCACGAATGGCAGGAACCACGCCAGCAGTACTCAAGGTGACGCGCCGTTTCGATAAGCCAAATCCATTATCATGCATCATTAAACCCATCGCACTCACCACGTTAGCAAAGTTTAATAATGGCTCCCCCATGCCCATCATGACCACATTGCTAATGACCCTGTCCTGATTTGACTCAAATTGTCCCAAAGCATGGGCGGCCACCCAAACTTGACCAATAATTTCAGCAACCGTCAGGTTACGGTTAAACCCCTGTTGAGCCGTTGAACAAAATGTGCAATTTAATACACAACCCACTTGCGAAGAAACACAGAGTGTTCCTCTCCCTTTTTCCGGAATAAAAACGGTTTCAATACAATTTCCATCCGCTAATTGTAAAAGCCATTTCGTGGTACCATCCGCCGATGTCTGCTGATATCGAATACTGGGTAGCCGAATAGCTGCAATTTGGTTTAATCTCACCTGCAAAGACTTTGACAAGTTGGTCATTTGATCAAAATCGATCACGCCTTGTTGATAGATCCATTTTAAAACCTGGGTGGCTCGAAAAGACTTTTCGCCTTGCTCAGCAAAGTAAGATTCCAAGCCGATAAGGTCGAGGTCCATCAAGTTCTTTTTATCATCATTATTTAACATACAAATAAAACGTAACTACCATTTAACAGAAAGGCATGAAGACTGCCAAGGATATAGACATTACTCGTCGTTTCGCTTGGTCAGAACAAAAATATACCTCGCACTCAACACCTCAATCTCAAACGCTACAGGCATATCACGCGACGAGACATAATGGGGGCCATTTCTAAAGTAAAATGGTGCCACGACCCACATTATGATGCCTTAATTGAATCGTCGCATCACCAGAGACCTATCAATTTTGGTGGCAGAATCTAGGTAATGAGGGAGGGGCGATCAATTTATCGGGTTCGATCACACAAATCCGAATGACCAAAAAAGAAAGCAATTTCTGCTTTCGCTGTCTCTTGAGCATCGGACCCATGCACCGCGTTTTCATCAATCGATGATGCAAATTCCGCTCGGATGGTCCCTGCGGCAGCTTCTTTAGGGTTGGTCGCCCCCATCACATCCCGATGTTTAGCCACAGCCATTTCGCCTTCCAGCACCTGAATCATCACCGGTCCAGACGTCATAAAATCAACCAAGTCTTGATAAAATGGTCGTTGCTTATGAACTTCATAAAACTGGCCAGCCTGCTCCTTGGTTAAATGAACCATCTTGGCCGCCACAATACGCAAACCCGCGTCTTCAAATTTAGTGTATATCTTCCCAACAACATTTTTTGCTACCGCATCCGGCTTAATGATGGAAAGCGTACGTTCAACAGCCATAAAACATCTCCAAATATTTAATATTTAACAAAAAAACCATAGGTCGTTCCCAAAAAAAACAACTCAACACCCCAATATCACAAAAACAATTGCTCAGACAATGACCTCACCCTGGATAAACACCACCAGCAGATCAATGAGCAACAGTTTACTCAATCTCGGTGGTAACGAAGAATGTCATATTAATGCTTAAGGAATGGACGCGCAATCACTTCCCAGTCGAACGCTCATCTCGATGGCAAATCGCACAAAAAAGCAAAAACATTGATACCCTAATCGATCCGACATTGGATTGCCTTAACACAATTACTGCGGATTGTGTTACCAGCTAAAAAATCTGTATAATCAATCACTCATATCGATAAAACAATAAATAACCCCATGTCAATTATTACACAATACTTGAAAAATAATACCTTTTGAGGTTTATTA
>CAYUAI010000031.1:0-40555 GCA_964442745.1 uncultured Chromatiales bacterium
TCCACTATAGTACTCTACAATGAATATTACGAAAATATAGCAGAATTTAGAAAAGCCGCCATCAAATTTTTTCAAAATTTTGGTGACTAGGCTGATGATTTGGAATCATTGTTAGGCGGTGGATTTGAAGGCCATAACTAGACCTAAATTCATAACGCTATGGGTATAGCACAACTATTCCTGCGGTTTCGCTCCATCAGATCGCTCAAATCTAACCTAAATCTGGGTGCGAAAATCCCAGTTTATGAGCGGGCTGAGTATATCTTTGGATTTCATCAAAAGCTCCGGTATAATTCTGTGGTTCAGCCAATGATGAAGTAACCCGAAAAATGAACAATATTCAATCAATAACACCCAACCATACGGCCTCTTGGGCGCACAGGACATCAATCAACCCATGACTATTGATACACCATCGTTAAGCCACCAATTATCCAATACACCCTTGTTTGCGGAGTTATCGCATAAAGAATTAGAGCGGTTGATTGAAAACACGTCCGTTGTGACGTATTCAACCGATCAATTGATTATCCGAGAATATGACAAAGCCGAGGCAATGTTTGTAATACTGAGTGGCGAGGTGGCTATTTTTATCACCACCAATGATGGCCATCGAATCACCCTCAATCAATTGACCAGCCATCAATACTTTGGTGAACAAGCGATGCTACCAGGGAGCTCAGGCCGACGTACAGCCAATGCAAAAGCCGTCACGGAAGTGGAAATCTTAAAAATTAGCAAAACGATTTTTCTATCGACCTTTGAAAAAAAAGATCACCTGTTAACCAGTTTGAGCAATGTCAAAGACAACCAATTGCGCCATCGTTTACTCCAGGAGTCTTCTCTGTTCCGAGAAATTGCGCTAGGCAATGACATTCATCAATACCTCACTGAAGTATCATTTGCTCCAGGCGAAACGATATTCAAAGAAAATGACCCAGCAAAAGATTTTTATTTTATATTATGGGGAACCGCTGAAGTTGCCAAACAAGTCAAAGACAACGAAACACAAGAAGTCTTGGCTTATATCGGGCCGGGCCGTTGTTTCGGCGATCTCGCCTTGATCGACAACGAGCCAAGAATCGCCACGGTACATGCAAAAACCGAATTGCTCACCCTGATATTAGATGGGAAGCAGTTCATGGAATTGTATGCTAACTCAGCCTTATTACAAAAACGCCTGACTCGCCTTTATAATACCTATCAGTTGCCAATCTAAGGAATCGGCAACCACACACGCCGCATCCATATCACTTCCCAGTGCTTTGCTAAAAAATAGTTTCATACCTAATTGTACCATTGGCGTATTGATATCAGGTATCGCAACCTAGGGTTACCCGATAAATTTTTTTCTTGAATAATTCCTCTTAACTGATCGTCAATCTCTTTTCCATTAAAAATGACTGGCTTCTTTTTTACGTTTTTTATCCGCTCGCGACGAAAAAAATTTTGAAAATATCGCCAGTGGTCCGGTTCGTTTTGTCGGTACTTCACGAGGTGCCACCGCCATTTTATCAGAACGAAAAGAAAGTTCTACCGAACCAATTTTCAAAATATCACCATCGACGAGAAAAGCACTCACTATTTTTTCTCCATTGATGAACGTACCGTTCAATGATCCCATATCGTTAGCATGCCACATATTATTTTCTTGAGTCAATTCAAGATGCTCAACCGAGACTGTCGCCACATTCAATATAATATCATTTCGCGCCGCTCGGCCAATTGTTATTGTGGGCTTATCTAACAAAAAATTATTACCCATGAATAACTCACAAATACCAATCAAGGACGCCGGTTTGACTGACGGTTCTGGTGGAAAAATATCTTGACTTTCGGTTCGTTGATTGATTGCCGGAAAAGCTTCATCCGGCATGAGAGCCAAATCCGCCGCCATCTCTGTAACCGAATCAGTCGTTTCCAAAACAAGAGGATTACACACTTTAAAGGCCACTTGGTCGAGCCGTAAAACATCACCATGATGGGCAATGGCTTCGCTAATATGAATGTCATTTAAATACGTGCCATTCGTCGACTTGAGGTCACGAACTAGCAAATGATCATCTGACAAAGTTAATTCAGCATGGCGGCGCGAAATCAAACCTTGACTCACGACGATATCACATTGTTGATCGCGTCCAATAATCATCAATTGATTGTCCAGAACTTCATGTTGATCAGCGACATCATGAGTCGCAATTAATAACCAAGTTTTTTGCTGAGTTTTTTGCTGAACGCGTGACTCACTGCGCTGCACAATCGCCAATGATTTTTCATCCAACACTTCTAGCTGTACGTTGCCTAATGATAGGGTGTCTCTCGACTCTAACTCGCGCCACAAGTTAATGGGCTGGCCATTCACTAAGGCCCGGTTGTTATCGCCCAGGCAAAGCAAATACAAACTCTCATTTTGAATATGCAATTCAATGTGAAAATCTAAAATATCTGGCCCATCAATCACAAAAGTGTTGCTGGCATGTTTACCAAGCGTCGACACGCTGTCGGTCAGTGAGAAAGTTTTTTTACGGTCATTGCAATCTCGCAATATAAACATAAGCTTTACCTAGTGTTGTTTTAATTGTATTTATATTTGTAAGCTATCAGCTACACACCCGTCGCGAACCATTTTAAAGGTATTCATAGCCCCTCTCCCCCCTCTCATTATATGGTTACTGCGAGTTATTCATCCATATACATTGTACGTAATATATTCTTATGATTATATCCCATTTCACCTATATATCTATATCATAGACAGGGGCATCATGATAGGCTGCCTCATGCTAGCTTAAAGAGGCCTTAAGGCAATTTAGCCACCGTCGTTATTGTTGTTTTTGCCTCACCATAAGCTTGTTGTTGTTTGTCGATACGTCGGAGTCGCTGTACAATATCAGGCATTGCATCACTCAGTAATTTAAGCCCATTATCCAATACCTGACCAGGTAAATCGGAAAATTTCCCCGTCGAAGCAAACGCCCATACATGCTCATCACCAAACGGTGCGGCGATCTCAAATTGAAAACCGACATTCTCACCCGGCACTTGAAAATAAAGATCGGCGGAATAAATGTGGTTTGCTGAATATTGGTTGGGTAAAATCTGGATGAGGTTACCACTCGCATCTTGATAAATTAATAACAAGAAGGCATCGTGACTGCTACTCACAAAATATGAAATCACATCCCCTTCCACATAGGTTTGTCCATCACCGAGTTCTGAGGTAATTTCCAAATCAATGGCATTCGCTTGTTGAGCAGTGCTCGCCGATGTTAGCTGATCAACCGCTACTAATGCTACGGGTTTTTGCATCAAATCGTTTTGCAAATGCTCGGCCAACAAATCTTTATGCACCGAGGCCGTTGTTGCTGACAGTAGCACATTGCTTGCCGCCTGTTTCAGGCTAAAGTAAATCGCGACGGCGTCATCAACCACCCGGTATTCAGCACTGAGCGAAGCATCCGCGTGATCAATCACCGCCTGCATTGCGTCACTTCCCATGTCAAGCTTATTGCGCCCAGTCAAAGTGATGCCTCGTTTTTTAGCGGCCGTTAAGCTTTGGGTCGTACGACGTTTAGGCTGCACCACCGTAAGACCGCTGACGATTAACAACTGATTATTTAAAGCTCTGGATAAAGCGACGGAGAACTGACCACCGCGGGCGGTTTGTTCATTGATAATTCGACCAATAACCACCTTGCGTACTGGCAATGGCTGATATTCTGCCCCGGCAAACAATGCGGCCACCGCCACCGCGGCGACGTTAGATAGACTCGCATCAAATGGGGTCACAGCAAATGGTGCCTCAGTTTTGGCTAACATGGCTTTCACGGCGCTATCCAACCCCTTCGCCGAGCTATCCTGTAAATTAATTTTTACCACATACTGACCAGCTTGGGCTTGCCTGACAAAAAAATTTATCGTGCCGTGTTTATCACTTTTTCCGGTAGTCATGATTTTTCCGCTGGGCGCAATCACTTGCAAAGGAAATTGCTCAATGGCGATCAAGACATCAGCATTGCGATACCAAACCCAGGCTGGAATTTTGAGTTCACTGCCCTGAATAACGCCATGGGTTTTGAATCGCCCCAGGTCAAGTACAATATTTTTTTGTATTTCAGAAAATTGATGGGGAATTTGTTGTTGTACGCTTTTAATTAACGGTTGTTTCGCTTGATACGCGGGTCCTTTATCTTGTAAATCTTTTTGCGCATCATATAACTGACTCCAGCTTGCGCTGAGCCGCTGCAAAGCCAGCATCACTTGACCGCTCTGTAAGCTTTGCTCTACCCGTTGCAAGGTTTGTTGATGTGAGTCTAATATCGCTTTAACATAGCGGTCAACTTCGGCTTGGTGGGCGATTAATGTGGCTTGTCTTGAAGCGCGTTGTTGTTGTTTCCATTGTTGCACCCGATCGTATTCATCTTTAGGAATGGTGACCAACACCCAATATTTATAGGCGCTGCCACTCGCTTGGCCATTTTGTTTTATTCGATACGATTCCCAAAACCATTGTTTGGCTTTAATGCGGCTCACGTGCGCATCAGTGGTCTGGCTAGATTGAGAGATTTTTGAAACGGTAGCATCCATCACCTGACTGGATAATCCGTATAAAGCCTTCATGACTTTATCGACATCTTTTACATCCACGCCGGTATAGGCGGCAAATTCTTTTCGAGCGTGGCGCATCGCATCTTCTCGTGCCGAGCGCTCCGTTGCATGGTGCAACGACAAGCCCACTAAATAATGGATATCGCCTTGCGCGGCGGGTGGGTTATCAATCCAATCAGGCCGTTGAGGTAGGGCACTGCGAATCAATTCATATTCGGTATTTAGCGAAGATTGCACTGGCGGAGGAGCTAATCCACCAACCAAGCCCGTTGGCATGCTCGCCGTCTTGCTGGCACAAGCGCTGAACAACAAAACAAAACAACCCGCTTGAATCAAGCACAAATAATGCTTATAACGCATAGACCTTATCACCTGCATACTTTTTACGGCGGGTTTCAACCCGTTCCAGATAATCGCGTGTCTCTTTCGGCACCCCTTGTTGCAACCGTTTGAAAAGTGCTTCATGGCTATAGCTGTCTAAATCGATTTTAGGGAGCAATCGGCGATTCATGGCCGTCGGTCCCCAATTATAAGCGCATACCGCCACATACCGGCGTTTGATCGGATCAGTAATCCCTTTGAAATAACGGCGTTCCAACAAACTAAAATAAACAACACCGAGTTCAATGTTATTATGTGGCTTATATAAATAATCCGCCGATAACACTTTGCTTTTTCCATGCAGTTTTTGATACGCATCTTTAGCACCAAACCGAGGCACCAGTTGCATCAATCCATACGCTGGCACATGCGATCGAGCCTTGGGATTAAAGGCGCTTTCCGTATGCATGATCGCCAAAATAAGGGCGGGGTCTACCTGATGTTTTGCGGCTTGTTTTTTAACTTCGGGTAAATAGCGCTTGGCCCGTTTAGCAATATGATTGGGTACCAGTTTCAAGTTAATTCCCACTTTCACACGTTCGACCCCATCTTTACCGCGAATGGTTTTTGGCGGGGTCAGTTTGACTTCGCCTTTTTCAATCGCGATCAATGTTTCCTTGGGCAACTGATCTTGCATAATCGGCTGGCCATTGGCGTCTTCTTTGGTCGTCAAGGTTTTTATTTTATCAATCACCGCTTGTTTTTGTTGCTTTTCAGATGCATTGACCGGCACTAAAGCTTCCACGGCCACGTCACCACTGTCAAAGTTCACTTGACTGACCGCTTCCCGGTTCGGCGAATAGTCGACCCAGTGGGTACGAGTCGTTTCCCGATACCCCTCCCATTTTTGCAGCACTTCTTTTTGCAAGCGTTGCCATTTATCCGCTTCTTCTTTCTCCATCCGCTCCCATAGTGACTCGAGTTGTTGGTTTCGGTCATTAAAGCCACCTTCTGCTGCTTCAAAAATAGCGTCAAATGAAGCTTCTTTATTGTCAAACAGGGGTTCAACCGATTGCGCTACACTGCTGATGGCAAAAAAAGGTGTGGCAAGCACAATCAAAATCGTTTTCATGATAATATTCATTTTGGCGTCCTCATGCGGGCAACTTGCCCGCACTTATCAGCAATATACTCAGCCGTGCTGAGTTATACCTATTCCCCACGATACGTTGACTAATATTATTCCACTAAGCCTTGGGACTGCATTTGCTTCCAAAAGTCAGCCGCTTTTTCTGCTTGCGCTTTAGCGATGTTATCAGCAGCTTGTTTAGCGTTGTTTTCCGCATTCTTTGCCATATCTCTTGCCATGCTTTTATAAGACTCGTCCATCGAATCCATGGGTACATGCGCTAATACAAAGACTCGATAGCCAATACCCGTGAGTGTTTGCCATTTTTCTGCATACCATTTTTTAGGTTTGACTCGGTTGGCAATATTGACCGCCAATTGTTTCTCAAATGCTCTTGAGCTGCTGGTGGGATCAACCACGGTGCTTTCTAACCCAAAAGATACCCGAGCACGCTCAAATTTATCTTTGGCTAACGTCCCCATATAAGCCACTACCCCATTCACGGCATTACGTCTAGCATCTTCACGAGCCGCTTTTTCAGTCGCCATACTGCCAGATAAACCAACAAACGACATCCGTCCGTTGATGGTATCTGGTTCTTCCATAGTCCAACCCGGCCGTTGTGGCGCAGAACTCCAAATCAGCTGTTCATCCACCCCTGTCGGTACGGATACATCAGCGGGTTGCATCGGCACACTGGATTTAGTCGCACAACCAAATAGAGTGGACACAACGAACAGTCCCATGGCAAATTTCAATAGATTAATGTTCATTTTTTTCTCCTGTTAAGCGGCTCAATGTATATTTTTCTAATTTAAGTTAAAGACAATAACCAGTGATATTTTTGAAAAATACCAAACTAATTATATAACTAATCCATCCCTCATAAACTAAACTCATGTTGAAATTGAGCGTTCATTTATTGCGCATTAACAAAAAATCCACCGTTCGCTTTAAATTTAAGATGATCGATTGTGGTGCCTGTCAATTCCCATGTATAACGCCGCCCAGCAATCACTTCTAAATCTGGAATCACTACGGTTGCATGTTCACTATGCCCCGTTCCCACGGGCAAACGTTGATCACCCTCAATCAAATAAAGTTGGATATTATAATTTTTTGCGTCGTTGACAGGTGTCCACTGCAAATGCAAACCCTGCGGTAAATTTGCTTGAATACGCATGCTGTCAAAGGATTGCCGTTTCAGTGGGTTACCTTGAGAGAAAAAGCCTATACCGGGTTGTGGTGCCGCACGTGTGAACTGAATCACAGGCGTATCTTGATAACTAATAATACTCACCGGCGGCTCTGTCACCGATGGCACGAATAGGGATTGTGAGAAAACAACGACAAGCACTAGGCACGCGGTGGCGGTCATCGTCACTGGCACCGTCATCCAGACCGGCGGTCGCCACTGCACAAATCGCTGCCAAAAACTGAGATGACAACGACCATGACTGGGGACCGTGCTTGACGGCGAAACTGGTGACAGCTCATGCCAAGTGAGCTCCCGCTGCATTTTTAGACTGTGATTGGCATAATGCAGCGCCGCCTTGAGTGCTGCCGGCTCATTATGGATCAACGCATCAACACGTTGTGTTTCGCCAGCATTCAGTCGTCCCTCAACCCAGTCAGCAATGTCTTCATCTGCCAGGCTGGGCTTGGCCTGTGGGTAATAGTGTAGATGATTCTCAAGCTGGGTAACGACACTGGATAATTGCTGCACTGTCCGGCGGCATGGCCTGCAACTGATTAAATGACGTCCAACAGCGATACTTTCTTGTGCCTCAGGCGCTTCAATATAAGCCAATAACGCTTCTTTGGCAGGGTGCTTCATGTGCTTCATGCTCTGTCTCCTGATTCGTTTTATAAACAAAAGACATCGAATTGCTTAAAATTTGACGATACCTGCCATCGGTTTATTTCACCCAGGCCTTACTCATCCGTCAAACATTGGCAATATTTGGCTAATTTCGCGATGGTTTTTCGTCTGAAATAATATAATTGCTGTCGGTCGGTTTTTTCGGGGGCCACGCCTTCTTTTAATGACAGTCCGAGTTTTTGCAAGGTAACCAACACATCATCGGCATCTTGCTGGTCAAGCACCATCGCCTCTATGACAAATTGTTCAACGGCATCCAGTTGTTCCCACCCAGCAAATAAAATTTGATGGCGCTCTAAGTCTTCTGCAGAAATATCGTGCCAAGCCACATCGACCTGCACAGCCGTCTGATCGTCCTCAATCGCCGGGGTATTCATTCCAGACAATGACACGGTTACCGGCGGGTCAAGCAAGTGCAAACGGCGGCGTTTGGTTAATTCCACGATAATACGCTGAGCCAATTCGGCGGTTTCTTGTTCTGGGTAGGATATTTTTTGCGCAATTAAAGCAATGACCTCGCCATTGCGTAGCCCATAAAAAACACCCGCTGCCTTATCATCCATTGCCTGAACATAGGTAGGTACATGGATTTTTCGACCAAATCGCCAATCTTTCCAACGCTCATAAAACGGTAATGAATTAGCGATGCAAAAAAAATAATCTTTTAAACTGGCCCCTTGTTTACCCTGAAATGTTTGCAAACGTTTCGTGCCAGCTAAATCCTCTAGCATCCATAAGTAACTGGCATTACCCCATTCACAAAGTGGTGTTTGCTCCGACGTACTGCCCCAGGGTTTAGGTAAAGTACATTGAGAATAGTATTTGTTATCAAAACAATAGCGCTTGCAATACTTATTATTTTGATAATTGATGATGGTGTCAGCTAAATGGGATACGTAGCGCCGGGCTTGAGCCTCCCCCTGTACGGCATCGTTAGCTAATTGTAACTGGTCTATGTGCTCCATTTTTTTTCTTGACGTTTTGAAACCAACATTGGACAGCCAAACGCTTAAAAATCGCGACTGAGATAGGCCGCATAATATCTCACATTGCGCACAAAATCTAGGCAAATTCACACCCTGACTAAGGGCAAAGCTTAGGCATAAAGATTTCACAAAAAAAGCGGGGGAGAAATCACGGGGTACTCGGGTACAAAAACCACCCTGATACTTGATTGTTCAACAAATAGACGGCGAGTCCCAAAGAATCATAGGCTAAATATTCACCTTTCACCGAATAGACTTGGCGCGAGGGCACCCCATGCAATTTAACCACTCGACTACGATCATCCCCCAACGCCGTACCATGAATGCTTGCTTCGGTACCACTTTCTTGCCAGGCGGCCATAATTTGATGATTTCGGTCGATTAAAAATTTAACCTGCTGAGGAGAATGTATCAGCTGAAATTGTTCTCCTTCGATCCAAATACCTTGGGTCGGTTGTTGACCCGTCTGCCATTGTGAGGTGAAAATTTGGCCGATGGCTCGGTTTTGAATACGCAATGGCTGTGATATTTTAATGACGGGCTTCATTTTTCTCGGGCGCAACTGATTGAGGCTGAGCCGGAATGCAACCGCATCATTGAGGGTGCGAGTATGTTTCGTCATCCGCTTTAAGATCCGCTGTGCTTCTGCCGTTTTCCCCAAAAAACGCGCCAGTGCAGCGTAGTTAAAATACGTTGAAAAAATTAACAGATTCATCGGAAAAACCGTGGCAACCTGGCTTGGCTGAGCCAACCGCTGAAGTAAATTTTCAAATTGGGCTTGTGATTTAACATAGTCCTTTTCCGTTGCGCTAATCATCGCTCGTAACAAATCCACCGACCTATCGGACTCAAAACGCGTTAAATACTTCCCCTGTAACACACCCCGAGCCATGAAAGTATTGCCCGAGGCGAGATAGGTTAGCGTTGACAGTAAATAGGTAAGTGCATGGTCAGGATTAATTTTCAATGCCTTATCAAAATAATCTGCCGCCTTATCCAGATGTGTCAACATTTGCGTTTGCAGCTTTTTGATCGCCGCCGAAGGACGGGGGGTAATGCCTCGCGAAGCAGCACCTTGCTGAAAAGATAAACCCGACTCCAACATCAGCGGAAACATAAAATCAACCCCTAAGGCATTAGCATTCCGTTGCAAAATTTGTTGGCGAAAGTATAGCGCTTGCGCCATTTCAGTAAGGCCCAAATTCGTGTGGATTTCACGGCCAGGAAAATCACGTCCAAAGACTTCGAAAAATAGTTTTGCTTTTTGATAGTCGGCGGCAATAAACGCTTGCAAACCAAGTTCAAATAACACGGATTGCCGGGCAATATCCTTTAAATGGGCTTGGCTTCGAAACGCACGGGCTTTGGCTTGAGCACAAGCCTCTTTATCAATCACCACACCGTTAGCCGCGCTGTCACAGGTGCCTTGCCAGGTACTTTCCACCCAAACCGTGAAAAAATCTTTCCCTTCCAGCACTTTAAATGGGTCAAAACCCACCGTGGCCATGTAAATGAGCCCATCATGATCGGCCTGGGCTTCACGACGCTCCAAATCATTTAACTGTTGCACATTAAAATTCAGCCCTAACAGCATTTGCTGCCTGACTTGCGGCGCTTGGGAACCCGCCAACCGAAAAAATTTGTGATGCCAGAGATCATCCGCACGCTGATGTGCCAATTCATGCCCTAAAATAAAAGCTAATAAATGGATGCCACGCTGTTCACCGAATTGAAAACAGGTGAGGATGGAAGAACGGCTTAATAAAATATTGCCATCCGCCAATGAAGCGGCCCATGGTCCTGCCTCGGATTTCACCACAGACAAGGCCGGAGCCACCCGCGAGCCATCCCAAGCCCGTAACAATTGGCTGAAAACTTGATGGGCTTTAGCCACCTGTGTATCCGCCTCGGGCGCAATGGCAAACGGCTTCCAATAGGATATATTTTGGGTGGGATCATCGGGGGGATTGACCCATTCCGCCGCCAGTGTTGGCGTTAGCCAAAACACGATAATGACCGATAGCGTTACTTTCATAAAACCACATGCATTCATTTTGATCAAATATAAATAAACGGCTCGAACTTGCTTAATATTTTATTGTATCAAAAAGTTATTCACAGTTATCAACATGTGTCAATAGTGACATGCGATATTCATTGCGAAAAATTCAACGTTGTTTCTGCTAAAATAAAACCATGGTAATCAGCGAGTTAAAAGTAAGTTTGTTTTGTGTTCATTTTAACGGAAAGCCTTCAAATACGGTATTTTGAAGCGTTTCTTCGCGATTCATCCACAAAGTTATCCACAGGTTCTGTGGATAACTCAACTTCTTTAAACACGACATGCACTTAGCTGCAAAGTTGAAACAAAATTGTCATTATGGATAAAAACATCAAACCGTGAAATCAATGGAAAATTTTTTCATCACATACCAGCCAATTAATTGACTTGATTGATTATCGATCAGTTAAATACAGGGTCTCTTCAATTAAATGATCATCTCCAGTAAACCAGATTTCATCGTCTCCCGCCCCACTTAAGTTACCTTCTGCACTAAAATATTGGCGGTTAATCCGATTCCCTACCGCATCATAAGTGAACGCATGGTAATTCCGTATGATATCATCGTCGCTAAAACACACCAGGTCTCCACCGATGCGAGAATGAATTTGTCGTAACAAGTTACCATTGGTATCATATTCATAACGATTACAATAACCAATATTATCATCTAAGGTAAACCAAACTCCATCCACGCCCGGCGCCGTTTTCCACAAATTTCTGATGAGCATATCATTTTCATCATAAATAAATTCGTGGTAAAACTGCACAGGATCATCACCGGTAAAATAAATACCATCTTCGCCCGTTCCTCGATATAAAATATGGAAAGTTTTAGCCTGACGCTCGTTAAAAGTGGTACGCGCATGAAAATTAATTTCATTATCCTGGCCGGTTAACCAGTTTTCATCCGCCCCACTACTATTGAATGTTGCTCTTAACGCGTCACCATTGTCGGCTTGGCGACGCTGAATATAACCGGTAATGTTGTCATCGTCAGTAAACCAAGTACGGTCATCACCGGCTTTAAAACTGGCCGTGCCCAAATGATTGCCATTGATATCAAAAATCGTTTTATCGTAACTAAAAACGTCTTCTGCCGTGGGTTGCCAATCACGCTGTGAATTCCGTGGTGCGCTATAAATAACCTGTTTGGCAAAAAAATTCGCGGTATCCACATTAAATAAACGGATAGAGGTAACGGTATCGTCACCATCCAGCCACAAGCCATTATCCCCAAGACCTTGCGTCCCGCCAATACGATACATTTTTATCGCCTTGCCCACTGCATCGTGTTCATACTCATCATATTGAGTGATCCCCCCTTCTTTATAATCTATCTCACGAAACACGGGATTATAACTCGTGGTGAATTGAATGCGATGCTGTGCCACAGGCAAACCATCGGTATTGATTAAATCGAGCAGTATTACCGTATAGGTTTGTCCATAAGCCAAGGGATGGTGTGCCTTAAACAAAATGGCTTGAGCTAATCCATCATAGCTCGCTTGGCCATGCACGAAATTGGGGGCGACATATTCGGAAGGATCATCGTCGGTACGTTGGACAAGCACCGTGCCCGCCTCAACGCTGGTCGGATCAATGGGGCTATTTAACAAAAATCGTATCGGTTGATTGACACTCACTTTGCTCTGTTCATGCCTTGGTTCCGTATCAAACACAATCACCACTGGCGCTGATGCCTGAGCAGCGGTGGTAAAAGTCAGCACGGTCGGTGCTAAAGTATATCGTTCAATATTACGCAAACCAGTAATGGTAATGGTATACGTTTGGCCGGGCTCTAATCTTTCCTCAGGAAAAAAAGATAATATATTATCCACTAAATCCCGATGCAACGCCCCTTTGACAATACCTGAATTGGTATTTAACGAAACAGAATCATCCATTTTTCTTAAGACAAGGGTGCCTAATTTGATAGAGTTAGCATCAATAGCCGAGCTAAATGACACTCGAATCGGGGTATCCACCGTCACATCACGAGCGCCATCGGCAGGAATACTGGAATTGAGTTCAAACGATAGCGTCTCAATTTGGGAGATTTCTTGCAGTCGACCACAGCTTGATGTAAGAAAAACGACCATGCAAACAAAAAATATGTTCGCTGATAAACGCATATTTTATCCCCTCCCCTGTTTATAATTTTGACAACAATATTATTATATATACTCAGTTGCCAGCTCTAGCTTGGATCATTCCCATAGAAAACACCTAAATATTAATTCAACATTAATACTAAAATCTCTTTCAGCCAATCTATGCCAACTCATTTGATGAGACTTAACAATAATTATAAGCTGTTTTCACAAACTTCTGAGGTTTTAATACGTAAGGCTGCTCCATAAAACGGTGAGACATCAGCTACAAAAGGCAAACCAACCGAAACTCATCTAATATCTATTATTCTACACCAACGCATAAAAAATCGTTAGTTTAAAAAACAACCAAATATTATTCATAACGCAAGGCATGCATCGGTGGCAATCTCGCCGCACGTTGGGCGGGATATAAGCCGGATAACAATCCAACGCCGATGGAAACCACCACGGCAATACTCACGATAAACCAAGGCACCGTTAAATCTAGACCACTCCACCATTCCAGTGCTAACATGCCGGCCAATCCTATCAGACAACCCATCCCCCCTCCCAGACTACTAATCATCATCGCTTCTGCCAAAAATTGGCGAAGAATATCTTGCTGTGTTGCGCCAAGGGCTTTTCGTAAGCCAATTTCCCGAGTACGCTCCAGTACGCTGGTTGACATGATATTAAGCACCCCAATCCCCCCCACAAACAAGGACAACGAGGCGGCGAAAATTCCTGTCATATAAATCATATTTAAAATAAAATTCGCATTATCAATCCAGCGCCGCATGCTATCACTTCGGTACCGATAGTGATGATTATGTCTTCGGTTTAAGGTCGTGGTGATTTGTTCTAAAGCAACTTCTATTTGATCTAAACGAGTCGCTTGGGCAACAATTTGCTGAATATCTTTGCTGCCAATATACTGCTGATACAACAAAAAAGAAATCAATACACGTTCATTAATATCATAATTATCAGCCGCACCCACGGCACTTAGCAAGGTGCGATCTTTCTTCTGCAAGACACCAATAATAATCAGTTTTAAATCACCAAGCCGTATGGATTTACCTAATGGCGAGCGGTGTTTACCAAATAATTTCTCACGGGTTACCGAACCAATAATAGCGACTGGGCGTTTATAACGAATTTCATCCTCCCTAAAATTGCGCCCCATTAGCAGATGATCGTTGTTGATGAGAAGATAATCCGCACCGACCCCTTCCACACTGGCATGGCTAAAATTGTTACCCTGCCTAACGGACACCTGCCATTCTTCCGGATAAACCACGGGGCTTAAGCGCTCCAATGCCGAGCAACAAGCGCCTTTAAGAACCAATAAATCATCATTATTAATACCGCTACCTTCTCTGACAGATTCAAAGGGATTATTATTTTCCCAGTCACGGTTCACCCACAAGGTGCGCAATCCATAGGTTTCTAATTCTGCAAAAATATAATTTCGACCACTTTGACTAACAATGCCAACCATCATGACGGCAGCAATACCAACCGCGACCCCAATAATACTCATGATGGTGCGTACTTTATTATCGGCTAACGATAACTTAGCTTGCTCAAAGGAATCAGCCAATAGGGCTAACGTATTACTTAACATGGAATTCACACATTCAAGTAATCATCAACAAGCTGACCATCACGCAATAAAATGTGGCGCTTAGCAAAATTGGCTAACTGAATGTCATGTGTCACTAAAATAATAGACTTGCCTTTCGCATTCAAACCTTGCAAGGCTTGCATCATTAGCTGAGCGGTTGAACGATCCAAGCTGGCCGTGGGTTCATCCGCAATAATCAAATCCGGATTGTTAACTAAGGCTCTAGCTAACGCGACTCGTTGTTGCTGGCCACCGGATAATTGAGCAGGAGTATGCTCTAACCGCTCACCTAATCCCACCGCGGTGAGGGTTGATACTGCACGCTGATAACGTGTTGACCGACTAACACCACTGTATATCATTGGAATTTCCACATTACGCACCGCACTTAGCCGAGGAATTAAATTGAAGGACTGGAAAACAAAACCAATATGCTGGTTCCTAATTCTAGCCAAGGTCTCATCATCGGCATGTGTCATTGCTTGACCTCGAAATAAATATTCTCCGTCATCCACGGTATCTAAACAGCCAATCATTGACAGTAAGGTCGACTTACCTGAGCCCGAAGGCCCTAAGATAGCAACAAATTCGCCTTGTTCTAGGTTAAAACTAATATTTTTTAATGCAACAATACGCTCCTTTGTCATCGCAAAGGATTTACCCACATTGTGTAATTTAATCATATTAAGGAATGGGCAAAGGAATCGGCAATTGAACCTTACCCGGTAATGATAGCGACACTTTCTGTCCTTGTGATAATTCATGACCGGCAGGCAGGATAATGAGCTCTTGTTCAGTAATGCCACTAAGAATTTCCGCATGAGTAAAATCTTCAATTCCAACCGATACGGGAACCAAAGCCACCTGCCCAAGCCGATAAACAGCCACCATCGACTTACCTGCCTGGTTAATCAAAGCTTCAAATGGAAGCTTGAGCGTATCCTTGTTTGATGTGATTCTGATTTCCGCATCCACAGACTGACCGATGCGCAGCTCTGGGGCTTGCCCCCCTAGGCTAATATGAACATTCAAGGTATTTACCGCATTATTCCGAGAGGTCACTGGCGCAATTCGTGTCACACGTTCGCTCCAAGTCACCTCTGGAAAGGCGTCAGCAGACAATATCACGGCTTGGCCAATGCTCAAATTGGCGCTATCCGCCGCATCAACTTTCACTTCAATCTCCATGGAAGAAATATCCACGAGAGTTAACAACGGCTGGGGAGGCGTTAACCACTGTCCTTGCTGTACATATAAACGGGTAATAATGCCACGAAAAGGTGCACTAATTTTTAGCCTCTGAAGTGTCAGTTCGGCAGATTTCAGTTCTTCTTGTGCAACACTCAAGCGCGCACTGGCAGCCTTCCATGCCGCTTGTGCATCTTCGACAGTTTGTCGCGATACCGCGCCTAAGCCTAATGCTTTTTGAAAACGCTCCTGGGTTTTATGGGTCAGAGCCACGTCTTCTTCGGCACTGAGCAATTTCGCTTGAAAGCGTTTGACATCGCTTTGCGCTTCTTTGTTGTCTAGCTGAGCCAAAATTTGGCCGACCTTGACTTTATCCCCTTCTTTCACACGCAATCGCGTTAATTTGCCCGCAATAAATGAAGTCACATCCAATTTTTTCGCACTGACAACTTTCCCAGGCACCGCAATACTCTGATGAATATCTCCCCTTTCGGCATGGATGGTACTCACCACCATGTCTTGTTGGCGTAGTTGCCATTGTTGCCAGCCGATGTATCCGATGATCGCCATTGATAATAACAATACCATGCGCTTAAAAAATTTGCCGAGACGACTTGTTTGTTGCTTCCTTGGTTTTTTTGCAGCAGTTGAGTCACCCCCTTGATCGAGATCATCTAACAGCGACAAAAGTGGATTATCAGACTCCGGTTGTTTGGTCTCTTGTTTTGGTTTTTCAGGGGGGGGCACTGGCTTGCGGTCAGGCTCAGGAGGGATCGGCGATTTTGATGACTGATCCGTCAACGCATCAATCAGCGCTTGATCTAATACCGACGTCGTCGTGACCGTTGATGATGGAGTCAAACCAACGGCTTCATCGGATGTTTTTTCCGGGGATTTTGCTGCAGATGGTAAGTTTTCGCTCATTTTTCCCAGCGCACTCTCTGCACGATTACTCTGTTTGACAGAAGGCATGGTTGTCGCGGGGATAAGCGGGGTTTGCAAAGTGGGTATTTTACTTGGCACCGCACCGCTTAGGTGCACCTTGGTATAATTACTGGCATCCGCAGACGGTTGCACTGGCTGGGCGGGCTTAACCAAATCGTTAATGGTCAGTCTTTCAAACCCTGAGGCGGCTTGGCTGTGCTCTTTCGTCGGCGTGATCGTCAATTGAGCCGATGGTGCCCTAATATCATCCTCAGAAAAAATATCGAAATTTATTTTATCATGATCAAAAGAGGCTTTTGGTTTAGATGAATGCAATTTGTTCAACGACAAATCATCCGAGGTTAATTGACTAAGCTCATTCGCATTGAAATGAGTCATATCGCCTTTGCCATCGCGACTATTTTTAGGGGGGGCGGCGGCAATGCTTATATCACCAAAATCATTGGCATTTGCTTTGGTTTTTGACGACCGAAGACTGGAGCCGGCTATTCCATTCTGGGAGTTTAGCAACTCGATCGCCGACTTTTTTTCCTCAACTAAAACCATTTTTGGCGCGACAACGGGCTTTGCATCCTCAGCTTGAGCGGCGATTAATTGAGACGCTTCTGTGTTGTCTAATGCTGAATTTGCCGCTTCTCCTGAAAAACGATGAGGGCCTGGCCGATTATTTAATGCACCATCGGAAAATAATTGATTACCAACATAGATATCTGGTGTATCCATTGTCATGGGTTTGGTCTGTTGGCGTGATGCAGGCTCATGAGGATGCCCAAGCTGAGCAGCAACAATGGTTTTACTTTTACCCGCCGCATTATCCAACGCATTACGGCGTCCCAACAAATGATGGCTAATGACTTCAAATTCTTTTTCATCAATGGGTTCGAGTGAATGAATCGATGGCACTGACGGCTTGGTGCGAGCTGGACCGCCATCACGTCGTTGCAGATGATCAATAATTGTTTGAATGGTCACCGCTAATTGTTTACCATCCAGGGGTTTAACAAGCACACTATTGGCACCCAGTTTTTTTAGCTTTTTATGTATTCGGGGATCGTTAGAGCCAGTAACCACAATAATCGGCAAACGCTGTTTATCACGATAGCCGCAGTTTCGAATCAGGTTAATAACGTCATCACCATTTAAACCATCGGCATCATCCGCTAGCATCAAATCTGTGATGATGAGCGCATAATTTTTTTCGAATATTTCATCAATTGCCGTTTCTGCACAGCTGTAATGATCAACGCCATAGCCCAACTTGTGCAACAGTTTACCGGTCACAAAAGCAGACGTACGACTGTCGTCAATATAACATATACGATACTTAGATGAGCGTATCGTGCCCGTTTTTAACATAAAAGTGTTTTCTTTAGTGTGTCATTTAAAAGTTTAAATAGGATTGGCCGTCCTTAACAGGCGATATATAAAATCCCGTGCGGAGAGATTACAGTTAGCCACACCGACTTAGCAGCTAGCAAGCTTCAGCCAAAACGATAGACTTAGCACGGCCGTTCAAAGTATAGACATATTTTCTTTAGCAAAATCCCTTATCTTGGCAAATTTCATGCTATCAATGCACCGCTTATGTTGTCGCACAACCAAGCGCCCGACTTAGCAGCGTTTTATTAGGAAAAATATCGGCATAGCAAATCAACAACTTAAACTAATGACGGCTAATTATCCACCATTTCAATGGAGGCCGATTTTCACCACTTTTTCAGTCTGGATAGAGTCAATCATGCTATCTCATTGTATTTCTAGCTTATTGACCGACATGGCAATAACAAGCATTGGCTATTTCATCTGCATGATAGAAATCCACAACAACCCCTATCGGGATTGCCGCCAAACATCGGTACCGTTACAATGAAGCAAGGCTGCGCTACCTTAGCCGATATCTCTGGACTAAACTTGTAATGTATATTTTCTATAGCAATTAACACAATAACTTCATATGAATAAAACCACTCAATGGACCACTGACGTCATCTCCCCTGATCAAGCGCAAACTTTACACGGTGCTTTTTTAGAGCGACTGCAGCGCTCTCCCAGTAAAATCGCTTATCGTTACTTTGACAAGGAAGAAGACACCTGGATAGACTTATCTTGGCAGAAGGTCAATGAACAGATCCATCACTATCAGGTGGCCTTGCAACGCTTGAAACTAGAAAAAAATAGCCGGGTAGGCATTATGCTGTACAATTGCCCTGAATGGGTTTTTTTTGAGCAAGCCGCGCTGCGATCTGACCTTATTGTTGTACCATTGTATCCTAATGATCGACCTGATTGTTTAGCGCACATCCTCAATGACTCGGACATTCGTCTACTTATCTTTCTGGATGAAGCCCAATGGCAAGTACTTGCCAAAGCGAAAGTACATTTACAACAAGCACCTACACTGGTTTGTTTGAATCATTTTCGCACAACTGAGTACCCTGCCACACCGATTGATGAGTGGCTACAAGCTGCCACAGACATCGAGGCTGAAAAAAATTACCCCAATGACCCACACGCCTTAGCCACCATTGTTTACACATCGGGAACGACCGGCCGCCCCAAAGGCGTCATGTTAAGCCATCATAATATTTTGTGGAACGCGCATGTAGGCCAGCAAATCATTACCGTCTATCAAGAAGATTTATTTTTATCCTTTCTGCCATTATCACACACCTTCGAAAGAACGATTGGCTATTATCTTCCCATGCTGGCAGGCTCATGCGTTGCCTATACCCGCTCCATTACCCATCTCGCGGAAGACTTATTGATTATTAAACCCACCATATTAATTTCAGTGCCACGTATTTTTGAGCGTGTCCATGGAAAAATTCAAAGCCAACTAGCGGCCAAGTCTGCCTTCGCTAAATCGCTGTTTCAGTTCACCGTTCAAGTGGGGTTACGGCGTTTTGCCTATCAGCAGGGACGGGCGGAATATCATTGGTCAATATTGTTGTGGCCACTACTCGATCGATTGGTTGCGAAAAAAATCCGCCAAAAGCTAGGTAATCGTTTACGCTTTGCGATCAGTGGCGGTGCTCCGTTACAAGCTAAAATTGCGGAGATTTTTCTCAGTTTAGGTGTGAAGATCCAACAAGGATATGGCATGACGGAAGTCAGTCCAGTGGTGAGTGTCAATCCGTTAGAGGATAATATTCCTGCCAGTATTGGCGTCCCGCTACCGAGCGTGGAAATCAAACTTGACGAGCATCAACAACTGCTGACACGCAGCCCATGTGTGATGTTAGGTTATTGGAATAATATGGCAGCGACCCAAGAAATCATGACCGACGATGGCTGGTTGTGTACTGGCGATCTCGCAAAAATCGCAGACGGACATATTTTCATTACGGGTCGACGCAAAGAAATCATCGTGTTATCTAACGGTGAAAAAGTACCCCCGATTGATATGGAAATGGCCATCGCACTCGACCCTTTATTTGAGCATGCCATCATTATTGGCGAAACCCGCCCCTACTTAAGCGCCATTATTTCTTTGGATGCCGCTGTCTGGCAAAGTTATTTACAGGCTAAATCGCTTGATGCAAACAACAAGAACAATTTAACCAGCCCAGTCATATTACAGGGACTCATTGAAAAAATTTCAGAACGATTAGCCGATTTTCCAGGCTATGCACAAGTCAGAAAGATATTGTTAACCGATGAAGCTTGGACAGTAGAAAATGAAATTCTCACAACCACCCTAAAGGTGCGGCGTAACCGGGTAATGGAAAAATATAAAGATGAAATCGAATCACTGTATACTAGCTAAAGCTGTGTGGACAGTATTTCGAATAAACCCTAACGTTTCAAAAAAAGGGTTAAAAACTGTAAAACTACTTTATTTTCCTGACCCTTTGTTGAAGCGTTAGGATAAAACCAATATTTTTATCTGATGCACGGCTAAAATCGCTCAACCTAGCATCCGCCGTTAACCAGCAAACAGCCTGTCCAACGACGAACGCTGCTACTTACTCGTATCGAACGTCCATGATCTCGTATTCTTTGAGTCCACCAGGCGCCTGTACTTCGACAAAATCACCCGTTTCTTTGCCGATTAATGCTCTCGCAATCGGTGCGCCCACAGAAATCAAACCATTTTTGATATCCGCTTCATCTTCGCCGACAATTTGGTAAGTGACCTCATCACCCATACCTTCTAACACTAAATCAACCGTGGAACCAAAAACAACTCGACCATTAGCATTAAGTTTAGTCACATCAATGATTTCTGCATTACTCAATTTTGCTTCAATGTCACGAAGACGTCCTTCAATAAAACCCTGCTGCTCTCGGGCCGCATGATATTCGGCATTTTCTTTTAAATCGCCATGTTCACGCGCATCAGCAATGGCTTGAATGACTCTTGGGCGGGCTACGGTTTTCAGCTCACGTAACTCTTCACGGAGCTTTTCAGCACCTTTCACCGTCAGAGGGACTTTGTTCATATTGTTAACTCCTTATGCAAATCTTGCAAGCAATGCACATTGCTTTCATCCAAACATTTCAACGCTTGGCACGTGGCTTTAGCCCCGGCGATCGTTGTTGTATAAGTAACTTTATGCTGTAGTGCCGCTTTTCGTATCTCTTTCGAGGCAGCGATCGCCTGTTTAGTAATCGCGGTATTGATAATTAAACTAATCTGATCATTTTTTACGGCGTCCACGATATGCGGCCTACCTTCCGTCACTTTATTCACTTTCTCATTGTTGATACCCGCATTGCTCAACATCGCGGATGTCCCCGCTGTCGCCACAATGGAAAATCCCAAATCAATTAAATCCTTTGCTACCCCAATCGCCTCTGGTTTATCCGCATCACAAATACTTAAAAACGCTTTACCGGAGCGAGGTAAGACCACCCCGGCACCGAGCTGTGCTTTGGCAAACGCTTCACCAAAGGTTTTTCCGATGCCCATCACTTCTCCCGTCGACTTCATTTCGGGTCCCAACTGTGGATCAACGCCGGGAAATTTGACAAAAGGAAAAACGGCTTCCTTCACAGAAAAATAATTAGGTTGGGGCGCTTCTGTGATACCTTGACTCACTAAGTCAACCCCGACCATACATCGAGCTGCAATTTTTGCTAACGACAATCCGGTCGCTTTAGAAACAAAAGGTACCGTACGCGACGCCCGTGGATTCACTTCAAGTACATAGACGTGCCTACCTTGAATGGCAAATTGAGCATTCATTAACCCAATGACCCCCAATTCGAGCGCCATCACTTTCATTTGAGCGCGGATCTCGGTTTGAATCTCTGCTGTTAGCGAATAAGGAGGTAAAGAACAGGCTGAATCCCCCGAATGAACCCCAGCTTCTTCGATATGCTCCATAATACCAGCAATGAAGACATTTTTCCCATCACAAATGGCATCGACGTCCACTTCCACTGCATCGCTAAGAAATCGGTCAAGTAATACCGGCGAATCATTGGAAACTGACACCGCCTCTTTCATGTAACGGCGCAAATCTTCTTCATTGAATACAATCTCCATGGCACGCCCCCCTAACACATAAGAAGGCCTCACCACCAAAGGAAACCCTAATGTTTCAGCCGATTGCACCGCTTCTTCAGTACTGCGTGCGGTGCGATTAGGGGGCTGTTTAAGCTTGAGCTTGTTGATCATCTGTTGAAAACGTTCTCGATCTTCAGCCAAGTCAATACAATCCGGTGAGGTACCGATAATGGGGGCGCCCGCCGCTTCCAATGCTTTAGCTAAACGTAATGGCGTTTGTCCGCCATACTGAATAATGACGCCATCCGGTTGTTCAATGTGAATGACTTCAAGTACATCTTCCAACGTCAATGGCTCAAAATACAACCTGTCGGACGTGTCGTAATCGGTGGATACGGTTTCCGGATTACAATTAATCATAATGGTTTCATAACCATCTTCGCGCAAAGCCAGCGCGGCATGCACGCAACAATAATCAAATTCAATCCCTTGCCCCACGCGATTGGGACCGCCGCCGAGTACAATCACCTTTTTGTGGACGCTAGGTCGCGCCTCACATTCCTCTTCATAGGTGGAATACATATAGGCGGTTGGCGTACTAAATTCGGCGGCGCAAGAATCGACGCGTTTATATACCGGACGGATACCTAAGTGATGGCGATGGGTACGGACCGCTTTTTCTTCAACGTCTAATAACGTTGCCATACGTTTATCGGCAAACCCCTGACGCTTCAATTGCTTCATCGTGGCACCATCAATGGTGCTTAATGATTGTGTTCGCAACCAGCGTTCGGTCTCTACAATATCGCTAATCTGGGTTAAAAACCATGGATCAATCCGCGACAGATCATAGATATCTTTAATGCTAAATCCATAACGTAAACCTTCCGCAATAAACCACAAACGATCCGCGCCTGGCACAGCCAATTGCTGTTTGATACGCTCTTTAACGTCTTTCGCTTCCGCCGGTAACTTCTCATTAAATCCATCGTTGCCCGTCTCCAGACCTCTTAGCGCTTTTTGTAATGACTCCTGAAAGGTACGACCCATGGCCATCACTTCACCCACCGATTTCATTTGGGTGGTTAGCGTCGCATCCGCTGCCGGAAATTTTTCAAAGGTAAACCGAGGAATTTTGGTGACCACATAATCAATGCTTGGCTCAAAGGAGGCCGGTGTGGCACCGCCAGTAATTTCGTTTTGTAACTCATCAAGCGTATAACCGATAGCCAGTTTAGCGGCGATTTTCGCAATGGGAAAACCGGTGGCTTTTGAGGCCAGCGCAGAAGAACGGGAAACGCGCGGATTCATCTCGATGATCACCATACTGCCATTCTCCGGATTGATCCCAAATTGCACATTGGATCCTCCGGTATCCACGCCGATTTCACGCAACACCGCAATCGATGCATTACGCATCACCTGATATTCTTTATCCGTCAGGGTTTGCGCGGGTGCGACAGTAATTGAATCGCCCGTATGCACCCCCATAGGATCAAAATTTTCAATGGAACAAACGATAATGCAATTATCTTTGCAGTCTCGAACCACTTCCATTTCAAATTCTTTCCAACCCAGGACAGATTCTTCGATTAATAATTCATTGGTCGGTGATAGATCAAGACCACGTTCACAGATCGCCACAAACTCTTCATGATTATAAGCAATGCCTCCCCCGCTGCCACCCATGGTAAAAGAGGGTCGTATAATGGATGGGTAACCCACTAGCCCCTGAGCCTGTTCAGCTTCCTCCATATTATGAGCGATATGTGAACGAGGCGTGGCTAAACCAATGTTAGCCATGGCGGTGCGGAAACGATCTCGGTCTTCGGCTTTATCAATGGCCTCTTGGGAAGCACCAATCAGTTCAATATTAAACGCCTCTAACACCCCCTCCCGCGCTAAATCCAAGGCACAATTTAAGGCGGTTTGCCCACCCATGGTGGGCAAAATAGCATCCGGTCGTTCTTGTTCAATGATTTTTGCGACGGTTTTCCAGTGAATGGGCTCAATATAGGTGGCATCCGCCATCAGCGGATCGGTCATAATGGTCGCCGGATTTGAATTCACTAACACCACCCGATAACCTTCTTCACGCAGTGCCTTACAGGCTTGTGCGCCGGAGTAGTCGAATTCACAGGCCTGACCAATCACAATAGGTCCGGCGCCAATAATTAAAATGCTTTTTATATCAGTACGTTTTGGCATGAGTTGTTAGACTTAAATTCTTAACCTAGCGGCTGCCATCGTAGATGCAACGGTGGCAGAATTTTATGGTGCTAATGACAGAAACTGAAAAACTATTGCTTATGCTAACATTGAGCCGCCTATCATTTAATCTCATTTGAGACCTGGATTCCACAGAAATTTTTCGTCAGTCGGCCATACAACAAGTGTTGCCTCCTTCAGAAAACCCCTGGTGAAATCAATTCTCATCGCGATTTTCAAACGCTAAACTACCCAATGTCAGCTTATGGTGTTTCATTGAAGCAATAAATTGATCAAATAACATATCAATATCGTGCGGCCCTGGACTCGCTTCGGGATGCCCCTGAAAACCGAACGCCGGACGATCAATAAATTGTATGCCCTGGAGCGAACCATCAAACAAAGAACGGTGGGTCGCCATAACATGGCTTGGCAACGAGCCTTCGCTAATCGCAAACCCGTGATTCTGGCTGGTAATCATCACCCTGCCAGTGGCCAACTCTTGCACAGGATGATTCGCACCATGATGTCCAAATTTCATTTTTTCTGACGTGGCACCACCAGCGAGTCCAAGTAATTGATGGCCTAAGCAAATACCAAATAATGGTATTTTATGCGCTAAAAATGTCTGAATCGCCGCAATGGCATACTCGCACGGTGCGGGATCGCCAGGTCCATTAGACAAAAAAACACCATCCGGATTTTGCCGTAATACCGCTTCAGCCGGTGTCGTTGCGGGGACGACCGTCACCTTATGAGCACGATCGGCCAACAAACGCAGAATATTTCGCTTTACGCCAAAATCATAAGCGACCACATGCAAAGTATCATAAGGCTCAATCGCCGACTGTCGATATCCATGTTCAAGATGCCAAACACCTTCTCGCCAAACATAGGGCTCGGTAGCGGTCACTTGTTTGGCTAAGTCCATGCCTGCTAATCCAGGAAAGGCATTAGCCGCGGCAATCGCCTGGTCTACATCAATCGTATCAGCGGCCACAATGCAGCCATTTTGCAGTCCTTTTTCTCTCAAAAGTCGGGTTAAACGCCGCGTATCAATACCGGCAATCGCCACCACTTGCTGCGCTAACAAATACGCATCTAAAGATTGTTGTGATCGCCAATTGCTCGCCAACACAGGAAGATCTCTGACAACCAAACCACTAACCGCCATCGAGGCAGACTCATTATCCTCCTCATTCACACCGACGTTACCGATATGAGGATAGGTCAACGTGACAATTTGTTGAGTGTAAGAAGGGTCTGTCATTATTTCTTGGTAACCCGTCATTGCCGTATTGAAGACAACTTCACCAACGGTTTGGCCTTGGCAGCCAATTGATTCTCCCCAAAAGAGATTTCCATCCGCCAAGGCAAGTAACGCAGGTTTTCTCAAATTACCTCTCCATATCTATCCAGTTTTATTGTCTATTTTTAAAGCTAGCCATCCAGCTTAAGCAAATAGCAGATGATTGATACCAACTGGACTCAGACTAAACTTTACTGGAGCAAGATTCTACTCATCCCAAGGAGCGCTGTCCATGCACGAAGGAGAGATTTCACTCATATCGCTAATGAATTAATCCATGATCCCGATGATTGACGGAGGAAAGGCAATCAATGACCGCCATAAGAATATCTTTCTAGCAATACAAGTTTGAGGCACATTTATACAATTTTGCAAAATTTAAACGATTAAATCCATACACCCTAAAAAAAACTAGCAACAACATCATTAAGCGACTAACATGATGCCCAGTTTGGACATCAGGGAGCATTAATTTGGCGAGGCGTTATCCGAAACCACTGAATGGCCAAGGCGACACGAGCAACATATCAATACTCGCTAGTTTTTCAACGATATTTCGGTACTGTCATGCCCGCTCCTAAGCTCTCATTATCAACTAAAAGGACTTGTTGAATATTGAATGAACAATACATCTTGCTTGTTGAAGATAACCCGGATGACGAAGCACTCACCTTACGTGCGCTGAGAAAAAACAACATTAAAAATGACGTCAAAGTGGCGCGTGATGGAGTTGAGGCCCTCGCATTACTCTTACCTGAAGAACAACAAGACAGCCATCATAGCCTGCCACTACCTGCCTTAGTTTTGTTGGATTTGAATTTACCCAAAATAAATGGCTTAGAAGTACTCAGACGCTTGCGATCTGACGCAAGAACGCAACGCCTATTAGTGATCATTTTAACCTCATCGGGAGAAAGCAGGGATGTGATTAGCAGCTATGATTTCGGCGCAAATAGTTTTATTCGTAAACCCGTCGATTTTAAAGAGTTTAATGACATGGTGCGACAAATGGGACGCTACTGGCTAGAAATAAACCATCCCCCCGTACTTTAGGATACTTAGTCACTCTTTCAAAACGGCGGCTCAAACCGATTAAAAATTCAGCTCGTAGCGCGCACCAAAGGATAATGTTCTGTCTGTATAATTTCGCTTAGCTAACAACACTTCATAGCGGGCATAAGCGGATAAACCAAAGGGGAGCACAAAACTGGCGCCCGCACCGGCGGAAAAAAAGTTTCGATCCGGTGCATCGGTTGCAAAACTAAACTGGTTTTGATTAGGATCATTCACAAAACTGCCTTCGATTTTGTTATCGTTGGCTTTGTATTCGTGCTCCCAAGACAACCAAACTAAAGGTAATACCACCCCCCATGACAAAGTTTGCACCGACTGCGCTTGTCCACCGATCGAACTAATGAGTGAATTCGCACTTTGTGAATTGATGTTAACATCTAAGCCCTGCGCCCCTGTCTCGCTAAAAGCATCGATCTTGTACGTGACGTATTCCAACCGCCCAAAAAGATTGGCCGATTGATTTTTATCACGAAAAAACTCATAACCCGCCCCGAAACTTAGGCCTTTTTGATTGCTATCCGTTTGGCTATCTGCGGTGCGATTCACATCCACATTCACATCCACTATCTCGATATTGCCGTCCGGCAATCGACGTTCATATTGATATTTATATTTGTATTTGATACCCCGTGACATCTCATAATCATTCCGACCCGCACTGATGATACCATCAATATAAATTTTTTCTGAATAATAATACGTCCCATAGACCGCTAAACTGAAACCATTGGCCTCTAATTCACCGCCATCACTGCTGATATCCACACCACTGCGAGACACGCCGAGTGCGCCACCTATTACCACGTCAGGTTTAACTCGATAATCCGCTCCAAATGTCAATCCATAGTTATCAAACTTAAAACCATCTTCCCGGTCGGTTTCACTTTTTTCACCCGCGTTAATGCTGCCATTGACAAAAACGCCCAAGCGGTTATCTAAAAGACCCCCATCAGGCTCCGATGCTGACAACCCATCGCTCGCCGCTAATGCCGAGGCGGGCAATAAATACGAGTACAACTGAGACGGTATATATTTGCCATTGAGTCGAAAGGATAATTGATTCATTGATACCCCTCGAACTCCGCTACGTAGTGCGGCCAACCGGGAAGTAATGTTACCCAATTGCTGCAAGGTCACATTCTGGCTAATTAACCGAGTCACAGCCACCTCTTCAGGGGACATCTCAGATAAAGCTTTATTTGCCTCTGAGTCTTGATTATTTCCGGAGGCCACCACAATCTCTGTGCATAAATTAAGTAAGTCTTTTTCATTGGCGTTGAGTTTTTCTTCATTGCCTTTGAGTTGTGGGCACACCGTATCTACGGTTTTTGCCAAAGCGGCGGCGGGGGTACCGGCAGGCGCAATATTTTCCAGTCCAACCGCCAGTTTGAATACCGTCTTAGGCGCTGACTCATCATCGCTCAGCGTCGCCGTTACTTCGTATGAACCCGGAGCCCCACCGGTTTTTAATTTAATGGAGGCAATGCCTTGGTCATCAGTCATCACCGTCACATCATCGGAAGTGGTATCTATATCTGTATTTTCAGTGAAAAATCGCCCACCACGATCGATGGCTTCCTCATTGAGCGACCAGACAACAGCTCGATTGACAAGTACTTGTCCTCCGCCATCACGCAACTTGATCGACAGATTCTGCTTTGCATTCAAATGTAAAGTGCGAAGTTCGGCGCCAGAAATTTTATCAAACTGGGGAATAGAGTCGGTGGAGCGAGGTCGCGCCCTGCCCTTAATCACAATGGTTGTTTTATCCGCATTAATAACCGTCCCCTCGGGGTTACTTAACAGAATCCTAAAAGACTCATCTCCCTCATCGAGGTCATCGTTTTGCAACGTAAAATTAATATTTTTGGGGCCGAGTTCGCCAGCGGCCCAATTCAATATCCCGTTGCTAAAAACAACGTCGTCACCCACCGAGACAGTACCCGCCTCAATGCTAAATGCAACCGAAACAGCCTGATCCGCATTGCCTATGCGATCCACCGGAATGGTCACTTGCCCCGAATTTTCTTCAAACTGGTACTCACCTTGCTGAAATCCCACCGCATCACTCGCATCGTTGTCTTCAATGGTAAAGGTGGCCATTTGGGGTTCAAGCCGTTGGTAAGTATCCCCAGCTTGCAAGTTCACAATCACCGTTTCGTTCTCTTCTTTTTCACTGTCGTCAACCACTTGAAATAAGATAACCGCTTCGGTTTGCCCTGCAGGGATAGTGATAGAGCGACCTAAATCGCTATAGTCGCCCCCTTCGGTCGCGCTACCACTTACCTCAAAATTAATGGTCATACCATTGGAGGCTGCTGGCGCATTGAGTTTCACAATAAACCGGGCATCGCCAACCTCCCCTTCTTTGATGTTGATACCCGCCGTAATACTGGTCGCGATCGCCGTTACCACTACCGTACTCGTTTGTTTTACATTGATGTTTTTCTCATCATTCAAGCTATCTCGTTGAAAGCCTTGAAGATCAAATATACTCGTAAAATCTTGCTGAAACACACCCTCGGCAAGCTGGGGGTATACATCGACGGTTACCTCCGCTTTCTCATTGGCCTCAATCGTGCCGAGATCACAAGAGGCAGAGGCAAGGCTACAAGTCCCTTGATCCGCCTGAATGGAGGCAACGTTCGCCGCCGATATCAACTGGGCCGTCAGTATAGCCAGCTCAATGGCATTATTTGAGTCATTCGTCACCGAAATATTAAAAGTAACTAACTCACCTGAGCTTGCCGTGTCAACCGCCTCCACGCCTAATACGGCAGCATTAACCGTGGAAATTAAGGTGGGGCTTGAAAAAACCAGCCAAGAAAATGTTGTAATAACACAGCTTCTATTTTTTATGGATTGTCCACATAACATGAACAACATTGTTGTGAACTTCAAATCGACATCTCCCTCAAAAATACCCAATCTATATTCGTTGTTTAACTAAAAAAACACCATCCATAGAAAACGATGAATCCGACAGTTTCCATCATGATTAACTTTCGAGACGCACCTGAAACAATATGAGTTGATTAGACCTTTTCTATACCTTATGCCGCTCGTTATAGACAACGCCCACCCCCCTACGACCATCGCTGTTAACCGCAACACTATAGCAAAAACCATAGCAAAAAGTGCATTTTTTGATCTAGCTAACGCTTTTTGCACTCATCGACATCAATAAACTGAGAAAAACATATCGCCATATCATATGTAAAAACAGCTACATAAGATATCATATGTGGGTGGCTTGCATTATACTATAATCCTTACAATGCACTTGGGGTGGCGAAACTATCCATAGCCTCACCTTTAAAGAAGGGTGTTAAAATACGACAATGTTTGGTTGCAATTCACACTGCCTCATTGTCGGCCAGCTCGGCTTGGCGAGTATCCAGGCCATACGATACAGGTGAGATCCAACGGATGCAAGTGTGAACTGCACCCGATTGTTTATTTTTTAATCGATCAAATCACATTATGCGGCACAATACTAAACGGTCAAGAAACACAAAACATCACACAGATATACTCGCTAATTTTTTCATAGGTCGGCTCATGGTTTTTCTGTTTACATCCGGCAAGCGCTTACTATGGGCTTTATCCATATTACTTGTCGCCGCTTGCTCATCCTCAAAACAAATATTTGATCCGAGTCAATTGGTACTGGATGACAGTCAAATGGTTCAAAACCCGGATAAGTTAATGATTGTCGATTGCCTGTTACCTGGACAAGTCAGAAAACTCGGACAAATGACCTATCTATCACCACGCCGCCCCATCAAAACCAATGCGATTGACTGCGAAATTCGTGGCGGGGAGTATGTTGCCTTTGATCATGCCAATTATGCATCCGCGCTACGGGTTTGGTTACCGATGGCCAAAGAAGGTGATGCCAATGCCCAAGTATATGTGGGAGAAATTTACGAAAAAGGACTGGGCCTTTCTCCCGATTACCAAGTCGCGGCCCAATGGTACCAAAAAGCCGCCGACCAAAAACTCGCTCGCGCCCAAATTAATCTAGGATACCTCTATGAAAAAGGGCTCGGTGTCGAAAAGGATTTGACCCAAGCACTCAATTATTATCGAGCCGCCTCAGGCGTAGAGACCAGTGATGACCTGCAATTTGCATCAAGCCTCGAAGCACGCCACCAAGAAGATATAAAACAAGCCGTTGCCGGACTCAGCAGTGAAGTCTCTGAATTACAATCTGCCGTGACAGGACTGGAAGCCGCACTCACTGAAAAACAAAAAAAGATTGAGGCACTAGAAACTCAACTAAACAAAACACAACAAAAAATCAAACGCCAACAACAAGAAGTCAAAGACACTGAACAAGCCATGCAACAAACCCAACGGGAAATGGATGACCTAAAACAGCAACAGAAAACGCCACAAAATAACAAACTATTAGGCCAACTTGCCCGCTTACTGAAAGCACGCAAACAAGAAATATCCGCCAAACAATTAGCCGTTGTAAGATTACAAACTACGGTTGATAAACAACGTCGCCAATTAGCGGCATTTCAAAGCGAAAATACAGTCGCCATGAATTTACCCGGCCCGACCATTGAAATCATTGATCCGCCGATGATGCTGACCCGCAGTATCCCTACCGCTCACTTGCGGCCCATGGCCAACGAACAAGAAATTATTGGAAAAATCATTGCCCCAGCCGGCTTATTAACATTAAAAGTTAATAATAAGACAGAAATTTTACGGCAAAGCGGTCTATTTCGATCAATAATTTCTATCGATAAAGCAGAAACCTCGGTGAAAGTCATCGCCATTGACAAACAATCAAAAAAAACGGCCTTAGAGTTTGTTCTATTGGTCAATGGCCAACCCATCCAAACGGCAGAACCCACCCCAGAAATCGAGAGTTTTATTGCCCGTAAAGATAGCCAGTTTGGCAACTATTACGGCCTAGTGATTGGCAATGACAACTATCAAAATTTGCCAAAGTTAGAAAGTGCCACCCAGGATGCAAAATCCGTAGAAAAAATATTACGAGAAAAATATGGATTCAAAACAGCCCTCCTGCTTAATGCCAATCGTCGACAAATCTTAACCTTGCTAAATACCTTTATGCGCAAGTTAACCAGCGGTGATAATTTGTTAATTTATTATGCTGGCCACGGACAATTAGATCGAGTCAACGACCGGGGACACTGGTTACCTGTTGATGCAGAAATAGATAATAGTGCCGAGTGGATTTCAAACATCGCATTAACCGATATCATTAATAGCATGCAAGCAAAACATGTGATCGTAATTGCCGACTCTTGTTATTCAGGTACCTTATCACGCACCTCCTTAGCACGGGTGCCTAACATGACATCAGGGGCACTACGTACCAAATGGTTAAAGATCATGTCCAAAGTTCGCTCTCGTACCGTACTTACCTCAGGCGGACTTGAACCGGTATTAGACACCGGAGGAGACGGCAATCATTCGGTTTTTGCGAGCGCCTTTCTAGCAGCGTTACAGAATAATGATTCAATCTTAGAAGGGCATACGCTGTTCCGAGAAATTGCTCAAAATGTATCAGCGGCTTCATTAGCCCTCGGTATGGAACAAAAACCGCAATACGCTCCGATTCGGCATGCAGGGCATGAATCGGGTGATTTCTTTTTTATCCCGGAAAAGTTATAAAACAAACCGACAGGCATAAGCAAAGCAGTCCCCTTAGGAATAGGCATGTAATAACTTCCCTGCTTGGCGCCCAGATTGGGTTTGTATTCGTTCGTTCTGAGTGAACAAAAATGCAGGAATAGTCGTTCTATTTCGAGCTTTTGTGATGGAAGAACGGGCGAAGACAAGCGGAAGATAGGAGGCGAAACCGGGAAGTTATTGTGTGCCCATTCCCTACCCAATTAGTCCTCGGTTGCTTGTTTCACTCTGGCAATTAAATCAGATAACGTGCGGCCTCGGGTCAGCGGGTAATGCACTTCGCTGATCTGCTGATCGACAATTCGATCTAAGCGAAAGTGACGAAAATCATCGCGACTTTCACACCAGGCACCTAACACCCACACTGAGCGCCAGAAAAACAAACCTAAAGGCCAAACAACTCGTTGACTTAGTACCCCATCCGCTCGCTGATACGTCATGTTAATTTTTTGTTTTTTATTGATCGCGTCTCTTAGTACACTCATCATATCCGCCACTTTCGTGGAAATCTGAGTGGCCGGCGAAAATAAGCTCACGGTACTCAAATATTGGCTTAACTCGGTAGGTAATACCGATTCTATTTTGCGCATGGCTTGATCTGCCGCTTTCGCTAAACCCACGTCAGCCCAACTGCTCACCAGACTCGCTCCTAAAACCAATGCCGTTAATTCTTCTTGGTTAAACATCAAGGGCGGTAAATCGTAGCCATACCGCAGCGCATAGCCAATACCCGCCTCCCCCTCAATATGCACCCCGGTCGCCATTAAATCGCGCATATCACGATAAATGGTTCTTTCCGACACTTCCAATTGCTCAGCTAACCATTTAGCTGTCGTTACCTGGCGAGTTCTTAAATATTGAATAATTTGAAATAATCGATCTGCCCGACGCATGTCTGCGACTAGGCTTCGCTATGATTAGGGATCGTCATTTAAAAGTGAACACCTCAGCTAAACTCCTTTAAAATATAAAAATGGTGATTGTTGATGAGATGATTTGAATTGTACAACATGACAACTGACAGCCTGGTGTCAGTAGACAAAAATCACCGGCCCCCATTCCTTATCCACTATCGTTTTATGTAAAATATACTAAAAACGCCCATTATCCACCAAACGCGCTTTATATTTCTCCCATATCAGATTAACAATCGCATAAAAAGGATCCCATCCCAGCATGGCTGTTGTCCAAATATAACAAGTCACCACATGTAATAATGCAAACTCTAAAATGTGCATCGGAATAAAATAGGCGTAGGCCAAAATTAACCCACCTAATGTCGTACGAATAATGCGGTCAAGTGGCTTTACTAGGTTATTATCTTTATACATAGTATTTCTCCCACGGATCAAACTAAAGTACAATCTACTTACTTATATAGTATATATCTGTTATAGGGCAATGACGTAACGTTTAAAACCTTTTGGAATCAAAGGTTTTCTGGAAATTAAACCACGAACAGCCCTATCTTAGAGACAGAATTCAACCCGCTTAACTTATGGTGAGACAAGTTATTATGAAGGACGTACAACGCTTATTAATTTATAGTGTAGGCACGCTTGTTGTTATTTTACTGCTGATACAAGTAGCCTCGATGGAGATGCTTTCTGATAATGTACTAGTGATTGCCTCTATTTTAGCCGTCGTGGTATTGCCCATTGTCATTAGCATCAAAATGGTGAATAAAGAAAAAAGTAAACAAAAATCCAACGTTCAATAACAATCAATACATACTCAGCCCAACCATAAAGTAAAATTTATGGTTGGGCTGAGTATGAGCAGGTCAGGATAAACTGAAAATAGCTTGTACATTAGTGGTCGTTGCCAAGGCAATCGTGGCTAACGATGACTGAGTCAATTCGGCTAAGGTTTGTCCGATGCGTGGAATATTTTCCGGTGAATTTCTCTGACCCACCCCCCAGCTCGGCGACATATCGGGGGCATCTGTTTCTAGCACCATGGCAGCCAAGGGTAATTTTTGTGCTAATTGACGGATATGCCGGGCTTTCTCATGAGTAACCACTCCGCCGAACCCTAATTTAAACCCCAAGTCAAGATATTGAGTCGCCTGCGGCCAACTGCCATTAAACGCATGCACCACCCCGCCAAGCAACGACCGACGCCGCAACGCCTGTAATACATCATCATGAGCTTTACGCACATGTAAAATTACCGGCAGTTTAGCTTGTTGAGCGATGTCTAATTGCGCGTCAAAAAACTCGCGCTGCCGTAATCGATCCAACGCTTTCAAATAATAATCCAGACCAATTTCACCAATGGCCACCGGACGAAACTCGGCAATCTCTTGTTCCAGTTTGAGTAAATCAGCCCATTGATGCTGCTCAATAAACAAGGGATGAAGCCCCACCGCTCGATACAATCGTGGTTGTCCTTCCACCAACTGACGCAGCGCCGGCCAAGTGCTTGCTTTAACACCAGGCACCAACATCGCCATCATACCCTGCTGTGAGCAGCGGCGAATCACTTGCTCACGGTCCACATCAAATGCTGGAAAATCCAAATGGCAATGTGAATCGATCCAAGGCAGTACGTGGTTAGGAATGAATTAATGCTCTCTAGTCTGCAAAAACTGAATATCCGGCCAACGCTCTTCAGTTAAAGTTAAATTGACACGCGTCGGGGCAATATATGTCAACTCTCCCCCGACATCTAAGGCTAAATTATCAGCCGCTTTACGCTTAAATTCTTCTAAGCGTTTTACATCACTGCATTCAACCCATCGAGCGGTGGCCACATTGACCGACTCGAAAATACATTCCACATTGTATTCATTTTTCAGACGATGAGCGACCACATCAAACTGCAAAATACCGACGGCTCCCAAAATTAAATCATTATTGTTAAGAGGCTTAAATAACTGAGTGGCCCCCTCCTCGCTGAGCTGCTCTAAACCTTTTAATAACGCTTTAGTACGCAATGGATCTTTGAGTCGGGCACGACGAAACAATTCCGGAGCAAAATGGGGAATACCGGTAAACTTTAGATCTTCACTTTGTGTAAAAGTATCCCCAATTTGAATAGTACCATGGTTGTGCAAACCGATAATATCCCCAGGATAAGCTTCTTCCACATGTTCCCGATCTTGCGCCATGAAAGTCAGCGCATTGGCAATTTGCACATCTCGCCCGAGGCGCACATGACGTATTTTATGTCCTTTTTTATACACGCCAGAACAGATACGCAAAAAAGCAATGCGATCACGATGCTGTGGGTCCATGTTGGCTTGGATTTTAAAAACAAACCCAGAAAAGGCTTCTTCTTCGGCTTTCACTTCCCGATGCTGTGTGGGCCGCGGTTGCGGAGGCGGCGCATATTGCGCAAAGGCATCCAATAATTCTTTGACCCCGAAATTATTAATCGCTGACCCGAAAAATACTGGTGTCAATTTGCCCGACTTAAAGGCCGCTAAATCGAACGGATGGCTGGCCCCTTGTACCAACTCAATTTCCTCGCGTAGCTCTTGTGCAAGCGGACCTAACAACTCATCTAAACGGGGATTATCCAAGCCCTGGATAATTTCCCCTTGCTGCACTTTACCACCATGACTTGGGCTAAAAAGATGCACCGTATTTTCGTGTAAATTAAATACCCCCTTAAAACCTTTCCCCATACCAATGGGCCACGTCACCGGGCTGCATTGAATTTTTAAGATCGCTTCCACTTCATCAATTAAGTCAATGGGGTCACGTCCCTCACGATCTAATTTATTAATGAAGGTAATAATTGGCGTATCCCGTAACCGGCAAACTTCCATCAATTTAATGGTTCGCCCTTCGACCCCTTTAGCACAGTCAATCACCATCAGCGCCGAATCAACCGCAGTTAATGTCCGATAGGTATCTTCCGAAAAATCCTCATGACCCGGTGTATCCAGTAGATTCATAATATGATCGGCATACGGAAACTGCATCACCGACGATGTCACTGAAATACCGCGCTGTTTTTCCAACTCCATCCAATCGGAAGTGGCATGCCGGGCGGCTTTACGCCCTTTGACGGTCCCTGCCAGCTGAATGGCACCACCGAACAGTAACAACTTCTCAGTCAAGGTGGTTTTTCCCGCATCAGGATGCGAGATGATAGCAAAAGTCCTTCTGCGCCTTGTCTGATCGGCAATAGAGCCAGATGACATACTTGTGTTTCCTATAGTTTGTACATTAATTCCAACTTACTCCCCCTTGCTGAATTTGCCTAAAATCTTTGATTTTCTGGTGATGTAGCAAGAGGCGTTACAAAACAAATTATTATAACCCAGATATAACCTAGGTTTTAATCTAAAAGCTCTGTAATAAAAGAAACCTCAATTACAAGAAATACACTTTCAAATAATAATTTGTTTTATTCAATCAACATATAGATTGTATATGTTGACTCAATTCAACACAAGGGAATTATTATATTGACTCTTCCTACACATGGGTGATATGTTGAATTGAGCCAACATATTACTATTTTAAGTGGATTCAATGAAACATAGGAACAAACATGGCAAGAACCAGCAAAGCCGCCAAGGCACCGCCAGCCGCAGTAGAAAAAACCCTGCTACGACTGGGAAGAAATATCCGTACCGCTCGCCTACGCCGTAAAATGCGGCTTGAGGACTTGGCTGAACGTGTTGGTATATCACGCTATGTCATGTCAGATATAGAGAAAGGCAAGCGAACAACTGCCGTTGCCTCTTATCTTGGGGCACTTTGGGCTTTGGGGCTTATCGATGATATGAAAGATGTGGGCAATCCTGATAATGACATTGAAGGCAAAACACTGGAAAAAGCCCATGCGCCCAAAACAGCGGCAAAACGCAGAAAGGCATTAGATAATGACTTCTAATCGTGAATGCTATGTTTATATCGCCCCCCCAAATGAAACAGATTTTGTTACAGCAGGACGTTTCCGCATATCCAGAACCAGAGACGGCGAAAAAATTGGTGAGTTCGTCTATGGTAAGCGATACATGGAACGCAAAGACGCTGTAGAGCTTGATCCTGTTGAACTTAAACTTAGCCCTCAAAATTATGAAACAGCCAGAATGGGTGGTTTCTTTGGTGCTATTCGAGATGCTATGCCAGATTATTGGGGCAGGTGCGTTATTGAACGTCATGCGGGTAAAACCGTGTTAGATGACTTTGATTATTTATTGAATAGCCCTGATGATCGGGCGGGAGCATTAGCCTTTGGGCTAAATGTTGAGCCACCAGCCCCACGAAGAAAATTCAATCGAACGCTTGATCTGGAAAGACTTCAAGAAATGGCGGAAGCCATCATTAATGACGATGCCACCCTTTTTGTTGATAAAAGCGAAGATCAAAATGATGCCAAACAAATCCAAGAACTGCTTTTAGACGGAACATCAATGGGTGGCGCTCGCCCAAAAGCAGTCGTCGAAGATAATAACAGCCTGTGGATTGCCAAATTCTCAAGCCCTCAAGACAAATGGAACCAGCCGCGTGTAGAACATGCGTTTTTAGAGCTGGCCAAAGCATGCGGACTTAATGTTGCCGATAGCAAAACAACAAGCGTGGCTGGGCAGGATGTATTGCTGGTACGCCGTTTTGATCGGGATGACACCGATAATGGTTATCGCCGCCATCGCATGGTGAGTGCATTAACCTTATTCAAATCCGAAGAAAGTCCAGCGGTGAAAGCTGGTTGGTCTTATCTGCTGCTTGCCGATGAAATTCGTCGAGCCAGTGCAAGCCCCGAAGCAGATTTACGTGAATTATATGGGCGCATGTGCTTTAACGCTGTGGTATCAAATCTTGATGACCATCCAAGAAACCATGCAATTCTGGCAAAAGATAAGGGCTGGCGTTTAAGCCCTGCCTATGATCTAACCCCCACCCCGACTATTGCACTTGATGACAGGCATTTGGCGATGGCTTGCGGAACTTTCGACAGGTCAGCTAAAAAGGCCAATCTTTTAACTGGCTGTGAACGCTTCCTTTTATCAAAAGATGAAGCTGAAACAATAATAGATAATATTTTGATGGTAGTACAAAACCAGTGGGACAATAGTTTACGCCGTGCGGGTGTTAGTGAAAAAGATTGTAGGGCAATATCCAGTGCTTTTATTTATGATGGTTTTTTCTATGACATGGAGAGATGACTTTAATACAAATGCAACTCTACCGAATAACCTAAATATCGCATGACACTAAAACCTAAAAATAAGATGGGATTTGGGTTGTTTTGAGATTTATTGGGAATATTCGTTTTTCGTAAGTAGCGTTTGTGTCTACGATTTTTTAGCCTCTGCCCTTTATCGTATTTTTTAATTCTTCTATTGAATAAGCTGGTCTTCTTTTATGCAGCATTGCATGCGGAACGTGTCAACCTCATATGGACAGCTATTTAATAATTAACATCTATTTGTCACCTGAGTATCGAGAATGTTATCTATCATTAAGCGATACTCTGTTTTTTGTCGCTGTTTCCCCGCTGGCATAACCTGCCGCCGTTAGCGTCGGAAAGTTCACGCAATCACTGGGCGCTGAACGGTCGTCTGCTTCGCTAGCAATGGGGTTGATAGCGACAAACTTAGGGGGTAATTTACCGTGTGGTCGGCCTTGGACAAAACGTTCTGGGTTTTTCTCAAAGCGCGCATCCAACACCTGTTGCTTCTGCCTTGCCACTTCATGGTAATGACCGGTAAACACTTGTTCTGGCGTAAATCCCGCTAAACCACTGTGGTGATGTTTAACGTTATACCAATCGAAATAGTCTTCACACCATTGTCGGGCCTGCGTCATACTCTCGAACCGTCCTGGATAATCTGGCTGGTACTTTTGTGTTTTGAACTGACTTTCACTAAAGGGGTTGTCACTGCTCACCCGTGGCCGACTGTGACTGCAAATGATATCCAGCTCCTTCATGTTCTCCAGGTATCCATGGGCTGTCATCGGTGAACCTCGGTCTTGATGCACCGTCAGTTGCCCTTGCGTGATACCGTAACGTGTGGTGGCCTCGTTCATTAATTGCGTAGATAAGGCGCTATTTTCCTTCACTGATAGCATCCAGGCTACAACGAACCGACTGTACAGATCAAGTACGACATACAATGACAGGTAGACACTGCGGCTTATCAGCGGCAATTTGGTGATATCCTAAGTCCAAACTTCATTGGGGCAATAAGCCAATAAACGTGGAATGGCGTGATGTTGAGCCGGACGTTGAGGCCGTCGCTCACCATTTTCACCGTCCTGACGGAGCAAGCGATACATCGTGCTGACGGAGCATAAGTATTGATTTTCTTCAAGCAGGCATTGATAGACCTCTGCCGGTGGTTGATCTCGATAGGGCTCACTGCGCAGTGTCTCAATAACCTGTGTACGCTCTTGGCCACTCAACGCCCTGGGTTGCACGGCTGTTTTGCGTGATCGTTTCGGTGGCGTATCATTATTCATGCGCTTGCGCCGTTCATAGACGCTACTGCGGTTGAGTCCGAGTGCTTGACAAGCCACACTCATGGGCAAACGATCAGGACGTTGTTCAATAACCATATTCACGCATTGCTCCCACTGCGCAAATAATCGAGTATCGATAAGGCTTTTTTTGGAGGCTCAAGCAGTCGTTAGCCATTTCAAGTTGACGGATTAGCTGCTCGTTTTCTTTGTTCAGTTGTGCGATCTGACGTTGTTCGGGTGTTTGAGATGCCACAGGACCGGGAATGCTTTTTTGGAGTCCGTCGAATCCGTTCGCGGCCTATTCACGTCGCCAATCAGCCAGTTGATTGCTATACCCGTAGCGTTTTAAACTTAGGTGTTTCTAAGCACTTGATATTTTGTTAAGTATAACCTAAGCTTCTGATCCATGAAAAATTTTCATCTGAAGAAAAAAGACGTTGATTAACTGAGAGCTGCTCACCGTGCTGAGCGTAACCGTAATGCCGCCTATAAAATTAATGCCGTTATTTTACTTGCCCTAGCTCGTCCTTAGTTTTATACACTACAGTGTAACAAATCTTATTCAAGT